>NZ_MUNZ01000173.1 GCF_002001205.1 Hydrogenophaga sp. A37
CGCCATGGACCAGCCGCGCCCATAACAGAGCGTCCCAACGTGTTTTCTGACATTGTTTCTTGGCACTGAAGCGCCGTATTTTTCATCCCTCTTCGAAGGAGCAGCCCATGTCATCCGGAAAAATCCTCGTCGCCCAGGGCGGCGGCCCCACCGCTGTGATCAACCAGTCCCTCGTGGGCGTGGCGCTGGAGGCGCGGCGCTTCCAGAACGTGAAGCGGGTCTACGGTGCGCGCCACGGCGTGCGCGGCATCGTGGACGAAAACTTCGTGGACCTCACGCAGGAGACCAGCCACAACCTCGAAGCCGTGGCGCGCACACCGGCCTCGGCGCTGGGCTCCACGCGCGATAAGCCCGATCTGAAGTACTGCCAGGAAATTTTCAAGGTGCTCAAGGCGCACGAGATCGAGCACTTCTTCTACATCGGCGGCAACGACTCGTCGGACACGGTGCGCATCGTGAGCGAGGAGGCGCACAAGGCAAACTACCCGCTGCGCTCGATTCACATCCCGAAGACGATCGACAACGACCTGGTGGGCAACGACCACACGCCCGGTTTTCCTTCGGCCGCGCGCTTTGTGGCGCAGGCCTTTGCCGGCGCCAACCTGGACAACGCTTCGTTGCCCGGCGTCTATGTGGGCGTGGTGATGGGGCGGCACGCGGGCTTCCTCACGGCCGCGTCGGCGCTGGGCAAGAAGTTTCCAGACGACGGCCCGCACCTGATCTATGTGCCCGAGCGCGTGTTCGAAATCCCGAAGTTCCTGGCCGATGTGAAGGCCATGTACGAGCGCCATGGCCGCTGCGTGATCGCGGTGAGCGAAGGCATCCACGACGCTTCCGGCCAGCCCATCATCACCCAGCTGGCCAAGGACATCGAGAAGGACGCGCACGGCAACGTGCAGCTCTCGGGCACGGGCGCGCTGGCCGATCTGTTGTGCGAAGAGATCAAGAACAAGCTCGGCATCAAGCGCGTGCGCGGCGACACCTTTGGCTACCTGCAGCGCAGCTTCATCGGCTGCGTGTCCGACGTGGACCAGCGCGAGGCACGCGAGGTGGGTGAGAAGGCGGTGCAGTTCGCCATGTGGGGCCAGGTGGACGGCTCGGTGGCGATCAAGCGCACGGGCTTTTATTCGGCCGACTACGAGTTGCTGCCGCTCGAAGCCGTGGCTGGCAAGACGCGCACCATGGAAGATGAGTTCATCTCAGCCAGCGGCACCGACGTGACCGACGCCTTCCGCCTCTACCTGCGCCCGCTGCTGGGTTCCGACATGCCCGACGCGTACCGCCTGCGCAACAACCCGGTGGCCAAGGTGTTGCGGCCTTGAGGCACTGATCCTGACCTGGGTCAAAGCCGACGTGGCCCGAGGGGCCGACACTCAGCGCCTTGTCCCACGTTGTCAGTTGTTCCATGTCGGCCTTGCTGCGCCTGTTCCGTTCCACCGCTTCGGCCCCGCCGCCTCCGCGCTCGCAGGCCACCGCGCCTGGGCGTCACAAGCTGCACGAAGACGCGCAGGCGCTGCTGACCGGCACCCTGTTTGTGGCTTTTGGCGTGGTGCTGTTTGGCCATGTGGGGCTGCTCACGGGTGGCACGGCCGGGCTGGCGTTCCTCGTGCACTACGCCACGGGCTGGAGCTTCAGTGTGGTGTTTTTCCTGATCAACCTGCCGTTCTATGCGCTGGCCTGGCGGCGCATGGGTGCGCGTTTCACCGTCAAGACCTTTGTGGCGGTGGGCCTGCTGTCGCTGCTGGCGCACTGGGTGCCGGGCTGGATTGAGATCGGGGCGCTGGCGCCCGGCTTCGCGGCCGTGGCCGGCGGCTTGCTGATGGGCGCGGGCATGCTCATGCTGTTCCGCCACCGCGCGAGCCTGGGCGGCTTCAACGTGCTGGTGCTCTATTTGCAGGAGCGCTTCGGCTGGCGCGCGGGCCACCTGCAGATGGCGCTGGACTGTGCCATCGTGCTCGCGGCGTTCTCGGTGCGTGCGCCGCTGCAGATTGCGTGGTCGGTGCTGGGCGCGGTGGTGCTCAACATGACGCTGGCGATCAACCACCGGCCCGGTCGCTACATGGCGGTGTGATACGGCGTTGCCTTCAAACGTATAACTTCGTTGCAACGCCATGCCATGCTTTCGCACTGTCTGCGGCTTCGCGCCTTGTTCTACGCTTGAATGCAAAGCCGTATGAGCGGGTCGGCCGGCAAAGCTGGCAGACTCGCGGCATGTTTTTTCCATCCCTTGTTTTCAGTGCGGTGCTCCTGGCGTTCGCGGGCAGTGCTGCCGGCGCGCAGGACGCCGCCCAACCGGGCTTCCCACCACGGGCCGATGTCAACTACGAAGCGCGCGTGACCCGCGTGACCGACGGCGACACGCTGTGGGTCAAGCCGCTGGCCGGCGGCAAATACCGCAAGTTGCGCATCGACGGTATCGATGCGCCGGAGATCTGCCAGGATGGTGGACTGGCGTCCAAAGATGCGTTGTCTGCGCGTGTGCTGGAGAAGGTGGTCGTGGTGCGCGAACGCCGCCGCGACGACTACGGCCGTCCGCTGGTGAACCTGCGGCTGGGCGACGAAGATGTGGCCGGCTGGCTGGTGAGCCAGGGCCAGGCATGGTCGTACCACTGGCGCCACAGCAACGGGCCTTATGCCGAGCAGGAAGAGCGGGCCCGCGAACGACGCAAAGGCCTGTTTGCCGAGAGCCGACCCGAGGTGCCGCGCGATTTTCGGCGACGGAACGGGCCTTGCCCCTGGCCTTGAGCTGGGTTCTGGGGCTGTCAGTGCGGCTGACCGCAGACCGCGCAACCCGGCTGGCGCGGCAGCGCGATCTGGTTGAAACCCAGATCGCGCCCGTCGATCATCAGCAGCTGCCCGGTCAGGCGCGAGCCCATGCCGCACATCAGTTTGAGCGCTTCGGCCGCCTGCATGGTGCCGACGATGCCGACCAGCGGCGCGAACACGCCCATGGTGGCGCAGCGCGTTTCTTCCACGTCGCTGGTCTCGGGGAACACGCAGGCATAACACGGCGAGGCGGCGTCGCGCGGGTCGTACACGCTGAGCTGGCCGTCCATGCGGATCGCCGCGCCCGACACCAGCGGCACGCCGTGGCGCACGCAGGCGCGGTTGACCATGTGGCGGGTGGCGAAGTTGTCGCAGCAGTCGATGACCACGCTCACCGTCGGCAGCAGCCGGTCGAGCAGGGCATCGTCGGCGCGTTGCACCAGCGCGTTGACCTGTGGGTCGGGGTTGATCGCGGCAATCGCCGCCTTCACCGACTCAGCCTTGGGCTGCCCCACACGATCAAGGGTGTGTGCAATCTGGCGTTGCAGGTTGGTTTCATCGACCACGTCGTGGTCCACCACGGTGATACGGCCCACGCCAGCGCTGCCGAGGTAGAGCGCCACCGGTGAGCCCAGGCCGCCCGCGCCGATCACCAGCGCGTGGGACGCCAGCAGCTGTTCCTGACCTTCAATGCCCAGCTCGTTGAGCAGGATGTGGCGCGAGTAGCGCAGGAGCTGCTGGTCGTCCAAGGCGGGCTGCCGATCAGTTTTCTTTCTTCTCTTCTTCGCGCTCGGTCTGCGTTTTGCTGACCAGCACCGGCTGGCCCTTGAGCTTGTTCAGCGCCTGCTGCAGCTGAAAGTCTTTTTCGCTGCCGAACTCGGGGATCAGACGCTGGCCGGGGTTCTTCTTGGCCTCGTCTTCCAGACGCTTGCGCGCGGTTTCGCGGTCTTGCTCACGCACCTGCTCGGCGGCGCGCTGGGCATCGGTCATGGGGGGAGGGTCGCCCGGTTTGGCATCCTTGCCGTTGGTCAGGTGTTTGGTCAGGTCGGCTTCGCGGGTGCGCAGCGCGGCGAACACATTGCCTTCCAGCGTTTCATCGACCATCACGTCGGGCACGATGCCCTTGGCCTGGATCGACTTGCCGCCTGGCGTGTAGTAACGCGCGGTGGTGAGCTTGAGGCCGGTGTCAGGGCCGAGCGGGCGCACGGTCTGCACCGAGCCCTTGCCGAAGGTCTGGCTGCCCAGGATGGTGCCGCGCTTGTGGTCTTGCAGGGCACCGGCCACGATCTCGCTGGCCGAGGCCGAGCCTTCGTTGACCAGCACGACCAGGGGCACGTTTTTCAATGCGCCCTTGGTGGCCTCGGTCAGGCGCTTGATCGGATCGCTGCCGCCACGGCGCAGGTAGTGCTGGGGCGCGGCGGTGTAGACAAACTTGCTGTCGGCGAGCTGGCCGTTGGTCGAGACCACGGTCACGTTTTCCGGCAGGAAAGCGGCTGAGAGCGCCACGGCGGCGTCGAGCAGACCGCCCGGGTCGTTGCGCAGGTCGAGCACCAGGCCCTTGATCTTCGGGTCGGCCTTGTACAGGTCTTCGACCTTCTTGGCGAAGTCTTCGATGGTGCGGTCCTGGAACTGCGACACGCGAACCCAGGCGTAACCGGGCTCAACCAACTTCGTCTTCACGCTCTGGGTCTTGATCTCTTCACGGGTGATCGTGACCGGGAAGGTGCGGTTTTCGTCCTTGCGGAAGATGCTCAGCAGCACCTTGGTGCGCGGCTCGCCGCGCATCAGCTTGACGGCGTCGTTGATGCTCAGGCCCTTGACGGCGGTGTCGTCGATCTTGGTGATCAGGTCGCCCGATTTGAGGCCGGCGCGGAAGGCGGGGGAGTCTTCGATGGGCGAGACCACCTTGACCAGACCGTCTTCCATGGTGATTTCGATGCCCACACCGACGAAGCGGCCACTGGTGCCTTCGCGGAATTCCTTGAAGGACTTCTTGTCGAAGTACTGGGAATGCGGGTCAAGGCTGGCGACCATGCCCGAAATGGCTTCGGAGATGAGTTTTTTCTCGTCCACCGCTTCCACATAGTCGCTCTTGACCATGCCGAACACGGCGGCGAGCTGCTGCAGTTCCTCCAGCGGCAAGGGGGCGAGCGATCCGCGGGCCACCGCCTGCATCTGCACCGTGGTCAGCGCCCCGGCCACCGCGCCCACGGCGATCCAGCCCGCGATCTTCAGCTTGTGTCCCACTTGTTTGCCCATCGAAATACCCCAAAAAAGGACGCCAGCTGAGCGGTGACATCACCGGGCTGGCAAATCAATATACACCTTGGAGCAAGGTCCATCGATTCGGTTCCTTGCTATCGGCACACTCAGTGTTTGCCTTGAGCCGCGACCGCTGCGGCGGCCTTCGCGGCGGCTTCGGCGTCGCCCAGGTAGTAGCTCTTGATGGGCTTGAGATCGGCGTCGAGTTCGTAGACCAGCGGGATGCCGTTGGGGATGTTCAGGTTGACGATGTCGGCGTCGGAAATGCCATCCAGGTACTTGACCATGGCGCGGATGCTGTTGCCGTGGGCAGCGATCACGACCCGCTGGCCGCTGGTGATGGTGGGGGCGAGCACCTCGTTCCAGAACGGCATGACACGGGCCACGGTGTCTTTCAGACACTCGGTCAGTGGCACGGCATCGGCCGGGAGGCCGGCGTAGCGGCGGTCGCTGCGCTCGCTGCGCGGGTCGGCGGCCTCCAGGGCCGGCGGCGGCGTGTCGTAGCTGCGGCGCCAGATCAGCACCTGTTCGTCGCCGTACTGCTTGGCCATGTCGGTCTTGTTCAGGCCTTGCAGGCCGCCGTAGTGGCGCTCGTTGAGGCGCCAGTCCTTGACCACCGGCAGCCAGCTGCGGTCCATCTCGTCCATGGCGTACCAGAGCGTGTGGATGGCGCGCTTGAGCACGCTGGTGTAGGCGATGTCGAAGTCGTAGCCCTCGGCCTTGAGCAGCTTGCCGGCGGACATGGCCTGCGACACGCCGGTGGGGGTCAGGTCCACGTCGGTCCAGCCGGTGAAGCGGTTTTCGAGGTTCCAGGTGGATTCGCCGTGGCGAATCAGGACGAGTTTGTACATGGGATGGACAGGGCGTTAGGAGCGAAAAACAGCGCGCGACAGCAGGATGCCAGCGCGCGCCAGCCACCCATTCTAAAATCTCAGGCTTAACTGGAAAGGTTGCCTGTGAGTTTCTTTATCGACAATTGGATGCTGTTGCTGGTGGCGTTGAGCTCCGGCGCCATGCTGATGTGGCCCGCGCTGGCCTCGGGTGGCGGTGGCGCTGCCGGCGTCACGCCGGCCGAAGTGGTTCAGCTGATGAACCGCGAAAAGGCGGTGGTGGTGGACGTTTGTGCGGCCGACGAGTTTGCGGCGGGTCACGTGGTGGGGGCTAAAAACCTGCCCTTGGGCGAGCTGGAAGCCAAGCTGCCCGGCGCCGTGAAAAACAAGGCCACGCCGGTGGTGCTGGTCTGTGCTTCGGGTGCGCGCGCCAAGCGCGCGGTGGCCGTCGCCAAGAAGCTGGGTTACGAGAATGCCCGCTCGCTGAACGGTGGCATGGCAGCCTGGCGCTCGGCCAATTTGCCGGTGGAGAAGTGATCCCTGCGAAGCCGGTTCCACCGCGTTCTGTGTGGGGCACTCGCTCCCGTGATGTCTTTTTGAGAGTTTTGAGATGGCTCAAGTCAAGATCTATTCCAGTGACTATTGCCCGTATTGCAGCCGGGCCAAAGCCCTGTTGCAGCAGCGTGGCGTGACCGACTATGAAGAAATCGTGGTCGATGGCAAACCCGAGCTGCGTGCCCAGATGACGAAGCTCTCCGGCCGCACCAGCGTGCCACAGATCTTCGTGGGCGATACCCATGTGGGTGGCTGCGACGACCTGCATGCGCTCGACCGCAATGGCGGTTTGGTGCCTCTCCTGCAAGCCTGATTTTCCCGGTCAGGTTGCTGAGATAATCGCCGCCAACGCCCGCTGTGGAACCACCGTCCCCGGCGGGTTTTGTCTTTGTTCACCCCTTCAGAAAGCTTTTATGGCCGACCAAGATCCCATCTTCCAGATCCAGCGCATCTACCTCAAAGAGGCTTCTCTGGAGCAGCCCAATTCCCCGGCCATCCTGCTGGAACAGGAGCAGCCCTCGGTGGACATTCAGCTCGGCGTGGAAGCCAATCCCGTGGCCGACGGTGTCTATGAAATCTGCGTGACCGCCACGGTGCAGACCAAGATCAAGGACAAGACCGTGTTTCTGGTGGAAGCCAAGCAGGCCGGCATTTTCGAGATCCGCAACCTGCCGCAGGAGCAGATGGGTCCGATCATGGGCATCGCCTGCCCGCAGATCGTTTACCCCTACCTGCGCGGCAACGTGGCCGACCTGATTCAGCGCGGCGGCTTCCCGCCCGTGCACCTGGCTGAAATCAACTTCCAGGCCATGTACGAGCAGCAGCAAGCGCAGGCGGCCGAAGACGCTCCGCGCATCGTCACCCAGTAAGTCTGTTTGGCGCCCCTGTCGATGAACATCGTGGTGCTCGGCGCGGGTGCCTGGGGCACCGCCCTGACCATCAGCGCGGCCAGTCAGCCTGGTCAACCGCACCGGGTCAGCCTGTGGGCGCGCGATGCGGCCCAGGTGGTCGCCATGCGCGCGGACGGCGAGAACCGCCGTTATCTACCGGGCGTCACCTTGCCTTCGGGTCTCAAGCTGGTCGGCGACGATGGGCGTTGGCCTTCGGACCTGCTCCTGGCAGCCGATCTGGTGGTGATTGCCACCCCCATGGCGGCTTTGCGGGCCATGCTGGAGCAGCTCGTGGATTTGCAGGCGCCAGTGGCCTGGCTGTGCAAGGGTTTTGAAGCCCCTGCCGCAGGGAGCGAGGCGCCCGGGCTGCTGGGTCATGAAATACGGGCGCAGGTCGCCCCTGATCTTCGAGCTGGCGTGCTCAGCGGGCCCAGCTTCGCGCAGGAGGTGGCGCGTGGCCAGCCCACCGCGCTGGTGGCCGCCAGCGAACACGCCAGCGTGCGCGATGCGCTGGTGGCGGCCTTTCACGGCCCGTCGCTGCGCATCTATGCCAATGAAGACAGCGTGGGCGTGGAGGTGGGCGGCGCGGTGAAGAACGTGCTGGCGATCGCCACTGGGCTGTGCGATGGGTTGCAACTGGGCCTCAATGCGCGCGCTGCGCTCATCACGCGTGGCCTGGCCGAAATGACGCGACTTGGATTGGCGCTGGGCGCCCGCACCGACACATTCATGGGCCTTTCCGGGCTGGGCGACCTCGTGCTCACCGCCACCGGCGACCTGTCTCGCAACCGCAAGGTGGGTCAGCTGCTGGCCCAGGGCATGACACTGAAGCAGGCGGTGGACTCGCTGGGTCATGTGGCTGAAGG
Organism: Hydrogenophaga sp. A37; assembly: GCF_002001205.1. Taxonomy (GTDB): domain Bacteria; phylum Pseudomonadota; class Gammaproteobacteria; order Burkholderiales; family Burkholderiaceae_C; genus Hydrogenophaga. Next base: position 8,170 of record NZ_MUNZ01000173.1, read on the forward strand.
TGTGTACAGCGCCCGCACGGTGGTGCACCGAGCCCGTCAGCTTGGCGTGGACATGCCGATCAGCGAAGGCGTGGTGGCGCTGCTGGACGGACAACTGAAACCCGAACAAGCCGTGGTGGCCTTGATGGGGCGCGATCCGAAAGAAGAGGCGCTGTAGCCGGTCGGCTGTCGAGCCAAAAGCGCGTCCGGCGGGGGGAGTGTCTATCTACACCTCAAAGTTGTCGATCAGGCGTGTTCGACCAAGCCGTGCCGCACCCAGCACCACCAGCGATTGAGGGGTCAGCGCGTCGGCTGCCTTCGGCAACCGCAGATCGGCCCGACGCCGCACCGTCAGGTAGTCGGGCTGCCAGCCACGCAGCGCCAGCGCGCGCACGGCGCGGGCTTCAAGCCCCTCAATCTGTTCGGGCATGGCGCCCGCTGCGGCCAGGGCGTCGCGGGCCAGCGCACGCAATGCCAAAGACAGTTGCACCGCCTCAGCCCGCTCGGCCTCGCTCAGGTAGCCATTGCGCGAGCTCAACGCCAGGCCATCGGCGGCCCGCTGCGTCTCGCCCGCGATGATTTCGACCGGCATGGCGAACTGCTGCACCATGCGGCGGATCACCATCTGCTGCTGGTAGTCCTTTTTGCCGAACAGCGCATAGCGCGGCCCCTTGGCTTCGGAAAACACGCACTGGAACAGCTTCATCACCACGGTGCACACCCCGATGAAAAAGCCCGGGCGGAAATGCCCTTCCAGGATGTCGGCCAGATCGGCCGGCGGCTGTATCTTGTATCCCTGCGGTTCGGGGTACAGCTCCTTCTCGGCAGGCGCAAAAACGATGTCGCAGCCTGCCTGCTCCAGCCGGTCGCAGTCGGCCTGCAGGGTGCGCGGGTAGGTGTCAAAATCCTCGTGTGGCGCGAACTGCAGGCGGTTGACGAAGATGCTGGACACCGTCACGTCACCCAGCGGCTGTGCCGTGCGCACCAGGTCCAGGTGCCCCTCGTGCAAGTTGCCCATGGTCGGCACAAAAGCCGGCGAATTGAATGGTCGCAGTGTGGCGTGGAGGTCTTTGATGGTGTGGACGAGTTGCATGAGGAGGTCCGAGGGGGAGTTTCCGGGGAGCACCGTCGGGCTGGCTCTGCCAGACGGCTGGTGTTGCCCCCTTGAGGGGGTCGCGCGCAGCGCGGCGGGGGTGATCCGTGTCTACCAGGCGTGCAGCTTGTCGTCAGGGAAGCTACCGTCCTTCACGGCGGCAACATAGGCCGCCATTGCTTCACGCACGCTGCTCGCGCCGTCCATGAAGTTGCGCACGAACTTCGGATTTTTCCCGAGGTTGATGCCCAACATGTCGTGCATGACGAGCACCTGGCCGGCCGTGCCTTTGCCCGCGCCGATGCCGATGGTGTGGCAGGTCTTGAGTTCGTTGGTGATCTCGGTGGAAACGGTGGCGGGCACCATTTCGAGCACCATCATGGTGGCGCCCGCGTCCTGCAGCTCGGCGGCATGGCGCCTCAACACGAGGGCAGCGGCGTCGCCACGACCTTGCACGCGGTAGCCACCCAGGGCATGAACGGTCTGCGGCGTGAGGCCCAGGTGGGCGCAGACCGGAATGCCGCGTTCCACCAGGAAACGCACAGTCTCGGCCGTCCAGCCGCCGCCTTCGAGTTTGACCATGTGAGCGCCGGCCTGCATCAGCACCGAGGCGCTGCGTAGCGCCTGTTCTTTGCTCTCGTGGTAGCTGCCAAAGGGCAAATCGCCGATCACCCAGGCCGTGGCCTGCACGCGCAGCAGGCCGCGCACCACGCTCTCGGTGTGGTAACGCATGGTCTCCAGACTCACGCCCACGGTGCTCGAGAGCCCCTGGCAGACCATGCCCAGCGAGTCGCCGACCAGAATGCACTCGACGCCGGCGGCGTCGGCCACGGCAGCGAAGGTCGCGTCGTAGGCGGTGAGCATGGTGATCTTCTCGCCCCGGTCGCGCATTTCCTGCAGACGCGGCAGGCTCACCGGTTTGCGTTGCGGCAAGGGTGAAGCCGAAGGCAGGGTGCCGTAGGGCGTGCCGGTGGTGGGCTGGGCGGTGGGCTGGCTCATGATGATGTCCCCTCGGCAGGTGGTCGGAATGGGGCGGACTATAGTCCATCCCGTTGGCCCCTTCTCGTTATGCTTCTCCCCATGAAACACCTCTCCGATTTCACCCCATCCGACCTGGCCGAACTGGCCCGTGGCGACGTGGCCCGAGCCTTGGCCGAAGACGTGGGTACGGGTGACCTCACAGCGGCCCTGGTGGACCGCGCACGCGTCGCCCTGGCGCGCATCCTGGCGCGGGAACCGGCCGTGATCTGCGGCATGCCCTGGGTCGAAGCGGCTGTGCGGGCTTGTGACCCCTCTGCACAGCTGACCTGGCATGTGACCGAAGGCCAACGCTGCGCGGCCGACCAAGTGGTGCTGGAGATCGAAGGCAAGGCGCAGGCCCTGCTGACCGCCGAGCGCACCGCGCTCAATTTCCTGCAAATGCTCTCGGCGGTGGCCACCAAGACGGCGGTGTTCGTCGATGCCGTGGCGGGTACGCGCGCGGCCATCGTGGACACGCGCAAGACCCTTCCCGGCCTGCGGCTAGCGCAGAAGTACGCGGTGCAGGTCGGCGGGGGCGTGAACCACCGCATCGGGCTCTACGACGCGGTGTTGATCAAGGAAAACCACATCGCCGCCGCCGGTGGTGTGGCCGCCGTGTTGGAGCGTGTGCAGGAAACCGCATCCCAGGCGCGTTTTGTCGAAATTGAGGTCGAGACCCTGGCACAGCTGGACGAAGCGCTGGCCTGCGGCGCGCAGATGGTGCTGCTTGACAACATGGACATCCCCACGTTGCGAGATGCCGTGCGCCGCAACGCGGGGCGTGCCATTCTCGAAATATCGGGCGGCGTGAATCTGCAGTCAGTGCGTGCCCTTGCCGAAACTGGAGTGGACCGCATATCCATCGGTGCCCTGACCAAGGATGTGAAAGCGATCGATTTCTCGATGCGGATGGAGCAACTGACATGAGCAACGAAGCCATCATCGATGTCGAATACGAACAGCCGGCCTGTCCGACGAAACACGCCTGGGCGCGTGTGCCGGTGGAGCCTGGCCCCAAGCAGAGAGCCGAGCTCAAGGAGCGCATCCGGGCCCTGCTGAAAGAACGCAATGCGGTGATGGTGTCGCACTACTACGTGCACCCCGATCTGCAGGACCTGGCGGTCGAGACCGGTGGCATCGTGAGCGACTCGTTGGAAATGGCGCGTTTCGGTCGTGACCACGCGGCGCAGACGCTGGTGGTCTCGGGCGTGCGCTTCATGGGTGAGACGGCCAAGATCCTCTCGCCTGAGAAGACGGTGCTGATGCCCGATCTGGACGCCAACTGCTCACTCGACCTGGGTTGCCCCATCGACGACTTCAGCGCCTTTTGTGACGCTCACCCCGACCGCACGGTGGTGGTTTACGCCAACACCAGCGCGGCGGTGAAAGCGCGCTCCGACTGGCTCGTCACGTCCAGCTGCGCGCTCGACATCGTCACGGCCCTCAAGGACAAGGGCCACAAGATCCTGTGGGCGCCCGACAAGCATCTGGGCGGGTACATCCAGCGCGAAACCGGTGCCGACATGCTGATGTGGAACGGCTCGTGCATCGTGCACGACGAGTTCAAGGCCTTCGAGCTCGAAGCGCTGAAAAAGGAGCACCCCAAGGCCAAGGTGCTGGTGCATCCGGAGAGCCCGGCGGATGTGGTGGCGCTGGCCGACGCCGTGGGTTCCACCTCGGCCATCCTGAAGGCGGCGCGCGAACTGGACGCCAGCGAATTCATTGTCGCCACCGACAACGGCATGATGCACATGCTGCGCCAGCAGAACCCGGGCAAGGTGTTCATCGAGGCGCCCACGGCGGGCAACAGCGCCACCTGCAAGAGCTGTGCGCACTGCCCCTGGATGGCGATGAACGGGCTGGTTGGTGTGGCGCAGGTGCTGGAGAAGAACCTGAACCAGATCCACGTCGACCCGGCGCTGATCCCGCGCGCGCGTCAGCCGATTGACCGCATGCTGGCGTTCACCGCCGCCCTGCGCAACGGACAGAATGCTGGGGCACTGGTGCCCAACATCGGTGCTGCTTGAACGTTTTCGGCAGTGACAGACAACAAAAAGCCCGCTCGCAGCGGGCTTTTTCATGGGCGTCTGACGCTCAGAGTGGTACTTTTTTCAGCATTTCGAGGCCGATCTTGCCTTCGGCGATTTCGCGGAGGGCGGTCACGCCAGGCTTGTTCTTGCTGTCGATCTTGGGTGCGTGGCCTTGGCTCAGCATGCGGGCGCGGTAGGTGGCTGCCAGTACGAGCTGAAAGCGGTTGGGGATCTTTTCCAGACAGTCTTCGACGGTGATGCGTGCCATGTGCGGGCCTCGGTAAATGCAGTGGGGTTCAGAGGATGTTGAGCGCTTTGAAGGTATCGCTGCGGGCGATACGCTGGGCGGCGAACTTGAGCCGCTGGGCATGGACGATGGCCTTGAGGTCAAACAGGGCCCGCTCGAACAACTCGTTGATTATAACGAAGTCGAATTCTTTGGCGTGCGTCATCTCGTGGGCGGCATTCTGCAGCCTGACTTCGATGACCTCAGCGCTGTCCTCGGCGCGCCGCTCCAGCCGGGAACGCAGTTCTTCCCAGCTCGGGGGCAGGATGAAGATCAGCACGGCGTTCGGGAAGATGCGTTTGACCTGGATCGCGCCCTGGAAGTCGATCTCCAGCACCACGTCCGCACCCTGGGCCATGCGTTGCTCGATGGCCTGTTTGGACGTGCCATAGCGGTTGCCGTGTACCAGCGCCCATTCCAGAAAGCCGTCCTGCAACACCATCTGGTCAAAGGTCTCGCGACTTACAAAGTAGTACTCCCGCCCGTGCAGCTCCTGGCCACGGGGTGGTCGTGTGGTGTGGGAGATCGATGGCACGACGCGAGCGTCCAGCTCCATCAAGGCCTTCACCAGACTGGACTTGCCTGCCCCACTCGGGGCGGCGACGACAAACAGGTTTCCGGGGTATTCCATGGAATGGCTTATTCGATGTTCTGGACTTGTTCACGCATCTGTTCGATCAACACCTTCATGTCGACCGAAATGCGGGTCAGTTCCAGGCTGGACGACTTGGCGCCCATCGTGTTGGCTTCTCGGTGCAGTTCCTGAATCAGGAAGTCCAGCCGTTTGCCGACCTCGTTGCCTTTCTTGATCAGGCGTTCGATTTCTTCCAGGTGGGAGTCCAGGCGGGTGAGCTCCTCAGCCACGTCGATGCGAATGGCGAAGGCCGTGGCTTCGGTGAGCGCTCGGTCCTGAACGGTTTCGCTGGTGAGGGTGTTTCCGGTGCCGCCGGCGGCGGCACTGGCGTTCAGGGCCTCGTTCCAGCGGTCAATGAAGCGCTGGCGTTGCTGTGCGACCAGTTGGGGAATCAGGGGCTGCGCGTCCTTCGCCAGCCTGCGCAGTTGCTTCAGCCGGTCCAGCAGCATGTCGGCCAGGCGTTTGCCCTCACGTTCCCGGGCAGCGACAAAGCCGTCCAGCGTGATTTGGGCCAACTCCAGCAGGTTTTCGTGGAGGCCGCCGGGCAGGGCCTGCTGGCGCGAGGTCAATTGCAGCACCTCGGCCACAGAAAGCGGCGAGGCCTTGGGGCACCAGGCCTGGATGCTGTCCTGCAGACCCACGAGGCGCTGCAGGTCGGCCACGGTGGGCGAACGAACGGTGCCTTCTGATCGACCCTCGATCCACGCACGGATTTCCACCTTGCCTCGCTTGAGGCGCGCACCGAGCAGATCGCGCAGGGCCGGCTCGGTGCCACGAAGCTCATCCGACAGTTTGAAAGTGAGGTCGAGAAAGCGGCTGTTGACCGAGCGGATCTCCATGCCGAGACCCGGTTGGGGGTCGCCGCTGCTCGCGGCCTGAGGGCCTCCCGACTGGGCTGTTGCGTAGCCGGTCATGCTGTAAACTGCCATTGGACTAAGGCCCGATCCGAGTGAATGGTCCACAACGAGGCGTTCCGGAAACCACCCGAATTATGTCAAAGGTCAAACCCGCTTCCTTGCCGCCGGACACCGTGATCGGCGGTTACCGTATTGTTCGCAAGCTGGCGGCAGGCGGTTTTGGTGTGGTTTACCTCGCTGTGGACACCGAGGGGCAGCAGGTGGCGGTCAAGGAATACCTGCCGTCTTCGCTGGCCAGCCGAGGCCCTGGCGAATTGCTGCCCCAGGTGCAGCCCGAGAAACTCTCGCTTTACCGGCTGGGTCTGAAAAGCTTTTTCGAAGAAGGGCGGGCGCTGGCCCAGATTTCCCATCAGTCGGTGGTGAGCGTGCTCAACTTCTTTCGCGAGAACGAAACCGTCTACATGGTGATGAACTACCTGGAGGGGTCGTCCCTGCAGGAGTTCATCATCACGGCGCGTGAGCTTAAGAAGCAGAAGGTCTTTCGCGAATCGACCATCCGTTCACTCTACGACGAGGTGCTGCGTGGTCTGCGCATCGTGCATCAGCACAAGATGCTGCACTTGGACATCAAGCCGGCCAACATTTTTGTGACCGACGACAACCGTGCTGTGCTGATCGACTTTGGTGCCGCGCGCGAGGTGCTCAGCAAGGAAGGCAACTTCATCCGTCCCATGTACACGCCCGGTTTTGCCGCGCCCGAGATGTACCGACGCGATTCAAGCATGGGCCCCTGGACCGACATTTACGCCATCGGTGCCTGCATCTACGCGAGCATGCAAGGCTACCCGCCCAACGACGCACCGCAACGGCTGGAAAAAGACCGGCTGTCGCTGGCGCTCTCCCGTTTGCGCGGTGTCTATTCCGACAACCTGATCGAGGTGGTCGAATGGTGCATGTCGCTGGATCCGCTCTCACGCCCGCAGTCGGTGTTTGCTCTGCAGAAGGAGCTCAGCCGTGAGACCGAACGCAGCTACACCAAGCTGACCGTGGCCGAGAAAATGCGGCTGCAGTTTGACAACATCGTTTCCGACAACAAGAAATCGCCTCGCAAGTCGACCGTGGCTGGTACCAAGTTCAAATGAAGTTCTCGGTCTACCAGATCAGCCGCCAGGGAGGCCGTGAGCGCAACGAAGACCGGATGGGCTACGCCTACACGCGCGAGTCCGGGCTGTTTGTGTTGGCCGACGGCATGGGGGGGCATCCCGAGGGGGCGATGGCGGCACAGCTCGCCTTGCAGACGCTCTCGGCCTACTTCCAGAAGGCAGCGAACCCGACGGTGCGCGAGGTGCCCGAGTTCCTCTCCAGCGCGTTGATGGCGGCGCACCACCAGATCATTCGCTACGCCGCCGAAAAAGGCATGCTCGACACGCCCCGGACCACGCTGGTGGCGGCCGTGATGGAGCGCGGCAACATGCACTGGGTCCATTGCGGTGACTCGCGTCTCTACCTGGTTCGCAATGGTGAGTTGCTCACCCGCACCCGCGATCACTCCTACATGGAGCAGCAGGCGCACCTGGGCCGTGCCACTTCGCACATCAACCGCAACATCCTGTTCACTTGTCTGGGTTCGCCGGCCAAGCCGGTGTTTGACCTGTCCGGGCCCGTGCAGCTGCAGCAGGGCGACCGCGTGCTGCTGTGCTCGGACGGCCTGTGGGGCACGGTAAAGGATTTTGAGATTGCTGCCGAGCTGGCCAACCAGACGCTCGAGCATGCCGTTCCCGAGCTGGTGGAAATGGCGCTCAAACGCGGTGGACCGCGCTGCGACAACGTCACGGTGCTGGCGATGGAGTGGGAAACGCCTGGCGAGTACCAGACCACGCGCATTTCCACCGAAGACATCGAAGACGGTGTGTTCGCTTCCACCATCCAGTCGGGCGTGCTCGACTCGACCATCGAAGACCTGGACGATGAGGCAATCGAACGCTCCATCGCCGAAATCAACGAAGCGATCCGGCGCACCGCTGAAAAGAACGCTTGAGGATTGGCTCCCCCCGCGCGCCTGCGGCGTCACCACCTAGGGGCAATGCGAGTGGCACGGCAAAGCCGGTTTCACCGCATTCTGGGTTGAGCGTTTGTCGCACCGGACCCCCATCCTTTTGACTTTTGAATCACCCAACCTGAGATATTCATGACTGTTTCCACACGCGCAGGCCAACGGGCCGCCGACGCCCTGCGCCCCGTGCGCATCACCCGCGGTTACACCATCCACGCAGAGGGCTCGGTGCTCATTGAATTCGGCAACACCAAGGTGCTGTGCACCGCTTCGGTGGAAGAAAAAGTGCCACCGCACAAAAAGGGCAGTGGAGAAGGCTGGGTGACGGCCGAATACGGCATGCTGCCGCGCGCCACCCACACCCGCAGCAGCCGCGAAGCAGCGAAAGGCAAACAGAGCGGTCGCACGCAGGAGATCCAGCGCCTGATCGGTCGCTCGCTGCGTGCGGTGTTCGACCTGAAGGCGCTGGGTGAGCGCACCATTTCGCTCGACTGCGATGTGCTGCAGGCAGACGGTGGCACGCGCACCGCCAGCATCACCGGCGCATTTGTCGCCGCGCAAGACGCGGTGAGCAAGTTGCTGGCGGAAGGCAAGATCGCCGCCTCGCCGATCAAGGGCCATGTGGCCGCCATTTCGGTGGGCATTCTGGATGGGCAGCCGCTGCTCGATCTGGAGTACTTGGAAGACTCGGTCTGCGACACCGACATGAACGTGGTGATGACCGGCGCCGGGCATTACGTGGAGGTGCAGGGCACGGCCGAGGGCGTGGCCTTCACGCGCCAGGAGATGGACGCGCTGCTGGCGCTGGCCGAAAAGGGCATCGCCGAGCTGGTGGTGCTGCAGCAGCAGTCGCTCGAATCGTGAAACCCTTGCGCTGCGACCACTCATGAAACTGGTTCTGGCCTCCAACAACAAGGGCAAGCTGTTTGAGCTGCAGGCGCTGTTCGCGCCACTCGGTGTCGAACTGGTGCGTCAGTCCGAGCTGGGCATTCCCGAGGCGCCCGAGCCTCACCGCACCTTCATCGAAAACGCGCTTGCCAAGGCACGCCATGCAGCGCAGGTGAGCGGCTTGCCCGCACTGGCCGACGACGCCGGTTTGTGCGTGGAGGCCTTCGGTGGTTTGCCTGGCGTGGACACCGCCTATTACGCGACCCAGTTTGGCTACGCCAAGAGCGATGACAACAATGTGCGCGCGTTGCTGGAGCAGATGAACGATGTGAGCGATCGGCGCGCGGCGCTGGTGAGCACGCTGGTCGCCCTGCGCAGCGCCGACGACCCGGAACCACTGGTGGCCTCCGGACGTGCGCCGGGGCTGATCACGCGCGAGCCTATCGGGGACAACGGCTTCGGGTTCGACCCCGTGATGTACCTGCCGCAGTTCGGCTGCACCTTCGCCCAGTTGAGCGACGAAAAAAAGAACGCCAACAGCCACCGTGGCAAGGCCGCCCAGCAGATGCTGGAACTCATGCGCACGCGCTGGTTCACTTGAAACACCCACGCGCCGCCTGCGGCGTCACCCCATTCAAAGGGCGACACCAGCCGCCCGGCCATGCCGGTTTGGCGGTGCCCTGGCCATGAACACATCGGAACAACTCAAACACTGGATGCGCCCCGGCACGCTGCAACTGCAGGGCCTGCCGCCGCTCTCGCTCTACATCCACCTGCCGTGGTGCCTGAAGAAGTGCCCCTATTGCGATTTCAATTCGCACGAGTGGAGCGCGACCTCGGCGCCCGGTCAACCCCTGCCGGAGCAGGCCTACCTCGATGCGCTGCGTGCCGACCTGGAAGCCGCGCTGCCGCTGATCTGGGGCCGGCAGGTGCACACCGTCTTCATCGGCGGCGGCACGCCGAGCCTGTTTTCACCCGAGGCGATTGACCGCCTGTTGGGCGATGTGCGCGCGCTGTTGAAGCTGGACGCTGACGCCGAGATCACGCTCGAGGCCAACCCGGGCACGTTTGAAAAGGACCGCTTCAAGGCCTTCCGCGCGGCGGGCGTGACGCGCCTGTCCATCGGTGTGCAGAGCTTCAATGACGCCCACCTGAAGGCGCTGGGCCGCGTGCACGACCGGGCGCAGGCCATGGCGGCGGTGGAAGAGGCGGCCCAAGCCTTCGACACCTTCAACCTCGACATCATGTACGCGCTGCCGGGGCAGACGTTGGCGCAGTGCGAAGACGACATCCGCACCGCGCTGTCGTTCAAGCCGCCGCACATTTCGATCTACCACCTCACCATCGAACCCAACACGGTGTTCGCCAAGTTCCCGCCGCAGGTGCCGGAAGACGACGACGCCTACGCCATGCTCGACCGCATCACCGAATTGACCGCCGAGCAGGGCCTGGGGCGCTACGAGGTGTCGGCCTACGCTAGCGCGGGCCACCGCTGCCGGCACAACCTGAACTACTGGCAGTTTGGCGACTACCTCGGCATTGGCGCCGGCGCACACAGCAAGCTGAGCTTTGCGCACCGCGTGTTGCGCCAGGTGCGTGCACGCGAGCCGCGCCTGTACATGGACAAGGCGCGCGGGGGTGACGCGGTGGTCAGCGTTGAAGAGGTCGCTCGGCGCGACCTGCCGTTCGAGTACATGCTCAATGCGTTGCGCTTGCGCGAGGGCTTCAACCTGGCTGACTTCAGCGCCCGCACCGGCTTGCCGCTCTCGGCGATGGGCGAGGCGCTGCGTGAAGGTCTGCAGAAAGGCTGGCTGGTACAGGAAGGTTCGTGGGTCACGCCGACCGAGCGAGGCTTTGATTTCTTGAGCGACCTGCAATCGCTGTTTCTCCCGGAGTGATGTGCACGATCGGTCGCGGTCAGTGCGCGGTGGAGGGGCTCGGGGCCGGGCTTGGGCGGTGGTGCTGGCAGTAGGCTGTCGGGCGGAAATCGTGTAGGAACAGGGCACCGCCTTCGAGGGGCAGGGTGAGCAAGGGCGGTGACTGGTTGTTCAGCGCGGCCAGAAAGTGGCGGTTGTTCGCCACGATCTGGTTGGTGGCCAGCACCCATGTTCTGCCGGACGTGGGGTCCTGACAGATTCGCCGCACGGTGGCCCGGATGTTGTGGACCTCGTTGCTGGTGGGCTGGTAGACAAACAGGGGCATGTCGGCCAGCCCGACTCGCGGGGCATAGAAGCTGTAGGCGGGGAAGGTCCAGCTGCCGAGCATCACATGGTCGCCCGGTTCGCGGTGCTCGTCGATGTACCGCAACGCGCCGCGGATGTCCTGGTAGTTGTTGGGGTGCCGAAGCGTGTGGACACTCAGTTGCAGCGGCATCCAGACGGTGGCGATGGCCAGCGCGGCAGCCAGCCACGTTCCGCCCTGGCGCAGTGGCAGGTCGTGCACCTGCTGCACGAGCGCCGCCATCGCGAGGAACACGAAGGGCACCAGGAACAGGATGAGGCGGGCGCGGAACGGGTACTGGTGAAGGGCCGATGCGCCCAGCACCGCCACCAGGGTGAGCGCCGCCATGGTGGCCGCGCGGCCCCGCTGGTGCGCCAGCGCCACGCTGCCCAGCACGGTGAGCGCCAGCAGCACAACGATGGCGCCACTGAACCAGCCGGGCAGCACCTCTCGGAACGCAGTGCCCATCTGGTGCATGCTCAGATACACGAGGCCGAGCGCGCTGCTCCAGAACCACTGCAGGTCCGCGAGGTTGGTGGGCGGGATGGGCGCAAAGCTGGTGGCCCAGAATGCGGCGAGATAGCCGTCGTGCGGCAGCGAGCGCAGCGACACGACGTAGTCGATGGCGAAGCTCGCCAGCCAGACCACGCCGACGGCGTTCACGGCCAGCCACGCAGACCGTTCCCTGCGCCTCGCCATTTCCAGCCAGAGCACGAGTCCGCTGCCGGCGAGCACAAAGTCAGCGGCGTGCGAAAACCAGACGCACGCGGCCCCGGCCAGGGCGAGCCACAGCGCGTCACGCCCAAGCCGTTCGGGTCTGAACCGGAGTGTCAGCCACAGGATCAACAAGGTGCACAGCACGTCGCCTTGGTACTGCTTGAACTCGGAGCTGTAATACACCAGAACAGGCGAAGCGGCGACGAGTCCCACCAGCGTGGCACGGGCGGGGAACGAGGTGAACAGCGTGCGCGCGACGGGCAAGGCCAGCAGCAACGCGGCCATGCCACTCAGCAGCGACACCAGCCTCAGCGTCCATTCATGGGTTCCCAGGACTTCGGTGACCAGCTTCACCAGAACAAGATACCCCACCGGGGCAGCCTGGCTGTGGGCCAGCGGTTCGAAGATGAGTTGTGCAAAACCCCGGTCGACGAAGGCGGTGGCCAGGAGGGTTTCGTCGTGCCAGAAAGACCGGTTGAAAGCGAACTGCCTCAACCGGAAGGCCGCGCCCGCCGCGATGATCAGCCAGAGCCAAAAGCGCTGTGAACGCAGCAGAGGCTGGATCGCAGGCAAGCGGAACGGTGCGTCTGGTGTCGTGGTCGTCATCGTTCGGCGGCAGAACGAGGCCCGGCGTTGGGCTGGCGGAGACGGTGAGATTCGAACTCACGGACCCTTGCGGGTCGGCGGTTTTCAAGACCGCTGGATTAAACCACTCTCCCACGTCTCCGGGAGGGCTGAATTTTAGCCTACGGGGAGGGGGCCGCCGTCGCGGTGAGCATGCCTCGCTGTTCGATGAAGGCCACCACCTGTTGCACGCCTTCCTGGGTTTTCAGGTTGGTCATCACCCAGGGCCGGCGCGCGCTGTCGGGCCGCATGCGGGCGGTGTCGGCCTTCATCACCTCCAGGTCGGCGCCCACGTGCGGCGCGAGGTCGGTCTTGTTGATGACGAAGAGGTCGCTCTTGGTGATGCCGGGACCGCCCTTGCGCGGAATCTTTTCACCTGCGGCGACGTCGATCACGTAGATGGTGAGGTCGCTCAGCTCGGGGCTGAAGGTGGCGGCCAGGTTGTCGCCGCCGCTCTCCACGAACACGATGTCGGCGTTGGGAAACTCGCCCAGCATGCGGTCGATGGCTTCGAGGTTGATGGAGCAGTCCTCGCGGATCGCGGTGTGCGGGCAGCCACCGGTTTCCACGCCCATGATGCGGTCGGCCGGCAGCGCGCCGCTGACGGTCAGCAGGCGCTGGTCTTCCTTGGTGTAGATGTCGTTGGTGATGGCGATCAGGTCGTAGCGTTCGCGCATCGCTTTGCACAGCATTTCGAGCAAGGTGGTCTTGCCGGAGCCCACCGGGCCGCCAATGCCCACGCGCAGCGGGGGCAGGTGTTTGGTGCGGTTGGGGATGTGGTGCAGGGCGCTCATGGCAGGTTAGGGCAAAGGATGAGGGAGGAGCGCCTTCCCGGGCACACCGTGGAACCGGCTTTGCCGGGCCACTGGTGTGGTCTCCCTTCCAGGGGGAAGACGCGTAGCGGCGCAGGGGGTCATGGTCATGAACGGAACAGACGAGAGTACTGGGTTTCGTGGCGCGCCGACAGGATGGCCAGCCCGGGGGTGAAGGCCTGGCGTTCACTGTCTTCCAGCGACATGGCGTGCTCTACCGCCATGGGGATCTCGCGCGCCAGGCGCGCGAGCATGCGTTGCCCCGCGCTCTGGCCCAGGGGCACCGACTTGATGGCCGCCTGCACCATGTTCTCGGCCCAGCCGAAGGCAAAGCCGAGCAGGCTGTCGCGCGTGCTGGCGCCGCTGTGGGCCGCGGCGCAGGCCATGGCCACCGGGTAGCTGGGCGGGGTCAGACCGGCGGCCTGCAGCTGTTCGAACACGCCCTCGCCCAGTTCACCCAGCGAGCGCGCCCACTCCACCATCGAACGGCCCATCTGCTCGGTCTGAAGGCGAAATTCGTGGGTTTCGCGCGTGGTCAGCACCCAGGCATTGAGCTGCTGGATGCGGGGAACGTCGCCGGCCTGCCAAGCGGGAATGGCCTGTGCCACCACGGCCAGGTCGCAGCGCGCCAGGCCCAGGTGCAGCTGGTCGATCAGCCAGTTGGCGGCGCTGGTTTCGTCGGACACCAGCCCGGCCTCGATGGCCGCTTCCAGCCCTTCGGAATACGAGAAACCGCCCACCGGCAACGCGGGCGAGGCCAGCCAGAGGAGGTGGAGCAGGCCGCCGTCCGAGCGCGCTGCCGGCTCAGCCGTGGCCATGGGCGTGATGGTCGCTCTTGTCGTGGGCCGCGTGGTCGTGCCCGTGGTCATGGCCCTGGTGGGCATGTCCACCGGCCGGTGAGCCGCCATGAGCGGCGTAGGCACCGCCTTCCGGCTCGAAGGCTTCGCGCACTTCGGCCACGGTCAGGTGCATGGCGCGCAGCATGTCGGCCAGCACGTGGTCGGGCTCGATCTTGAGGTGGTCCGGTTTCAGCTCGATGGGCACGTGGCGGTTGCCCAGGTGGTAGGCGGCGCGCATCAGGTCGAACGCGCTGTCGTGGGCATGCCCGTGGCTGTGGTCGGTGCAGGCGGTGATCTTCAGCACGGTTTGCGGGGCGGCCACGACGCGCAGCAGGGACCCGTCTTGCGTGATCAACACGTCGCCACCGCGCACCACGCTGCCGCGTGGCAGGAACACGCCGACGTTGCGGCCGTTGGATGCCGTGGCATCGAAGCGGCTTTTCTGGCGCACATCCCAGTCCAGTTCCAGGTGCGCGGCGCGGCGCACCAGCACCGGCGCGAGGCCCTGGCCTTGGGGGATGAGCTTGGAAGCTTGAATCATGTGAAAAAGAGTAATAAAGTTTTAGAACAGAAAGTATCGCTGCGCCATGGGCAGTTGGCTGGCGGGCTCGCAGGTCAGCAGCACGCCGTCGGCGCGCACGGTGTAGCGCTGCGGGTCGATCTCCATCTTGGGTAGGTAGCTGTTGTGCACCATGCTGGCCTTGGTGACGCTGCGGCAGTTTTGCACCGCGACTGTGGCTTTCTGCAGGCCGTAGCGTTCGCCCACGCCCGCGCGCAGGCCGGCGTGCGAAACGAAGGTCAGGCTGCCCTTGGCCAGCGCGCTGCCGAAGGCGCCGAACTGTGGCCGATAGTGCACCGGCTGTGGCGTGGGGATGGAGGCGTTGGGGTCGCCCATGGCGGCCAGCGCGATGCTGCCGCCCTTCAAGACCAGGGCGGGTTTGACGCCGAAGAAGGCGGGTTTCCAGACCACGAGATCGGCCCACTTGCCCACCTCCAGCGAACCGACGATGTGCGAGATGCCGTGCGCGATGGCCGGGTTGATCGTGTATTTGGCGATGTAGCGCTTGACGCGGAAGTTGTCGTTGCGGCTGCTGTCTTCCGCCAGCGAACCACGTTGCGATTTCATCTTGTCCGCCGTCTGCCAGGTGCGGATCACCACCTCGCCGACCCGGCCCATGGCCTGGCTGTCGCTGCTCATCATGCTGATGGCGCCCATGTCGTGCAGGATGTCCTCGGCCGCAATCGTCTCGCGGCGGATGCGGCTCTCGGCAAAAGCCAGGTCTTCGGGAATGCCCGCGTCCAGGTGGTGGCAGACCATCAGCATGTCGACGTGTTCGTCGAGCGTGTTGACGGTGTAGGGCATGGTCGGGTTGGTCGAGGAGGGCAGGAAGTTGGCCTCGCCGACGACGCGGATGATGTCGGGCGCGTGGCCACCACCGGCGCCTTCGGTGTGGAAAGCGCAGAGCGTGCGGCCCTTGGTGGCGGCGATGGTGTCTTCCACGAAGCCGGACTCGTTGAGCGTATCGCTGTGGATCGCTACCTGGGTGTCGGTTTCTTCGGCCACGTCCAGGCAGTTGCTGATGGCGCTGGGCGTGGTGCCCCAGTCTTCATGGAGCTTCAGGCCGATCACGCCGGCGTCGATCTGCTCGCGCAGCGGCGCGGGCTGGCTGGCGTTGCCCTTGCCCAGAAAGCCCAGGTTCATGGCGAAGCCGTCGGCGGCCTGCAGCATGCGTTCGATGTGCCAGGGGCCGGGCGTGCAGGTGGTGGCGAAGGTGCCGGTGGCCGGGCCGGTGCCGCCGCCGAGCATGGTGGTCACGCCCGAGGCCAGGGCCTCGTCGATCTGCTGCGGGCAGATGAAGTGGATGTGGCTGTCGATGGCGCCGGCGGTGACGATGTTGCCTTCGCAGCTGATGACCTCGGTGCCCGGGCCGATGACGATGTCCACACCGGGCATGGTGTCGGGGTTGCCCGACTTGCCGATGGCCACGATGTGCCCGCCCTTCAAGCCGATGTCGGCCTTGACGATGCCCCAGTGGTCGATGATCAGCGCGTTGGTCAGCACCGTGTCCACGGCGCCTTCGGCGCGCGTGCGCTGGCTCTGCGCCATGCCGTCGCGGATGGTCTTGCCGCCGCCGAACTTGGCCTCTTCGCCATAGCCGCCAGCGGCGAGGGTGAAGTCTTTTTCAACCTCCACGATCAGGCCGGTGTCGGCGAGGCGCACACGGTCGCCGACGGTGGGGCCGAACATGTCGGCATAGGCGCGTTTGGGGATGCTGGCCATGAGGTTCACCTGGGTTTTGGGAGGCGCACGAGCTTGAACAAGGTTGCTGGTGACTGGGAGCGAAAGACCCAGCCCGTGAGGGCGTGCACCGGTAACCGAAGTTCACAACAGTATCTTTTTTTGTGCGAGCCGTGCCGCTGGTTGATGTTCAAATCTTCGGGGGACATTCTGGGTGTGCTGGGCTTGAGCATGAACTGTGCCAGTGTGGTGGTTGCTTCGGTGGGCAGACGGTGTGTGTGGCAGTGGACAAAGTGGGTTCGAGATGACGAAAAGAAGCGGTTGGCGGACAGGGACCGGAGGCCTGTTGGCATGGGGATGGGTCTCGGTGTGGCTTCTCGGTGTGGCGAGCCTGACCGGCTGCGGGGGCAACGGCGCCGCCGAGGCTGCGGGCGGCAAGGCAGTGGCTGCGGGTGACACGAGCACAAGCGCCAGCGCGATGGAGACCGCTGAGCGCGACCCCTGGCTCAAGGCGGCCGAGTTGAACGCGGCCGAGGTGCAGCAATCTGGCCCGAGCGACGGGGAAGACAGGGCCACCTCGAAGGCCTTCGCTGCCAAGGCATTGACGCCGGTGAACGTGTACCGCTTCTACAACCGCAACACCAGTGCCCACTTCTACACCGCCAGCGCCGCCGAGCGCGACAGCGTGATCTCGACCCTCCCTGCCATGTCGTACGAAGGCCTGGCTTTTCAGGCCAGCAGCACCGCCGACAGCCTGCTGAGCCCGGTGTACCGCTTCTTCAATGGCCAGACGGGGGTGCACTTCTACACCATCAGCCAGTCAGAGCGCGACCACATCATCGCCACCCTGCCGCAGTTCACCTACGAGGGCGTGGCCTACCAGGCCAGCACGGTGGCCGGGTCCGGGTTCCGGCCGCTCTACCGGTTCTACGTTCCCAGCCGGGGTTTCCACTTCTTCACGACCAGTTCCGCAGAGGCCGGGCAGGTGATTGCCCACCTGCCCCAGTACCGCTACGAGGGCATTGGCTATCACGTGTTGGGACAGGCCGATCCTCAGCCGCCTTCGGGTGTGGGCTACCACGGCAACCCAGTGCCTGTGCCGCCGGAGGGCCTGGCGGTGGACACCAGCCAGCCGAATCACCTGATCGGCAGCGGCACGCCGCCCAGCTGCACCGGGCAGGCGGTGGTGGACGCGGTGGCGCTGGGCGGCAAGATCCGGTTCAACTGCGGGCCGAACCCGGTGACCATCACCCTGCCTCGCACGGCCAAGGTGTTCAACAACCGGCCCGACGTCACGTTGGACGGCGGCGGGCTGGTGACGCTCAGCGGTGGCGACAGCGTGCGCATCCTCTACCAGAACACCTGCGATTCGGCCCAGGTGTGGACCACACCCCATTGCAACAACCAGGAGACGCCGAGGCTGACAGTGCAGAACATCGGGTTCACCCAAGGCAACTCGATCGGCCAGCTCACCGATGGTGGCGGCGGCGGTGCCATCTTCGTGCGAGGCGGCCAGTTCAAGATCGTCAACAGCGTGTTCACCAACAACCGGTGCGAGACCACCGGCCCCGACATGGGCGGCGGCGCGGTGCGGGTGCTGAGCATCTACCAGAACCAGCCGGTGTACGTGGTGGGGAGCACGTTTGGCGGTGGCCTGGGTCTGGGCAACCGCTGCTCCAATGGCGGCGCGCTCAGCAGCATCGGCGTGTCCTACAGCGTCTACAACAGCCTGCTGACGCACAACGCTGCGGTCGGCCATGGCGCCAATCCGGCGCAGGCGGGCACACCCGGTGGCGGCAGCGGCGGCGCCATCTACAACGACGGCAACACCTTCACGCTGTCGGTCTACGGCAGCATGGTCAGCGACAACACGGGGGTGGAGGGTGGCAGTGCCGTGTTCTACGTGAGCAACGACCGCAGCGGCCTCATGACGCTCAGCGACTCGGTGTTCGTGCGCAACCCGGCCACGAATTTCGGCACGGCAGGTCTGCCGGGCTTCTTTGTGCTGGCCGCGCCCGGCCAGCCGGTGGTGACGAGGACAAGCATCTCGAACTGACCCCCGCGCCGCCTGCGGCGTCACCCCCTGCCAGGGGGCGGCACCAGAGGCCCGGCAAAGCCGGTTCCTCGGTGCCTCTGGCCTGTTGCGCTAGGGCCTGTTAACACATTCTCAATCCATCGGCGACGAGTGCGAAGCTGATGAAGCCCAGGAACATGAGATCGAGTTTCTCGAAGCGCGAGAAGATCCGGCGATAGCCTTTGAGCCGACGGAACAAGCGCTCGACCTCATTGCGACGCTTGTACATCTCGCGGTCGT
>NZ_MUNZ01000098.1 GCF_002001205.1 Hydrogenophaga sp. A37
GCTGTCCACCGCCACCGACGACGCGCCCGGTGACACCAACCGTTACGTCACCGGGCTGCTGTTTCAGCACGTGTGGCGCGGCGGACTGGACGCCACCGACCCAGCGCGCCTGGCCACGCTGCAGGCCGAGTTGCAGGACCACATGGCCGAGCGGCAAAAACCCTGGCACGCGCCTGACAGCGACACGGTGAAGCAGCGGCTGCGCGACAACACCGAGGCCGCGCTGGCCGCGGGGCTGTTCGGGGTGCCGTCGATGGTGGTGAACGGGCGCGTGTTCTGGGGGCAGGACGCACTGCCCATGCTGCGAGCCTGCCTGGATGGCGATCCCTGGTTCCAGTCGGGAGCCTGGGAAGCGGCTGGTGATCTGCCAGCTGGCGTGCGACGGAGCTGAAACCCGCCATTTTCTTGATCAGCCGCATGGCGCTGCGCCGGGTGCGTGGCTAGACTGGTCGCAGGTCAGACACCGCGCCCTGTTGCGCAGTGGCCTGTACCGCCATGCCACTCACCCACAAGGAGATCCGCCATGTTCAAGAAAATCCTCGTTCCCACCGACGGCTCCGCGCTCGCTCAGAGCGCTGCCTCCATCGCGGCGCAGCTGGCCAAGAGCCAGGGCGCTGAAGTGATCGGCGTCTATGTCATCGACCCCTTCCCCTACATCGGCATGGGCGAAGCTTCGGCGGTCGGGCTTCAGTCCTATCTGGCCGAGTCCCGCAGCGTGGCGGGGCAGGCGCTGGAGGCGCTCGGCAAGGTCTGCGCTGCGGAAGGCGTGCCCTTTGCCGGCGACACCATCGAACGCAATGTGGTCTATGAAGGCGTGATCGAAACCGCCCAGGCCGAAGGTTGCGACCTGATCGTGATGGCCTCGCACGGCCGGCAGGGCATGAAGGCGCTGATCCTGGGCAGCGTCGCACAGAAGGTGCTGACACACGCCAAGGTGCCAGTGATGATCGTCAAGGGCTGACGGTGCAGCGGCTTCGCCACACTGGCGGCCAGAATGCAACCTTTCGTGTCATATGTTTCCAGAGAGTGTGTTTCGAGCCGTAACAGCCCACGGATGTGTAACTTTTTCACGGTGCAGCGCGCGTGATGCTCCGTAGAGTCGCGCCCCATGCGCACGACACTTCGCCCCGATCCGTCCGCTCGCCCGAGCACATTGTTCCGGTGGGTGGCCTGCAGCAGCCTGCTGTTCGCGCTGGCCGCATGCGGTGGCGGAGAAGCAGACAGCAGCGCCAGCGCTGACACCGCGTCCAAGGCGTCGGTGGGTGCCAGCGACGACGACGGAGCAGCGCAGTCAACCGCTTCTGATGGCCCGTCCTCGGCCGCCTCCTGGACGGGGGTCATGGGTTCCATCGACGACGCCTTGTTGAATATCGAAACCCTGGGCGGGTCCAAGGCGCAGACCACCCAGGTGGACGCCGTCCGGCTGGCCAACCAGGCCACGTTCGGACCCACCGAGGCCCTGGTCAGTCGCATCAGTGAAGTGGGCGCCACGCACTGGATCGCCGACCAGATGAGCCTGCGGCAGTCCTTCAAACGTTCGCTCACCGGCACCCAGGGGGTGAAGATGCCGCTGTCGCGCTACACCAGTGGCGGCACCAACGCAGTTCACAAGCACACCAGCCGCACCGTGGACTTCTGCCAGGGCCGGGAACCCAACTGCTGGCGCGACTGGTCGTCGTCCACGCCGCTGGTCTGGGATTTCTACCGCAACGCGGTCAACGGCCCCGACCAGCTGCGCCAGCGCGTCGGCCTGGCCCTGCAGCAACTGGTGGTGGTGTCCAACTTCGAGGTGTCGGGCACCTACGGCCTGCGCAACTACAACAACATGCTGCTGGACCATGCGTTCGGCAACTACCGCGATCTGTTGCGCAAGGTGATCCTGTCGCCGGTGATGGGCGACTACCTGGACCACGTCAACAACGACAAGCTGGCCCCCAACGAGAACTTCGCGCGCGAGCTGCTGCAGCTGTTTTCACTGGGCACCTGCGAACTCAACAGCAACGGCACGCTCAAGAGCGGTGCCTGCATACCCACCTACAACAACGAGCAGGTGCGCGCCTACGCCTTCGCGCTCACCGGATGGACCTACCCCGCCGGCGGCGCGACGCCCTGGGGCTGCTGGCCACAGGGGTCGAACTGCCAGTTCTACGACGGCGACATGGTCACGGTGGCGGCCTTTCACGACACGCAGGCGCGCGCGCTGCTCTCCGGCGTGTCACTGGCGTCCGGGCACAACGCCGCCACGGCACTCGACGCGGTGCTCAACAGCCTGATGAACCACCCCAACATCGGGCCCTTCGTCAGCCGCCACCTGATCCAGCAGCTGGTGACCAGCAACCCGAGCTCCGCCTACGTGCAGCGGGTGGTCAACGCTTTCAACACCGGGCGTTTCGAGCGTTTCGGCAGGGGGATCAAGGGCGATCTGGCCGCCACCGTGGCCGCGATCCTCCTCGACAGCGAGGCCCGGTCGGCGACACCCGGCACCAGCGCCGGGCGCCTGCGCGAACCCATCCAGCTTTTCACCGGCACCGTGCGCGCCTTGAACGGCCGCACCGACGGTGACGCGCTGGGCTGGTCGTGGGGCGAGGAGTTGCGGCAACACGCCTTCCGCTCGCCATCGGTCTTCAACTACTACCCGCCGGACTATCCGGTGGCCGGCACGGTGCCGGCGCTGGTGGGGCCCGCTTTCGGCATCCACAACGCCAACACCGCGCTCAACCGCCTCAACTTCCTGAACTCACTGATCATGTGGGACGGCCCCAATCCCTCGACCAATGTGCCCAACGCGGTGGGCACCAAGGTGAACCTGAGCGCCTTCACGGCCGACGCGACCAACCCCGAGCGGCTGGTGGAGCGCCTGTCGCTGCTGGCGCTGGGCGAGCGACTGCCCGCAGCGTCCCACACGGCGGTGGTCAACGCGGTGTCGGCCTTTTCGTCCACGACGGCGACCGACAAGACCAACCGCGTCAAGCAGGCCGCCTTTTTGGTGTTCGCCTCCCCGCAGTACCAACTGACCCGCTGAGTTCTACATGACACACCCCCATTCCATGGAAGCGCTGTTGATGAACCGCCGCCGCTGGCTGCAGCTGGGCGGGGCCTCGCTCACCGGGGCCTTTGGCGCGGGCAGCCTCTCGGCCCTGCTGCAGAACCCGGTCAATGCGCAGTCCGACGGCTACCGGGCACTGGTGTGCGTGTTCCTTTACGGCGGCAACGACGGCATGAACATGGTGGTGCCGACCGACACCACGCGCCATGGCCAGTACGCCACCGTCCGGCAGACCCTTGCGCTGCCGCGCACCAGCCTGATCCCGATCACCGGCACCGACTTCGGCCTGCACCCGTCAATGTCGGCGCTCACCTCGGTCTGCAGCGCCCAAAAGATCGTGCCGGTGATGAACGTGGGCTCGCTGTTCGGCCCCTTGACCAAGGCGCAGTTCCGCAGCCTGCCCGACACCAACCCCCTCATTCCCGACAACCTGTTTTCCCACTCCGACCAGCAAGTCCAGTGGGAATCGTCGAGCGCGACCTCGCTGGTGCGCACGGGCTGGGGTGGGCGGACGGTGGACGCCATGGGCACGGTGAACCCGGTGATCTCTTTGGGGGGCAATGGCCACTTCGGGCTGTCGTCCCTGGGCACCCCGCTGGTGTTGCCCGGCCCGGGCGGCAACTTCGGGGTCGACAACCTCACGAGCACGGGGACCACCACCGTGGCGCGAAAAACAGCACTGGACGTGATGTACGACTCGGCCAACCTCGGCAGCACCAACGTGCTGCTGGGCAGCTACGCACAACAGCAGCGCACGGCGGTCGAGATGTCGAACCGGCTGGGCGCCATCGTGAAGGTCAGGCCCGTTCCGGGGGCGCCCACCGCCATCGACACCGCGTTTGCGCCGCTCACCGACGCCAGCGGCAACATCGCCAACCCGCTGGGTCGCCAGCTGTACCAGGTGGCCAAACTCATCCAGGGCCGCGCGACGGTGCAGGGCGACAAACAGATTTTCTTTGCGCAACAAGGCGGCTTCGACACCCACAACGAACAGATCGCTGCCACCAGCCTGGTCGGCGAGCACGCCCGGCTGATGCAGTCTCTGGCGGACGCCATGGCGTGCTTCTACAACGCCATGACCGCCATCAACATGGGCAACAACGTGACCCTGTTCACCCAGAGCGACTTCGGCCGGACCTTCGCGCCCAACAGCAGCTCCGGCACCGACCACGCCTGGGGCAACCACCACCTGGTGATGGGCGGGGCGGTCAACGGGGGCACGGTCTACGGCACCTACCCCACCTGAAGCGCGGCGCGATAAATGAGCCGCTTTGGCTTGGATAAATCGCGCTCACTTGAGTTACTTGGGTTGTAAAGGAATTATGGATGTAGGAACGGCGGCGGTTCTGGCCGCATTGTTCATACCGTCCCTCGCTTCCATGAACCTCCAGATCGCGCCAGGACGAACGATCTGCACATGGTGAAGGTGCTGGTGCCAGACACAGGCTTCAGCGCGCTCCAGGGCCTAGAAATTGGTGACCAGGAGTTCGCCCCGCTCAGAACGAGCTGACCCGCTTGAGCCGACGGTGTAGCGGATCTTCAGCTCCCTTGCCTTCAGGCCATTGAACGCGCTGCGCATCGATGGGATGTCGTTGACGCTCACGACCGCCTTGCCCTTCATCGAACGCATCAGGTCGGCCATCAGCTGGTATTGCTCCAACCCGAAGTCGCTGCCATAGCCTGCGGTGCCGAAGTAAGGTGGGTCCATGTAGAAGAGCGTGTGCGGTCGGTCGTAGCGCCTCACGCAATCGGCCCAGTCCAGGTTCTCGACAGTGACCTGGTGCAGCCTGAGGTGCACCGCGCTAAGGTCTTCCTCAATGCGCAGCAGGTTCAGGCGGCCCTTGCTGGTGGTCGCGGTGCCGAACGTCTGGCCGTCCACCTTGCCGCCGAAGCCGAGCTTTTGCAGGTAGTAGAAGCGCGCGGCGCGCTGTATGTCGGTCAGCGTCTCGGGCGGCGTGCTGGCGGTCCAGCGGTACATCTCACGGCTGGTGAGCGCCCATTTGAACTGCCGGATGAACTCCTCGAGGTGGTGCTGAACGACCCGGTAAAGGCGCACCAGCTCACCGTGCACGTCGTTGAGCACCTCCACCTGGGCGGGCGGCTTCTCGAAGAAGATCGCTGCCGCCCCGGCGAACACCTCCACATAGCACCCATGGTCAGGAAACAAGGGAATGATCTGGCCGGCCAGGCGGCGCTTGCCGCCTATCCACGGCAGCATGGGTTGGGCTCTAGGCCCCAGGAGGTTTTTTGGTTGGGTTGGTTTTGCGTTGGCCATAGGTCTGAAGGGATACAGGCGCTCGATGGCACGCGGGTTGGGGGCTCTCGGCCCTCAGGTGGTTCATGTCCCCACATCGGGGGCATTTGATCTTGAGGGCCGTGTACAGGCCTTCACCGAGTTTCTTGTGGCAACCGCCACATCTGATTTCATTCATTGCAAGCCGATTACGTTGGGTGTAAATCTGCTAGGCTCGCCCCGCTGTCGCGACAGTGGCGGGTCTTGCCTGGCTTGCAGCTCGCTCTGCAGGTTGGGGGCTTGGCCTGGTGTTAGCGCACCTGGCCAGGTCGCCCGTCTTTTTTCTCTGGGCGCTGTCCTATTCCTCTATCGTCAGCGCCGTCAGATCGGGCGCCGGGCCGGTGATCAGACCGGCCTTGAAAAACACCGCATCGCCGACCGTGGCGGTGCCCCTCACACGTTGAACGCCGCCGCCGGGCATGAGCACCGTCACAGTGCCGTCGCCGTGAACGGCCGTCACGTCGCCCACCAGCTCCGGCTCTTGCGGGAACAGCGCACGCAGCGCCAGAAACACGTTGTCTTGAATCACGGTGTCGCCTCCAGGTGTTGCTCCACCCGCAGCTGCTGGCGCACCTTGCCGCCGAATGGGGCCGAGACGCTGACCGAGCGAACCCGGCCGCGCCACGGCACCGCGTGATTCACCTGCAGGAGCTTGCCCGGGTCGATCACGCCGGGCTGGCTGACCCCGGTCAGCACCGGCAGCTCCAGCGTCACAAACTGCTTGAGGCCGGCTGCGCCGACGACCGACCGGCCGCGCATGCGGGCCACCTCGGGCGCAACGATCAGCGGGTCGGTGATGAGGCTGGCCAGCTTGTCGCCCGCCGTGCCCTGGCGCTTGTACAGCGCTCGCGGTGGGTGTGTGGTGCCGCTGACATACACGCCGTTGATGTCGGCGCCGAATACCCGGCTCGTGCCCATCACCAGGACCGCGTCGGGTGCCAGCTCGATGTCGGGCACCACGCTTGGGTCAGCCCAGTTCCAAGGCACGCCCGGCATTCCACCGGTCAAGTCTGGGTATGGGTGGCGGGCCTGCAGGGTGGCCGCGTTGCGGTGGCTCTGCAGGTGACCGCCCGCGCTGGCGACGAGGGCTTGGACGGCAGCAAGCGGTGTGCCGATGTGGCTCCATGCGCCCGCCGGTACCAGCCAGTCTGGCAGGCCCCAATCGAGCGCGAAGCCGGTGAACTCCAACGCGGCCAGGGCCAGCTGCTGAGCCGTGGCGGCGGCGGTGTTGTGGCGGGCGGTTTCCAGAGCGTAGAAGCCGGACAGCAGCGCCGTGGCACTGCGGCCAGAGATCGACGTGCCGTTGCCGCCGAAGGCTTCGGACTTCTCGGGCTCGTCGAGCACGAACTCAAATTGCAGGCCGTCCAGCGTGATCAACACACGGGTGGGCGTTGTGCCGGTGGCGGCCAGCTGGTCAAACACGCTGGGCGGCGCTTCGGCGCTGAACGACCAGCCAAAGGAGCCCTCGGCCGCCGACAGGTTGACACCGAAGATCGGCACCGGCTCCATGGACGGCAGCTTGTGGCAGGTGAGTGAATGGACGGCCATGTAGTACCTCGCGGGCAAGATGAAGAGCGGTGCGCCGGGGGCGGGTGGCAGAGCGCACACGTGCCCGAACACCAGGTCGAGCGGGGCGCCCTGCTCATACGGCGGGCAGGCGAACACGAGATTGAGATCGGGCACATGCGGCTCGAATCCCGGGCCGGTGGGCACCGGTGGCCACACCTCTTTGCCGGGCGGCACCTTTCGCGCTTGCTCCAGTGGTTGATCAAGGCCTCGCCCGGCGGCGCGTGCGCGCTGGTGCAGTTGCAGGGCCAGCGCTTGCAGGCGGTCGGCGATCTGCAGGGCTTGCACGCCACCGGTGTGCGTGAGCCGGGCAATCTGGTGCGGCTGGCTGGCCAGGGCCTGCAGGTGGTCGGCGATCTGGTGCACCTGGGCGGCGTGGGTGCGTACGCGCAGCGTGATCTGGTGCACCTGCGCGCGAGCCGTTTCGATAGGGGTGCCCTGCTCATGCACCTGGGCGCGTTCGCCGCGCACCTGGCCGGTCTGGCCGATGGGCTGCTCGGGCCTGATCTCGCGGGCCTGGGCCTGCTGCATGGGCAGGTCGTGGCCGCCGGGGTGGTGGGCAGCCTGCTGGCTCGGCATGTCCAGCGCCTGCAGGGCCGCCCGGGCGGTCTGGTGCACCTGAGTGCTGCGGGTGCTGACGCGGCGGGGGTTGCGGTTTTCGTAGGCGACCAGACCGCTGCCCGTCAGGGAGAAGCCGAACACGGTGGTGCCGTGCGCGGTGAGTGGGTCGGGTGCTGGCGGCGCGTCTTCGTAGCCGAACACCAGGCTGATCGGCCCACCGGTGTAGCGCGCCCGGCTGAAGACCAGGTTGAGGTCGGCCACGCTCAGGGCTCCGTGATCGTGTGCGTGACGGTGACCACGCCGCCGGTGTACATCATCGCGCTCGGTGGATCCAGCCCGTCGGTGACGATGATCTCGGCGCCGCTACCTGGTGGGCCAGCGGGGCAGTCGTACACAGCCACGCCATCACCATCCACATAGCGGCCCCAGGTGGGCTGTCCCGCGCGGGCTGCATTGCCCACGGCGGGCACCAGGTCCATCTGCGCATCGGTGGCGTGCATCTCGAACGAAACCGACGCCAGCGTGACGATGCACACCGGCGCGTTGGCCGGCGCGGTTTCCGGGTTGGGCGCCATGTCGCCATCGAGTAGCCACAGCGCACCCCCGCCAGCGCCGTCGATGTCGGCGCGCATGGCGAGCAGCCTGTTGCGGCGGGTGCGCAGAGCGAGGCTCATGGGGCGGGTGGCGGGGGCACCACGATGTCGGTCGTGACTTCGCCGTTGTATTCGCCGGTGTGGTCGAAAGTGATCACGTAATAGGTGGCGGCAGCAACACCAAAAAACTGGTGAGCCCCGTCGGTTCGACCAGACCACTGCTCTGCCACGAGTCGGCCAGTGCGCTGGTTGTGCAGGTGCAGCTTGCGCCGCACCGGCGCGTTACTCGGACTGCCCACGTTGGTGGTTGTGCCAGCGGGCAGGCTGTAAGGCCCGCCGTCAAGCACATTGAAAAGCGTCCGCGCAACTGGGCGGTAGATTGCGGCCATCAGTCGTACCACCCGCTGGTCAGTTCAATGAGGATCTGGCCGTTGCCCCCCTGAGAGCCGAAATTTATCGGCAGGAACACACGATCCCCCGCGCTCGTCACCACCGTTTGAGGGACAAGGTGTGTGAACGGCGCGTTGAACATGGGCAACCGGACACCCGGAACCTCACCACGCACGATGCCTGGTGCTGCTCCGTCGTTGACGTGCAGCGGACTGGGTGAGATCACCACAGTGCTGCCAGCGGTCTGGAAACCAGCGCCGCCGACAATGCCCCCAGCGCGTGGACCTACCAGGGCTTGCGGTTGCGCAGTCCCAGAGCCCGACTGAGCACGAGCGGCAGACACTTGGTAGCTGGTCGAGAGCAGACCGTAGACGTCGACAATGCCGATCCGCCCCGTGGTCGACGTCCCAGACCCTGCGCTCGAAGCGCCGGCCACCAGCGCACCGTATGCATCCCCCGCGTAGTAAGGGACGATGTCGCCAAAGCCCTGCCCGGCCAGCAGGCTGACCGTTGATCCGTACTGGGTGAACACCCAAATGAACCTGTCGTTGCCGACCACGCACCACTGCTTGGCCGTTGCGCTGTTTGGGCCCTTGTGCCAATACAGACCGCCCGACACTTGCGCGGCGGTGGGAGCGAGGCCGGAATAGGTGTCCACGTCCGTCGCCGACTCCGCCATCACGATCCGCGCATCTGTCACCGTGCTGCCATTGGCGTGGCTGTCGTTGACACGCAGCAGCATGGCCGTGGCCTCCGGCGCGCTGCGCGCAAAGATTGCCACGTTGGTGCCGGTGTGCGGCTCGGTCCACCCCAGTGGGGCGCGCTTGGCGCTCATGGTGCCGGTGTAGGTGCCGTCGGCCACGCCGGGGGCGGCGAACGTGAAGGTGTTCGTGGCCACGCTCAGGGGCTGTTTGCGGCCGTTCAACAAGGCTTCACCACTGCCCTCGATCAGCAGCAACTTGCCGTAGGTGGCGCTGTAACCGTGTGAGGCTGCTGTCGCAGTGGCCACGCCGCTGGCCACTGCGATGCTGGTCACCGTCTTGGAGTTGAACCCGTTCTTGGCGCAAGCGCGAATCACCTCCAGCAAGCTGGCCGTCACGTTGTTGAGCGTGGGCGCGCCGGTCTCGCTGCTGTCGAAGTAGTTGGGCTGAGAGGTTGGGAGTGTCATGGTTGTGAGGCTCAGGCCGGGTTGTCGACGTCAGACCGGAAGGCCACGATGGCGCGGTCGTTGGCCACGGTGGCAGGGCCTTGCAGAATGGCCAGTGCCTCCCAGAACGCGGTCCCGCAGGCTGCGGTGTTGAAACGCAGCACGTTGCCAACGGACCAGCCGCCGCCGTGCGCCAGTGTCGGGATGGACCAATACGGCACATCGGTGTTCGGGTTCATGGGCTCAATCGCCGCCGTGGTGGTGACGTTGGTCAGCACCTGGCCGACGTGCTCTCCGATCACATTCACCGTCGTCGCGCCGGTGCGGATGAGCGCCCACCGCTCCTCAATTGATCCTCGGTTGGTGACCACGGGCGGGTAGTCAACATGGTTGAACTGCGCGGCGGGGGCGCTGCCGATCAGGCTGTCGGACCACTCACCCGTCCAGGTGGTCTGCTCGAAGAAGTTGTGTGCACGCGCGAACAGGTCGCCCTTGCGCAGCTTGCTGCTGACGAACGACGTGTCGGCCGGGAAGTCGTGGGTGAGGCCGGTGACGGTGGAGAAATCAAGCCGGCCGCTGATGTCGGCGACGGCGATCTCAAGCTCGTCTTCGATGCGGTGAAACACGGTGAGCGGCTGGTCGATGCCGGTCAGGTCGGACTCGACGGGCACCACGAACGTGCCCGCGTCGAAGTCCACCTCGTACAGCGCGCCCGGCACCTTGACGCCTGCGGGTGTGCGCGCGTCCACCGCGGCAATGCGCTCGCGGCCCAGGTCGTACACGGTGCCTTTGACCAGCGGGTTGGGCAGCGCAGTGGGCAGTGTGTTGTGCACCAGGGCGTGCTCACCCGAGTGGTACACAGGCACCTCACCATCAATGGGGATGCGCTTGGTGCTGATGCCGAGCAGGGCTTCATTTTTCGGGACGTACTGCTGGAACACCGCGCTGTAGGTGAGTTCGTCGGCGCGAACCGCTTCGCCGTCTTCGGCGCCCGCGCCCAGGCCCGCAACAGACCACACCACGATGCCGCGCAGCGCGTCCACCACGCCGGTGAAGTCGCCAGTGAGCACGCCCGCGTTGTCGGCGGATGACGTGAGGTCGGCGGCCTGCTGAAAAAAGTTGCCCTGCTTGATGGGTGCCGATGCCACGCGGTAGACACCACCGAACACATCGAGCGCACCGCGCGCGTCGTGGGCCGCGTTGCGCCAGGTGATGGCGTTGGCGCCGCCGGCCGGCACGGTGGTGAAGTTGATGCGGCCCTCGGTGCTCGCGCTGCCGGCTGCGGTGGCGGCGCCGGTGGTGGGGTTCCAGCCGCGGAACAGGGCGCCATCTCGGGTGAAGTGTTTCTCACCCGCCCAGTCAAACGCGATGCCGTTGGTGACCAGGGTGAGCCCTTCGGGTGGCGTGGTGTCGATGTACCAGGTGGGCTCGACACTCAGGCTCACGGCCGCGCCGCCGCTGGCGGGCTGGTAGCCGATCTCGATGACGCCATCCAGATCGAGCGCATAGTCCACCGAGGTGGACTCGGTCTTGTAGTAGTAGCGGTCTTGCGTTGCGTAGGGCATGTGTTTATCCCATGCTCACCGTGGGCTGCGCGGCGAGCTGCTTGGTCTTGGTGTGGCGCGTCACGGTGATGGCGCTGGCGCCGTTCAGGAGCATCACGCCGGTGGTGTTGTTGATCTGTCCGATGAGCACTGAACCTGCATACACGTCGGTGCCCACGCTGCGGCAGGCGTAGGCCTTGGCCGTGCCGCCCACCGAGCCCACCACCTTGAAGCGCACCGAGCTGGCCAGCGGCGCCGTTGCCAGGGTGTATTGCCCGCCACCGTCGTTCGTGAAGCCGGTCTCTTCGGCGGCGGCCGTGTAGTCAATGTCCACCGGGCCGGTGGGCATCGTGTCGGGCGAGAAGGCGAACTGATAGCCGCCGCCCTCCACGCGCTCCACTGCGCCCACTTGCGCGGGGCCGGTGACGGTGCCGTTGGCGGCCACGGTGGCGGTCTGCACGCTGGTGCCGCCCGCGCCGATGGGCCAGCTGATCGACAGCGTGCCGGGCTGCGGCTGCGTGGCCAGCGCGATGGTGGTCCAGGCGCGCGCGGGCAGGCCGGTGGCGGCGCGGGCGCTGTCGGCCTCGCCCCAGGTGTAGATAAGCAGCCCACCCACGTCGGGCAGCGCGCCCAGGGTGAGCAGGCTTGAGCCGGTGAGGAAAGTGACACTGCCCGTGCCATAGCTGCTGTCGGCGCCCGAGAGCTTGCCCGAGCCGTCGTCCGTCAACTCGTACCACCGGCCCTGTGCCATGTAGCTCACGCTGAGCGTGCCCGGCGCGGGCGGTGGGTCCAGCGGTTGCACCCAGCTGCGGCTCTGGTTGGCCGTGGTGATTTCAATCGCCGCGCTGTGGGCGGTGGCGCCCACCACGGTGGCGGGCTTGAACGCGAGCGTGTTGCTGGCGCTGCCGTAGGCCGGCGCGGTGCCTGCCATGGTGAGCGTGCGCTGGCGGAAGTCCACCAAGCCCACCACGGTGGTGCCCTGCAGCAACTCGCCGGCCAGGTTGGTGGTGAAGGCCGTGGCGCCGTGCTGCATGGTCAGCGTTCCGGGCTCCACTGCGGTGGGCAGCTGCAGCACCGTGCCGGGCGAGAGTGTGAGCGTGACTGCCGGCAGCGTGAACACGCCTGCGGCGGTGCGCGCCAGCGTGGGGCGCGTGACGAGGGGGTACAGATCGGTGATCGGGTCATCGACTGTGGAGGCCGGCACCAGCGGCGAGTAAATGCCACCGGCCACGGTGACCGACTTGTCACCTACCGAGGCCGCCAGCGCGAGAGGCTTCACGGTGTGGAACTTCACGCCCTGGCTTTGCGCCGTGCTGTGCACCACGGCAGCCGTTGCGGCGCTGGGCGTGGCCCGCTGAATCGGCGCGCCGAGCACGTCAAACGGCAAGACACCGCTGAGCGTGCAGGTGCAGAAGTTGATCGGGATGACATCGCCGTCAACCGGCACGCTCAGCGTGGTGGTTACGGTTTTGAGGATCTGCAGGTATTCCTCGGCGCCGCTCGGGTTACGCACCACGACGGTGTCGCCACCCACGGGGAAACCGGCGGCCGGGGCGATGTTGTAGAGCTGCAGCAAGTTGGCCCCAGCAAACTGCGTATCCATGATGCGGCAGATGAGCTT
The DNA here is from genome assembly GCF_002001205.1 of Hydrogenophaga sp. A37. Taxonomy (GTDB): domain Bacteria; phylum Pseudomonadota; class Gammaproteobacteria; order Burkholderiales; family Burkholderiaceae_C; genus Hydrogenophaga. The sequence goes on from NZ_MUNZ01000098.1 coordinate 12,762, forward strand.
TGGCCCCTTGACCAGGTAGGCCTCAATCGCGGCCTTGGCGTCGTCTCTCTCGTCAAACCAACCGCCGGTCTCGAACACCAGCAAGTTGACCAGCGGGTCGGCGTAGTTTTCCAGCACCACCACGGACGCGCCGAGCAGCAGATCGGTGTTGTCGGTGTGGGCGGCGCCGAAGAGCTTGCGCAGGCGGAAGCGGCCGGACACGTGGTCATCGGTGGACGGGTCGGGGAACACGTTGTTGCTCGCGCCGTCCACCACCTCCACGCCCGTGGCCGCGCCGCCGCCTTCGGGCACGTCGGCCATGACGCTGCTCTCAAGCAGCTTGATGTCGTCTGACAGGATGGCCATGGGGTTACTCGGCCGGGGTATCTGTGGCAGGTGCAGGGGTCTGGGCGTTGGCCACGGCGCTGGCGCCAGCGCTGGCCGCAGCAGCGCCCGCGCTCACGCCTCCGAGCGTTGCGCCGCTGCCGACTTGCACGCCGTCCAGCGCCGCGCCACTACCCAGCGAAAACCCATCGGACTGCGCCCCACGCACGGTGTCCATTCGGTAACGCTCCTGCTCGTTTGCCATCACGGTCTGGGTCTTCTGCCAGCCGAGCCCCAACTTGAACTTCGCCAGGTCAACGCCACGGTCCCACACCTGAAGGAACTTGTTCCACCCGCTGTTCTGGCTGTCAAGCTGGGCCTTGGCCAGCTCCAGCTGTGCCTTGTCGCGGCGCTCCTGTGCTGCTCGGCGCTCGGCGTTGGCCTGCGCCTGCAGGAGAGACTGGCGCGCCGGCTCTGACTCGGCCTGCGGCTGGCCGAGCAGGCCAGCGACGACGCCCTTCGCGAATTCGCTCTTCGACTCATCGGCGAACTTGACCAGCGTCATCATCCGGGTCTGCTCGCGCTTGGTCTTGCCCTCAATCTCCAGCTTGCGCAGCTCGTACTCCATCTCCACCAGCGACTTGCCCGGCGCGGCGGGTGCATAGGCGGGTGCGCCCGTGGCCACAGCCTGGGCGGGCTCGGGCTTGGTGGGGGCGCTGTCGCAGGCGGCCAGTGCGAAGGCGGAAGCGGCGACGAGCGCCAGGCGGATCAGTGAGTGTTTCATTTCGTGGGCTCCTGGAGGGTGGCGTTGAAGGCGGAAATGGCTCGGTCGAGGTCGGTGGGCGCTGACCAGGCGGTGGGCTCGGAAACAGGCTCGGGGGCCACGCCGGCTGGCGCGCGGCTCATGCGCGGGCGTGGCGAGGCTGCAGGCCGTTGGTCTTCCAGCTCGGCAACTCGGTCCTGCAGCCTGGCGACATGGGCGTCCAACACATAGAGGCGGTCCATCACCTCGGCCAGCGCTTCGGCTTCGGTAACAGCGGTCTCGGCCGTGGGCGCTTGCTCAATGCCCGGCTCATTGCTGCAGGTGGCCAGCAGAGCGGGGGCGAACAGCACAACGCCCAGCAGGACGCCGCCGGCAATCGCCTTGCGGTTGGCCTTGGCCCACCAGGTGGTGACGCGCTCGCGCAGCGTGGGCGCATCGGCGGTAGATGTGTCGTTCATGTTCAAGGCTCCAGAAGGTGGCGCGGCTTCGCGCTCAGAGGATCAAAATCCGCACCGTCACGGCAAACGGGTCGGTGGGCTGCGGGTTGAAGTAGTCAACGTCCACGTCGAGCACGATGGCGCCCGCTTCGTTGCGCACCGTGTAACGGCTTGGCCCCTGGAGCAACTCGCTCAGCGGCTCGGCCGTGACGGCGGGTCCGGCGGTGTTGTCCAGCTTGGCGGCATAGACGGTGCCCCGGTGGTTGGCGCTGAGCACGATGCCGGCCTGGTTGCTCCAGGCGCGCAGGGTTTCGAGGTCGCCACGGTCCAGCCAGGCGCGGTCTTGCGCGCCCTGGAGCGTCATGGGGCGGCCGGCCTGCTTGACCCACTCGTCGATGTGCAGCGCGCCGGTGGTGCTGTATTGGGTGGCCATCAGCACGGCCTGCCAAGCGTGCTCGTCGGTCCACAGCAGCGTGCCGGGCAGCTCAAGCGCCAGCGGTGTGCTGCCGGGGCCGGCGCTGGGGTGCGTGAGGGTGATGGTGGGCATGCACGGCATCGTGCCGCGCGCGCGCGATGCCGTCTTTGGAACGCGGGCGGGATATGGGGTCGCCCATGACGGGCTCAGGGGTCCGCCCGCAAGGGGCTCAGGTGCCCGTCCGATGAGGGATCAGGACGGGTTTGCGATCTGGTGCAAGTCGGTCAGCGGCCGGCGGCCAGGCCGGCTTTCTGGAGGGCCTTCACGAGCTTGCGCGCGCCGGATTCGTCGGTCTCCACCGTCTCGGTGCTGCCGCCCACGTTGATGTCCACCGCCACGCGCTGGCCCACCTTCTGCGTGGTCAGTGCCTGGGCCAGCTGGGTGCGGATGTTGCGCCACTCTTCGCGGTCGGCGGCACCCGCTGCGCTGAAGCCGCCGCCGAACCTGTCGAGGTCGCGGTTGACCGTTTCGTTCTGGTCGAGCGCTGCAATGGCGGCCCTGATGTCGTCCGCATCCTCTGGCCCCAAGGTGCCCGCCTTCAGCTCGTCGCGCAGGCGAAAGGCCAGCGTGTTGTCCACCGCGTTCTGGCCGCCAAGCCGCTGCTCGCGCGTGTTGCCCACCACGCTGCCGCCCTCGGGGCCAGCGTATTTGTCGGAGCCGAGCGGGCTCTGGTAATTGGCGTTCGCTGCGGCGAGGTTCTTGGCGGCGGCCGCTGCCTCGGCCGCGCTCTGGGCCATGTTGCGGTAACCGCCGGCCGCGCCGTGGGCGGCGTTGCCCGCGCCGGCCGTGGCGTTGGCTGCGTCGTTCATCGCGCGCACGATGCTCTTGCCGGTGGCGTCCGTGACGATCTCAAGCCCGCGCATGCCGGCCTCGCCCTGCAGCGTGGCGGTGGCCACGCCGCCGTTGGCGGCAATGGCGGCTTCGGCGTAGCGCTGGAACGACTGCTGCAGGCCCTCGGCCGTGGCCTGGCCGCTGGCTTTGATCAGGTCGTAGTCGTTGCGCGCGTTGGTGGCCGCCTGGCTCAACTCGGTCTTGGTCTTGATGCCCATGCGCTCGAAGGCGTTCGACACGTCTTGCGCCGTGGTGGCCGCTGCCTCGCTGGTGCCGCGCAAGGCGTCCTGCATCTGCTGCAGCTTGCCCACAGCAGCCTGCACGTCGCCAGCCTGCAGGGCGGCCTCGTATTCGGTTTTGAGGGCGGCCACCTCGGCGCGGGTCTGGCGCGCGGCTTCGGTCTGCAGGATGGCGGCGGCCTGCGCTTTCTGGCCGAGGGCAGTGGCATCGCCGCCCACTTCTTTCAGGGTCTCGGCCACCGCCTTGAACGTGGCCTCGCTGGTGGCGTTTTGCTTGGCGGCCTCACTGCTGCTCTCGGTGAGCCCGGCCCAGCCGTCGCGGGCGAGCTGTGCGGCGTCGGCCACGTTGCCGAGCGACTCGGTGGCCTTCAGGCCCAGCGCCTCAGACGCGGCCCAGGTGGCGCCGGCCTCGGTCTTGATCTCGTCGGCGGCGGCCTTGTAGCGGGCCGACAGCTCGCCGAAGGTGACCTTGCTGAGCGCCTCGTACATCAACGCGCTGCCCGACTGGATGTTGCTCAGCACGCCCGCGAATGCACTGCCCACCAGGTAGACCAGGCCGAGCACGGTGTTGGCCCCGGCGCTCATCACGCCCCAGACGAGCTTGATGCCGTTGCCGGTGTTGGTGGCGTAGGTCTCCAGCTTGGCGAAGGCTTCGCCCACCTGTGTGGCCGCGCTGGTGACCTGGGCGCCGATGGCGGCCACGTCCACCTCGGCCAGGAACGCCCGGCCCCAGGTCAGCGCAGATTCAAAGCCCTTGGCGATGGCCTCGCCAAACCTGCCCACCGAACCGTTGGCCACGGCCTCGCGCAGGGCGCCTGTGAGCTGCTGGATGCCGTCTTTCAGGATAGGCAGCACCGGGGTGGCCAGCGCCACCTTGACCGTGTCCCAGGCGCTGCCAAAGCCGCTGGCGGCGCCGGTGAGGTTGTCTTCCACGAGGGCGGCAAAGGCAGAGGCGCTCCCGGCGCTCTCGTCCAGCTTGGCTTTGAGCTCGTCCAGCGCGCCAATGCCCTGGTTGAGCAGCGCGCGCAGGGCCGGGCCGGCTTCGGTGCCCACGGCGAGGATGGCTTTTTGCCCGGCGGGGCCACGCTCGGCGAGCTGGCGCAGCGCGACCTCGAAGTCGTTCGTGACGATGCCCATGGCCGCCAGCTCCTGGCGGAACTTGGAGGCCGGGTCGCTGAACTGCGAGAGGATGGCGTTGAGCGCCGTGCCTGCGCGGCTGGCGTCGATGCCGGCGTCGGCAAACTTGCCGATGATCGCGACCGTGGTCTCCAGGCTCAGGCCCAGGCTCACGGCCGTGGGAGCGGCGTAGCTGAGCGCCTGTGCCAGCCCCGTCACGCTGGTGTTGCTGGCGTTGGCGCCGGCAGTGAGCACGTCGGCGATGCGGCCGGACTGATCGGCCTCCAGGTTGAACCCGGCCAGCGTGCGTGTGACGATCTCGGCCGATTCGGCCAGGCCGATCTGCCCGGCCTGCGCGAGTGCCAGGGTGGGCGGCAATGCGGCGATGGATTCCTTGACCGAGAGGCCCGCCCGCGCCAGGTTGCCCAGCGCGTCGGCGCCTTCCTCTGCGCTGAACTTGGTGGTGGCGCCCGCGTCTTCGGCGGCCTTGCGCAGCAGCACCATGTCTTCAGCGGTGGCCCCTGCCACGGCCTTGACCTCGCTGAGCTTGGCCTCCAGCGCGGCGGCGCCCTCCACAGCGCTGGAGAACAGGCGCACGCCGAAGTAGCCGGCAATGGCGATGCCCGCGCCGATGGCCGTGGCCTTGAGCGAGCCGAACACGCTGGACGCCTTGTCCTTGGCGGTGATCAGGATTTCGACGGGTTTGATGGCCATGGTGTGCCTCGCTGGCGGGTCAAGGAAAAACAGCGCCCGCAGGCGCTGTTGTCAGTTCGGGAGCGGCGCGCCGCGTCAGGCGGGGACCGAGCCGCGATAGCGCATGTATTTCGACCGACCGCTGCCGGTCTTGGTGGGGTCGAGCAGCACCTCGCCCTCGATGTCGAGCGTCGAGAAGCTGCTCGCGCTGATGAGGTTGAGGTTCTTCGTCAGGCTCTGCTGCACGCGGAACAGGTGGATGCCGGAGCCCAGGTCACCCATGGCCTCGTTCACGCCCGCGAAATAGAACTCAAGGACCGGGGCGGCGGCGGTCAGCACCTCCAGCAGGTCGTAGCCGCTATGGGCGTAGTCCACCTCGATGCCCAGGCCGGGGAAGTCTTTCGGGTCAAGCGTCGGGTTCGCCGCTTCCCAGGCGGTCAGTGCTGCATCGAGAGCTGTCGATGCGTCGAGCCAAAGCAGGCCGTCGGGGAGCACTTCGAAGTTGCCAGCCGCAGCGATCACCGCGTCTGTGGTGGCGTTGCGAACCACCACAGTGGTGGGGTTGAGGTGCTCCAGCAGCGTCAGACCGCCGGCTTGTGCAACGCGAACTTCAGCAACCACCGTATTGGCAACCACCTCGGTGTGTTGCGCGCGCAGGTTGCGGCCCAAGTTGACGGGGTTCAGGTCTTGCAACTTGGCGGTCATGTTCGCCGAGTTGATGCGCGACACGGTGGCGCGGTTGCCGCCGCCGCTCGACTGATAGTTGACCTGGTTGATCTTGGTTTCATCGAAAGAGAGGATCAACTCTTCCACACCGCCGATGGGCTGCAGGGGCTGGGTGGAGCCGACTTCACGGCCGTAGGTCACGCCGGCCATCAGGGTCGGCCGGAAAATCAAGGTGCTGAGCATGTGGGGCTCCTGTTACAGCGGTTGAAAAGGGGTTGCGCGGGTTGTCATGGCTTGACGATGGCCAGGCTCACCTGAAACATCAGCGGCAGGTACTGCGTGCCGCCCTTGAACACGGGGCCGGGGCCGGGGCGCAGCTGCACCAGGCTGGCGGCGCTGGGCAGGCGAGCACCCATCAGAGCCAGCATCACCCGCATGGCGAGCGGGCCGGCGTCGTTGCGGGCGGCGGCGCCGGTCTTGAGGGTGCGCACGTTGCGGGTCACCACCTCGGCGGCGAAGAGCTGCTGCAGCACGAGGCCCCTGCCGTCACTGCGCTGCTGGCCAGGATCGGTGCCGGGCTTGTGGCCCATGTACACGACGTTGACGGCCGGCACCGGCTGCACCTTGGTGGTGCCCTTACCGTCCTGCTCGGTCTCTCCAAACAGGTCGCTGGGCGTGAGCACGTGCACGGCGGGGCGCACGCTGGCGAGGGCCGTTTTGAGCATGTCCACCAGCTCGTTTTGCAGCACCAGCAGGTCGTCGGGATTGGGCGCGGGCATGTCAGTACCCGTCCCACTCGAAGCGCTTGGCCTGGCTGCGCGCGACCGTCTGGCCCGGTGCCTGGGCCACGGCGGTGTCCGCCTGGCCGAGGCTCACGATGCCCTTGGACACGTCCACCAGGTACTGATCGGCCCAGGCGGTGCCGCGGCGCAGCTCTTCGGGCAGGCTGGCGCCCCAGAGGCGGCGCAGCGCGAGGGCGGCGCACACACCGGGCAGGCTGCTGGCCTCGACCACCTCGGCCGCCAGCGGCATGACGCCCCGGTAACGCGGGAACAGGTAGGTGTCGATGTGGCGGCCGGCTTTGTCGATGGCGTCGTTGAGCCGGATCACGGCCTCGGCCGCGAGGGCCTGGGCCTCTGGTGGCCAGTCGGCCAGGCTCTGCCCCGCCACGGCCGCGCGCAACAGCTCGCCGTCCACGCCGGCTTGGGCAGGGCTGGCGCGCTGCGCCAGCTCTTCCCAGCCGCCGGTGGCGGTGTTGGCAACTTCCGATGCGAGGCAGTACATGGCCGGCTAGGTCAGAGCTGGGGTCAGAGCTTGACGCGGATCAGGTCGCCGGCTGCGGTGGCGGCGTCGAGCGCGCGGGCCAGGGAGGCCCCTGCGGCCAGGGTGATGGCACGGCCCGAGGCGTCGCACTGCACAGCGTCGCCAGCGGTCACGGCGGCACCGGCTTCGACGACGATGATGCCGTGGGTGTCGAGGCCGGCCTGCTCGCCAGCGTCGTAGTTGGCATTGGCCACACCGGGGCAGTAGGCGCCAGCGGCAGGCACGGCGCCGGCTGCGGTGACGAATCGTTGCTTGGTCAGCGCGGCAGCGGCCAGCACAGACATCGTGCAGAGGACGATAGAGGTTTTCATGGGTCAGGCTCCTGAAGGAAACGGAAACGGGTGGGTTTTTCACTGGCTCAACCCCGCCAGGCGCTCATGGCCTGGCGGGGGGCGACTTCGCTTCGGGGGGTTATTCCGTGGGCGCGTCGTCGGCCTGTTCTTCGACCAGCTCAACAAAGCCGCGCAGCCCGAAGGCCTCGCGCTCGGTCAGCTCGACGGTGTCGGCCTTGCGGCCGGTGGCGGGATCAGCGGGGCGCAGCGTGATGCCATTGCGGATGACGCGGCCGGTGACCTTGTAGGTTTCGGCCGCTTCCTCTGCAACCTGGACAAGCTGCGTCGACGTGCTGGCTTCCGGCTTGGCCGCAGGCGGCGCGCGCTTGACTTCGATCACCGGCGCGGCCGGCTTCTTGGAGGGCGCCGCCTTCGCGGCGGCTTTCTTGGCGGTGGCCATGGTGGTGTGCGCCTATCAGCCCGCGTCGGCCACGAGGTAACCGGAGTCAGCGCCCAGCAGGAAGGGCGTGAAGATGTCCGTGTTGCGGATGATCTCCAGCTTTCCGTCTTCGATGCGGGTGTCCACCACAGGCTGGCCCTTCTTGCGCAGCGTGTAGCCGAAGCTGGGCTCGTAGATGCTGCGGGCCGCGCCGGGGTCGGCCACTACACCGGGCACCTCGGGGACGCTCGGCGCGTCGGGCACGAAGGCCAGCACCGCGTTGTTGCCCCAGATGTCGGCGATCACGCCGGCATCGCTGGCGTACACGCCCCGGCCGATGTAGATGCTGGGGATCTCGAAGATCTCGCGAAGGTCGGCGAGCTGCACCAGGCGAGGACGGTTGTCGCTCAAGATGGCCTTGAGCTTGGGGTGCTTCTTGAGGTTGCGCCACATGGCATAGCCGATCACCATGGTGTTCGGGTCTTTCACGATCTTGGCCCGCACGGCGGCCTTGGCGTTGTCGATCACGCCCTCAGGGTCGCCATCGGCGTGGGCAAAGCTGCTGGTGCCGCTGATCGCGATCTTGTTGCTGGCGGCGTAGGTGGCGGCGTTCTGCACCAGGTCGGCCACCATCTTCTCGTGGCGCAGGCGGATGCCCTCGGTCACGCTCATGGTGGCCACTTGCTCCAGCGGGAAGGCGCTCTCGGCGTCTTCGCGGTAGTCAATGGGGTACTCCAGATCGTGCTCGGTCAGGGCGAACGGCACGGTGGCGGTGTCGCCCGGGTTCACGCGGTTGGACTTGGCGCGCAGTGCACGCTCGGTCTGGTAGACCTTGAAGTGGTCCTTGTTGAACACCGGCACGAGGCCGGCTTCTTTGTCCACGCTGGCGAAGGGCATCAGCGCCGTGCCGACGAAGGCGGCGTTGACGTAGCCAACGGCCAGGTTGGTCAGCACCGGGTTGACGATGCGAAGGTTGGAAAGACGGCCCATGGTGGAGGTGCTCCTGGTGGTGGGTGTTGGTGGTGATGGATCAGCCGCGCGCCACGGCGCCAGCGGCGTCGGCGTAGCTCAGCTTGTGTTCGGTGGCGTAGGCGCGGATGCGCTTGTCCAGCGCAATCGTGTCGGCCGGCGTGCCCTCGGCGTACTGCACGCCGTCGGTCTTGTCGGCCTGGCCTTCGGCGGCGCGGTCGCGGCCGGCCTGCTCGCCGAACTCCACGCGCTTGGGCAGCTTGCCGAGGAAGGCTTTGATGGCGGCGCCAATGGTTTGCTCGGCCTCGCCCTCGCCGAACTCGACCACGGTGGCGCTCTCGCCTTCGATCACGGCGGGCTCGGCAAAGTCGAGCAGCGCGGTGACCACGGCTTTGTCGGCCGGGGCGATGCGGGCTTCACCCGCCAGCGTCTCGGCAAACGCGGCGTGTGCGGCGGTGTTGGCCGTCACCGCGCTGTCGCGCAGCTTGGCCTTGGCAGCGGCCAGGTCGGCTTCGAGCTGGGTGTTGCGCTGTTCGAGCGCGGCTTTCTCTTCAGGGGTCACGGCGGTGCTCTCCAGTTGGGTGGCTTCAGAAAAACGGGGTGTTTGGGTTTCGCGCTGGGCGTCGCGCTCGGCCCGGGCTCGGGCGAGGGATTCGGCGGCGCTGTCCAGGCGCCAGGCGGGCAGCACCTTGTCGGCGGCTTCGGCGCCCTCTTTTTCAATGAGGTGATCGCGCAGGGTCTTGAAGAGCGAGACCAGGCCTTCGGTGGCCCAGAGCAGCTGCTCGCTTCCTTCGGCGAAGTCGAGCTCCAGCTCAATGCAATCGGCGTCGTCGGAGAACTCGATGGGCTTGAGACCCTTCACAGCCGGCGGCTGTGCACCGAGGAAGCCGATGTGGCGCAGGTAGTACACGCCGGGCACCGGGTTGTTGGGGTGGTCTGGCGTGTAGAACGACGAGCTGATTTTTTTGAACGCACCGGACTTCACCAGATCGGCAAACTCCGGGTTGACCTGGTGCGGCTCGGCAAACATGTCGGTGCCCACGGCGGCCAGCGACTTGACCCAGCCGTAGGCGGGAGCGTCGGTCTTGGGGTGACCGACCACCAGCGCGGCTTCGGACAGCGCTGGGTCGTAAGCCTCCGCCGAGGCGAGTAGCTGGGCTTCGGTGAAATCGGCGGTCAGGCCGCTGGAGGCGGTGTGACGGCCGGCTTTGAAGTTGTGGATTCGACGCATGGGGGCCATGGTCGGGGGTCGCGCGAAGCTTGTATTGCGAACGCGGGCGGGATTTGAAGCGCTTTTTGCGCGCCAGGGCCTCTAGATCGCGTCATGACGCGGTTAAGAAGCTGCGCCGGTACCAGCGCAGCCGCCTGGGGTCCAAGCGCGTGCGCGGGCCTGTTTTTTTCTCAGTCGAACACGCCGTCGAGCCAGTCTTGCAGCACGTCGTCAATCGCCTGCTCGTCGGCGGCGCCCAGCTCGCCCTTTTCGGGGTCGGCGAAGAGCAGGCCACGGCGGGCCATGTGCTTGGTGCCGAACTCGTGATAGGTCGGGTAGTCCTTGTCGAAGCCCACGCGCAGGGTGGTGTCGAACAGCATGCCCGACACCATCCACTGCGGGCCGGTGCGGTCCCACATGTCGCCGCTGCGGTCGAGCAGCTTGCCGCGCCCGCTCTCGGGGTAGCTGGCAATGGTGCTGGGCGTCCAAGCGGCCCAGCGTTGGCCGTCGGGGTCGGTCAGGGTTTCGCGGCGGTCTCGGATTTTGTTTTCCAGCACCGCGCCCAGGTCACTGAACACCGGGCGCAGGTTGCCCATGCGCTTCTGCAGCTGCTGCAGGCTGTCGGCAAACGCGCTGGTGTCGGTGGTGACGTCGATCACTGGTCGCCTTCCAGCAGGCGGCGCGCGGCGGCGGCCAGGTCGGCGGGCACGGCGCGCAGCTTGTCGGCCTGGGCGCGCTGCAAGGCGGCGGCGCGGTCTTTGCCGGGGTTGCCCATGAAGGCCGGGTGCACACCCTCGGGCACCTGCAGCACCTCGCCCGTGCGTGGGTTTTCCCACTCGCGCAGCTTCTCGCGCGGCGGGGTCTTGTCCATGCGCTGGCCGGTGGGCGTGGTGCCGCGCTCGTATTCGCGGCGGCTGACCTGGCGCACGTAGCAGCGGCAGCGGTATGCGTTTTGCGGCATGTGCGTGTTCCACCACGGGTCATCCACCGGCAGCACCAGGTTGTGCCAGGCGGCGTGGCTGTCGCGCACCTTCTCGTCGGCCAGGGTCACATAGCGCAGGTAGGGGAACAGGCGCTTGGTGTCTTGCGCCCGGTCCCACTGGCCGGCCACGGCCGCCTGGCGCACGTTGGTGTCGAAGATCAGCTTCAGGCGTGTGGGGTTGAAGCGGGTGGTCACGGTCTCGCCGGTCACCGGGTCGTCCACTTCGTTCAGGCCCCACCAGCCCTTGCGCGCCAGGGCGCGGCGGGCGTCGCGCATGAAGTCGGTGCGGGTGAGGTCGCCCTCCACGCTGTCGATGATCATCTGCCGCAGCTCGGCCAGCAGGTCCACCGAGGCCAGGCGCGACACGGTGAACTGCAGCGCGTGCTCTTCGGCCTGCAGGTCGGCCCAGCTCCAGGTCTGGGTGATCTGCTTGCGCTCCTTGAGCCATGCGAGCGCGCCCTCGGGCGTGAGGCGGCGCAGCGCGGCGAAGGCTTGGGCGGGGGTCATTCTTCAGCGCTCGACTCAAGCGTGACCGGGGGGTCTAGACGCCCCGTGACCTTGAAGGGAAACGACTGCTCTTCGTAGCTGTGCGCCGCCAGCGCTTCGAAGATCTCTTGATTCACATCGAACCACCAGTCAAGCCAGGGCCGGCGCGCAGCGACATTCATCCCTTCGCCCTCGCCTGGGTTCAGGTAGACGGGGCAAAGGAAGAACCAGCCCTTGTGTGTGTAGGTGATCTTCACGGTCATTCCTCCGCTGGTGGGATGCCAGCCGCCCCGGCCAGGCGGGCGGTGGCGGTGGCGCGGGTGAGGCTGTCGGCGAGCTGGGCCGGGTCCATCTTGTCGAGCAGCTCGGGCAGGCGGTCGATCAGCTGCTGCGCTGTCCAGCCCTCGGAGGCGGCCTGGTCGAGCAGCTGCTGGGCCGGGTCGATCAGCGGGGCCATGGCCGCCTGCCAGCTGTCGGCCAGCTCGGCGTCCACCAGCTCGTCGATGGCGTCGCGCTTGCTGGCGCTGCCCTCGGCGTATTCGGGCAGCTGGTCGGTAGCGGCTTCGCCTTCTGCGGCTGGCTTGGCTGGCTTGCCCCCACCCCTGCCC
>NZ_MUNZ01000174.1 GCF_002001205.1 Hydrogenophaga sp. A37
GGGGACGACATCCTCTATGCCAACGCAGGCGCCACCAACGTGGTGGACGGTGGCGCTGGCAACGATCAACTTGTTGGAGGATGGGGCAACGAACAGTATCACTGGGGTCGCGGCGGCGGAAACGATGTGATTCGGGAGGTGTCCGGCGGTGGATTTGACACGCTGCACATCGGGGCTGAGGTCTCCGCCGATCAAATCTGGCTCCAAAGAGCCAGCAACGATCTGGTGCTGAGCATTGTGGGAACGTCGGACTCGTTGACTCTGGCCGATTGGTATGCCAACGACCAAGCCAGGGTTGAGGCGGTCGTGTTGTCCAGTGAGCTTTCTTTGCAAACAGCCCAGGTAGATGCTTTGGTTGCGGCCATGGCTTCATTTGCTCCACCTGCTGCCGGTGTGAGCCATCTGCCGGAGAGCTATCAGTCGGTATTGATGCCGGTCATCGCCGTAGGGTGGCAGTGATTGTTGATGTTGGCAATGCAGATGTGCTGCTCGCTTGGGAGCGGGGGCTCAACCTGGGACACTTGGTTCGAGTCCAGGCCACTGTGTGGCGTCTGCAGGCGCAACGGCTGAGGGTGACGCTGGCCGTTTCTCCTGCGATCGCGGCTCGCTATGGAGCTGAGCTCAAGACGCTCTCCTGTGAGCAATTCGTGGTCAGGGAGCCTCGCCACTCCATGGGGTGGTGCGCGCCCATGCAGCTGTCTTCGTTTGCCGGTGTGCTTGCTGCACAGGGATGGACGGATGGCCCCTGGCTCACTGGGGCTCTGGCTGCTTGGCAACGGCTCTTTTCTGTCGTCAAACCGGCATGTGTGGTGCTGGACTACGCCCCGCTTGCTTGCTTGACCGCATGGTTGTCCGGCGTTCCGGCGCTTCATGTCAGCAGTGGTTTCGACGCTCCTCCCCCCGATCACACAGGAATCGGGCGATTCAGGTCCAGCACGGGTGAGGTTTCTGCTGCAGAAATGGCAGAGACAACCTCGGTGAATACGATCCTGCACCAAGTCCTGCGATCTTTTGGGACGAGGAGGAACATCAGGCTCCGGGATCTGTTTTCCTATCCCCGTTTGTTGTTGGATTGCATTCCCCAAACAGATCCCTATGGATGCCGGGTGGGTGAGGTGTACGCCCCATTTTTTTCGGAGCCTGGGAAGCCCCATGCTGCCCATTGGCCCGAAAGCGTCGCTGGGCAGGAGGTGTACCGAATCTTCGTGTACATCCGCGAAAACGCCATTGCACCGTCCCTGCTGACATGTCTGCTTCAGGCCAGCAATTCAGTGGTTTGTTTCTGGCCAGACCACGACTCAAGCATGTATGACAGGCACACCCAAGGGCTTGTCATACATACCGAGCCGGTTGAGTTGCACCCATTGTTTGAAACCGCTTCACTGATCGTTGGGTACGGCTCTGTCGGGATCTCAACCCGTGCGGTGCTGGCAAATGTGCCCCAGCTGATCTTTCCTACTGACCTTGAGAAGCAGATGGTTGGGCGGCGCATTCAGAAACAGGGTTTGGGCATTTGTCTCGAGCCAGGGTGGGATGCCTCTGCGCTCCAGCAGGCCTACGAACGGCTTCGGTTTGATGAAGGGTGGTCTCGTAGAAGTGCAGCAATTGGAGCGCATACCCTCGGGCAGCGGGTTGGGGTTGATTATTTTGGTGAAGTGCTGTCTTTTGTCGAGAGTGCATTGATGCAAGCTCAGGCAGGCACCCGGAGTGGTGCTGTTGTTGAATCAAATAAAAATGTCTGATCGCATTGACTCTGGTCTGTCTTGTCTGGTTTTGATAGCTCGGCTGCACAACGTGGCGGCCGACCCTGCGCAGCTGGCCCATGAGTTTGCGGTGGATGGACGCCCCATCGGCACGCAGGAGGTTTTGCTGGCAGCCCGCAAGCTCGGATTGCAGGCCAAGCGGGTCCGGGTGCAGGCGGATCGACTATCCAAAACCCCCTTGCCTGCTATGGCTGTGGGCAAGGACGCGCAGGGCGGTGCCGAGTTCTTCATCCTGGCTCGCGCGCAGGACGACGCGTCGGGCACACAGGTGTTGATCCAGTCCCCGAGCGTGGGGCGGCCGGAGAAGCTGAGCCTGGACGAGCTTCGCACCCGGTGGGCGGGAGAGCTGATCCTTTTCACTTCGCGCGCGTCTCTGGCTGGCGAGTTGGCGAAGTTCGACTTCTCCTGGTTCATCCCCGCCATCGTCAAGTACCGCAAGCTGCTGCTGGAGGTGCTGGCGGTCAGCCTGGTGTTGCAGCTGTTCGCTTTGATCACGCCGCTGTTCTTCCAGGTCGTGATGGACAAAGTTCTGGTGCATCGCGGATACACCACGCTGGACGTCATTGGTGTCGGGTTGGTGGTGGTGGTGCTGTTCGATGTGTCATTGACGTCCTTGCGCAGCTATATATTTGCGCACACCACAAGTCGCATTGATGTCGAGCTGGGTGCGCGTCTGTTTCGGCACCTGCTGGGACTGCCCTTGGCGTACTTTCAGGCCCGGCGGGTCGGTGAATCTGTGGCAAGGGTTCGTGAGCTGGAAAACATCCGAGCCTTTCTGACTGGCAACGCCTTGACCCTGGTGCTGGACCTGCTGTTCTCGGTGGTGTTTCTGGCGGTGATGACCTACTACAGCGGCTGGCTGACCCTGATCGTGGTGGCCTCGCTGCCGTGTTACGCCATCCTTTCCGCGTTGTTCACGCCCGTCCTGCGCGCCCGGTTGCACGAGAAGTTCAACCGGGGTGCCGAGAACCAGGCTTTCCTGGTGGAGACCATCAGCGGCATCGACACTGTCAAGAGCATGGCGGTCGAGCCACAGTGGACGCGCCGCTGGGACAACCAGCTGGCGGCCTATGTGTCCTCCAGCTTCAAGACGGCCACCATCGGTACGCTGGCCAACGGAGGCGTCTCCCTGGTGTCCAAGCTGGTCACGGTCTGCACCATGTACTTCGGCGCGAAACTGGTGATCGAGGGCAAGCTCAGCGTCGGTCAGCTGATCGCCTTCAACATGCTGGCCGGGCAGGTGGCGCAGCCGGTGATGCGGCTGGCGCAGCTCTGGACCGATTTCCAGCAGACGGGGATTTCGGTTCAGCGCCTAGGCGACATCCTCAATACCCGAACCGAGTTGGCTGGCCAGAAAAGCGCCCTGCCGCCGCTGGCCGGACGCATCGGCTTTGACAACGTTGTGTTCCGCTACCGCGCCGATGGTCCAGAGGTCCTGCGCAGCGTCACGCTGGAGATCCAGCCGGGCGAAGTCATCGGCGTGGTGGGGCGTTCGGGCTCGGGCAAGAGCACGCTCACCAAGCTGGTCCAGCGGCTCTACGTGCCCGAACGAGGTCGCGTGCTGGTGGATGGCATGGACCTCGCGCTGGCGGACCCCAACTCCTTGCGCCGCCAGATCGGCGTCGTGCTGCAGGATAACGTGCTGTTTGCGCGCAGCGTGCGCGAGAACATCGCGCTAGCCGATCCGGGCGCCCCGCTGGAGTCCGTCATGCAGGCGGCGCGCCTGGCGGGTGCGCACGACTTCATTCTTGAACTGCCCGAGGGCTACGACACCCTGGTGGGTGAACACGGCTCTTCACTCTCCGGCGGGCAGCGCCAGCGCATCGCCATCGCGCGCGCCTTGCTGACCAACCCCCGCGTACTGATCTTTGACGAAGCAACCAGTGCGCTCGACTACGAGAGCGAACGCATCATTCAGAACAACATGAAAGCCATCTCCCAAGGGCGAACCGTCATCATCGTGGCCCACCGCCTCTCCGCCGTGAGGGACGCCAACCGCATCCTCGTCATGGACAAGGGCCAGATTGTCGAGGAGGGCCCGCACGCAGAACTGCTCAAGCTTGAAGGCGGTCAATACGCCCAGCTGTGCTGGTTGCAGCAGGGGGGCTGAGCATGGGGGTTCGTCTTCAAGCCTTGGGTGACCTTTTGCAGCGCTACGGCGCCGTCTGGCGCCACGCCTGGCAGCACCGCAAAGAGATGGAGCCCGAGCCGCGCCAGCCGCACGAGGCGCAGTTCTTGCCCGCTGCCCTGTCGTTGCAGGAGACCCCGGTGTCGCCCGCGCCGAGGGTGGCGATGTGGCTGATCATCGCCTTTGCTCTACTGGCTTTGCTTTGGTCCATCTTCGGCCAGATCGACGTGGTTGCCACGGCGCAGGGCAAGATTGTTCCCAATGATCGCACCAAGACCATCCAGCCCTTTGAAACCGCCTCGGTCCGCGCCATCCGAGTGACCGACGGGCAGGCGGTCAAGGCCGGCGACGTGCTGATCGAACTGGACCCGACGAGTGCCCGCGCGGATGTTGATCGCGTGCGCAGCGAGCTCTCGGCAGCGCGGCTGCAGGTGGCGCGGTCCAAGGCCGTGCTGGCCACGTTCGACGGCGCCGGCAGGGCCACGCTCGTGAGTCCGGAAGGCGTTGACGAGTCCAGTTTCCAGGAAGCCCAGAGCCTACTCGAGGGCCAGCTCGCCGAATACGCGGCGAAACAAAGCCGCATAGACGCCGAGATCGCGCAACGCGTGGCCGAGTTGAACTCTACCCAGGAACTGGTTGCCAAGCTGGAGCAGACCCTGCCCATTGCCCAACAACGGGCACAGAACTACAAAAACCTCGTTGACAAAAACTTCGTCTCCAAACACGGGTATCTGGACCGCGAGCAGGCCCGCATCGAACAGCAAGCCGACCTCGCCAGCCAGAAGAGCCGCCTGCAGGAGCTGGGTGCCGCGATCCGGCAGGCGCGCAGCCAGCGCACCGAGCTGAGCGCCGAAACCCGCCGCATCCACCTCGACAGCGTCACCGAAGGTCAGCAGAAGATCGCCGCACTGGAGCAGGAGCAGCTCAAGGCCGACGCCCGCAACCGGCTCACCACGCTGACCTCTCCGGTCGACGGAACCGTCCAGCAACTGGCGATCCACACCGTCGGCGGCGTCGTGACGCCGGCGCAGGCGCTGATGATCGTGGTGCCGCACGACGCCAACATGGAGGTCGAGGCCTTCCTGGAGAACAAAGACATCGGCTTCGTACACCCGAAACAGGAAGCGGAGATCAAGGTCGAAACCTTCCAGTACACCAAGTACGGCACCATCCACGCCGAAGTCGCCTCCGTCTCGCGCGACGCCATCAGCGACGAGAAGCTTGGCCTCATCTACGCCACCCGCCTACGCATGACGCGCTCCGACATCCAGGTCGACGGTGTGCCTGTCACGCTTTCTCCGGGCATGGCGGTGTCGGTGGAAATCAAGACCGGCCGGCGCCGGATCATCGAGTATTTCTTGGCGCCGCTGATGCGCGGCGCCAGCGAGAGCCTGAGGGAGCGGTGAGTCAGGTATGACCTTGTCCTTTTTTCGCACTGTTCTTGCCCTGGGCCTTGCCCTTGCGCTTGCGACTGCCGTGGCCGCTCCACCCGAGCCTGGCGTCCTCACCCTGCTGCGCGCCTACGAACTGGCGCTGCAAAAAGACCGCACCTACGCAGCCGCCCAGGCCGCCTACCGGGCCATGCAGGAAAAGGTGCCGCAGGCCCGGTCCGCGCTTCGGCCCAACGTCATGCTGAGCGCGGACCTTAAGGCATCCACCAGTGCGCCCACCAGCAGCAGTCGGCTCGAAGAAGTCGTGGCGGAACAGAATGGGACCGACACCACCGCCCAGTCCACCGGGTCCACCACCGAAACCCGAGACGGCCTAAACACCTCAACCCAGACCACGAGTGACACTCTCCGTAACGAGCAGATATCAGAAAACACCAACTCCGCTGTGCGCCAAAGCAGCGCCCAAAGCGTGCACAGCCTCAAGGCCGAATCCGCGATCAACTTCACCTGGCCGATCTACCGCCCGAGCCTGAATCGCCAGGTGGAGCAAAGCCAGTTAGTCGAAGAGCAAGCCTTGCTACAGTTGAAGGCGTCCCGGCAGGACGTCGCCCTTCGCGTGGCGCGCGCCTACTTCGATGTGCTGCTCGCGCGCGAGAGCCTCGCCGCGCTGGCGGTGCAGAAAGCCGCCATCGAGCAGCAGCTCGCCGTCGCGGAAAACAGCTTCGAGCAAGGCGTGGTAACCATCGCCGACGTGCGCGAAGCGCAGGCGAAAAAAGACGCCGTGCTTGCCCAAGAGGTTGCCGTTCGCAATACTCTCAAGGTTAAGCACACATCTCTGCAAGCCCTGATCGGCCAGCGTGCAGAGGCGGTGCAGCAACTGCGCGTCGACGAGTTGCTTAGTGGCTTCACCATGCCGGGCGACCTCGACCAGTGGAGCGCCCAGGCTCAGGAGCAGGCCTACGAAGTCCAGATCGAGTTGCTCGGCCTGCGCATTGCGCAGAAAGAACTGAATAAACACACCGACGCATACAAGCCCACGCTCGATATTGTCGCCAACCTCATCGCCAACCGCAGCCGAGACACCAGCCGTACGCGCAGTAGCATTGCACAGACCGACCAGTCCAACGCTTCGAGCAGCAGTGCCAGCGAAACGACCAGCACCACCTCCAGCGCCAGCGCGTTCGGCAACGCCCGCACACAGACCACCACCGACAGCAATACCCAAACCAGCAGCCAGAGCACGGTCGACACCAGCACCTCGCGACCGGCGAGCCGCAACCGTAGCTACGGCAAGCAGTGGGACGCATACATCGGCGTGCGCCTGGACTTCCCCCTGTATGACGGCGGCCTGAACAGCAGTCGGGTGCGTGAATCGGCGGCGTTGCAGGAGCAGAAAGACATCGACCTGCAGCGTGTGCGCGCAGAAGCGGCCCTGGCCGCTGAAACCGCCTACCTCGAAGCCGCTGGCTTCCTCGCTGAAGCCCAGGCCCTCAAGGCCGCCGAAACTTCTGGCCGCGTCGCCCTCGAAGCTAACCAGATGGGCTACGAGGTCGGGCTGCGCATCAATTCCGATGTGCTCAACGCTCAACAACAACTGTTCACCACACGCAGGGACCTCATGCGGGCGCAGGTGGATGCGTTGATGGCGACGCTCAAGCTCAAAGCACATGTCGGAGCGTTGGAGGATGTGGACATCAGGGCGTTGGATCGATGGATGACACTTCCTAAAACAACATCGCCTCGTTGAGTGGAATTGCGCTTTGAAGTCCACCTTTTGCGATTGGACCGATGGTCGTGCGATGCAAGATCCGCATGCATCGACAAGCCGAGCTGCTCAGCATAGACTGGACTCTGATCGGTGTTGTTAGACTCAACTGTGTCCTGTCACTTGCGTTGAGTTCAGCCATTTCCTCCTCGAAAAACACCCATTGATGCCGCAAGGCGCCCCTTGAAACCATCCGATATACCAGATGGTTTCCTGCTCTCCGAAGCCAAGGGTCGTGGGTTCGATCCCCGCCAGCCGCACCAAAATCAATGACTTACGTGGGATCTTCATGGCCCACGCCGCTTTCAAGTCATCTCCTCCCGCGCTCCGTCAACTGCCATTTTCCGAGCCGTGCGGCCATCTTGGCCGATGGGTAGCTCCTAGACGGGCGCCCGGTTCCTTGGGCCAAGCTCAGACGCGCAGTGGGCCGAGCTGATCGGCACGATCTCATGAATCAAACCAGCTTCGAATTCGATCCGCCCGAGGACCGCAAAACGCAGCCCAGCGCCACCGCGGCAGCCCTGCAGCTCACACCTGAAGAGATTGCGCGGTGCCTGGATGCGCACCCCGACTACCGGGTGCTGCGGCGGCTGGTGCCGGTGCTGGACCACGGCGCCTCGCCCAGTGGACACGATGTGAACTCCACAGCGAAGCGGGTGCTGATCCTCGACACGGAGACCACCGGGTTGTCCCACGCCGGCAACAAAATCATCGAGCTCGCGATGCTGCTGGTGCAGGTGGACACCGCCACCGGGCGTCCCTTCGGCGCGGTGGAAACCTTTGAAGGTTTTGAAGATCCGGGCATGCCCATCCCGGACGTGGCCAAGCAAGTCACCGGCATCACCGACGAGATGGTCCGGGGGCAGCATCTGGACAACGCCAGCGTAGAAGCTCTGCTGGCGCGTGCCGACCTGGTCATCGCACACAACGCCGGTTTCGACCGCCCGTTTGTGGAGGGGCGTTTCCCGGGTTTTGCGCACAAGCCTTGGGCCTGCTCATTCGCGGACATCGATTGGAAGGCCCAAGGTGCGGAATCGGCCAAGCTCAGTGCGTTGGCACAGGACCGCGGCTGGTTCTACGACGCCCACCGCGCGCTGGTGGACTGTCACGCGCTGCTTCAGGTGCTCAGCAGTTCCGAGGCAGACGGCGCCACCACAGGTCTGGGCCGTTTGATCGCAGCGTCCATGGCGCCCAGCTACAAGCTGCGGGCCACTGGCGCACCGTTCGAGAGCAAAGACAAGCTCAAAGGGCGCGGCTACCGCTGGGATGGCGATGCCCGAGTCTGGTTCTGTGGCGTGGGCAGTGAAGACGCGCTGAACGCCGAACTGGCTTGGCTCAAAGCCGAGGTCTATGGCGAGCGGAGGGCACAGGTCGACGTGGAGCTGCTTGATGCACTGACGCGGTACTCGCCAAGGTCGGGTGCGATACAGAGCAGAGGCCTTCCGAAGCCCCTAGCGTAGGAAGGCGCCGGGCGGCAGGTGGCTGCTGCCACCCACCCAGCGCGCGCCGGGCAACACACGGCTCGAAAACGGGGCGTGGCCCGGAACTCATTTGCCTCGACGGGCGATCTGCTCATCCATGATTTCAAGCAGCTGCTGAATCTGTATGGGCTTCGTCAGATGCGCATCGAAACCCGCTTCAAGCGACTGGCGCACGTCGCGTTCCTGGCCCCATCCCGTGACCGCGATCAGAATCAAGCCGGCGCCTCCTGGTCGGGCTCTCAGGCGCCGCCCCACCTCCCGCCCTTCGATGTCCGGCAAGCCAATGTCCAGAATCAGGACGGCTGGTTGCCATTCCTCTGCCATGGTGAGCGCATCTTCTCCGCAGGTTGCCATGCGAATGGCGTAGCCCGTCAACTCCAGGTGCTTGGCCAGGCTCCACGCCATGTCTCGGTTGTCGTCTACAACGAGCACCCGCAAGGATTCATTGTCGGGCGGCGTGTCGGGGGTCGAATCCGGTCGGGCGACGGTGGGAGGAACGGCCAGACTGGGGGCTGCTCTGGTGGTTCGAAGCACAGGCAAGAACACACGAAAGCTGCTTCCCTTGCCCGGTCCGGGCGACGATGCCTCCACCCGGCCGTTGTGCAGTCGAACGATGTCGCTCACCAGTGCCAGACCGATGCCCAGGCCTTCCTGGTGGCGTTTCGAGGCGTCGGTCATCTGCGTGAACATGTCGAAGACGTGATCAATGTCGCCGGGCGCAAGACCGATACCGTTGTCAGTGACCACCACGACAACCTCTTCGCCGACGAGCTCCAGCGAAACAGAAATCAGCCCCTTGGGAGGGGTGTACTTGATCGCGTTGGTGAGAAGGTTCATGACCACCTGTCCCAGGCGAATGGGGTCGCCAAGCACCTCGATCTCATGCGAGGGCAACTGGACCGACAGTTGATGCTCCGCAGCGTCCGCCAAAGGACGCGTGGTTTCTATCGCACCCAATGTGATGCCACCGAGACCCACCGGGCGACGCTGGATGTCCAGTCGACCGAGGCGCAGCCGTGAAATGTCCAACAAGTCGTCCAGCAGGGTGCGCATCGCGTGCGACTGTCGCGCGATCACTTCGCCGGCAATGGTTCGGTCTTTCGCGTTGGACGTGGCCAGGTTGAGCAGGTCCGCGGCGCTGGCAATGGACGCCAGGGGATTTCGCAGCTCGTGGGAGAGCACGGCCAGGAATCGGTCTTTGGCCGTGTCCGCTGCCTCAAGGTCGCGCCTCGCACGGTCTGTGATGGACAAGGCCGCGAGCAACTCTTCCTGGCTTTTGTGCAGGGCCTCCTCTGCCTGCCGCGCAGCGGTCTGGTCGCGCAGTATCTTCACGAATCCAGCGGCTTCTCCGTTCGCATCGCGCATCAACATCATCGAACCGCTGGCCCAGAAGCGGCTGCCGTCCTTGCGTTGGTGGAATCGGTCATCCGCCGAGCGCCCCTCTGCCAGGGCGATACCGGTCTCTTTGGCCGGGATCCCGGCAGACCGATCTTCGGGGACGAAGATGATGTCGGCCGTCTGACCCAGGACCTCGCGCTCGGTGTAGCCGAGGATGCGCTCCGCTCCGGAGTTCCAGATGGTGATGCGTCGCTGCAGGTCTGTGGAGAAGATGGCGTATTCGGTGGCGTTTTCGATCACCATGCGCATGAGTTGTTCGCTGCTGCGCAGTGCCTCGGCCGCTTCGCGAGAAGAGGAGATGTCGCGAACCATCGTGGTGCCCGCCATCACCTTTCCGGCATCGTCGCGGATCGGTGACACCGTGATCGCCACGTGGATGTGATGCCCGTCCTTGTGTCGCCGGAGGGCGTCGTGGTTCTCGATGGTTTTTCCTCTGCGCAATGCCTCGATCTGGAGATCGCTGTTGCCATCTTCGTCGACCATCAGAAGGTTCAACGGCTTTCCGATGGCTTCGACCGCGGTAAAGCCGAAGATGCGCTCGGCGCCGCCATTCCAGCTGAGGATGGTCTTGTCGAGCGAGAAACTGATGATCGCGTCGCTGGACGCCGTGACCACCGCTGAGAGCCACAGCCTCACCTCTTCGGCCCGCTTGCGCTCGGTGATGTTCACAAAGGTGAGCACCACGCCCGCGATCCTGTCGTCGATCGTTCGGTAGGGTCGCAGCCGAGCCAGAAACCAGGTTCCGTCAGATTGGCCCACCTCGCGCTCGATCGGCACCAGGCGCTCCAGCACCAGTCGCGCATCCTCGCCGAGCTGGCCATAGTGAAGATGAGACGTCAGATCGGTGAGCGGGCGTCCGATGTCAGCGGGGATGAAATTGAAAATCTCGACGGCCGAGGGCGTGAATCGAGTGATGCGCAGATCACGGTCCAGGAACACGGTGGCAATGGCCGTGGCGTCCATGAGGTTGTGCATGTCGCTGTTGGCCTGGCCGAGCTCTTCCACCTTGATCTTGAGTTCATGGTTGACGGTGCTCAGTTCTTCGTTGATCGACTGCAGTTCCTCACGACCCGTTTCCAGCTCTTCTGTGGCAGAACGCAGCTCCTCGTTCATGGCCTGCAACTCTTCGTTGCTCGCTTTGAGTTCCTCGGTAGAGGCTTCGTATTGCTCCACCGTTTCGCGCAGGTGCGCCTTGAGACGCTCCAGTTCCCGATCCAGGTGACGGGCGATGGGTTCGGCCGGGGTCGCTTTGGGCTCGTCCTGGGGCTGGCCGTCGGAGGGCGAGGCCCGTTCAAAAACCACAAGGAACATGCCCTCGCCGAGTTCGCTGGCTGGCTGGACCCGAATGCCGACCAGCGCCGTCGCTCCATCCAGTTCCACCGAGATGGGCGGTACGACCGCCGCCGACAGGTTCTGTGCGGCTTGGTACAGCGCTGCGCGCAGTTCGATGCGCAGACTGGGATGGACCATGCGCAACAGGTTCCGGCTCGGCTCTCCTCCGCTGTACTGAAGGTATTGGCCTGCGCGTTGAGAGAGGTGGACGATGTCGTATTCCGAGTCCACCAGCACCGACGGCGGTGCGAGTTCCTCCAGCAGGCGAAGGTGCAGCTCGCCCCAGGAGTGATGGCGCCCCTCCATGCCCTTCGGCATGCGGGCGGGAAAGGGCATCGTTGGCGTCAATGCGACACCGGCGCTGAGCTGTCCCGGCACCATGAGCCGGGAGTTGAGCGCCAACGCCAGTGTGCCGGGGCCAGACGGCATGGATTTGAGACTGCGATGGCCCGGGCGCTGCGCGTAGAGGCGGTGGGTTTTGTCGAGCGCCGAAAACAGTTCACTGCCCTCGTCGATGGATTCCGAAGAGCCCAGGAACAGCCTCCCGCCGGGCAGCAATGCGTAGTGGAAGATGTCGAACACACGCTCCTGCGCCGCTTGCTTCAGGTAGATGAGAAAGTTGCGGCAGGAGATGAGGTCCACCCGGGAGAACGGTGAATCCTTCAGCACATCGTGTTGCGCAAACAGCAGCTTTTTGCGCAGATCGCTGCTCACGCGATAGCCGTGAGCTTCCTTGATGAAGAAGCGCCTGAGACGTTCCGCCGAGACATCCGCTTCAATGGTGGTCGGGTACAAACCGTCGCGCGCCATCTGGATGGCCTGCTCGTCCAGATCGGTGGCAAAAACCTGTATTTCGGGAGGGGTGTCCAACGACTGGGCGTGTTCGGTCAACAACATGGCCACCGAGTAAGCCTCCTCACCGGTGGCGCAAGCCGCGACCCAGGCGCGCACCGGTTCGTCGGGCCGTTTGGCTGCGAACAGCGCGGGCACCTCCGCCTCCAGTGCAGAAAAGCACTCTGCGTCTCGAAAGAAGTTGGTGACACTGATGAGCAGGTCCTGCAACAGGGCGCCCGCTTCGCCCGGCCGCATCCGCAGGCTGGCGAGATAGGCGACGAGGTCGTCGTTGCCATTGACCTGCATGCGCCGCCCGATGCGCCGCAGAATGGTCGCGCGCTTGTAACAGGTGAAATCACGACCTGTGCGGGTGCGAAGAAAGTTCAGCACGTTGCTCAACGCACGCTCTTGTGCGTCCTCGGCCTCGTGCGACCGCGTGGCGGGCGGATCCACGGGCGGCAGCTTGAGTTCGTTCTCCAGCCGAAAGTAGGTCACCAATCGGTGGACCATGTCGCCGACCGGCAGCACCCAATCGACCATGCCGGTGGCCATGGCCGACAAGGGCATGTCGGTTTGCTCGGCCTCCTGAGGGTCCTGGGCGATGGTCAGACCCCCCCGTTCCTTGATGCGTTTGATGCCAATGGATCCATCGGCGTCCGCTCCTGACAGGACAATGGCTGCCGAATGGGGGCCGTGGTTGTCTGCGAGAGAGCGAAAGAACAGGTCCACCGCGACATGGCGACCAGACCCTGCGGTCATGTCGTCTGATTCCAGGAAACCATCCACCGCGCGCAACCACTTGCGCGGCGGAATCACATACAGCGAATTGGGCTCGATCTTGACCCGTTCCACCACCTGAACCACCCGCAAAGACGTGCACCGCTGAAGCACCGTGTGCAACGTGCTCTCATGGTCCGGAGAGAGATGCAGGATGACGACGAAGGCCAAGCCACTGTCGCTGGGAACGGTTTTGAAAAAGTGCTGAAGTGCAGGAATGGCGCCAGCGGAACCCCCCATCCCGACCAAGGGCACCATCTGGTAGCCCCTCGTGGGGATCGCGTCATCGCAGGGCTCGGGATGCTGCTTTTCGATCGGGTCGGGCGAGGGTGGGATCATCTTGATCTCGGTTCAAGAAGGCGACGATTATGCGCGGGACCGCGCTCGGATTCACCCTCTATGAGCCCTGTGAGCCGCTTCGACTGATCAAGCAAAAGGTCCGCCTGGCTTTCCCCCGCCAACGCCTGTGTTAGGTCGCCTTGCGTGCGGGCAACCTGCGCCAGACGCCGCAGAAGATGCTCGCGCTCGCGCAGTGCTCGAATGCTGCTTCGCAGGGCTTCTTCCGTGGTTTCCAGTTGGCTGTGTGCCAGACTGCGCCCGCTGAACGCGTGGCCGGTGTGGCACCGGTAGCGCAACATCGATTCGTCCCTGATTTCCCAAAGACTCCCCCCACACTCGGGGCAGGAAAGACCGGAGGGCGATCCGATCGCGTTCACGTGTTCCATAAGTGCCTCTCCACGGTTGATGCAAACCTCACGGGCGACCTGTTCTGGTAGAGCCGCGGGGTCGCGCGGGCGTTCCGCGCTTCGCGACTCAACAAGCTGCCTCAGCTGTCCTGCGATGGATTCGATGTCGCCACAAAAATCCACGGCCCCTGTGGCCAGGGCACTGTCCGGCATGCCGCGCTCTTGAGCCGTGACGGGATCCTGAACGAGAACGCTGCCGCCACAGGCCTTGATGGCGACGGTCCCGGCGGCGCCGTCGTCCAGGCACCCAGTGAGGACCACGCCGATCACCCGCTCGCGCCAGTGCAGTGCTGCGGAGCGAAACAAGGGGTCGATGGCCGGGCGCGCGTGGTTTTCTTTGGGACCGCGGGTCAGGCGAATCGCCTGAGGTTCCAGCAGCATGTGATGGTCGGGCGGCGCCACATACACGACGCCCGGTCTGGGCGCATCACCTTGTGACGCATGCACGGCAGGGTTCGGGCCGGCTTTGCTGAGCAACTCTGGCAAGAGGCTGGGCAAAGCGCCCACGTGCTGAACCACCAGCACCGCTGCGTCGAACCGCGCAGGGAGGTGGGCCATCAATTGCATCAACGCACTGATGCCGCCAGTCGACGCGCCGACAACGACCGCAGGGAAGGGAGGGTCGGGGAGAGCCATACAGAGTGGTGGAAGGGCTGGAAGGTGGGTCGCAAAGTTCGTCCTGAAGCACCGCCTGCGGGTCTCTGTGCACGAGCGCGGGCAGCTGGCTCCATCTCCTCCTGTGCCGGCAAACGATGTGCCTGTGGAAAGAAAAACCCCGATTTCTTTTCACGTCATTTGGAAAAAATCAGGCACGCGACTTGCCCTCAGCCTTCCGGCTGACGGGCGTGCGGGTCGGGTTGCCTCGGCAGGGAGTGCGTCAGGCTGCGGGGGCCGCGCCAAACCGGAAGCTGGATGTGGTCAGGGCGCCGGAAAACGCGTCCTCGTGGTACACGCAGGTGCCGGCCTCTTCGTGTGCCGCACCCACCGCCACCATCAGCGGGATCAGGTGGTCTTCGCGAGCGTGCGCGATGCGGGCCGAAGGCGCGCGCTCCCATTGCGTGAGCAGCGCATCGCGCTCGGCCGGTGAGGCCGCGGTGAGCGTGGTCTGCAGCCAGGCGTCGAACTGCTGCGAAGGCAGCGCGCCGCTGGCGTTGAACAGGCGCAGGTTGTGGTAACTCAAACCGCTGCCGAGGATCAGCACGCCTTCGTCGCGCAGCGGCGCCAGCAGGCGGCCTGCGGCGAGGTGGGCTGCGGGGTCGAAGTCCGCGCGCAGCGAGAGCTGCACCACCGGCAGGCGCGCCTCCGGGTAGGTGGCCTGCATGACGGAGAACGTGCCGTGGTCGAAGCCGCGCTCCGGGTCGAGGCCGGCTTCCACGCCGCCCGCATTCAGCAGCGACTGCACGCGCTGCGCCAGCGCCGGTGAGCCGGGTGCGCGGTAGTGGATCTGGTAGGTGTGCGGGGGGAAGCCGTAGTAGTCGTACAGCATGCCGGGCTGCGCGGCCGACGACACCATGAACGACGGCGTCTCCAAGTGCGCGGTGACCACCAGCACGGCGCGCACGCCATTCCCCGCCTCGCGGGCCATGGCCTGCAGCGAGGCCTCGAGCTGGTCGTAGCGCGGGCCGTTCTGCTCGCGCATCCAGGGCCAGGGGCCGCCGCCGTGAGACACGTAGTAGGTGGGAAGACGGGACATGGTGCAACTCCTGAAAAAGATGAGATGGGTGCAGGGCGCTCGGGTTCAAGGGCTGACCCAGTCGGCCACTTCGCCGCGCAGCACCGCACAGGCGCGCAGCGCCTCGGCTTCGGTGCGGTACAGGCGAAGGCCGGGGCCGTCCTGCAAGTGGCCGGCGGTCCTCAGCAGGGTC
This sequence comes from Hydrogenophaga sp. A37, assembly GCF_002001205.1. Classification (GTDB taxonomy): domain Bacteria; phylum Pseudomonadota; class Gammaproteobacteria; order Burkholderiales; family Burkholderiaceae_C; genus Hydrogenophaga. Next base: position 15,481 of record NZ_MUNZ01000174.1, read on the forward strand.
TCCACCGGCAGCTTGATGCCCACCAGGTGCAGGGTGATGCCCTGCTCGGCGAGCAGTGCCTGCACGCGGCCGAAGGCCTCCACGCCGGTCGCGTCCACCCAGTTGATCGGGTGGGCAATGAGCATCACGTGGCGTGTGCCGGGGTGGGCGGTGAGTTGTTCGGTCAGCGTGCGTTCAAACGCGTTGGCGGTGGCGAAATCCAGCGCCGCGTCCATGCGCAGCGCCGCCATGTTCGGCGCCAGCGGCGCCAGCTGCCAGAGGTGGCGGTCGCGCAAGCTGCCGTCGGCGTGCAGGCCCACTTCGATGATGCGTGGGTGCAAACGCAGGTACAGGAAGTGCGAGAGCGCCATCAGCACGCCAGCCAGCACGCCCCAATACAGCTTCGGCGAGGCCAGCACCGTGACCGCCAGCGTGGTGCCGGCGATGGACGCCTCGACCCGCGAGAGCTGCCACAGTTTCACGAACGCCCGCGGCTTGATCAGCCCCAACACCGCGACCACCACGATGGCCGCCAGCACCGCCAGCGGCACGTGCGCCAGCAGCGGCGTCAGCAGCAAGACCGCGACCAGCACCACCACCACCGAAAACACCGTGGCCCAGCCCGTGCGTGCGCCGGCGTAGAGGTTCAGCGCCGAGCGCGAGAACGAGGAGCTGGTGGGAAACGCGCCGACCAGCGCCGACGACAGCTTGGCCAGGCCCTGGCCGATCAGGTCCTGGTCCTGGTCCCAGCGCTGGCCACGTTGCGCGTTGTCCACCTTGGCGCTCGATGCGGTTTCCAGAAAGCTCACCAGCGTGATCACCAGCGTGGGCAGCAGCAACTGGCCCAGCGTGTCCCAGCCCGGCCAGCCCGGCGCGTAGATCGCCGGGAAGCCCTGCGGCAGGGCGCCGATCACCGCGCCGCCGCCGGCCTCAAAACCGGTCCATGCGCTGAGGGCCGCCGAGCCCACCACCAGCAGCAACACGCTGGGAAAGCCGGGCCGCCAGCGCCGCGCCAGCAACAGGGCCGCGAGCGACACCACGCCGAACGCCAGCGTGGGCAGGTGCACGGCGGGGTGGGCGAACAGCGTGGCCCAGCCCTGTGCGAAGCCCAGCAGGGCCGGCAGCTGCGAGCCGATGATCAGCAGCGCCGCGCCTTGCGTGAAAGCCATCAGCACCGGTGAATTCACCAGGTTGAGCAGCCAGCCGAAGCGCGCAAAGCCCAGCGCGATCTGCAACCCGCCGGTGAGCAGGGCCAGCCACACCGCCAGCTCGATCCAGCGCGCGCTGCCCGGCTCGGCCAGCCCGGTGAGCGAAGCGCTCACCAGCAAACAGGTCAGCGCCGTCGGCCCGACCGAGAGCCGCACCGACGCACTGAAAAGCACCGCCACCAGCGCCGGCAGCATCGACGCGTAGATGCCCGTGATCAACGGCATGCCCGCCAGCGCCGCGTAGGCCACCCCTTGCGGAATCACCATCAGCCCCACCGTCAACCCCGCCAGCGCCTCGCCACGCAACAACGCCGCGTCCGGCCGGGGCCAGTTCAGAAAGGGGAAGAGGCGGTGCAGGCGGGACATGGGCAATTATTGGCGATGGATCGAAAGCAACGCGCGCAGCAACGCCACCGGCGAGCAATGCACCAACCCAGGATGCGGTGGAACTGGCTCCGCCAGGCCACTCGCATCGCCCCCTTGGGGGGTGACGCCGCAGGCGGCGCGGGGGGTTACCGTGCTGGCATGTCCTTGACGCCATACCCCAGGCTCACCGTCGCGTCGTCCGGGATCGGCGGCATGGTCGCGTTCCAGGCCAGCCAGCGCTCGCGCATCGCGCCGAGCCGCTGCGGTTCGCGCTTCGCGAGGTTGGCGCGCTCGCGCGCATCGCTGGCGATGTTGAACAGGTACTCGTGTCCGTCCACCATCAGGTACTTCCAGTCGCTCTCCCGCAGCGCGCGCTGGCCGCGGTGGTTCATGCGCCAGTGCATGGGCCGCTCGAAGCGGTGGGCCGGGTCGCGCAGCAGGGCCGCGAGCGACACGCCGTCCAGCGGGTAGTCCGGGTGGGCCTCGCCGCCGCCCACGTCCAGCATCGTGGCCGACCAGTCCATGGTCAGGCTGTGCTGCGCGCTCACCGAGCCGGGCGGAATCACCGCCGGCCAGTGCGCGATCCAGGGCACGCGGATGCCGCCTTCGGTCAGGTCCATCTTGCCGCCCACCAGCGGCCAGTTGTCGCTGAAGCGCTCGCCGCCGTTGTCGCTCGTGAAGACGATCAGCGTGTTCTCCATAAGGCCTTCTTCGCGCAGCGCGGCCGTGATCCAGCCGATGCCCTCGTCCATGTGGTGGATCATGCGGCGGTAGGCCTCGACGTTGCCGCCGTCCAGGTGAAACAGGTTGGCCGCCACCTCGGGCGCCACGTGCGCGTCGTCGCGGGTTTCCCAGGGCCAGTGCGGCGCGGTGTAGTGCAGGCTCAGGAAAAACGGTGTGCCACTGTGCGCCTCGGCCGCGCGCGCCCTGACATGCTCCACCGCCTTGTTCGAAAACACGTCGGTCAGGTAGCCCACTTCCTTGTGCGTCTCGTCGTTGATGTACAGGTCGTGGTCGCCGCTGCTGCTGCAGTGGGTGAAGTAGTCCACCCCGCCGGCCATGATGCCGAAAAATTCTTCGTATCCCGAGCGCAGCGGGCCGAAGTGCGGCGGGTAGCCCAGGTGCCATTTGCCGATCAACGCGGTGCGGTAGCCCGCCTCTTTCAGCAGCGAAGGCAGGGTGGGCATCTCGGGCGGCAGGCCCAGCGTGGCGCTGCCTTTGCTGCGGCTGTTGATCGGCTCGTCCAGCGCGCCGCGCAGGCGGTACTGGTAGCGCATGGTGGCCATGGCGAAGCGCGTGGGCGAACACACCGGCGAATTGCTGTAGCCCTCGGTGAGCTTCAGGCCGCCGGCGGCGAGCGCGTCGATGTTCGGCGACACGGCGCCGAACTGCGCTTGTCGCCCGCCGTAGCAGCCGAGGTCGGCGTAGCCCAGGTCGTCGCTGACGATGTAGATGATGTTGGGTCGGGTCATGGGCGCTTGCTCACTCCACCTTCATGGCGGTTGCTTTGACGATCTTGGCGTAGCGCGTCGAGAGGTCGGTCAGGCGCTTGGTCGCGGCGGCGCCCGTGAGGCCCTCAAAGCGCATGTCCATCGAGGCCAGGCGTTCTTTCAGCGCGGGCGAGCTGACCACGTCGAGCACGGCCTTCTGCATCGCGGCCACCACCGGTTCGGGCGTGGCGCCCGGCACCATGCACAGCGTGATCACCTCGTTTTCCAGATCGGGGTAGCCCAGCTCGGCCACCGTCGGCACGTCCGGCAGCAGGCCACTGCGCTGGCGGCTGGTGATGGCGATCGGCACCACCTTGCCCGACTTCACGTGCGGCAGCATGCCGGTGCTGGAAAGGATGCCGCCGTCCACCTCGCCCGACAGCAGCGCCAGCACGGCGGGCGTGTTGCCTTTGTACGGCACGTGGGTGATCTTGACGTTGGCCGCTTGTGAAAAGATGGCCACACCCAGGTGGCCCGGGCTGCCCGGCCCGCCCGAGCTGAAGTTCACCCCGCGCGACTTGCCGGCACCGATCAGCTCGGGCATGGAGCGGATGCCCTTGGCCGCCGAGGTGCCGAGCAGCAGGCCGTTGGACGAAATCACCACCAGCGGCCGCAGCTCACCGGCCTTGTTCCCGAGCTTGAAGGGCATGCTGGGGAAGATGTGCGGGTTGACGGTGAAGGCGGTGTCGATGCCGAAGAACACGGTGTTGCCATCGGCTGCGGCCCTGGCCACCTCGGCCGCACCGATGTTGCCGCCAGCGCCCGGTTTGTTTTCCACGATCACGCTCTGACCGCTGCTCTTTTGCAGCGCCTCGGCGACCGCCCGCGCGATGATGTCCGCCGGACCGCCCGCCGGAAAGTTGTTGACGATGCGCACCGGCTTGCTCGGCCAGGCGGGTGCCTGCGCCAGCGCAGCGGTGCAGCAGATGGCGCTCAGGGAAACGGCGCCCAGGGCGAGCAGGGCGTTGCGGCGGATCGGGTTCATGTGAAGTCTCTGCGAGGGGAAGAAGGGGTCAGTCCAGCTGCACGCCGGTGGCCTTGATCGGGCCTTCCCAGCGCTTGAGGTCGGCGGCCTGGGCGGCGGCCAGCTCGGCGGGCGTGGAGCCCACCGGCTCGTAGCCTTGCTCGATCAGCTTGGCCTTCAGTGCGGGCGTGCGCACGGCTTTGGCCACGGCCGCGCTCAGCATGTCGCGCACCTCGGGTTTGAGGCCGGCCGGGCCGTACATGGCAAACCAGGCCGTGGCCACCATGTCCACGCCCTGTTCCTGGAGCGTGGGCACTTCGGGCACCTGCGGGTCGCGCTTGCTGCCGGTCACGCCGATGATGCGCACCTTGCCCGCGCGGTGCAGCTCGGCGGTCTCGGTGACCACGTCGAACTTGTAGTCGATGTGCCCACCCAGCAATGCCGTGTTGGCCGGGCCACCGCCCTGGAACGGCACGTGGTTCAGTTCGGCGCCGGCCTTCTGGCTGAACATCACGCCCATGAAGTGCGGCAGCGAGCCCAGGCCGGGTGTGCCATAGGTGCCCTTGCCCGGCTCGGCCTTGGCGCGCGCGATCATGTCTTTCACGTTCTTCACCGGCACGCCGGCGCCGGCCACCACGCTGAACTGGAAGTGGGCCAGCAGCGAGATGGGCGTGAAGTCGTTCACTGCGTCGTATTCCAGCTTCTTGTAGACGTGCGGGAACAGCACCATCGGCCCGCTGGGCAGCAGCACCACGGTCTGGCCGTCGGCCGGTGCGCGCTTGACCAGGCCCAGCGCGATGCGGCCCGCTGCGCCGGGCTTGTTCTCCACGATCACCTGTGAGAAGTCGTTCTTCAGCCCTTCGGCCATCAGCCGGGCCAACAAATCGGCCGAGCCACCGGGCGGGAAACCCACGACGATTTTCAGCGGCGGTTTGTCCTGAGCCGCAGCGGGCAGGGCGAGCGCTGCCGCCAGGGCGAGAGGAAGGGTCAAGAGGACGCGTCGGTGCATGGTGGTCTCCGGGTGGAGCAGGTGTTTCCCCGCTGGAACCCCGCATGCTAGGGACAGACAATCAATTGCAGAAATCAATCGTTCCCGGTGTTTTCCCTGAGACCGTTTCGCCGATGCCCGCCCACGACCGCATGACCGACCCGCAGGGGCAGAACGACCTGCTGCTCTACCGGCTCTACCGCATCCACGCCACCGCTGGGCCGCTGGTGGTGCGCATGTGCGAGCGCGATTACGGCATCACGCGGCGCGAGTGGCGCGTGTTGTCCTGCCTGGCCGATGTGGAGGGCGTGCTCAGCTCCGAGCTGGCCGAGCGCGCCCTGCTCGACCGCGCGCGCACCTCGCGCGCGCTCACGCGCCTGGTTGACAAAAAGCTGGTGCGGCGCGAGCCCAAGCCCTCCGACCGGCGCGAGGTGCATGTGTTTCTCACCGACGAGGGCCGGCGCGTCTATTGCGAGGTGTTGCCGCGCATCGCGGCCATCCAGCGCGAGTTGCTGGCCCCTTTTTCGGTCGAGCAGCGCGAACAGCTGAGCGAGCTGATGGACCTGTTGCTGGCCCAGGCCCGCGCGCTGAACACCGAGGGTGGGTTGTTGCCGCCACTGGAGGACGCGGGCGACGACGTCTGATACGGGTTTGCAATCAAAGCGATAACTGCGTTGCTTCGCCTTGCCGTGCTGTAGCACTGTCTACGGCTTCGCGCCTTGTTCTCACTTTGATTGCAAACCCGTATGAGCGCCGCGCTGCCGCTTGGGTGGTTCAGCCGCCCGCCGACTCGTGCACCAGGATCGCCGCGGCCAGGTCTTCCAGTGCCGTGCCGACCGACTTGAACACCGTGCGCTCGGTGTCGTTCTTGCGGCCGGTGGCCACGCCCTTGGACAGTGTGGTCAGCGTGCCGCGCACGTCTTCGGCGCGCAGCGCGCCGTGCTGCATCGGGATCAACAGGTCGCCGCTTTTCTGCAGCGCCTCGTCGGTGTCGAGGAACAGGCGGGCGCCTTCGAAGCAGGCGTCGTCGGCCTCGCGCATCGCGGGCGTGAAGCTGCCGATCAGGTCGAGGTGCGAGCCCGGCGCGAGCCAGGCGCCGCGCACCAGCGCCTCGGTCGAGAGCGTCGCGCAGCTCACGATGTCGGCCTCGCCGCAGGCCACCGAGAGCTGGCTGGTGGCGCTGGCGTTGAAGCCCTGGCCGCGCAGCTGATCGGCCAGCGCCTGGGCCTCGCTCTCGCGCCGTGCCCAGACCGTCACGCGCTCGATGGGCCGCACCGTGCGGTAGGCCTCGGGCAGCAGCCGCGCCACGCGGCCGGCGCCCACCAGCAAGAGGTGGCTGGCGTTGGCCCGCGCCATGTACGAGGCCGCCAGCGCAGAGGCCGCCACCGTGCGCCGCGCCGTGACCACGTCGCCGTCCATCTGCGCCAGCGGTGCGCCGGTGCGCGCGTCGAACAGCATGTAGGTGGCGTGCAGCCCGGGCAGGCCGCGCTTGGCGTTGCCGGGCGCGATGTTGACGATCTTCACGCCGTAGTACCGGCCGGCGATCCAGGCCGGCATGATCAGCGAGGTCATGCGCCGGGCGGCGGGGTCGCCGCCAGCCTCGCCAATGGGGCTGATGATCTCGTGTACGTGGCGGGGAGGGGTTTCACAGCCGCCCGCGAAGCGCTCGCGCAACGCGGGGATCAGTCGGTCAAAGGGCAGGGCGGCTCGGGTGGCGTCGGCATCGAAGAAGTGCATCGTTCGATGGTAGCCGTCCGTCAGACCGCTCACGGCGTTGTATGTGCAGTTTTACATGTCGCCGGAGTGCCCTTTCCGGTGCCATAAACGGTGCAGCCCAGTGGCAAAGCGGCGCGGGGGGTGTCTAGCTTCAGATTCAGAAGCGGTAAACGTAACCCAGTCGCGCGGCCGATACCCAGCGGCGGTCCACCAGCGGGCTGTCTTTGATGGCCGAGCCCAGCGCGGTGGCGCTCAGGTCCAGAAACACCGATTGCTGCGGGGCCAGCCGGTGCAGCAGTCGCACGCCGATCTCGGTGCTCACCGCCGCCTTGCCCGCGTAGGCCTGGCGCCCGGCGCGGGCCTCTGAAGCGCTCACGCCGAAGTGGTAGTCCACGTATTTTTGGTCCTGCCAGACCAGGCCCAGGCGCGGCACGATGCCCACCGGGCCCACGTGTTTCAGCGTCTCGGCGACCACCTTGAGCTGCTGCCCCTTGCTGTGGCCTGAAGCGTCGGTCAGCCACTCACCCGAGAGCTGCCCGATGCCGTTGCGCCACTCGCCCTTGGCGCCCAGCCACACGCTGTTCTTGCGCTCGGCCATGCCCGCCAGAAAGGCAGAGTCCTTGGCCTCATAGCCGGTGTCGGCGTAGCGCAGGCGCAGGGCGAGGTTGCGGTTCTCGGCGTCGTGCAGCTTGAGGTCGAGCACCGGGCCGAAGACCCGGAGCCAGTTGTTTTCAAACTGCAGCACCGGCAGCGCGCGCAGCTGATGGCCCGCACCCCGGTAAGGCAAGACCTCGGCGCTGACCAGCAGCCCGGCGCCCCAGGTGGCGCTGGCCCCTTCGGGTGTGGCGGGCGGCGCTTCGGCCGGCACCGGGGCCGGCGTTTGCGCCCAGGCCGCCGCGGTGGCGAGGCTCAGGGCGAGGGTAAGGGCAAGGGACAGCAGCGTGCGGGGCGGGGCGGGCTTCGGCATGGCGGGTGGCGGTTCACGTGGTGAAGCGCCGATGCTACGACGTGGACCGTTGGTTGAATGGCCATCGGATGCCGTGCCCGTCATGAAAGGATTCAGACCGGTGCCGATGAGCAACAGGTCCCACAGAGAGCGTGCCGACCCGGCCGTGCCAGCGTGGGATGATTTGTGACCATGTCCTTCCTCTCCCGTCATGTCCGGCGCAACCACCTTGATCCTTGGTGTCCACCGTGAACCCCCGTCAAGCATCCACCGGTGTTGGGGCGTCGCCCGTGCTGCGTGGCGGCGCGCTGGCCCTGCTGGCCGCCGCCCTGTTTGGCCTCAGCACGCCGCTGGTGCAGCGCTTTGGCCAGGGCCTCGGCGCGTTCAGCACCGCCGCGCTGCTCTACGCTGGCGCGGCTCTCGTGGCACTGTTCCAGCGCCGAGGCGTGGCGGTGGAAGCGCCGCTGCGCCGCAGCGATGTGCCGCGTCTGCTCGCCATGGTGGCGGCGGGCGCGGTCGTCGGTCCGGTGGCGCTGGCCTGGGGTCTGCAGCGCACCAGCGGCGCCAGCGCCTCGCTGCTGCTCACGCTCGAAGCCGTGTTCACGGCGGGGCTGGCCTGGCGCTGGTACGGCGAGGTGCTCGACGGCCGTGTCAAGACCGCCGTGGCCCTGCTGCTGGCTGGCGGCGCCCTGCTGGTGATCGACCAGGGCCTCACCGGCCAGGTGCAGCTGCTCGGCCTGCTCGCCGTGGCCGTGGCCACCGTCGCCTGGGGGGTGGACAACACCCTCTCGCGCGGCGTGGCCGAGCGCGACCCGGGGCAGGTGGTGCTGGCCAAGGCCGCGCTGGGCGCCAGCGTCACCACCGCCATCGGATTCGCCTGGGGCGAGCCGCTGCCGGCGCTGCCCGCCGCGCTGGCCTTGCTCGCCGTGGGCGCCACCGGCTACGGCCTCAGCCTGCGTTTTTACCTGCTGGCGCAGCGCCACTTTGGCGCCGCGCGCACCGGCTCGGTGTTCGCGTTCGCGCCCTTCATCGGCGCGCTCGGGGCCTTTGCGTTGGGCGAGCGTTCGGCCAGCGGGCTGCTGCTGGCGGGCGGGGTGCTCATGGTGGCCGGTGTGCTCATTCACCTGGCCGAAGACCACGGGCATGAACACGACCATGAGGCCATGGACCACGAACATGCGCACGCACACGACGACGGTCACCACCTGCACCGCCACGAGCCCATGCCCGCCGGCCCGCACAGCCACCCACAC
>NZ_MUNZ01000176.1 GCF_002001205.1 Hydrogenophaga sp. A37
CTCCGGCTCAAGCCCCCGCCCCAACCCGCCGCGAAGACCGCGCCCTGGAACCTGATTGGCGAAGGCGACGTGCGCCGATGGCTGATCCGGCGAGGGCCCATTGCCATGTCCACCCTCCTGCTGCTGGCGAGCTTCTGGTGGCTGTTCAGCGACCCCGGCCACCAGGGCTTGCTGATGGTCAAGCGCCCGCCGACCACGCCGCCAGAGCCACCGCAGTCGCTCGCTCCCCAGGGCGTGAGCCTGAAGCTCGACACCCAGCCCCGTTTGCCGGTGCAGGGCGCTGCGGCGGTGGTGATCGGCCTGGGCGATGTGCAAGCCACCATGGACCAGGTGCTGGGCGCCTTGCGCTCGGGTCGGGGCGAAACGGTGCTGCAGGTTCTGAACAAGGAATGGCGCAGCCACCCATCGACCGCGCGTTTTGTGGACGACTTCAACCAGCGGCTGGCGGGGCGCACCGTGAGGGGCCTAGACGAAGTGAAGAGCAGCGCGTCCCAGGCGGCCGACATGCTCGTGGTGGACAGCGCCATCGACTTTCAATTGCTGAACACCTTGCAGCAACAAGAAACGCTGAGGCTGAACCTGAAGGCGGTCTTCCTCGCCAAAGAGGGTGCACCGGTATTGACCGAGTTGGTGGCCCAGCCATGAAGGCGCTCCCAGTTTGTGCAACAACGCCCCTTCGGATACATCAGATGACCACCCCAGCGCGCGCCCCTTCAAGCACCTCCATGGGCCACATCTACGGCATTGATCTGTTGCGCTTTCTCGCGTCCATCGCGGTCGTTCTGTTTCATTTCAAATCTTTTGGCATGCATGCGCCAGAGCAAAAAGCCACCGGGCAAGACGTCGCATTTGGCTTTCTCCCCGACTGGGCGTCCAGTGGCTGGATTGGTGTGCAGGTCTTTTTCGTGTTGTCGGGTTATGTGATTGCGCAGACAGCGATCGGTGCGTCTTGGCACGGCTTCTTCAAGAAACGGGCGATTCGAATTCTCCCGGCGCTCTGGATCAGCGCAACCATTGCATTGCTCATCCGAATTGCATCGGGGGAGCCCATTCTGGAGAGGTTGTTTGATTGGCTTCGGAGCATGGTGCTCTCACCCAAAGGCCCGTATATCGACGGGGTGGTCTGGACGCTGGTTATCGAAGCCATCTTTTACACGGTCATTGGCATTTCGCTTTTTGTCAGGCAACGCCGTGGCGGCAAAGAACTCGAATGGCTGGATCGCCTGGCTTTTCTGCTGGGCGCCATGAGCGGGCTGTTCCTGATTTTTTACAGTGTGACGGCCGGGATGGGCCTCAACGTGGCCACGTCGCTGGACTGGTTTGGATACAAGCTGTTGTTGCTCCATCACGGCGTCTACTTTGCCCTTGGCATGGCCCTTTTTTCGGTCACCCACGTCAAACCAACCACCCCGAAGTTGGTGTCCATCGTTCTGTTGATCCTGCTGTGCCTGCTTGAAATACGGCTCAAGGGAAACACCGACCGTGAAGTGGCGAATGCCACGGTGATCTGGCTCTTCATGTTGGCCTGGCTGATCCTTTCCATCACCCTTCGCCCGGCGATCGCCAGGGCTGAAATAAGAGGTGTCTTGACCACCCTGGGCAAACTGTCGTACCCCATTTACCTCGGGCATTTTGTTTTAGGGATGTATCTGGTTCCCCATCTGGCCGAGATCATTGAAAACCGGTTGTTGCTGTTTGCAGCCTGCATGCTGTTCATCACCACGCTGGCCCTTTTCATTGCCCAGGGGCCAGAGCCTTGGGGACAGCAAAAATTGAGATCCTTGTTTCAACGCCCTTGGTCCCATCAAAAATCCAAGCGCCCCCTGGCCTAGCCCGGTTTCATTGACTCAACAGACCCACTCATTGGAGGACACATGAACATTCTGGTTGTCGGCGGAGCCGGCTACATCGGCTCGCACATGGTCAAGCACCTGGCCCTGAAGGGCTGCGAGGTGACCACTCTCGACAACCTGGTCGGGGGCTTTCGCGACGCGGTGCTGCATGGCGCGTTCGTTGAAGGCGACATCGCCGATCAGGCGCTGCTCGACGGCTTGTTTCGGGCCCGGCGCTTCGACGCCGTGATGCACTTCGCCTCGCACATCCAGGTGGGCGAGTCGGTGCAGGACCCCGGCAAGTACTACCAGAACAATGTGACAAACACGCTGACCCTGCTGGACGCGATGCGGCACGCGGGGGTGATGCGTTTCATCTTTTCATCGACCGCGGCCATCTTCGGCGAGCCGCAGAGTGAGCGCATCGACGAAGACCACCGCAAGCAACCGATCAACCCCTACGGCCGCACGAAGCTGATGGTGGAACAGGCGCTGGCCGACTACGACAAGGCCTATGGCTTGCGCTCGGTCTGCCTGCGCTACTTCAACGCCGCGGGGGCCGACCCCGAAGGCCAGCTGGGCGAGCGGCACGAACCCGAAACGCACCTGATCCCCCTGGTGCTGCAGGCCGCCTCGGGCCGCCGCGCCCACATCTCGGTGTTCGGGCAGGACTACGACACCCCGGACGGCACCTGCATCCGCGACTACGTGCACATCCAGGACCTGTGCGAAGCCCACTGGCTCGCCGTGCAGAGCCTGGTGGCCGGCGAACCCAGCCAGGCCTACAACCTGGGCAACGGCCACGGCTTCTCGGTCAACGAGGTCATCGAGGCCGTGCGTCGGGTGACCGGGCGCGACATCGTGGTGCAGTACGCGCCACGCCGCCCGGGCGATCCGGCACGCCTCGTGGCCGACTCGACGCTGGCCCAGCGGCGCCTGGACTGGCGGCCCCAGTACGCGGCGCTGGACACGCTGGTGGAACACGCCTGGCAATGGGAGCGCCAGAGAATGCAGTGTCTGGAAGCCTGAGGCCGTCTTGTTCTGTGAGGTGAACTGAAATGCCTGCTGTTGGAATCCGCGAACTGGCGAACTTGAGCATGGTCATCGCCCGTGGTGAGTTGCTTCGTTATGCGTGCGGCAAGAACGGGTACACCGCACGGTTTGAAGACAGGCTGGCCCGGCTGATCGGCGTCAAGCACGTGCTCACGGTCAACAGCGGCTCCAACGCGCTGATTGCCGCCATGGCGGCCGCGGGCATCGGGCCTGGCGATGAGGTGCTGGTGCCTGCCTACACCTGGGTGTCCACGGCGCTGGCCCCGATGGCCGTCGGCGCCGTGCCCGTGCTGGTCAACATCGACGCGTCGCTGACCATCGACCCACAGGACATCGAACGAAAGATCACGCCCTTCACCCGGGCCATTGTTCCGGTCCACATGCAGAACGCCGTGTGCAACATGGACGCGATCATGGCCATCGCCCGGCGGCACGGGCTGCTGGTGATCGAAGACGCGTGTCAGGCCGTCGGTGTGCCGTACAAGGGGCGCCGGGTCGGGTGCATCGGTGATCTGGGTGCGTTCAGCTTCAACCACCACAAGAACATCACGGCCGGCGAGGGCGGCGCTGTGCTGACGAACGACGACCGCTATTTCGAACGCGCCAGGATGTTCCACGATCCCGGTGCCTTCATCCGCGACCACGCACCGACCAGTGAGCCCCTGTTTTCAGGTTTGAACTGCCGCGTGTCCGAGCTGACCGGCGCGGTGCTGGACGCGCAGCTGGGTCGGCTGGAGCCGCTGCTGAAGACACTGCGCGCCCGGTACCCGGGCGTCGCCGACATCTTCTCTGATCGTCCCCATTGCCGTCCCTCGCCGCACAACGATCCTGAGAACGCCGTGGCGCTGAGCGTGATCTTCGACAACCCGGAGGAAGCGCGGATCTTCGGACAGACCCGGGGCGCCGGGCGGTTGATCGAAACCGGCCGGCATGTGTTCTCGAACTGGGAAGCGGTGCTGTGCAAGCGCTCGTTTCACCCCCGGATGAACCCGCACCAGTGGGCGCACCGTGAGATCACCTACCACGTCGAAGACTATCGGGCCACGTTGGACATTCTCAGCCGGACCTGCAGGGTGTCGTTGGGGGCGCAGTATCCGGCGCCGGTGATGGCGCTGCAGAAGCGAACGCTGCGGGCCGCGGTCACGCGCTTGTCCGCGCAGACGAACGGGGTGCTGGCATGACACGGCTGGCTTCACGGGCCGAACGGCGTTGACCGACATGCCGAGTCCATTGCCCATCGAAGACCTCGCCGCCATCGGCGACGCCCGGATCGAGAAGTGCGACTTCCTGATCGTCGGCGGCGGCCCGGCGGGCCTGACCATTGCCCGCGGACTGGCGGAGGCGGGTCGCAGCTCGTTGGTGCTGGAAAGTGGGGGGCTGGTGGAACACGAAAGCACCGAAGCGCTCAACGAGACGCTGTGCGAAACAGGCACCTGGTCGCCGCACCAGGCCGTCAAGCGGGAACGGTTCCACGCGCATCAAACCCGGATGTGGGCGCATGGCCGACAAGCCTTCGGCGTGCGTTGCCGCGCGCTGGGCGGCTCGACGGCGGCCTGGGCGGGGAAATCCGCCGCGTTCAGCGAGGTTGACTTTGCGGCGCGTTATTGGGTGCCAGACAGTGGCTGGCCCGTGTCGGCAAACGATCTGGTGCGGTATCTGGACAAGGCGGCCGACGCGCTCAATCTCGGCATCAACTGCTATGACGGCCGGCTCTGGGACCACCTTCGCCGTGCGCCGCCCCAGCCGCACCCGGATCCGTCCGTGCTGGGCTCCTTTTTCTGGCAGTTCGCCCGCTCGACGCTGGCCCCGACCGATGTCTTGCGGGTCGGTGAAGAATTCATCCAGGCCGCACCGAGGGGGTGCCGCGTGCTCACGGGCGCCACCGTGCTGGAGGTCCTGACCGATGAGTCGGGCGAGCGCGTTTGCGCGGTTCGTGTGGCCGACGCCTCGGGCGCACGAAGGACCATCGAGGCACAGACCATCATCCTCGCGGCCAGTGCCATCGAAAACGCGCGGCTGCTGCTGAATTCGCGATCCCGCCACGCCAACGGCCTGGGCAATGACCGTGATCTGGTCGGACGCTACCTGCTGGACCACCCCTGCGCGAGGGTCGCCAGCTTCAGCCAGAACGCCATCGCTTCCATGTCCCAGCTCTATGGCTTCTACGGTCTGAGGGGCAAAAGGGGCGTCAGCATGTACATGCACGGCCTGGCGCCGACGGCCAGGGTCCAGGAGGAGGAGGGCATCCTGAACTGTGCCGCGTACACCATGGGAGAGCGCGCGCCGGACGATCCGTGGAGCGCGGCCAAGCGGCTCCTCAAACGCCAGAGTGAAAGCCGTCTGTCCGACGCCCACGCCATTCTCAAGTCCCCCGGGATCATGGCCAAGGGTCTGGCGCGCCTGGCCTTTCAGAGCGACAGGTTTCCGAAGGCCTGGTCGCGCTTCGCGGTCAATCAGGTTCTGCGGTATCGGCCTGGCCTGGCCGTCGAGGAATACCTGACACGGGGCCTGCCCCACAAGCTGGTGGGACTGTCCATTGATGCCCTCTGCGAACAGGCGCCGGACAGGGACAACCGCATCCAGCTGTCATCCAGAAACGACCGTTTCGGCATGCCGCTGCCGGTGGCGCGCTGGCGCATCGGCGAGTTGGAGATTCGAACGCTGACCCGGCTGGCCCACATCCTGCGGTTGGAGTTCGGCAAGGCAGGCCTGCCGCAGCCGGTGATCGCTCCATGGATTGCCGATCGCGATACGCACGGCGTCGACATCATCGACATGGGGCATTCGGCGGGGACCACGCGCATGGCGTCTGATCCCGGTCGTGGGGTGGTGGATGCCGATTGCAAGGTGCACGGCATCGAAGGTCTCTACGTGGCGGGTGCGTCCATCTTTCCGACATGCGGTCATGCCAATCCAACGCTCATGATCATGACGTTCGCCTATCGGCTCGCCGAGCACCTGGCGCAACGGCGCTGACAGCGGTCTGCCGCGCTGTTCAGTCAAACCATTCAAGGCCGCAAATGAACGTGGGCGTCATCATTGCCTCCCTGGGTCGCCCTGACAGTGTCGCGGTGCTGCTGGACCGGCTGGCTGAGCAAACGCAACGGCCCTCGCAAGTGATTCTGTCAATGGAAAGCGAGACCGATGCGCCGCCGGCGAGGGACTACCCTTTCGAGGTCGAATGCATTTTTGGGTCACGCGGCTCTTGCGTGCAGCGCAACCGCGCCCTCGACCGGCTGCGCCCGGACAACGGTGCCGTGGTCTTCTACGACGACGACTTCATCCCTTCTCGCTTCGCCATCGCCGGCATCGCGCGCTTCTTTGCCCACCATCCTGACGTGGCCGGCGCGCACGGCCTGGTGCTGGCCGACGGGATCAACGGGCCCGGGATCCCGCACGAACATGCGCGGCGCATCGTGGACACCGCCGATGCGGCGGGAGACCCGGAAGCGGTCGCCATCCTCGCGAGGACACACGGGCTCTACGGCTGCAACATGGCCTACCGCGTGCCAGTGATCGCGGGGGTGCGATTTGACGAGAACCTGCCGCTCTACGCCTGGTTGGAGGACCTGGATTTCGGCGGCCGTGTCCCGGGGCCGCTGGTGCACACCAACGCCTTCTGTGGCGTGCATTGCGGTGAAAAACGGGGCCGCGAAAAGAGCGGTCGGCGGCTGGGCTACAGCCAGGTCTGCAACCCGGTGTACATGCTGCGCAAGGCGACGCTCCCGCGACAAGTCGCCGTCCGGATGATCCTGCGCAACCTGCTCGCCAACCACGCCCGGCTGTTCCGCTCGGAGCCCTGGATCGACCGCAAGGGCCGCGCCGCCGGGAACTGGCTGGCCATCCGCGACCTGCTGCGGGGGCGTGTCGATCCCCGTCGTATCCTTGAGCTATGAACACGAGCGCCCTTCCCGGTGTCGTCATCAATGGCAAATTCCTGTCGGCCGCGCCGACCGCCGTGCACCGGGTGGCCTACGAACTGACGCGGGCCTTGAGCGAGTATTCGCACGACCGCAACGTGTCCATCGCCTTGCCGCCGGGGGGCACCCTGACCTGGCCGGCCCCAGACCTGCCGATCAAGGTGGTTGGCCACCTGAACGGCATCGCCTGGGAGCAACTGTCCTTGCCCGGCGCATCGCATGGGCAGCTGCTGGTCAGCTTCTGCAACATGGCTCCTTTCATGGTGCGGTCGGGCCTGACCATGGTGCACGACGCGCAGGTCTTCACCACGCCGCAGTCGTACGGGCGGATGCGCAGCGCCTGGGCGCGGCTGCACATCCGGCTCGCCGGATCGGCCCAGTTGGGGCTTCTTACGGTGTCCGAGTTCGCCAAGCGTGAACTGGTGTCGCTGGGCATTGCCCCGGCCGAGCGGATCCATGTCATCCACAACGGTGTCGACCATGTGCTGCGGATTCCCCCCGACCACACGGTCCTGACCCGGCTCGGTCTGACCCCGCGCCGCTATGCGCTGGCGCTGGCCAACCTGCAGCAGCACAAGAACATCGGCCTGTTGCTGCAGGCCTTTGCCCGCCCGGCGCTCTCGGGGTTGACGCTGGTGCTGACCGGGCGCGCGAGGGCCGCGGATTTTGCGGCGGCGGGGTTTCCGCTGCCGGCCAATGTGGTGTTTGCGGGCTATGTGAGCGACGGCGAGATGTGCAGCCTGCAGACGCATGCACTGGCCGTTTGCACGCCGTCGCTGACCGAAGGCTTCGGGTTGCCCCCGGTCGAGGGCATGTTGCTGGGCACGCCCGCCCTGATCGCGCCTTGTGGCGCCATGCCCGAGGTCTGCGGGGAGGGTGCGCTGCAGGTCGATCCGCACGACCCGGTGGCCTGGAAGCGCGCGCTCCTGCGGCTGCAGAACGAGCCGGCGCTGTGGCAAGGGCTGTCGGAGGCGGGGCGGTCCGTGGCCGCGCGCTTCACGTGGGACGCCGCCGCGCGCAAGCTGATCGCCGTGATCGCGCAGGTGACGGCGGGGCGGACGCTCTGAACCTGGGGTCCATCGGGGTCATGGGCCTGGTGTGGCCCATCTGTCGCCTCAGCGCGGCCAGAGCGCCCACATCTGCAGCGGCTGCTTGAGCCGCGAGGCGAGCTGGTAGGGCGCGTCGCCCCAGCCACCCCAGCCAGTGAACAGGTCGGCCCGCACGGCGCCGACGATGGCGCCGCCGGTGTCTTGCGCCATCACCAGCCGCTGCTGGTTGTAGAACACGCCGCGCGAGGCGATCCAGACCGGCGTGCCGTAGGGAATGCTCAACGGATCGACCGCGATGGAGCGCCCGGGCGTGAGCGGCACGCCTTGTGCGCCGCGCGGGCCGAAACGCGCGTCCAGCTCGGTGAGCTGCACTTCCTTGAAAAAGACCGTGCGCGGGTTGCTCCAGAGCATCTCGTTGAGCCGACCCGGGTTGTTGGCGGCCCAGGCCTTGATGCCTTCCCAGTTGGCTTCGCGGATGGCGCGCTGGTCAAGCAGCCACTTGCCCACGCTCTGGTACGGGTGGCCGTTGTGCGCCGCGTAGGCCACGCGCACGGTGCGGATGCTGCCGTCAGGCTCTTTGAACTGCAGGCGCCCGGAGCCCTGGATCTGCAGGATCAGCGCATCGATCGGGTCGGCGAGCCAGGCGATGACGCGGCCCTTGAGCGCGGCCTGCGCGGCGGGCAGGGTGTCGATCTCCTGGCGGCTGTACCAGGGTTGTCCGGCCGCCAGACCGGGCGGCGGCGCGTACAGCGGCGTTCGGTGGATGAAGGTGGACTGGCGGCTCGCGGCCATGATGGGCTCGTAGTAACCGGTGATCAGGCCCTGGGGCGTGCTGCCGTCGGGCTCGACCACACGGTAGGGCTGGAAGCGGTTTTCGATCCAGGCCTGCTGCTCGGCGGTGCCGGCCATGGTGAGCGGGCGCATCTCGGCGCAGAGCGCCGCGTGCATCGGCGCGGGCCGCTCGCAACCGCGCGCCCAGGCGCCCCAGACCTCGTGCAGGCTGTCCAGACCCCAGCCCGGCAGGTCGGCCCAGCGCACCGGCAGCCAGCGGCTGCCCTGGCGCTGGATGAGCGGCGGCAGCGGCACCTCGTCGGCCGACGAGGTGGCGGGTGCCCGTCCGGGCCCGCTGGGCGGCACGCTGGAACACGCGGCCAGGCTGCCTACAATCAGGGCCGCCATCCACCGCCACCCCACCCCACGGCCAAAACCACCCATGACCTTGTTGCTGCTCGAAGCGCTGGCTGCGCTGGTGTTGTTGATCTTCATTGTGTGGTGGACCATGTTTTCAGGTCGGAAAAACGGCGAGCTGCCTGAAGAAAAAAAGGCCGAACGGCCTGAGCGCAAAGACTGATACTCAACGCCCGCCCACCTCGCGCAGCGCGTTGGCGAGCTCCACCGCCGACTTCACGCCCATCTTGTCGAACACGCGCGAGCGGTGAACCTCGACCGTGCGCACGCTGATGTTGAGCCGGTCGGCGACCAGCTTGTTGGGCAGGCCCTCGATCACGAGGTGCATCACGTCGCGCTCGCGCTCGGTGAGCCCATCGAGCCGCTGCTGAACCCCGAGCCGCTGCTTGCGGCTGGCCAGCACCTGCGCTGACAGCTGCAGCGCCTGCTCGACCCGATCAACCAGCGCGTTGTCGGAAAACGGCTTCTCGCAAAAATCGAAAGCCCCGCGCTTGACCGCATCGACCGCAGTCGGCACGTCGGCGTGGCCGGAAAGAAAGATGACCGGCAACGCGGATTGCCAGGGCAGCGTGAGCAGGTGTTCAAACAGCGCGAGGCCGCTGGTGCCGGGCATGCGCACGTCGAGCAACAGGCAACAGGGCACGCGGGGCTCGGCGCTCCAGCGGGCGATCTCGGTGAGGAAGTCGTCGGCGCTCTCGTAGCCTTCGCTGAGCAAACGGCGTGTGCGCAGCAGCCAGGCCAGCGCCTCGCGCACGCCCTTGTCGTCGTCCACGATGAACACCTTGGCGTCGGGGTGTTGGGTCATGGGCGGATGATAGTTCAGGCCCCTGGCAGCGTGAACCGGAACACCGTGCCGCGTGGCTGAGCCGGCTCGAAAGTCAGCGCGCCGCCGTGCTGCTCGATCACCGTGCGGCACAGCGAAAGGCCCAGGCCCATGCCCTCGGCCTTGGTGGTGAAGAAGGGGGTGAACAGCTTGTCACGCACCTCGTTGCTCAGGCCACGGCCGTGGTCGGTGACGGCGAACTCGACCCAGACCTTGCGCGGCGGGTCTTCTTCGCCCGAATGCAGGCGCGACTGCCCCACCGACAGCGTGAGCACGCGCCGCCCAGAGGCGGTCGGCGGGTCACCCTCGGGCATGGCCTGCATGCCGTTGCGCGCCAGGTTGAGCAACACCTGCTCGACCATGGTGCGGTCGCAGAGCACGGGCGGGCAGTGGGGCGCCACATGCGTCTGCACCCGGATGCCGAGCTTCTTGGACTGGAGCGTGAGCAGCGGCATGATGGCCTCGATCAGGCTGTCGGGCGCCACGGCCTCGCGCACCTGCTCGCGCCGGCGCACGAAGTCGGCCACGCTCTTGATCACGCGGCCGGCGCGGTCGGCCTGTTCGCTGATGCGCTGCATGGCCTGGCGCAGGTCGCTTGTGGGCAGGCCGTGGGCGGCGTCCACGGGCTCATCAAGCAGGTTGAGCGTGCCGCTGGCGTAGCTGGCGATGGCCGCGAGTGGCTGGTTGAGTTCGTGGCTGAGCAGCGAGGCCATTTCACCCACCGTGGCCAGTCGCGCCGTGGCCTGCAGACGCTCTTGCGACGCGCGGTTGAGCTCTTCGACGCGGCGCTGCTCGCTCAGGTCGAGGATGGCGCTCATGAAGCCGGTCTGGGTGCCCTGGGCGTCGATCAGGGGCGCCTCGATGATGAGCACCGGAAAGCGCGAGCCGTCCTTGCGCTGGAACACCGACTCGAAGCCCTCGCGCGGCAGGGTCTGGCCGGCCAGGCGCACGGCTTGGCGCTGCTGGTACTCGTCGATCAGCTCGGGCGGCCACCAGGGCGCGGGCAGACCGGTGCCGATCAGCTCTTCGGCCTCGAAGCCCACCATCTGGCAGAAGGCCGGGTTGACGTAGCTGATGCGCCCGTCCATGCCGCGCGCGCGCAGGCCGGTGACCAGCGAGTTCTCCATCGCCTTGCGAAAGGCCAGCGCCTCGGCCACCTCGGTTTCGGCACGCTGGCGCCGGCGCATGTCGCGACCGAACAGGGCCATCACGGCGAGCAGCGCCAGCGAGAGCGCGCCGACCACGGCGGTGAGCACGTTGGGGAACAGGCCGACCACCCTGCGCGGGCCCTCCAGCCGCAGCATCAGCGTGTGGCCGGGCAGGTCGAGCAAGGTGTTGGCCACCTGCGTGCGGCGGCTGCCGGGCACGCTGCTGTGCATCGCCAGGCGTGTGCCATCGACCTCGGTGAAGGCCAGGCCGCGGCCGCGCAGCAGCTCCTTGTTGCTGAGTTCGGAGAGCAGACCCGGCAGCGAGTAGGTGGCGATCAGGAACCCGTCGCTGGCGCCGGCCCGCACGACCGGCAGGCACATCTCAATGATCTCCATGCCCATCCCGTTGGCCATGGGCCAGAAATAGCTGGGTGAAAACGAAGGCCCCGAGACCCGCTGCGCGCTCTCGCAGGCCTGCCGCACATCGGGCAAGGTCTGCTCACGCGGAAGGTAACTGAACAGGTTGGCCACGTAGATCGAATCACGGTGCGCGAGCAGGCGCAGGTTGTTGCTGCGCCACTCGAGGCGCACCAGTTCACGCTGCTGGGCCAGCACCTCCGCTGCCGGACCGAGCCACGAGTCGGGCGTGGGCGCCACGCTGTGCAGCGACTGCAGGGTCTGCACATTGCGCACCAGCCCACTGCGGATGTCGCTGACCACGGTGGCGGCATCGCGCTCCAGCGCCACCTGATCACGCGCCTCCTCGTACTCCCCCGCCAGAAACACCAGCACCCCCAGCAGCACCGCCACCAGCAGCAGCAGCGCGCCCCAGAGCAGCCAGCGGCGCGAGCGCAGGCCGGAGCGGACGATGGGCTCGGGAAGCGCCGATTCGGTCATCACAGGGCGAGGTGCGGGCGCGGGTCGGCCAGGCCACCGCCGAACCGGCTTTGCCGGGCGGCCAGTGGCGCCCCCCAGTGGGGGGCTGAGGACCGCGGCTCCGAGCCTGCCTGCGCAGGCTGGGACGGGACGAAGAGGCATCGACTCTGTCGATGACGCGGCCTGCAAGGCACGCGCCGTTGGGCGCGGCGCGGGGGGCGTCCCACCCTCACAGTCTGCGGTGCTGCAACGAAGGCAACTGCTCGCGCACGTTGCGCAGGCGCTCCAGATCGATGTCGGCCAGCACCACGCCCGGGCCCTCGGACTGCATGGCCATGACCTGACCCCAGGGGTCGATCACCATGCTGTGGCCCCAGGTGCGGCGGCCGTTTTCATGCACGCCACCCTGCGCGCTGGCGATCACATAGGCCTGGTTTTCGATGGCTCGGGCGCGCAACAGAATCTCCCAGTGCGCCTGGCCGGTGGTGTAGGTGAAGGCGGCGGGCACCAGCAGCAGGTCGGCCGCGAGCATGCGGTAGAGCTCGCCGAAGCGCAGGTCGTAACACACGCTCATGCCCACGCGCCAGGGCTCGCCGTGATGCGGCGGGAAGTCGAACACCGTGGGCGTTTCGCCCGCGCGCAGCACCGACGATTCGTCGTAGGCCTCTTTGCCGTTGTCGTAGCGGAACAGGTGGATCTTGTCGTAGCGACTGACGCAATGGCCCTTGTGGTCGTAGACCAGCGAGGCGTTGGCGGCGTGCAAGGGATCGTCGGTCGCCATGGGCAGGGTGCCGCCCACGACCCACATCTTCAGCTCGCGCGCGGCGTCGGACAGAAAGTCCTGCACCGTGCCCAGCCCCGGCGTCTCGGCCAGCAACAGCTTGTCGGCGTCCTGCTGGCCCATGAAGCAGAAATACTCGGGCAACACCGCCAGCTCAGCACCACTGCGGGCAGCCTGGGTGAGCAAGGCGCGCGCGGCGCTGAGGTTGGCGTCCAGACTGATGCCCGAGACCATTTGAATCGCAGCGACTTTCATGAGAACTCCTTAACAAACCAGAAGACGAACCGTTTGTACCGCAGTCAGCGCAACCAGAACCCGGCCGACGCGAATCCCTCAACCCAGAACGCGGTGGAACCGGCTTCGCCGGGCCACTCGCGTTGCCCCTCGGGGGGTGACGCCGCAGGCGGCGCAGGGGGGTTACTTTTTTTCTACTTTAGGATCCGCCCAGCTGCCACTGATCTGAAACTGCTGCGTGGCCGCGCTCTGCAGCGGCTCACGCAGCAGGAACTGGGCAAGGAAAGTACCCAGGCCCACGGCCGGGTTGATGGCGGTGGCGATCAGCGAGGCGGTGCCGGCGTTGATCTCGGGCACCACCACGACCTTGAGGTCCTGCTGCTCGCGCGCGATGTCGGCGCTGCCCTCCATCAGCACGGCGGCGTTGATGCCCTTCATCTGCAGGTTGTTGGTGTGCGCCACGCCTTGGGCGATGCGCACGTCACCGCGCACAAAATCAAAGGCGAAGCCGTCGGAAAACACGTCGCGAAAATCGAGGACCAAGCGCCGCGGCAGGGCCTGCAGGCTGAGCACGCCGAGCAGCTTGGCCGCACCGGGATCGACCTTGAGGAACTGGCCGGCCTCGATGTCGGCCTGGAGTTCGCCCGCGAGGCTGGGGTAATCGAGCGAGAAGGGCGAGCCCTGCCAACCGATCTCGCCTTCGAAGCTGCCGCTGCCGCCGCGCACCACGCCGGCACGGCCAAAACGCGAGAGCAACTGGCCCGAGTCGTCGATGTCGAGGCGGAAATCGAGGCGGGTGCGCCGCGCCGCGCCGCCCTCGGCGACCCAGTTGCCGCTGGCGATCAAGCGCGCCTCGGGCACACGGATGTTGAGTTTGTTGAGGCGCCATTCGCGCGTGCGCCCCGAGCCCTGGTTGACCGCCTGGATGTCCACCAGCCCCAGTTGCCGCCCCGCGAGCACCAGGTTCTCCACCGTGATGTCGAGCGCGGGCACGCTGCTGGGTTGCTGCAGCAGCTGCTCCACGTCGGCGGCGGCCGACGGTGCGAGGTTGAGCCGGGCCAGCCGAGCGTAGATGCTGCCGGCGTTCGCGGCGCTGGGCTGGCGGTATTCGACGTAGCCGTTGGCCTCGTCGGCGTCGATGTTGGCGCGCCACTGCGTGCCCTCGCGCGAGCCGCCGAGCACCACGTTGTTGAAGGTGCGGCCATCGACCGCCACCTGGGCCGCCCGCACCGCCAGCACCGTGGGCAGGTAAGCCAGGCTGGCGCTGGGCGACGCTGGCGTGGCGGTGCTGCGCACGTCGACGCCGCTGGCGGCGCTGAACACCTGCTCCCAGGCGTCCACGTCGATGCGACTGAAACGCAGGTTAGCCGCCACGCCTTGGGCCGGCAGCGGCGCCGACTCGCCCGGCAACAGGCCCACGCCGAGGCTGCCGCGCAGCACGCGCGGCTCGGCTTCGGTGATGTCGCGCTCGAACACCGCCGACAGCAGCGGCTGCGGGGCCGCCCCCACCTCGACCGTGAGCCGGTCGCTGCGCGCGACCTCGCCGCTGGCGTCGCTGACCACGCCCACCACCGCGTTGTCGTAGCGCAGGGGCAGGCTCTCTTCGGCCTTCTTCGCCAGCGGCTCCGGCAGGTCGATCGCCACGCCCTGCAGGTTGGTGTGGATCTGCAGCTCGGGCACGCCACCGCGGAAACCGAGCCGTGCCTGGTAAGCAGCGCTGCCACTGGCCCGGCCAAAGAGACCCGAGACAAAGCCCAGCCCACCGTCGCGCAGGCCCTCGGCGCTGGCCGTGCCTTGCCCCCGGAACTCGACCCTGGCGGGCCCGCCCTTGCCATCGGGCACCATGCCGCCCTCCAGCGCGATCTCGCCCCCATAGAGCCGTGCCTTGGCGTCGCTCAGTTTGAAGCCCCGCTCGGTGAAAGCGATGGTGCCGACGCTGCGTTCGAGCAACGGCGAGTCGGGGGTGATCTTCAGGTCGTTGCCGCCGAGCTGCACCTGGCCTTGCAGCGTGAGGTCATTCACCTTTTCCAGCGGCAGTTGCAGCTTGAGGCCCACACCGGCCGCGCCGGTGCCGGTGGTCCGCGCCAGTGCCCCGCCGAGCAGCCCGTTGACCGGTGAGCCCCGCACGAAATCGAGCACCTCGCTGGCCGGCCCCTGCGCGCGCGCGCTGAGTTCCAGCGTCGGCGAGACCATGAGGTTGGCCACGGTGACCTCGCCCTCGCTCAGCCGCAGCTTGGGCAGGCCGTCTACACCCGCTGTCAGGCCCTTGAGCTGCAGCGAGGCGCGCTCCAGCACCAACTGGCCCGTCACCGCCTTGAGCACCGGCCAGGCGGGCTCGCCGGCCGTCTGCAGGTAGGCCGGCAGGTAGGCGAAGTCCCCGCCGCGCAGGTTGGCCACGATGCGGAACTCGCCATCGGCACCGGGCAGGTGGTAGGGCAAGTCCCAGAGGTCGCCACGGACCCGGAAGTCGATCTTGTCGGACGAGCCGCCGCGAACGGCCTCGCGCACGTAGCGCCGCACCTCGGGGCCCAGGCTCAGCGGCAGGTAGCGGTGCGTCTGCAAGGCGGTGGCGCGGCTCAGGCTGGCGTTGAGGTCGAGCACGCCGGGAAAGCGCGACTTCGAGCTGCTGCGGGCCGGGTCGCTGGTCTGCCAATGAGCCCGCGCGGTGCCAGCAGCGTCGGCGTTGGCCATGCGCACGTTGTCCAGCCAGGCCTCGATCCGTTCACCGCTGAGCTTCCAGCGCGCGTCGGCCTGCAGGCTGGTCAGCGGAATCACCGAGGCTTCGAACATGCCGGGCAGGTCGATCGACCCGTTGGCGATGGAGAGGCGCGCCTGACCACCGTCCTGGTTCAGCTCGAAGTCGCCACTGGCGCCGGTCACGCCCGGGCGCCCGGGCACAGGGTAGGGTCCGTAGCTCGACATTTCGCCACTGGGCCGGCCACTGAGACCGAGACCCACCGCGCGGCCCTTGGCTTGGTAGGCCGTGATCGGCGGCGCGGGTAGCGCCGGTTGCCCCGCGACCGCCGCGGGCCCGACCGGGCCTTGCCAGCGGGCGTTCAGGCCCTCGAGGCTGCCCGCCGGCTTCAGGCTGCTCAGCAGCTCGCGGACACCCTGGGGCAGGGGCAGACGGGTCGCCAGCGCGGCCAGTGCGGCCAGGTCCACCCGGTCGGCGTTGACCGAGGTCGAGGTGATGCGGTTGGACAGGCCGTTGTCGTGTTTCACCTTGAGTTTGCCGCCGGGCCAGGCCTGGCCCTCGCGGGTGCGGAAGGTCAGGTTGTCGGTGGTGATCTCGAAACCCTGGGCGTCCCAGGTGGCCGCGAGGCGACCCTGCACGTTGTCCAGCGCCAGCTCCGGCAACTGCTGCCCCAGGCGGGTGGCCACGTTGCGCAGGCCGAGGTCGGCGGTCAGGCCCGCGAGCTGCCCGCGGTGCACGTCGGCCCAGGCGCGCAACAACCCCTGGCCGGTGCGCACTTCGGCGCCCCATTCAGAGAGGTCCACGTGCGCACGCAGCCGGGACACATCGACCTGGGGGAAATCGGCGTAGAGCTCGCCGCTCCAGTTGTGCCAGGGCGCCTGGTGGGCCCGCCGCGGCGCGAGGTCGAGCAACGGCTCGCGCAGGTTGGCCAGCAGGCTGAACGGCAGGCCCCACTCGGCCGGCGGCGTGGCGTCGAGCCGCAGCAGGTGGCTGCGCGCGCTGTTGCGGGACACGAAGTTGAGCGCGCCCAGGGCCAGCGGCGGCTGGCGGCGCAAATCGTCGGTCCAGCGCACGGTGCCGTTCTGGATCACGAATTCGGTCTGCGAGAAAAACCAGTCGGTGGCGCTGTGGTCCTGCCCCTGCGGACTGGAGAAGTTCAGGCCCGCCACCTCGATCTGGCCCTGCGCGGTGCGCCGCACGTCGAGCACCGGACTCTCGATCAGCAGCTGCTCGAAGCCCAGGCGCCACAGCGAGGTGACCGAGACCGCCGCGCGCACCTTGGGCAACAGCAGGGCCTCGCGTCCGGCGGGGTCGAACAGGCGCACGTCGCTGAGTTCGAGCGCGGGCACCAGCCGGAACAGAAAGCCCGCGTCGGCGCTGGCGTCGCCCTGCGTTTCGGCACGCAGACCACCGACCGTGACCGGTACCCCCACAGAGGCGCTGGCCCAGCGCTCCAGGTCGGGGCGCCATTCGCCGATTCGCGGCACAATCCAAAGATGCAAGGCGCCCCAGGTCAAGGCGAACAAGGCCCAGGCGGCCAGCACCATCCACAACAGCAGCCGCGTGAACACGGAATAGGTCTTTTGGGTCCGCGAGGCGGGGGCAACTGGGGCCGGGCTTTGATTCATATCCACTGCAAATTATGACGGTCAGCCCTCAACACGGTTCCGCCACGGCGGTTTCTGCTTTGTCATCAAATGTGAATCTCTACCCATCGGCCTGCCCCGAATTGACCGACGCCGACCGCCAGGCCGACCATTCGCGCTTTGTGCAACGGGTCCGTCGCCGCTACGAGAGCGAGCTGCACTGCCTGCCCCCCGGCGCCCCGACCCACGCCACGATGGCCGACGGCCTGGCGCAATTGCGCCAACGGGGCCTGCCCTTGCCCGCCGCCTTGCGCGCACTGCGCCAGCTGGTGATGGAGCGCCTGGTGGTGCTCGACTGCGAGCAGGGCGCACCACTCGCTGACGTTACATGTGCCGTGACCGAGCTGGCCGAGCTCGCGCTTGATCACGCTTGCCAGCTGGCGTTTGCCGAGCTGGACGAGCTGCACGGTGCGCCGTTGGTGTCACCTGTCGAAGGACAGGGGCAGCCGCCGGGCCGCCCCAAGGCTGACCAAGCCCCCGCGGGGGGCAGCGAACCACACACCGTGGGGAGCGTGGGGGCCAGTGGCCTTCAACGCGCCCAGTTGTGGGTAATCGGCATGGGCAAGCTCGGTGCGCGCGAGCTCAACGTGTCCAGCGACATCGACCTGATCTACGTGTACGACGCCGACGGCGAGACCGCTGGCAACGCGCAGGGCCGCCACCGCATCAGCAACCACGAGTACTTCGGCAAAGCGGTCAAACACATCTATAACACCGTGGGCGAAACCACCGAACACGGCAACGTGTTCCGCGTCGACCTGGCGCTGCGGCCCAACGGCAACTCGGGGCCGAGCGCGGTCTCGCTGGGTGCGCTCGAAGAGTACTTTCTGGTGCAGGGCCGCGAGTGGGAGCGTTTTGCCTGGCTCAAGAGCCGCGTGATCGCCCCGGCCGCCAGCATCGCCGACAAGAGCGCCGGCGCGCTGCGCGGCGCGGTGCTGCCCTTCGTGTTCCGCAAGTACCTCGACTACAACGTCTTCGACGCGCTGCGCACCCTGCACCGCCAGATCCGCGAGCACGCGGCCAAGCGCGCCGCCGGCAACCCGGGCCGCGCCAACGACGTGAAGCTCTCGCGCGGCGGCATCCGCGAGATCGAGTTCACCGTGCAGCTGCTGCAGGTGGTGCGCGGCGGGCAGTTTCCCGAGCTGCGCACCCGCCCGACGCTGGACGCGCTGCAGCGCGTGGCCAAGGCCAACCTGATGCCGCGCGCCACGGCCGACCTGCTCGCGCAGGCCTACGAGTTCCTGCGCAAGGTCGAACACCGCATCCAGTACCTGGACGACCAGCAGACCCACCTGATCCCCACGCGCGACGACGACCTGGCCTGGATCGCCGCGACCATGGACTTCCCCGATGTCTGCGCCTTTCTCTGCGCGCTGGACACGCACCGCGAGGTGGTGGCGAGCGAGTTCGACATCCTGCTCGGCGGCGCGCCCGGTGGCGGCTGCAACGGCAAGGGTTGCAACGGCAAGGCCGGCGCGCGCAACTCAGTCGAAGACCTGCAGGGTGTGATGGCCCAGCTGCCCGAGGCCTTCGCGGCCAAGGTGGCCCAGTGGTGCGAACACCCGCGCGTGCTGGCGCTGCGGGAAGACGCCCGCGCGAGGCTGGTGCGGCTGGTCGAGCGCACCGGCGCCTGGCTCGAAGAAGGGCGCGTCAATGAACAGGCGGCGCTGCGCTTGGCCGACTGGATCGAGCCGCTGCTGCGCCGCGAGAGTTACCTCGCCCTGCTGCAGGAGCGGCCCTCGGTGCACGAGCGGCTGCTGCGCCTGCTGGGCGCGGCCAAGTGGCCCGCGCGTTACCTGCTCAAGCACCCCGGCGTGATCGACGAGCTGGCGAGCCAGCAGCTGCTGACCGACCGCTTCGAGCCGGCCCAGTTCGAGGCCGATCTGGAAGACCGCCGCACCTCGCTGCGGCGCACCGACGAAGACGACGAAGAGGCCCTGCTCAACCTGCTGCGCCGCGCCCACCACGCCGAGGTGTTCCGCACCCTGGCGCGTGATGTCGAAGGCGTGCTCACGATCGAACAGGTGGCCGACGACCTGAGCGCGCTGGCCGACGCGGTGCTGCGCGTGACGGCGCGCTGGTGCTGGAGCCGCCTGAAGAACCGCCACCGCGAGGAACCGGCCTTCGCCATCATTGGCTACGGCAAGCTCGGCGGCAAGGAGCTCGGCTATGGCAGCGACCTCGACATCGTGTTCGTCTATGAAGACGAGGACGAGCGCGCGGGCGAGATCTACGCCGCCTTCGTGCGCAAGATGATCAACTGGCTGACGGTGAAAACCGGCGAAGGCGACCTGTTCGAGATCGACACCGCGCTGCGCCCCAACGGCAACTCCGGCATGCTGGTGACCAGCTTCACCGCCTACGCCAACTACCAACAACAGCGCGGCAGCAACACCGCCTGGACCTGGGAACACCAGGCGATGACCAGAGCCCGCTTTGTGCTGGGCCAGCCGGAGCTGGTGCCGCTGTTCGACGCCGTGCGCGAAAGCGTGATCAGCGCCCAGCGCGACCGCGCCGCCCTGGCGCTGGAGATCCGCAGCATGCGCGAGAAGGTGCGCGCGGCGCACCCGGTGCGCGGCGCGGTGTTCGACGTGAAGCACAGCGTGGGCGCAATGGTCGACGTGGAGTTCGTGGTGCAGTACCTGGTGCTCGCGCACTCGGGCGAACACCCGGAACTGCTCGCCAACGTGGGCAACATCGCCTTGCTGCAACGCGCCGAGGCGGCCGGGCTGCTGCCCAGAGGCGTGGGATTGGAAGCGGCCGACGCCTACCGCGAGTTGCGCCACATCCAGCACCGTGCGCGGCTGGACGAGGCCCCCACGCAGATCGACGCGGCCACCGCTCAGCCCCTGGCCGGCGCTGTGAAAGCCCTCTGGCAACACGTGCTCGGCGACCGGTCGTGAAAGCCTCGCGCGCCTGGCTGCTGCTGTGCGCTGTGCACGGGGTGGCCAGCATGCTGCTGTGGTGGGGCAAGGCCAGCGCGGTGGACATGCTGATCTGGCGCGCCGACACTTGGGCAGACCGGCCCTGGACGCTGTGGACCAGCGCCTGGGTGCATGTGAACACCCCGCACCTGATCATGAACCAGATCGCCCTGGGCGCACTCACCGCCTTCGCCTGGGTGATCCGCCCCACCTTGCGCTGTGCCATCGCCTGGGCGCTCTGCTGGCCGCTGGCGCAGGTCGCGATGCTGCTCTGGCCGCAAGTGGGTTACGCGGTGGGGCTCTCGGGCGTGCTGCACGCGGGTGCCATGGTGCTCGCGGTGCAACTGCTGCTGCGACGCATCGTGATCCGCAAGGCGCGGCGCTGGGGTGGCCTGCTGATGCTGGCGCTGCTGATCGAGTTGCTGCTGGAACGCGGCTGGTCCCATCCCGTGGTGTGGGACAGCGGCAACGAGACCTCGGTGGTGCAGGCCGCCCACCTGACCGGTGCCTTCTGGGGCCTGTGCCTGGGCCTGCTCGCGGCCTGCTGGCCCGGACAGCACCGGGCGGCGCACCGGGCGGGCGCCCACCACCCCTCGACCCGCGGCCAACACCCCACCTGAGCACCCCGGCGCCACCCAGCGGCGCATGAAGCGGTAGCCAGAGCACCGCCGGGCCGGCTTTGCCGGACGGCCAGTGCCGCCCCTTTGGAGATAGCGCGAGCGCTGCGGGGGCACTTCACTTCTTCGGCCGTTGAATCCAACCGCCTGACCCCCGCGTACCCAGAACACCGGGCGCCCTCAGCCCAATGTCCACACCATCGACATGGACTCAATGAATATTGATCGGGGCAATTTGTGACCAATCAGTCACAATAAAACCATTCAGTTCAATTGATAGCCCATTCAGCCCATCACAATCATCCGGAGCACCCATGGTCACCCCAACGCGGAACTTTTCCACCATGTGTTTGCTCACAACCCACACGATGTTGCCGGCGACGGTGATGTCGGGAACTCCGTTTTTTGCACTGCGAAGCCTTCCGGCCCTCCGTGGGTCGGTTGAAATCCCGAGGCGCTTCTCCTCCTCCTCCCTCCCTCCCTCCTTCGCGTCGGGGCGCTTCGCAGGCTTTTGTTCAACAGGCCACCAGGCCGCCGGGTTCTGAAGATGTATTCAGAGCCCGCTCCCCAGCCCATCGGCGGTGCCTCGCGCCGCCCCCGCGTCGCCATCGTCGGCTCGGGCATCTCCGGCCTCGCCGCCGCCCACACCCTCCACGGTTTCGCCGACCTCACGCTGTTTGAAGCGGGTGACCATTTCGGCGGTCACACCCACACAGTGGACGTGACGCTGCCGAATGCCCAAGGCCGCGCCACCACCTTCGGCGTGGACACCGGTTTTCTGGTGCTCAACGAACGCACCTACCCCCAGCTGTTGGCGCTCTTCGCCGAGCTCGGCGTGCCGGTCGTGAAGTCGGACATGTCGTTTTCGGTGCAGGCGCCGGGCGCCGGGCCGAAGGGCCGGGCGCTGGAATGGAGCGGTTCGGACCTCTCCAGCGTGTTCGCGCAGCGCGCCAACCTCGTCAACCCGCGCTTCTGGCGCATGCTGGCCGACATCGTGCGCTTCAACCGCATCACGACACGGCTGGCCGAGCGCGGCGAAGACCTCGCCCCCGACAGCCCGCTGCTGCAGCCCCTGGGCGACTTCCTGACGGCGCAGGGCTTCTCGGCCGAGTTCCGCGACTGGTATTTCCTGCCCATGATGGGCTGCATCTGGAGCTGCCCGACCGACCAGATGCTGGCCTTCCCGGTCGCGACCATGGTGCGCTTCTGCCACAACCACGGCCTGATCCAGATCACGAACCGCCCGCAGTGGTACACGGTGGCCGGCGGTGCACGGCAATACGTCGAAGAGATCGTTGCCCGCATTCCCGACCGCCGCCTGAACACCCCCGTGCAGCAGGTGATGCGCGACGCGCAGGGCGTGCGCGTGGTGACGACCGACCGGGTCGAGCACTTCGACGCCATCGTCATGGCCTGCCACAGCGACCAGACACTGGCGATCCTCGGTGATGGCGCCAGTGCCGCTGAACGCGAGGCCCTGGGCGCCGTGCGCTACCAACCCAACCGCGCCGTGCTGCACACCGACACCTCGGTGCTGCCCAAAAGCCCGCGCGCCTGGGCTGCGTGGAACTACGAGGCCGCGAGCGCCCACGCCCAAGGCGAGCCCCAGGTCTGCCTGCACTACCTGATCAACCGCCTGCAGCCGCTGCCGGTGGCGCAGCCGGTGGTGGTCTCGCTGAACCCGCAGCAGGCCATCGACCGGGCCACGGTGATCGGTGAATACGACTATGCCCACCCAGTGTTCGACCAGGCCGCCATCCGCGCCCAGGGGCAGATGCCTTCGCTGCAGGGCCAGCAACAGACCTGGTTTGCCGGCGCCTGGATGGGCTACGGCTTCCACGAAGACGGCCTGAAAGCCGGTCTGAACGCGGCGCGCTCGCTGATCGAGGCGCATGGCCTTGCGCCGCGCAAAGCCGCTCAGGCCGGGGTGTTGGCGTGACCGGCTCGATGAGCGCCGCGCCGGGCCGCCCCCAGCAAGCTCGCGCCCCGTTGGGGGGCAGCGCCGTACACACAGTGACCAACGCGGGGGCTTTTCCTCTCATCGGTTTCGGCCAGGTGCGCCACACCCGCACACGGCCTCGCGAGCACGCCTTCGCCTACCCGACCTACTTCCTGATGCTGCCGATGCGCAGCCTGCGCGCGACGGGCAACGGCGCGCTGGCGCGCAATCGCCGAGCGGCCCTGGCCTTCCACGACCGCGACCACGGTGACGGCCGCGAGGACGCCCTGGCCTGGATCGACGAGTTGCTCGCGCAACACGGCATCACCGACGCGCAAGGCGAGGTCTGGCTGCACACCTACCCGCGCGTGCTCGGCTACAGCTTCAAGCCGGTGAGTTTCTGGTACTGCCACCGGGTCGATGGCTCGCTGCGCGCGGTGCTGGCCGAGGTCAACAACACCTTCGGCGAGCGCCACTGCTACCTGCTGGACGCACCGCGCTACGGCGTGCCGGTGGCGGCAGACAAGGTCTTCCATGTCTCGCCCTTCTGCCCCGTGCGCGGCCACTACCGCTTCGTCTTCATGCGCACCACGCACGGCGGGCAAGACCGCACGGTCGCGCGCATCGACTTCCACGACGAGGCCGGTGCGCCCGCGCTGATCCGCACCAGCGTGAGCGGCGAGCTGCAGGCGCTGGACGCCGGGAGCACAAGGCGCGCCCTCTGGCACCACCCGGCCATGACGGTTGGCGTGATCGCACGCATCCACCTGCAGGCGCTGCGGCTGTGGTTCAAGCGCGCCCCGTTGTTCCGCCAGCCCGAGCCCCCGCGCGACTTCGTGACCGCCGGCGACGCCCCTTCTTCTTCCTGACCCGCTGCAGCCCCACCATGATCAGCAC
>NZ_MUNZ01000160.1 GCF_002001205.1 Hydrogenophaga sp. A37
GTGCAGCAGGAAGAAGCGCGCGAACGACGCGGCTGCCTGAAGATCTTCTTTGGCGCCTCGGCCGGCGTGGGCAAGACCTACGCCATGCTGGCTGCGGCCCGCGTCGCCCACGCCCAAGGCACACCGTTGATCATCGGCGTGGTCGAAACCCACGGCCGGCCCGACACCGAAGCACTGGCGCGCGATCTGCCGCGCCTGCCGCTCCAGTCAGTGGCCTACCGCGGCCACCAGTTGCACGAGTTTCACATCGACGCCGCACTCGCCTTCGGTGCACAGCACGAACAAGCCTTGGTGCTGCTCGACGAGCTGGCCCACAGCAACGTGGCCGGCTCGCGCCACCCCAAACGCTGGCAGGACGCGGAAGAACTGCTGGCCGCCGGCATCGACGTGTGGTCGACCATGAACGTGCAGCACCTGGAGAGCTTGAACGACATCGTCAGCGGCATCACGGGCATCCGCGTCTGGGAGACCGTGCCCGACCGCCTCTTTGATGAAGCCGACGAGGTGGTGGTGGTCGATTTGCCGCCCGACGAGCTGCTGGAGCGCCTGAAGGCCGGCAAGGTCTACCTGCCGCGCGACGGCGACAACCGCGCCGAGCGCGCGGCCGCCAACTTCTTCCGCAAGGGCAACCTGCTCGCGCTGCGCGAGCTGACGCTGCGCCGCACCGCCGACCGGGTGGACGACGAGATGCGCGCCTACCGCCAGGGCAGTGCCGAGAAACCGGTGTGGCCCAACCGCGAGGCCCTGCTGGCCGCCGTGGGGATCGATGCCCACGGTGAGAAGGTGGTGCGCAGCAGCGCGCGCATGGCGGCCCAGCTCGACGTGCCCTGGCACGCGGTGCATGTGGAGACGCCGGGGCGCCCCCTGGGCGAGTCCGCGCAGCGCACGCTGCAGCTCGCCGAATCGCTGGGCGCGACCACCGCCACACTCTCCGCCCCCGACACCGCCACCGCGCTGGTGCGCTACGCGCGCGAGCACAACCTGGTGCGGCTGGTGCTGGGGCGCCGCGCGCGCCGCTGGCCCTGGTCGCGCAGCGTGGCCGACCGCATCGCCACCCAGGCCGATGACATCGACCTGGTGCAGGTGGGGCAACCCGCGGCCGCCGAAGCGCGGCCGGCCACGGCGCGCGCCGAGCGCGCTGAGGGCTACTGGCGCGGCTATCTGTGGGCGGCAGCTGTCTGCGGCGCCACCGCCCTGCTGGCAACCCCACTGCTGGGTGTGCTGGAACTCAGCAACATCGTGATGCTGTTCCTGCTGGCCGTGGTGGGCGTGAGCCTGGCCTTCGGTCGGGGGCCGGCGGTGCTGGCCGCTTTCCTGGGCGTGGGCCTGTTCGATTTCTTTTTTGTGCCGCCGCGCTTCACCTTCGCGGTGAGCGACGTGCAGTACCTCGTCACCTTCGGCGTGATGCTGGTGGTGGCACTGGTGGTGGGTCAGCTCACCGCGGGCCTGAAGCAACAGGCCGAGGCGGCCACGCAGCGCGAGCACCGCGTGCGCAGCCTCTACGACATGTCGCGCGACCTGTCCGCCGCGTTGATGAACACGCAGGTGGCAGAGATCGGCGCACGCTTCCTCACCGGCGAATTCGGCGCGCGCTCGGCGCTGCTCGTGGCGGACGAACACGACCGGCTGCAGACCATGGACGGCGCCACCGCGCCGGTGGACACCGCCGTGGCGCAATGGGCCTTTGACCGCGGCGAAGAAGCCGGGCGCGGCACCGACACCCTGCCCGCCAGTGCCTGCCTGGTGCTGCCGCTGAAGGCACCCATGCGCGTGCGCGGTGTGCTGGTGATCGAACCGCCGGTGCTGCAGCCCTGGGGCCAGGAGCAGCGCCGCCTGCTGCAGACCTGCGCCTCGTTGCTGGCGATTTCGCTGGAACGCATCCACTACATCGACGTGGCGCAGAGCAGCACGGTGCAGATCGAATCCGAACGCCTGCGCAACTCGCTGCTCTCGGCCATCTCGCACGACCTGCGCACGCCCCTGACCTCGATGGTGGGTCTGGCCGATGCGCTGGAACTCACACCGCCCGCGCTGAGCGAGGCACAGCGTGAGGTGGCCAGTGCGATGCGGCAGTCGGCCCAACGCATGAGCGCGCTGGTGAACAACCTGCTCGACATGGCCCGCCTGCAGGCCGGCGCCGTGCAGCTCAACCGCGCCTGGCAGCCGCTGGAAGAGGTGGTGGGCAGTGCGCTGGCGGCCTGCGGCAACCTGCTCACCGGGCGCGACATCCGCGTGGACCTGCCCGACGGGCTGCCGCTGCTGCACCTCGACGCCGTGCTGATCGAACGCGTGCTGGTGAACCTGCTGGAGAACGCCAGCAAATACACCCCCGTCGGCAGTGCCATCCACATCGCGGCGCGGATGCGAAGCGACACCGTGGTGCTCACACTGGACGACCACGGCCCAGGTCTGCCCAAGGGGCGCGAAGAGCGGGTGTTCGAGAAGTTCGAGCGCGGTCAACGCGAGAGCGCCCTGCCGGGGGTGGGTCTGGGGCTGGCCATCTGCCGCGCCATCGTGCAGGCCCACGGTGGCACGATCGAGGGTCGCAACCGCGAGGCGGCGGGTGTCGTGCAGGGTGCGCGCTTTGACATCACCCTGCCCTGCGGCACACCGCCGTCCGACCTCGGCACCGCCACCATCGCAGAGGAGCCACCCGCGCCATGAACCCACCCGGCAGCCAGATCCTGATCGTCGAAGACGAGGCCCACATCCGCCGCTTCGTGCGACTCTCGCTGGAGGCCGAGGGCCACACCGTGCACGAGGCCGAGAGCTACCAGCGTGGCCTCATCGAGGCCGGCACGCGCCGACCCGACCTGGTGGTGCTCGACCTGGGCCTGCCCGACGGCGACGGCGTGGACCTCATCCGCGAACTCAGGCAGTGGTCGGCCATGCCGGTGATCGTGCTCTCGGCCCGCAGCGCCGAGGCGAGCAAGATCGCCGCGCTCGACGCCGGCGCCGACGACTACCTGGTGAAGCCCTTCGGCTCGGGCGAACTCACGGCACGCGTGCGTGCCCAGTTGCGCCGCCACCAGCAGCAGACGCCGGCCGGCGAGCCGCTGATCGCGTTCGGCGACGTCCGCATCGACCTCGTGCGCCGTGTGGTGGAGCGGGCGGGCGAGGTGCTGCACCTCACCCCCATCGAATACAAGCTGCTCACGCACCTGGCGGCGCAGCCCGACCGCGTGATCACCCACGCCCAGCTGCTCAAGGCCGTGTGGGGCCCCGGGCACCAGGAGGACATGCACTACGTGCGCGTGCACATGGCCAACCTGCGCAAGAAGATCGAGGCCCAGCCTTCGATGCCCAAGCACCTGATCACCGAAACAGGGGTCGGTTACCGGTTCAGGAGTTGACCCCCCCGCCGCGCTGCGCGCGACCCCCCAAGGGGGCAACGCGAGTGGCCCGGCGGAGCCGGTTCCACCGCGTTCTGGGTGGGGCCCTTCCGCCGGCAGCGTTCTTATCGCGCTGCGCGGGGTGCGGCCATCACCTGTTGTTCGTAGCGCGGGTACCACCGCGTCAGGCTGCGGTGCAGCTCGGCGGGCTGGGCGGCCCAGCGTTTGAAACGCTCGGGCACGGGGGTGCCCAGCACCTCGCCGAGGTCGAGGCCGCGCTCGGCGCTGGTCTGCATCAGGTTCGTGAGCCACTGCAGCCAGTCGCGGGTTTGCTGCACACCGGCCAGGCCCGTGTGCACCGGGCCGTGGCTGGGCACCACCTGCTTCACCACGCCGCTGGCGATGAGCTGTTCCAGCGCGTCAAGGCTCTTCAACCAGGCCGCGAAGTCAGCGTGTGGCGTGGTGGGCACACGTTCGGCGAACACCAAGCCTCCAGCGAACAGCACGCCGGTGCGGTGGTCAAGCAGCACCAGGTCGTCACCCGTGTGGCCGTGCAGGCGTTTGAGTTCCAGCTTGTGCTCGCCGAGTTGCAGGGTCTGCGGCAACAGGGCTTCGCGTGCCGGGGTGGACTCGGTGCCGCGCATCCAGTCGCCGCAAAGGCGGTAGAGGTTGTCGGCGTAGGCCGTGCCTTCAGCCTGCATGCCGGCGATGCTGCCGGCCAGCGCCTGCGTGGGCCGGTCGGCCCAGGCCTGGTTGCCAAAGAAGTAGTCCGGGTGCAGATTGAGTTCAATCACGCGCATCACCGGCTCGCGCGCGAGGCCTTCGATGGCGCGGCGCTGCTGCTCGCCGTACAGGCGCGACGGCCCGGTATTGATGACGACC
Source organism: Hydrogenophaga sp. A37 (assembly GCF_002001205.1). Lineage (GTDB taxonomy): Bacteria > Pseudomonadota > Gammaproteobacteria > Burkholderiales > Burkholderiaceae_C > Hydrogenophaga. The sequence goes on from NZ_MUNZ01000160.1 coordinate 4,215, forward strand.
ACGCCCACGCCGGTGGCGATGAAGGCGGTGTTGATGATGTTGCAGCCGTTGGCCCGGCTGAAGTCCTGCACCGCGCCTTCGATCACCCAGGTGCCTTCGGCGATCTGGCGTGGTTGCAGGTCGTAGTTGAACGTGGCCATGTCGGGTTTCGATGCCGGCGGTGGCACGGCGATGGTCTGCGGTTGTGCTGCACCCGCGAGAGCCAAGGCGGCCACACACAGCCAGCGCTTCACGCCCCCACCTCGGCATCAATCCGGTTGCCGTTGTTGTCGCGCCCGACGATTCTGAGACCTGGGACCGCCTGCGGTGGCAGCTCGAAGGTGATGAGCGGGTTCTCCGACACCGGCTCGTGCAGCGCCAGCTTCCACCAGGCCTGGCCCGCGCCGTCCACCAGCTGCAGGTCTTCGATGTAGAAAGCAGGGATGCCCGCGACCAGCCCGGTGTCCATGGGATGCATCACGCGCACGCGCAGGCGCCGGCTGCCTTCAAGCACGTTGTTGAAAAAGCGCGCCTGCACCTGGCCCAGCGTCTTGCTCCAGGAGCCGTCGGCGCGCGTGAGGCCGGGCACCGTGCAGCCACCGCCCGCCGCCTGCACCCAGGTGCTGCCCACGTGCCACTGGCCATCTTGGGTCTGCACGAAGGCGCGCACGGGTGAAGCCTGCTCCATGCGGATGCGAAAGGCCAGCATGGGCAGCGCGCGCAGCGGCTCAAAATCCAGCACCTGGCGCACCGGGTTGCGGTCCACCGCCACGCGGATGCGCGCCACGCCACCGCCCACCTTGTTGAGCCCGCGCGCGTCCACCAGCAGCGGCACGTTCATCGCATCGTCGGCAAAGGCGGGGCCCTTGACGATCACCGCGTCAGAGAACTTCGCCATGGCCTTGCCGATGGTCTGCTCGCGCAGGCTGGGGTATTGCATGGAGCCCAGCGGGTCGCCACCGGTGGGGTCGTCCTGCGCGCGCAGCGCGGCGGGCAGCAGTGCCGCCAGCAGGCCGCTGCCGAGAACGTGGCGCCGTTGAATGAACGGGCTCATCCGCCGCCGCCCTTGCTCTTGACCCAACCCCTTTGCGGGTCGTAACCCCAAAGTGCCGCCACGAAAAACACCACGCTGCAACCCACCACCACCGACCACGACAGCGCCGTGAACTGCCCCACCATGGCGTAGCGCATGGCCTCGACCGCGTGGGTGAAGGGGTTCCACTCCGCCAGCCTGAGCAGCCACCACGCACCCGACTCTTCGAGCTTCCACAGCGGGTACAGCGCGGGGCTGATGAAAAACATGGGGAAGATCACGAAGTTCATCGTGCCGGCGAAGTTCTCCAACTGCTTCACGTACACCGAGAGCATCAGCCCCAGCGCGGCGAGCATCGTGGCGCCGCAGGCCATGGCGATCAACAGGCCCGGCAAATTCGCGAGTGGCACCTCCACGCCAAAGGCCCAGGCGATGGCGAGAAACACCACCATCTGCAGAACCGAGAGGCAGGTGCCCGCGAGCAGCTTGAAGGCCAGCAACCAGCCGCGCGCGAGCGGCGCGGTGAGCAGCAGGCGCATCACGCCCATCTCGCGGTCGTACACCATCGATAGCGAGCTCTGCATGCCGTTGAACAGGGCGACCATGCCGAGCAGGCCGGGCACCATGTAGGCCTTGTATTCGATGTAGGTCTCGTAGGGCGGCACGATGGCGACGCCGAACACGTTGTTGAACCCCGCCGAAAACACCACGAACCACAGCAGCGGGCGCACCAGCGCCGAGCCCAGGCGCGTGGGCTGGCGCAGGAAGCGGTTGAGCTCGCGGCCCACCACCGCACGCAGGGCGCGCAGCAGATGCAGGGGCAGCGAGGGCGTCGCTGAGGGACTCAAGGCCGCGCTTTGCATGCACTCTCCTGTTCATCAACACCCAGCGTATCGAGCACCTCTTTCGGGTGCAACACGCCGTCCAGTGGCGCGGTGCCGACCACGCCGTCCACATGGCTCAGGAACAGCGGCTGGCGCAGCTGGCCGTCCCAGGCCCGGAACGAGAGGTTGCGGCCCTTGAAACCGTCGAGCGTGGTGCTGCCGCCGCGCAGCGCCTTGAGTTGCTGCGCCACCGGCGCCTTGGGGCTCTCGGCGAGCACGGTGGCCACCGCGCGCCCCGCCACCCAGGCGGCCCAGTCGGCGCCCTGCATGGGGCGGCCGGCCAGCTTGACGAAGCGGCGCGTGAGCTGCGGGCCGCCGTAGCGTTCCCACTGCGGGTGCCAGGCCGTGCTCACCAGGCCGTTGGCGCCCGCCACCGGGCGCGGCCATTGCGTGGCATAGGGCAGCAGGCGGGCGAATTCACCGTCGCTGTCCATCACCGCCACCACCTCGTGTTCGCGGTCGCCGGTGAGCAGGCGCGTGTTGCCCAGGTCGCGCTCGCGCGGGTCGCCGGTGAGCTTGAACGGTTTCTGCGCCACGACCTTGATGCCGAAGCGCTTGGCCGAGCGGTTGAAGGCCTCGCTCGTCAGCGCGTCGCCCGGCAAGGGGCCCTGCAGCAGCAGCGCCTTGCGCCAGTTGCGCGCGGCCAGGTACTGCGCCAGCGCGTCGCTCAGCATGGCGCGGCTGGGCGCGGTGTGCAGCAGGTGCGCGGCGCACATCGCGCCGCGCAGGGCGTCGTCGTCGAGCCCGGTGTTGAACACGATGGCGCCCCCCAGCGCGGCCGGCGCGGCCTGCACCAGTGCGCGCATCTCGGCCAGCGGCAGGTCGGCCACCACGTGCTGCACCTTGGCGGCCTTCAACTCGGCCAACACCTTGGGCAGCGCGGCGGCGTTGGGCAAGACCACGTCTTTCACAACCAACTCCAGGCCCGCAGCGTCCAGCTCGAACGCCGAATCCTCCGCCGCCAGCTTCACACCGTCGATGGCGCGCCCGGTCGGGTGACCGGGGTAGGCCTTCTCCATGCGGCGCGGCGCATGGCGCGGATCACCGTCCAGCGACACCACGGCGATGGTGATCTTGGTGGCCGCGAAGGCAGAGAACGCGAAGGCACCCATCAAAGCCAGAGCGGTCGAGCGCCACAGGCCCGTCCAGGGCTCCCGCGGAACCGGCTTCGCCGGGCCGCTGGGAGCGCCCCCCTGGGGGGGGATGCGGCTACGCGCAGCGAGCAAGCAACGGGGGGGGGTCATTTACTGACGAGGATCGAATGCGGCACGCGCCCGGCCGGCACCGTCTTGATCGCCTTGCCACTCGCCGTGTCCACCAGCGTCATGTCGTCCGACAGGCCGTTGGCCACATACAGCGTCTTGCCGTCGGGCGCGAAGCCCATGCCCCAGGCGCGCTTGCCCACGAGCACCTGCGTCTTCACCGCTTTGCTCGCCACGTCCACTTCGGCCACGTGGTTGGCGCGGCCCAGCCCGACCCACATGCGCTTGCCGTCCGGGCTGAGGGCCATGCCCACGGGCGTGATGTCGGCTTCGCGCATGCCCTTGACCGTGAACTTGACCTTCTGCTTTTCGGTGTGGGTCTTGGTGTCCACCACGCTGACCGTGGCGTCGAGTTCGTTGCTGACCCAGAGCTCGGCACCATCGGGCGTGAGCACGAAGCGGCGCGGGCGCTTGCCGACCTTGATGTTCTTCGTGACCTTCTTGGTGCCCAGGTCGATCACATGGACCACGTTGGCCACCTCGGAGGTCACGTAGGCCGTCTTGCCGTCGGGCGTGACCAGCACGCCCTCGGGCTCGCCGCCGGTCTTGACCTCGTACAACGGCTTCTTGCTACCGATGTCGTAGGCCGCCACCACGTTGTCGTCTTCAATCGACACGTAGGCGGTCTTGCCGTCGGGGCTGAGGGCAAACATCTCGGGGCTGTCGCCCAGGGGCACCGTGCCCGTCAACTTGCCCGTGGCCACGTCCACCAGGCCCATGGCGTTGCTGTCGCCACAGATCACCATGATCTGCCGGCCGTCGCCGCTGAAGCGCATGTCGCGCGGACGCTTACACACATCGATGGCGCCGGTGCGCGCACCCAGTGCGTCAAACACATAAATCTTGTGGTCCTTCTCGCTGGACACATAGACCTTGCCCACACCCTGGGCCTGGGCAGCGAACGCGAGCGAGGCAGCGGCAGCGGCGATGGACAGGGCACGCAGGGCGAACGCGATCGGGGCACGAAGGGCCAAGGGAAGTCTCCTGTCTTGTTGGATATCGGCGAACGGGTGTTCGTCCTGCGCACATCAAGGTGCACCCGGTCGATCTGCAAAAACGGTGCCAGGCGCACTGGAACAGAAATTGCCTGAAAACAACCGGTGCCCGGGCCTTTCCCGGGCGCTGGAGACACCCACACCGCCCCATGAGACACATACCGTCACGCCCAGCGTTCAAAAATGACACAGGGGAAACCCTTGATGCGTTCCAACGCTGCACGAACTGGGTGTCGCGGCGCAGCCTCATCGGCCTGGGTGCCTCGCTCGCTGCCGCCTCCGCCCTGCCCCGCGCCTGGGCGCAACCGGGCAGCGACACCACGCCCGCCTGGCCAAGCAAACCGCTGCAACTCATCGTGCCCTGGCCGGCCGGCGGCCAGACCGATCTCACGCTGCGCATCCTCTGCGAAGACACCGAGCCGCTGCTGGGCCAGCCCATCGTGGTCATCAACAAACCCGGCGCCGCCGGCACGCTGGTGGCCCCAGCGCTCAAGGCCGCCGAGCCCGACGGCCACACCATCGGCCAGGTGCCGATCACGGTGTACCGCCACGCGCTGATGAACCACGTGCCCTGGGACCCGGTGACCGACCTCGCGCCCATCGTTCAGGTGTCGGGCGTGAGCTTCGGCCTGCTGGTGCCGGCGAGCAGCCCCTGGAAGAGCGCCACCGAACTGATTGACTGGGCCATCAAGCACCCGGGCGAACTCATCCTCGGCTCCACCGGCATCGGCACCACCGCCCACCTGGCGATGGAAGACATCCTGCTGCAGCACAACGTGAGCTACGTGCACGTGCCCTACAAAGGCACGGCCGACCAGATGCTGGCGATTGCCGGCGCGCAGATCATGGCCGGCGTCAACTCCACCGGCTTCGCGCCCTGGGTCGACCGCGGCCAGCTGCGCCTGCTGGCCACCTTCAACGCTGCTCGCAACCCGCGCTGGCCCGACGCGCCCACGATGCGCGAGCTGGGCTACCCGCAGGCCGTCTACACCTCGCCCTGGGGCCTGGCCGCGCCGGTCGGCACGCCGCCGGCTGTCATTCAAAAACTGCACGACGTGTTCCACAAAGCCATGTACAGCGAGCTCCACACCAGCGCGCTCGCCAAGTACGATCAGTCGCTGGACTACCTCAACACCCGCGACTACCGCCAGGCCGTGCTGGCCACGGTGGAACGCGAAAAGAAACTGCTCGCGCGCATGAACCTGCTCGCCAAGCCCGCATGACCGACACCCTGCCGCTGCACGCGGACAACCTGCACAAAAGCTACGGCGGCAAACCCGCGCTCAAGGGCGTGAGCGTGAGCCTGAAGGCGGGCGAGATGGTCGCCCTGCTCGGCCCCAACGGCGCGGGCAAGTCGACCCTGCTGCAACTGCTCACCGGCCTCTTCAGCCCCGACCAGGGCACGGTCGTGGTGATGGGCCACGACATGCAGCGCCACCCCAGCCGCGCGCTCGCATCGCTGGGCGTGGTGTTCCAGCAGACCGCGCTCGACATGGACCTGCCGGTGATGGCCAACCTGCTGTTCCACACCGACCTGCACGGCCTGCCCCGCGCCGTGGCCAAGCAGCGCATCGAAGCGGGCCTCGCCCGCATGGGGCTGGCCGATCAGGCCAAGACGGTGGTGCGCAGCCTCTCGGGCGGCACACGCCGCAAGGTGGAGCTGGTGCGCGCGCTGCTGCACGAGCCACGCGTCTTGCTGATGGACGAAGCCACCGTGGGCCTCGACCCGGCCTCGCGCCAGCAACTGCTCGACACCGTGCGCGGCCTGTGTGCCGAGCGCGGCATGGCAGTGCTCTGGGCCACGCACCTGATCGAAGAGACCAAGGTGGCGGACCGGCTGGTCTTGCTGCACCAGGGGAGCGTGCGGTTTGACGGCTCGATTGAGGCCTTCATGCAGGCCTCGCAGGGCGGGGATTTTCAGACCGAGGTGCTGCGGGCGCTCGAAAAACCAGGGATCGGATGAAATGGAAAGACCTTCCTCCAAGAAGCGAACACGGGCCTATGGCATTTGGTTGCTGACTCCAAAGCGGGGAATTGAAGCCCCGCAGGTCTGGCGTGAAACCCGAGCCGGAGATAGCGCCCCAACACGATTCCAACGAGCCGTTGGTATTGAGTATTCGCGTGGTCCACACCCTCGCTTTCCAGATTCAAAGGGTGGCTATTTCGGATACTCCCGGCATGGTCCTCCCCAATCACTGCTTCGCTCGCTCAATGGATTTTTCAGGCCAACGACGCTCCCTCTCCAGAACTACCGGCTAAGAACGGGCGTCGCAAAGCGAATGCGCTCATCGTCAGGTTATGCCGTTCTGTGGAGTCCACACCTCCAGTACAGGTCAATACCAGGTCTGGCGTGGTTCGCTGGCAGGATCTACGTTCGCGAGGATGAGCATTGACCCCTGACCGTCAGCTCCCGAAGGCGGGCCAAATGGTGCTTCTGATCAGCCTCAACGGCCTCGGCCAGTCCGCCCCGCTGCAGCTTCTCATCGGTCTCCTCAGCACCGACCAGGGAACCATCACGGTCATGGGCCACTACATACAGCGCCACTCAGCAGCACGCTGACGTCGCTGCGCGCAGTGGCCAAGCAGCGGATCGAAGCCGGCCTCGCCCGCATGGGCCTGGCCGATCAGGCCAAGGCGGTGGTGCGCAGCCTCTCGGGCGGCACGCGGCGCAAGGTGGAGCTGGTGCGCGCGCTGCTGCACGAGCCGAGCGTGTTGCTGATGGACGAGGCCACCGTGGGCCTGGACCCGGCCTCGCGCCAGCAGTTGCTCGACACCGTGCGCGGCCTGTGCGCCGAGCGCGGCATGGCCGTGCTCTGGGCCACGCATTTGATCGAAGAAACCAAGGTGGCGGACCGGCTGGTGTTGCTGCATCAGGGGAGCGTGCGCTTCGATGGCAGCATCGACGTCTTCATGGCTGCGGCCGAAGGCCCGGACTTCCAGACCGAGGTATTGAAGGCGTTGCAAAAGCCGGGGCTCTGATACGGCTTCGCCTTCAACCGTATAGCTGCGTTGCAACGCCATGCCGTGCTTTCGCACTGTCTGCGGCTTCGCGCCTTGTTCTACGCTTGAATGCAAAGCCGTATGAGTCCCGGGCCTGGTCGGCTCAGAGTCCTTGAGGCACCTCGGCCTGCGCACCGTGCAGGCAGAAGCTGAAGAGGGCACCCTGGCCGACCTCTGCCTGACCCGTGATGGAGCCGCCGTGCCGCTGCAGGATACGCTGCACGATGGCCAGGCCAATGCCCGTGCCCTCAAACTCGTTCGGGCGGTGCAGCCGCTTGAAGGGCTGGAACAGTTGATCGGCGAATTGCATGTCGAAGCCGGCGCCGTTGTCTCGCAGCTCGAACCAACACATGCCGTTGGTCACGCCACTGCGGCTCAGTTCGATCACCGCCACGTCCCTTTGCGCGGTGTACTTCCAGGCGTTGCCCAGGAGGTTCTGTAACACCAGCCCCACCAGCCCGAGGTCGGCCTGGACCCACAGCCCTGGCTCGATGCGCCAGTCAGCCCGGCGGCCCGGGTCGCCCCGCTGCAGCTCGGCGGCCACCACCTGTGCCACCGCGCTCAGGTCGACCCGCTGCAGGTCCAGGTCCTTGCGGCTGTGCTGGGCCATGGACAGCAGGTCGGTGATCAGCGAGCCCATTCGACCCGCGTTGGACTGGATGCGTTGCAGCGATGTGCGGCCCTGCTCGCTGAGCTTGTCGGCCTCGGTCTCCAGCAACAGCGTCGAGAAACCCTGAATGCTGCGCAACGGCGTGCGCAGGTCGTGCGACACCGAATAGGTGAACGACTCCAGCTCCTTGTTGAGGTCCTGCAGGGCGCGCGTGCGTTTGGTCACCCGTTGGTCCAGCTCCGTGTTCAGCCGCTCCAGGGCACCGTGTGTGTCGCGCAGTTCGGTGATGTCGGTGTAGGTGGTCACGAAACCGCGGATCTGCCCGTCGATGCTCAGTGCGCTGCCCTCGATCTCCAGGGTGCGCCCGTTCGGGCGCTGCCTGATCAGGCGGTGCGGCAGAAACTGGCGGGCCAAGGCGGTCGCCTCGGACACCTTGGCTTCGACGTCCACATCACCATACTCGCCACGCAGGGCATTGCTGCGAGCCACATCCTCGAAGGTCACGCCAGGCTTCATCAACCCTTCGGGCAGCTCCAGCAATTTCTCGAAGCTCCGGTTCCATAGCCGGATCACCATGTTTTCGTCGATCACGGTCACCCCCTGGGGCAGCGCATTGATCACGGCATCGAGGTAGGCCGCCAGCAGGCGGGCTTCCTGCTCGATTCGTTTGCGCTCGGTGATGTCGGTGTAGATCGACACGAAGCCGCCGGTGGGCAAGGGGGTGCCGCGTATCTCGAGCACCGTGCCATCGGGCCGCTGGCGCTCGAACACATGGGGTTGCAGTGATCGTGCGCGATCGCTCACCGCCTGTGCCTGCTGCTCGGGGTCGCCTGGTCCGTATTCACCGCGTCTGGCGTTGAACAGGGCAAAGTCGTACAACGTGGGCATGCCGTGAGCGAACAACTCGTCCGGGAAATCCAGCAGCGTGCGCACCTGCTGGTTGTAGGCCACCAGACGCTGGTCGGCATCGAACATCGTGACCCCGCTCGGCAGGTTGTCGATGATGCTCTGCAGGATGGCGTGGTTGGTGTTGGACAGCATGTGTTCTGGCCGCCGGTCAAGCCTTGTTGGTACTTTGCCGTGCAGGCTATCACATCGTTTTTCAGCCTGCCTGGCCTCTTTCCCGTGCTTACTCGGGCAAGGCTTCTGCAACTCGACCAGCATGCGCCCATGCGGTCAAATGCTTCTCAGGCTCCGAGTCCCTGACCGGCTTAAAAAGCATAGCCGACCGTCACACCAACGCCCCACTGCCGACCTGGTGCCGGCTCGAAGAAGCGCCGGTTGCCGTCGTTGGCAATGACCGAACCCACGGTGGCCTTGTCGGCCAGGTTGTCCACGCGCACGTACTCCTTGAGCTTCCACGCGCCCAACTTCTGTTCCCAGCCCAGGCGCAGGTTGAACAGCGTGGCCGCGTCGGTGCGGTCGCTGTTCACGTCGTCCACCACCATCGAGCCGCGGTGCACCGCCTCCAGCGCGGCGGTAAAGCCGGGCCAGGCGCGCGGCTGCCAGGCCACTTCGCCGAACAGCGTGCGGTTCATCGTGCCGGGGATGCGGTTGCCCTTGGCCACGGTGGCGCCGCTGCTGCTGGCAAAGGCCTGGTCGAAGCGCGCGTTCAGCGTGGAGAACGCCAGGTGCGTGCGCCACTCAGGGCTCCACTGCGCGCTGTGCGCCAGCTCGATGCCCGAACGGCTGGTCTTGCCGGCGTTGGTGTACACCGTGCGGCCGCCGCTGCTGGAGGCCACCACGATCTCGTCGGTGGTGCCGATGTGGAACAGCGCCGCGTCCAGGCGCTGGCCTTCGCCCAGCTTCGTCTTCAAGCCCAACTCCGCGTGCGTGCTGCGCGCGGAGTTGAGGTTCAGGTTGGGCCCGCTGCCGTCGGCGGTGTAGGCGATCTCGGTCAGCGTCGGTGTCTCGAAGCCCTTGCCGATGTTGGCGTAGACATTGGTGTCGGGGCTCAGGTGGCGCGTGAGACCGATCACGGGGTTGGTGGCATTGAAGCTCGTGCGGCCGCTGTCGTCGGGGTTGCCGGGGCGCACGAAAAAGTCATTCACCCGGAAGTTCACCCGGTTGGCGCGCAGGCCCGCCACCGCGCTCCAGCCTTCGTTGATCACCCAGTCGGCCTGGGTGTAGACGCCCGTGCTGTCAACGCTGTCGTCCTCGTCGCGCTTGAGTTCGCCCTGCTCGCCCAGGTTGTTGATGAAGCCGCGGCGGTGCTCGCTCATGCGCTCCAGGTCCAGGCCCGCGCTCAGCCGCACCTCGCCCTCGCCTGCCGCGATGCGGCGTGCGTAGCGCAGGCCGGTGCCGCTGTAGCGGCGGTCCAGCTGCACCACGCCACCCGCCGCCGTGGGCGAGGCCTGCGCCACCAGCGGGATCGAGAGCCGGTTGTCCAGATCGCGCTCGCCCGCGTAGACGCGTGCTGAGAGTTCGCTGCGGTCGTCGAGCTTGTGTTCGGCCACCAGGCCGATCTGGTTCTGCGACACGTCCTTGCCGGCCTTGTAGAGCGTGGCGTTCGCCACCGCCTGGCGCGGGTTGGCCTGGAACTGCTCGCGCGTCAGACCCAGCGGGTCGCCCGATTCGGGCTGGTCGAAGGCGTTGGCCACCAGGGTGAATTTCGTCTGTTCGCTGGCGGTCCAGCGCAGCTTGGCGTTGGTGTGTTGGCGCTTGGCCGCGCTGTTGGTGCGCCAGCCGTCGGTGGAAAAGTCGCTGTGGTCGATCACGTAGTTCAGCGAACCGCTCTGCCCCGCGGCCTGCAGGCCGTAGCGGCGCAGCTGTTCGGAACCGGCGTCGACACTGAACCGGACTTCAGGCTTCGCCGGGCCGTCGGCCGTGAACACCTGCACCACGCCGCCGGCCGAGTTGCCGTACAGCTGGGCCAGCGGCCCGCGCAGCACCTCGATGCGCTGCGCCGAGGGCAGGCTGATGGTCGAGGCCTGGCCCTGGCCGTCGGGCATGGTCGCTGGGATGCCGTCGACGATCAGGCGCGCGCCACGGATGCCAAACGGCGAACGCGAACCCGAGCCACGGATCGACAGCTGCAGGTCTTGCGCGTAGTTCTGCCGGTTGAGCACCGTGATGCCGGGCACCCTGGTCATCACTTCAGACAGGTTCACGCGCGGTCCGGCGGCCTCGATGGCGTCCTGCCCCACGGCCTGGATCGACGCGGGCGCGTCGAAGCTCTTCTGCTCCTGCCGGTTCGCGGTGACCACGACCTCTTGCAGGGTGGTCTGGGCGTGGGCCGCGCTGGCGCTGGTGAGGGCGATCAGCAGCGCGGCGTTCAGACGGCGCAGGGCAAAGGTGGGGCGTGGGTTCATGTTTTTGTCTCCAGCAAATCGCCCGACGCGCACATGCGCCCCGGGCCGGTGGCGGTTGTTCCACCCGATTCTGGCTACAAGTTCCGTGCCACGCGTTTCGCGATTGAAGTTGTTCGGAAATGGAACAGTCACCCGGCGGACCGCGCCCCACTCTCCCGGTATTCGCGCGGACCCACACCGTACTGCTGCTTGAAGACGCGCGTGAAATGCGAAGGGTCGGCGAACCCCCAGGCATAGGCAATTTCAGCGATGCTGCTGTCGCGGTACGCCCGGCTGCGCAGGTCTTCCCTGCAGCGCTCCAGGCGCTGCGTCCGGATCCAGGCCGACGCACTCACCCCGATCTGCGCGAACAGCATGTGCACATAGCGGGGCGACATGTGGTTGGCGGCCGCGATGCTGGTGGGCGACAGCTGTTCGTCCTGCAGGTTGGTCAGGATGTGGTCTTGCAACTGCTTCAGGTAGCGTTGCGCCAAGCCGCGCTGCGGCACCTCCACCCTGTGGCTCATGGCGGCGGTCAGCAGCTCCAGCGTGGCCCGGCGCACGGCCGCGTGGTCGTTTTCGGTGAACACATCGAGTTGCCGGGCCAGGCTGTCGACATGGGAATACAGGACGGCCCCAATCCCCACGCGGCTGTCGATGACAGTGCCGGTGAACGCCGAACCCCGGGGGAGCCGCTCCTGGACGTCCGCCCACGGCAGCACCAGCGAGACCTTGTGCAGGCGCTCCATCACAGTGAACTCGGTAGGTAACGAGCCGCTCCAGATGACCATGTCACCCGCGCCCAGGCTGATGTCTTCGTCGCCAATGTGGAAGCGCTCGCGGCCCGCCTTGGTGATCTGCACGCCGATGTAGGGCTCCGGCGTGCGGTCGATGAACTGCGGCAAGCGCCGCCCTGTGCAAGGGTCGCAGACACATTCGACCACGCGCACACCGCTGAAATTGCGGTTGCGAACGCTGGCCGTGAACCCGCTGCCGACCGCCTGAGAGACCTGCCACTCACCAAAGTTTTCGGTGAGCGCAGCCTGCCAGGCGTCGGTGGTGTCGGAGCGGGTGATGCCCGCGGTTGACCATTCATGAACCGGCGCGGGATCAACCGTTTTCGTCTTCATCAGCATGTGCGTCTCCGATGGTTCTGAGGTCTTCTGCCGAACCGTTTACCCCCCGACGGGATGATAGGTCGGGACGTGGCGGGATCCAAGACAAAAGGGTAGTCGACGGCGACCGTCCGCATGCGACGAGAGCGAAAACTCTGAGGACGCAGAGCGAAGTTCCCCGGCGCGGCAGCACTCGATTTCGGCGTCGGTCTCGGCATTGCGCAGGTACACCAACGAAAAATCAAGGAAGTCGCGTCTTCAGGCCGCCGTGAAGGTCTGAATGACGATCTTCTTGTGACGAACCACCAGGGTGTCGGTCGCGATGTTCACAAACGGCTTGGCCTCCCACACCAGGTAGGCCACGTCGCGGTCGATGGCTTGCGCGTTGATCTTGAACGCTTCCCAGAACCCGGGCTTGACCCCTTTCAGAAAGCCATCGAAGAAGCCCCTGATTTCCGCCACGCCTCGGTACTGCTTGTCGTGCGTGAGGATGACCGATGTGGCGACGTAGTCGCGCATGAGCTCGTCGAGGCCTTTTGCGAAGGCGCCCAGGTGATGCGCCAGCACCTTCTCGGTGGCGCTCGTTGCTTGCTCGCCTGCAGCGGCATCGCTGGACGTGGCGAGGAGGGACAGAGTGAGTGCCATCGCGCCTCCTGCAAGGGCCTGTCGTCGATTGGATGGGTTCAGCTGTTTCATGGCGTTCCTTCAGCCCCAGGCGCCTTGCGCCTCTTCCCAGCCGATCACCGCAATCGGCGAGCCGTCGGGCTTGATGAACGTCAAGGGCCCGAGGAAGGTCATGTAGAACTCGCTGTCGATGGGGAAGCTGGTGCGGTCGTGGCGCGCACCCGAAGACTCGAAACCGTAGCCCGGCGCCACCGCCGTGTCGCCACCGGCGGCCTTGCCGCCACGCACGTCCATGCGCCCCCGGGTGAGGAAGTACTCGCCGGGGCCGGCGTGAATGTGGGGGGCGAAAGACGAGCCTGCGGGGCAGTCGAAGATCGCCGTCCACGAGCCCATCTCGGGCGCCACGTTGAGCAGCTTCCAGCGAATGCCGCCGGTCGAGAAGGCATCGGGAAAGGGCTGCCATTCAACGGCATCGATCTGCACATACGCTTCGTTGGTTTTGGGTTTCATGGTGGTCTCCGGTGTTGAAGTGGGGCGATGCAACAAGGGCCGGCCCAGCTGGGTCAAAGCCCTCGTTCCGGCGGCGCTTGTGGTGTTCACCTTGTGCGGTTCACGCCAGCGCGATGCCGTGCCGCAAGGTTAGGCGCGCCGTGCTGGCGCAGCCTGTTCCTCCGTGCAGGGCGAATTGACCCAGCGCGCACATCAGGGTTAGCACCGAAGGGTGCCCTGCCCCCTTCAACAACCTGCCAACAACCTAGCGTTGTTCCGCGTCCAACTCCGCCATCTCGGCCTCGGTGAACACCCGCGAGCGCGTGAAGAAGGCCTTGCCTTCCGGCCCTTCGAGCGAGAAGCTGCCGCCGTTCCCCTCGATCACGTCGATGATGAGTTGCGTGTGGCGCCAGGTGGCGTATTGCGCCTTGCCGATGTAGAACCCGCAGCCGCCGATCTCGCCCAGCAACACATCGCCCGCGCCCATGGTGATCTCGCCGGGCAGGTAGCAGTTGGCCGCGCTGCCGTCGCAGCAGCCCCCCGACTGGTGGAACATCAGCTCGGGGCCGTGTTTGGTCTTGAGGAACTGAATCAGCTCGACCGCCGCTGGCGTGGCAATGACTTTTTCAACCATGGTTTGTCTCCTTGTTCTGAAAACCAAAAAGGGGAGCCGTTGCCGGCTCCCCTTTCATCTCACTTCAATCCGAGCAGATCAGAAGAAGCCCAGCTTGTTTTCCGAGTACGAAACCAACAAGTTCTTGGTCTGCTGGTAGTGGCCCAACATCGCCTTGTGGTTCTCGCGGCCCAGGCCCGATTCCTTGTAGCCGCCGAACGCCGCATGTGCGGGGTAGGCGTGGTAGCAGTTGGTCCACACACGGCCTGCCTTGATGGCGCGGCCCATGCGGTAGGCCAGGTTGCCGTTGCGGCACCACACGCCGGCACCCAGGCCGTACAGCGTGTCGTTGGCAATCGCCAGGGCTTCGGCTTCGTCCTTGAACGTCGTCACGGCCAGCACCGGGCCGAAGATTTCTTCCTGGAAGATGCGCATCTTGTTGTGGCCCTTGAACAGCGTGGGCTGCACGTAGTAGCCGCCGTCCAGATCGCCGCCGATCTTGGCCTGCTCGCCACCGATCAGCACCTCGGCGCCTTCGGCCTTGCCCAGCTCCAGGTAGCTCAGGATCTTGGTCAGCTGCTCTTTGGAAGCCTGCGCGCCCATCATGGTGTCGGTGTCCAGCGGGCTGCCCATCTTGATGGCGGCCACGCGCTTGAGCACGCGCTCCATGAACCTGTCGTAGATGCTTTCTTGAATGAGCGCGCGGCTCGGGCAGGTGCAGACCTCGCCCTGGTTGAACGCGAACAGCACCAGGCCTTCGATCGCCTTGTCGAGGAACGAATCGTCTTTGTCCATGATGTCGGCAAAGAAGATGTTGGGGCTCTTGCCGCCCAGTTCCAGCGTGGCGGGAATCAGGTTGTTGGCGGCGGCCTGGGCGATCACGCGGCCCGTGGTGGTGGAGCCGGTGAACGCGATCTTGGCGATGCGCTTGCTGGTGGCCAGCGGCATGCCGGCTTCGCGGCCGAAACCGTTGACGATGTTCAGCACGCCCGGGGGCAGCAGGTCGGCGATCAGCTCCACCAGGATCAGCAGGCTGATGGGGGTCGACTCTGCGGGCTTCAACACGATGCAGTTGCCAGCGCCCAGTGCCGGCGGGATCTTCCACGCGGCCATCAGGATCGGGAAGTTCCAGGGAATGATCTGGCCGACGACGCCCAGGGGTTCCTGGAAGTGGTAGGCCACGGTGTCACCGTCGATCTCGCTCATGTTGCCTTCTTCGGCGCGCACGCAGCCGGCGAAGTAACGGAAGTGGTCGATGGCCAGCGGGATGTCGGCGTTCAGCGTTTCGCGGATCGGCTTGCCGTTGTCCACCGTCTCGGCGTAGGCCAGCAACTCGAGGTTGGCTTCCAGGCGGTCGGCGATCTTCAGCAGGATGTTGGAGCGCTCGGTGGCCGAGGTCTTGCCCCAGGCGTCGGCGGCAGCGTGGGCCGCGTCCAGCGCGAGGTCGATGTCTTCGGCGGTGGAGCGCGCGGCTTGCGTGTAGACCTGGCCATTCACCGGCGAGATCACATCAAAGTACTGGCCCTTGCATGGCACAACCCATTTGCCGCCGATGAAGTTGTCGTAGCGCGGTTTGTAGGCGATTTTGGCGCCGGGGGTGCCGGGAGCTGCGTATTGCATGTGTGTCGTCCTCTGAGGGTGGAAATGAAGAAAGCCGAAGCGGCTGCTTCACCTGTCCTCAACAACCGTGCCACGCGAAAACAGTGACTCAAATTGAGAACACTGCTCCCTTTATTGACAACACACTTTGAAAGGTTGCGCCATTCAGGCCCATGCAACAGCACACTGCGCCAGCCTGGTACGGCACACCCGTTCATATGAACGCGGGTACCACGTGGGCAGCCCGCTACCCCGCCAAGCCGATTACCAAGGCAGAGACGCCCATCGACGCCCAGGCCAGTTGCCCCTTGCGCGCCGCAAACGGGTGATCGGCAAAACCCACCCATTGGCCACCCCCCTCCAGCGCGAGCACCACCTCGTCGCGACCCTGCCCGCGCGCCAGCCGCTCGATGCGCCCTGGCAGCACACACTGGCCGGGCACATCGTCCACCTCACCCCGGCCAACCCGCACCGCCGTCGCCTTGCACAGCACCAGCGCCTCCAGCCCCGGAGCCAGGCCCAGCAGGTCGGCGCTCTCGCGCGTCACGCTCGACGTGAGCACCGCCTGCCCCGGCGTGCGCAGCCGCACCAGCACCGTCGGGTCGCCCTGCCCCAGCGGCTCCACCGCCTCGACCCGGCAAGGCAACTGGTTGCGCATGCTCGTGCGCAAACCCAGACCGAAGCGCAAACCAGAAGACCCTCCAGCAAAACGCGCCAACACCGCCTCACGCGCCTGCGCCAGCTCGTCCGCCAGAGAGAGCAGTTGCAGGCCTTGCGGCGTGATGCGCGCACCACCACCACCCGAGCCGCCCACCGTGCGGTCCACCAGCGTCTCCCCGCTCAGGTTGCTCAGCGTGTCAATGGCCTGCCAAGCCGCCTTGTAGCTGATGCCCGCATCGCGCGCGGCCTGCGAGATGGAGCCCGTCTCGGCCACGCGGCGCAACACTTCCAGGCGCTTGTCGCTGGGGGCGTGGCCGAGGGCTTCGGAGAGGGCGGTGTGGATGGGTGGTGTGGGCATGGGGAGCGTCTATTGGCCTGCGGGCGTTGCACCGTCGAATGACATTGGCACGAGCACTTGTCGAAAGATAAAAAGGCCTTTGCCCAGGGTGGACCTCAAGAGGTTCACTTCGTCCAAGGACCAAGTGGGCAGGTATTCCGGCTCGTCTTGGGGTCTCAACACCTGGTTCGCCGTTGTCCCACCATAAAACAACTTTTGATACACCGGGTCAGTGACCGATCGGTCTTCATCAAAGTTTCCACCCACCGAACGCGAGACATCGTCGAACAGGTTCCAGGCCGCCAACAACGCCTCGCCATCCAACAACGGCGACGAGCCATGGGCCAACCAGTCCGCCACCTTGTCGAGGTCGTGCAAGAGGGGCGCCTCCGCTTCCAAAGCCATGCCACGTTCGCGAGCAAAGCGTTCGAGCTCCAGGGTGTTGGAAAACCATGGCACCTGCCGAGCGGAATCCACGAGAACACCGTCTTCAGTGCCGGAGCACCAGATGAGGAAGGCGTCGCGGGCATGCAGGCGGAACCACAACCTGAAGCAACGCTCGCTCATGTTGTCGATCTCCGGGAAAAAGTCAGGCCGCATTTTTTCTCTCGCCCTTGATCCGTTTCAAGCAGTTCAGCGAACGGCGCTACTGCGTCGCGCGCGGCCTGCAAGATGGACCCTGTCTCGGCCACGCGGCGCAGCACCTCCAGGCGCTTGCCGCTGGGGGTGTGACCAGGGCTTCGGGGAGGGCTGTATGGAGGGCGTTGGGAGCATGCGCGAATTGTTTTATGGGATCGCTGCAACTCCAGCGCTCACCATTTTGGGTCGGCAGATCCAAAACATTTGATCGACAGGCGTACCTGACAACAACTGCTGCTGGCGAGTTGAATTCATATTCAACTGTTCTTTCTGGCACCAGTGATATTTCTCGAAATGCATCTTTCGAGGACTGTAGGTGTCATCGTTGAGCACGTACACGCCGGCTTTGTCCAGCACCTTAAGCCTGGCATCCGTATTGCAGTGGTACGCAAGCTGCTCCGTCGGATTGCGGGCAGCATAGAAGTTGTTGGTGGGCACTTGATGCAACACTGCCGCATACCCAATTGATTCAAAATTCCTGACACCTACAGGCGTCTTCCATGGGTCGCATTGCCAAGGAGGATGAACATGGATCATAGAAATCGCACCCGAACCAAGCGCCAGCGGAGGATACCGCTTGGCAGTCTGCATCGACTCACGAACGAACAGCGCAATAGGCCGGATATCCAGAAATTGCACCACAACGAAGACAGCAAATACCAGTTTCCTCTTCGAGGAACTCAGTGATTTTTCCAACACCACTGAACAGATCAACACCAACATGAAACCGGCCACCCAGAAGAATCTACCAGAAGCCCTGAATTTCCCCAATACAGCCAACACAAATTCCGGCAAAGGAACTTCAAACACATGCGAACCTAAAGACACACGATTGGACAGGGACAGCAAGAGAAAGACCAAGATCACCAGCAAACCATTTGCAAGCGGAAATGCACCGTACCTGGAGCCCCCTCCTCGATGACTCGACCAACCCCTGACCGAAGCCACGCCAGCCGAAAAAATAAGAAGGATCACCCCAAATCCCAGGTAATCAAACCCTTCCCAGGCCTGTCCGCTGGTAGGGTCCGGCACGTCAAAATTCAGGAAAAAAGCAAGTCCGTTGGAATCCAACGGTCCAAGCAGGTTCATGGAATAGACACCATACCCCCCCGTTTGAAGCCCCGCAGCGCCGAGAAAACCGAAAATCCAAGATCCGCCAACCCAAACCGCGGACAGCAGTGCAGACCTGAGCAGAAACTCCTTCCAATCCAAAAATTGCAGAGCAGCCAACCCAAGGATCAAGGACATCAAAAGCCCCATGACCGACAAATAGGGATTGATACCTGAAAGAAAAAAGATCAACGGGACATGCAGCGCCAGCCAGCGCCTCCTGACAGCGCCGATTGACACCAGCGAAACCCACACGGCCAGCAGCAGCACCCAATGAGAAGACAGCGCTGCATGTGCCTGAAACCGGTTGAAGGTAAATGGCACAGTGGCGAGCAAGACAGCCACCCAGCCAGCAGTCTCAGCGCCACTCCCTTGTCTCGATACCCCGGCCATCCTGAGCGCGCGGTCGGTCGCGAGGAAACCGAAGAGCGCCTGCAAAGCCACGCACGCCACGAAATACCAGCCTAGGGATGGTCTGCACAACACCCGGATCTGCGTGGGCTGATGCTCGCAATTTCAAATGGCGGCAATTTTTGCTGATCAAGAGGTGTTTTCGGGCTAATTTCACTCCTGTTGGCGACCCCTTGGCCGCATT
>NZ_MUNZ01000141.1 GCF_002001205.1 Hydrogenophaga sp. A37
CTATGGGACCCCGCCACCTGCCATGCGCTGATTCACCAGCTCTGGGCCTTGCGCAGTGCCATGCTGGCGAGCGAGCAGCGCTTCGCCGCCGCGATCCAGCGCGTGGGCCCGCACCAGCGCGAGAGCGCGCGCAACCTCGTGCATTTCCTGGCCATGCGCGCCACCGACCTGCGCGCCCTGCAAGGCCACCTGGCCTGGCTGGGGCTGTCGTCGCTGGGCCGCTCGGAATCACACGTGCTCGCCAGCGTGGACAAGGTGCTGGGCCTCCTGCACCAGCTGACCGGCCAGCCCTGGCACGACCGTTCGCCCGAAGAGCCCGTGGGCAGCGTCAGCGGGCCCATCCTGCTGCAGCGCCACACCGAGCGCTTGCTGGGCCCTGTCTCACGCGAACGCCAGGTGCGCATCATGGTGACGCTGGCGAGCGAAGCCGCCACCGACCCCGGCCTCGTGCGCCGCCTGGTGGAAGCCGGCATGGATGTGGCCCGCATCAACTGCGCGCACGACGACGCCAAAGCCTGGAAGGCCATGGCCAAACACGTGCGCCGGGCGGCCAAGGCGGCGCAGCGAGAGGTCAAGGTCCTCATGGACCTGGGCGGCCCCAAGATCCGCACTGGCGCGCTCGCTGCCGGGCCGAGGGTGCTCAAGCTCAAACCCGTGCGCGACGAGCTGGGCTACCCGCTCCAGCCCTGGCGCCTGCACATCGTCCATGCGGAGGCTGGTGCCGCGCTGGGCACAGACGCCCAGGTGGTGGTGGACGCCGACTGGCTCGGGCGCCTGCGCGTGGGCGGGCAGATCCACCTGACCGATGCGCGCGGCAAGAAGCGTCGCCTGCTCGTGGTCGAGACCGATGCCGACGGTCTGGTGGCCGAAGGCATGGACACCTGCTACCTCACGCCCGACACGCCGCTCTCGTTCAAAGGCCCGCACGGGCGGCGCGTGCACGCGGCCTACCCCGAGGGCATTCAACCCTCGCCCGGCGCGCTGCGCCTGCACCGGGGCGACCTGCTGCAGCTCACCGCCGACGAACCCGAAGACAGCGGGCATGGCGACGCGGCCCACCCGCGCATCGCCTGCACTTTGCCGCAGGTGATCAGGCAGGTGCGGGTGGGCGAGCGCGTGTGGATGGACGACGGCCGCATCGGCGGCGTGGTGCGCCGGGCGTCGGCTCAGGCGCTGTCGGTGGAGATCACGCAGGCCCGCGAGGGAGGCGAGAAGCTGATGGCCGACAAAGGCATCAACTTCCCCGACAGCGAGCTCGATCTGCCCGCGCTCACCGACAAAGACCTCGACGACCTGCGGACCGTGGCCCAGGTGGCCGACCTTGTGGGGCTCTCGTTTGTGCAGCAGCCCGACGACGTGCACCACCTGCTCAAGGCGCTGAAGGCGTTGGACGGCGAGCGGGTGGGCGTGGTCCTGAAGATCGAAACCCTGCAGGGCTTCGAGAACCTGCCCGAACTGCTGCTCGCCGCCATGGCGGCGCCGTCGGCCGGCGTGATGATCGCGCGCGGCGACCTGGCCGTGGAGTGCGGCTACGAGCGTCTGGCCGAGGTGCAGGAAGAAATCCTCTGGTGCTCCGAGGCGGCGCACATGCCGGTCATCTGGGCCACGCAGGTGCTGGAGACCCTGGCCAAAACCGGCGTGCCCTCGCGCGCCGAAATCTCCGACGCCAGCATGGGCGTGCGCGCCGAATGCGTGATGCTCAACAAAGGCCCCTACATCGCCGACGCGATCCACATGCTCGACGACATCCTGCGCCGCATGGCCGGCCACCAGACCAAGAAGACACCGCTGCTCAGGGCCTTGAGGGCGTGGGCGGCGGATCCCGAAGCAGGGGCGAAGGCCTGAACGACTGACACCCCCGTCTGCCCTGAGAGGCTGAGTGCAACGCAGGGTGTTGCTGTTGATTCCGTTTGTAAAACAAAAGTCCCACCCGTCGCCAGCAGGCGCTTAATGGGTTGTAGCGACAGCGCCATGCCGAGCCGGCTCTTGGCTGTCCGTTTCACAGGAGAAACCTCATGAAGAAAACACAGAAATTCGCCACCTACCTGGCCGTTGTCATGGCACTGCTGGCCCCACTGGCCCACGCCGTGGACCGCGCAGCCATTGATGCCCAATACCAACGCGACCGCAGTGCCTGCGCGGGCAAGGAAGACCTCTCGTCGCGTGAAGCCTGCCTGCGCGAGGCCGGCGCCGTGCGTCAGGAAGCGTTGCAAGGCAAGGTCGGCGACAACACCACGCCCGATGACTGGCGCCGCAATGCCATGGTGCGCTGTCAGGCCCACCAGAACGCATTCGAGCGATCAGAGTGCGAGCGCCGGATGATGGGCGAAGGCCAGGTTCGGGGCAGTGTCGAGAGTGGTGGCGTTTTGCGCGAGATCATCACCATCATCCCGCCGGCAACGCCGGGCCCGGACAGCGCGCCGAAGTGAGCGCCGCCTGAAGGCGGCTTCCATCAACAGGCGCAAGCCGCGCTCCTGCACGCAGGCGATACTGGGCCCCGTTGCCCAACCCCTCAAGCAGGAGCACCGCCATGCGTTTCAAAAGAGCAGCCCTTGTGGCTCTGCTGGTCGTCGCCGCGGGGAGCGCGGTCGGCTGGTTGAGCCTCGACAAAGAAACGCGGGGCTTCCTTGCCGCGTTTCCCACCGATCGCAACGTGCTGTTCTGGAAAGAGTCGCAGCGCGACGCGGCCTTCCGCGCGCTGGACCGGTTGCCTTTTTTGGCCAAACACCGCGTCGTCCCCGCTGGCAACACGCCGTCCCCTTTGCCCCCCGGCTCGCCGCTCGTGCTGCCGCTGGATGTGGATGCCTACATGCAGGGCCAGCGCAGCGCGGCGCTGATGGTGGTGCACGACGGCAAGGTGCGGCTGGAGCGCTATGGGCTGGGGTTTGACGCCGCCGGGCGCTGGACCAGTTTCTCCGTGGCCAAGTCCATCACCTCGACCCTGGTGGGCGCGGCCGTGCGTGATGGTCACATCCAAAGCATGGACGACAAGGTCAGCGACTACATCCAGGAGATGAAGGGTTCGGCCTACGACGACGTCAGCATCCGCCAGCTGCTCACCATGACCTCGGGCATCCAGTGGAACGAGGATTACGGCGACCCTCAGTCCGACGTCGCCAAGTTCAACAACCACCAACCCGAAGCAGGCGTGGACGCCCTGGTGAGCTACCTCCGCAAACTGCCCCGCGGCGCGCCCGCCGGCACGCGCTGGCTCTACAGCACGGGCGAGACCAACCTGGTCGGCATCCTCGTCAGCCGTGCCACGAAGAAACCCTTGTCGGCCTACCTGTCAGAAAAAATCTGGGTGCCCGCCGGCATGGAGCAGCAGGCCACCTGGATCCTCAGCAAGACCGGGCAGGAAATCAGCGGTTGCTGCCTCCAGGCCGCCACGCGTGACTTCGCGCGCTTCGGGCAATTCATCCTCAACGGCGCGAAGGTCAACGGCCAAAGCATCGTGCCCGACGACTGGTTCCCCCAGGCCACCACGGCCCGCACCGGCATCAACATCCCGGGGCGCGGCTACGGCTACCAGTGGTGGACCTACGACGACGGCACCTTTGCCGCGCGCGGCATCTTCGGCCAGGGCATCTTCATCGACCCTCAGCGCAAGCTCGTCATCGCCTCCAACGCCAATTGGGGCAACGGTGCGACCGACCCTGTGGCCAGCGCCGCGCGGGAGGTGTTTTACAAGGCGGTGCAGAAGGCGGTGGACGACGAGGCGGCGGCCGGCGCGAGCCGTTGACTTGGCGTGTCGGCGCTGGGCCGTTTTTTCTCTGGAAGTCAGGCCTGCCACACCCCGAACCCCGCCGAGCGCAGGTCGATACCGATCTCCACCTCACGCTCCTGCGCGTCTTTGTAGCGCATCGGGTTGAAGCCCTCGTACAGGTCGGGCAGCAGGCGCAGACCGTACTTCTGCGCGAAGCCGTTTGCCTGGATGCCGGCCTTGTGTTTGTCAAAGCGCAGGTCCGGGTCCAGGCCGGTCATGCCGACATAGACGCAGGGCTTGCCCTCCACATAGCCGGGGTTGCACTTGCGGAACCTGGGTTCCAGCAGCACATCCGTGTGCAGTTCGATGACGTAGACGTGGTGGTGGGGGCGGGACATGGATGCATCGCGCAGTGGGTGAACGGATTGTCGCCCTGCTGGCGCTTCCCGGCTAAGACCCGAACTGCGCAGCATTTGTGGGGCTCTTGCGCGCTTAGGCGAATGGCCTCGGCGCCTATCCTTTGTGAACCCAAGACTGGAGCATTCACCCATGACCACTGCGTTGCACGACATCGACGAGCGCACCAACCTCACTGGCACCAACAAGTTTGAACTGCTGTTGTTCCGTTTAGGGGGCGCACCAGGGACCGACCGCCGCGAGCTCTATGGCATCAACGTCTTCAAGGTGCGCGAAATTTTGGTCATGCCCATCATCACCGCCATCGCCAATGCGCCGGCCCACGTGATGGGCATTGCCAACATTCGCGGGCAGATCATTCCTGTGATCGACCTGTCCGCGGTGGTGGGCTGTGTGCCCCAGCGCGGCCACACGATCCTGATGGTGACCGAATTCGCCCGCACCACCCAGGCCTTCGCCGTTGAAGAAGTCGACGAAATCGTGCGGCTGGAATGGAGCAGTGTGCTGGCCGCAGACGGCAATGGCGGCGGCCTGGTGACCAGCATCGCCAAGCTCGACGGCGACACTGAAAAGGGCCGTCTGGTGCAAGTGCTGGACGTGGAGCAGATCCTGCGCAACGTCATGCCCACGGCGGAAGAACCCATCACTCCCGCGTCAGTGGGTGACGCGGTGAGCCTGCCCAAAGGCTCCATCATTCTCGCGGCCGACGACTCGCCGGTGGCACGCATGATGATTGAACAAGGGCTGACCGCCATGGGCACGTCGTTCGTCATGACCAAGACCGGCCAGGAGGCGTGGGACCGCCTGCAAGCCATTGAAATCGAGGCCCATGCCGAAGGCAAAACGGCACAAGACAAAGTGGCGCTGGTGCTGACCGATCTGGAAATGCCGGTGATGGACGGGTTCACGCTCACGCGAAACATCAAGCAGGACCCCCGTTTCAAGTCGATCCCGGTGGTGATCCATTCGTCGCTGACGGGAACCGCCAACGAAGCGCACGTGAGTTCCGTGGGGGCCGACGCCTACGTGGCCAAATTCGTGGCGTCTGAACTGGCGGCCACCATCCGGCAGGTGTTGGCGCATTGACCATGCGCGCCACGCAGCGCTGATCTCAAACCGGTTTCAACAGCTTTCGCAGCGAGCGAATTTTTTGCCAGAGCACTGCCTTGGGCAAGGTCATGGCCATGGCCTGCATGCAGCGCTCCAGCCAGCCTGGAGACATGCCCGCAGCCTCCGCCGCCGCCGTGCTGCTCACCCGCAGGGCCTTGCGGCGCGCGCGCAGCTGCTCGCCAAGGGTCTGCAACTGGGCTGCGCTTGGGTCGAGTGGTTGGGGTGATTTGGCTTTCATGTGTTTCTCATTTTGATCAAATAGATGTTTTGTCAAGTTTGAGAAGCACTTTTATTGGCCCTGCCTCTTTGGCTGCCGCTGCCAGTCCCAGCGTTTCAAAAGACATGGATCAAGCGGTTCAAGCTGTGAAAGAAGTCGTTCAGCAGCGAACGGTCGAATGGCCAGAACCCCAACAGCAACACCAGCAAGAAGGTGGTGGTCGTGAGCACCTTGGAGGCAGACGCCGCCGCCAGCAAGGGCTTGGGAATGGGCCTTCCTCTTTTCTGCAAATACGCAAGCCGGAAAAACAGCGTCACTCCCACGCATGCACTCACAAAGCCAATGCGGAAAATCAGCAAGAGATACAGACCACCCATGTTGCCAAACCTCCCTTTGTGGATGAACGCTGAGACTGTAGCGGGTGGTCAAGTGTGAGCATCAGCGGCCGCGGCCCTGGGCTTCATTTTTCATCGACAAGCCTTGTGGCTCCATCTCTATAATCGCGCCCTTTTTCCTCATCGGGGCCTGGCCATGGACATGGAGATTGCGCAGTCGACACCCACTGCTTCGGCGATTGCCAAGGTGGTCCAGGCGAACTACCCGTTGGGCGAGGTGGTCGCGGGTGAATTCCTGCGGCGCAGCTTCAATCAGGTGTACCGGCTCACTTTGGCCGATGGGCGCCGCGTGGTGGCGAGACTGTGCGCCGACCGCCCCCGTGGCGAGCCCCGGCTGCAGTTCGAGGCCGAGGTGCTGCAGCACCTGAGCGCGCGCGGCTGCCCCGTGGCCACCAGCCTGCCGACCGCCACGGGCGAGGTGGCTCTGCGCGTGCGGTTGCCCGAGGGCGAACGCGCGCTCATGCTGTTCGAGCACCTGGAGGGAGAAGCCACCACCGGCGTGCCCGCCAACATCCAGGCCTTCGGTCGCGGCCTGGCCCAACTGCACGCGGCGGGCGAGGGCCTGCAGAGCAGCGCCAGCCGCTACACACTCGATCTGGACCACTTGCTGCTGCGCCCCCTGCAGCACCTGCTGCGCGCTCCCACCATGACCAGCGAACTGCGCCCGCAGTTCGAAGCCCTGGGCCAGCGCCTGCACGCTCGCATCCTCGCGCTCGGTGAACTGACCCAGGTGCTCTGCCACGGCGACGCGCACAGCGACAACAACTTCATTGCCGTGCGCGAAAACGGCGAACGCCAAGCCGTGTTTTTCGACTTCGACGACACCGGCCCCGGCTACCTGGCCTATGAACTCGCGGTGTATCCGTGGTGTCTGCACCCGCGCACCGTCGACGGCGTCTGGAGCGACAAAGCCGTCACGCGCTGGGGCCATTTCATCTCGGCGTACCGCGAAGTGCGCCCCCTCGGCGAAGCCGATCTGGCGGCTCTGGCGCCCTTCGTGGCGGTGCGCCAGTTCTGGCTGCTGGGTGAATACACCGGGCGTGTGCCCGTGTGGGGCTCGCAGGCCATGCCCACCGATTACCTGCAGCGGCAGGCGAAGCTGCTGCAGCAGTGGGAGACCCTGGAAATGCCGGTGCCCAGCACCGCGTCGCCCGCCACCCCGTCCCTTTGAAGGGCCGCTTGAGCCGAGGGTTGAACCGGATCAACCGAGGCGTTGGCACATGCCGTGGCGGGCGGAAGCAGGCCGATCCACGAGAAACCATGGCCACGGCAAAGCCATTTCATCGGTCCGATTTGGACGGATGCTGCGATCGGTCTAAGGTGAGGAGGTCTGGCAACGGCGCTCCTCTCGCGCTTCGGGCGCACGAGCAGTGGTCAGGCTCTCTTTCTCTACTTTTCAAGGAGAACGGCATGGGACTACTGAACAGGTTTTTTGGCAGCAAGGTGGAATACCCGCCGCTGCCGGTTGGCAACGAGGCGCTGGTCAAACTCGATGAAGTCAAGGCGCCGCTGGAGGAGCTGGCGCACAAGGTGCATGACCACCTCGAAGTGATTCCGGCAGAGCATGAAGCCTTTGTCTTCCTCGGCAAGCCACCCGAGAATTTTGGCCTTGCCTGGATTCATGACGGCAAGGTCACCAGCCTCAATGAACTGGCCAAAGAGCGCCATCTATCGCAAACGGAAGTCGAGCAGTTGATCGACCGGCTCGGCGAGGCCTATCAACACGCCAGCGAGACGCCGCGCTACTCGGCCAAATTCGGCGGCAAGCAGATGGTGGTCATTCCGTCGCAGGGTCTGGAGCGGGAAATGCATCAGATCATGACGAATACGCTGCACTGATCTGCGGCGCAATGAGCCGCAACAGTTCCAGTGCATTGCGGTGAGCGTCGTACTCTGCGGCCACCAGTTGCCGCCCGGCATTGCCCATTCGCAGGCGCACGCCGGGGTCCTGAAGCAATTGCTCAATCCCATTGGCAAGCGCCTGCGGATCAGCAGGCGGCACCAGCCGCCCCGTCTCCCCATCCCGCACCAGTTCCGGAATGCCATCCACAGCAGAGGCGACCACAGGCACGCCGCTGGCCAGCGCTTCCATGATCACCACGGGCAGCCCCTCAGACAGGCTGGGCACGATCAGCAAATCGGCGTGCCGCAGTGCCTCAGACACGCCGACTTCGTCCTTTGTGCCGGCGAAATTCACCATCGCGTCCAACGAAAGTGTGGCTGTCTGGCTTTGAAGGGCTTCTTTCTGTGGGCCGTTGCCCACAATTTTCAGGCGCACGTCTGAGCCACGGGCTTTCAAAAGCGCCAAAGCATCCAGCAGAAAGTTGACGCCCTTGCGTTCTTCCAGCCGGCCCACAAAGAGCAGGTCGTGGCCTTTGCGCGCAGTGGGTTCTGCGGCGTAGAGGCCAGGGTTCACGCCGCAGCGCACCACCTTCAGTTTGTGCCAGTGCGCCTCGTCAGAAAACCGCATAGCCTGCTTGCGGCCGAACTCGCTGATGCAGGCCACAAACTGTGCTCGCGCAATCTTGGCGTCCAGCCGCCAGCGCTGTGCGCTCTGGAAGATCTCCGGGCCGTGCAGGGTGATGCTGAAAGGGATGGCCACAAGCTCTGCGGCCAGCATGGTCACAGTGCCGCTGGAATCGCCCAAGTGGTTGTGCAGGTGTTTGACGCTTCTGGCCCGCAGGTGGGGCGCCAGCAACACGGCCTCTGCGAAGTAGGCCAGTTGCAAGGCCATGGCGCGTGCGCCGGCCGGGCAGGTGGCTATGGCCAGGCGGGCGGTGGCCGCCAGCCTATGGGGGTGCCGTGCTGCCATGAAAAGCGCTTTGGCCCCATACGCTGGGCGCTGGGCGGATGCGAGCAGCCGGAACACACGCCCGGCTTCTTCATGCTGAAAGGCGCCAGAGAGCGCCTGGGGGTCGGGCGAGCGCACGGTCACGGTGATCAGGTCCACCCCCATTTCGCGCAGGGCGCGCACTTCGCGGTCGATGAAGGTGAGCGAAAGGCCGGGATAGCGCCCGGTGACCATGGCAATGGTGCCGCCGAAGCGCTGTGATTCAGGCATGGGGGTGCCTGAGCCTGGCCCAGCGCCGTAGGTCGTCTATGTACTTGTTCAGGCGGCTGCGGTCCTTGTTGCCGTTGTGGGGCATCAGGCGCGCGCCATCGCTGGCCCGGCTGCGATAGAAGTTGGGCACCGTGTGCAGGTCTTCCATGTCCAGGTGGAACACTTCACAGGCGCTCGATGCTTGGGGTGGCACCAGCCAGGCCCACTCGGCAGAAAGCCGGCGCCCCGCCGCAGACTCGCGGGCGTGAAATTGCATGAACTGGTCGCTCGCGCCATGGTGGTCGATCATGGACACGCCAGCAGCCTTGAACGAGTGCAGCACGGCGCGGTTGAGCTCGGTCAGGGTGGTGTCTTGCCACAGCGAAGACGAAGACCCGGCATACAGGCCAAAGCTGTTCGCGATCTCTGGCAAGAGGTTGTAGCGGCCGCGGTCTGCCAGGTTGCGTGAGCCAATTTCGGTGCACATGTAGAACCCGTTGAAGGGTGCACACGGGTATTCAATGCCGCCGATGGTCAGGATCATGTCGCTCACCACGGGCACCGCATACCAGCGCAGGCCCAGCTCGGTCAGCGCGGGATGCTCGGGGTGGCTGATGGGCACTTCGCGCACCGCGCCTGCGGGCAGCTCAAACAGGTGCCGCCTTTCGTCGCTGTCGCGCAGCATCACCGGCAAAAAGTCAAACGGGCCCGGCTGCTCCGGCTGCGCCCAGCCCAGTGAATGGGCAATGCGTGTGGCTTCAATGGCCTTGCGGTCACCAATCACGTGGCCGTCTTTGGCCAGGTAGCCGGCGTAGCGGACCAGCTGCGGGCTTTCAATGTAGGTGGGGCGCACGCCCGGGCGCACAGGAGGGTAGACGGAAATGATCGAGCGGATCCGCCCATCACCGGTGGCTTGTTGAAGGTGTTCACACAGGTCGCCAAAGATGGCTGCGGGATCAGACACCTGCCGCCGGTCGCGCACGATGAGGCTGTCCCAGTACAGGCGGCCGATGCAGCGCGCATGGTTGCGCCACGCCACCTTGGCGCCGTAGGTCAGTTCTTCAGGGGTGTGGTCGTAGTGGCCGTCTTTGATCAGCGCGCGTCGCACCTCGGCCCAGCGTTTCTGGAAGCTGCTGCGCGTCGTGCCCCCGTGGGCGTGTGCAAAGAGTTCCAGAAAGGCATGGGCTTCGTCCAGTCGGTCGAGCAGCGAGAGGCGGCGCAGGCGGTGCGCGAGCGGCCCCGCGCCCTGCACATGGTCGCGCCTGGCTGCGTGTGTTCGCCAAAAACTGAACATCACATCAGCCCGTCGAACTGACGTGCGGTTTCGCGCAGCGGCTTGCGGTTGATCTCGAACACCGTGGCCAGCGCCCTGGCCTTGGCCCGCCGGTAGGCTCGGTCTACATCGCGGGTGTTGTACAAGGCCTTGGCACGCCGTGGGTCCAGCCTGGTAAGGCTCAGCGGCGCGGCACCACCGGCCTTTTCCATCAGGGTCTGATAGATGGGTGTTTCCAAGGGCACGGTGAAGTCGTTGAAGCGGATTCGCTCGATGTAGGGCGTGTTGGCTTCGAGGAAATCGGCGGTGGCCTCCATGTCGGCAGCGGTTTCGCCGGGGTAGCCCTTGAACATGGTGCAGCGCACTGAAAGGCCGGCGTCGTGCGCGTTGCGCACAAACTCGGCATTTGTTTCCACCGTGCAGCCCTTGCGCATGTCATCCAGCAAGCGCTGGCTGCCGCTTTCCAGGCCAAAACTGATGCGGCGCATGCCGCCTGCCGCAGCGGCAAACAGATCGCGGCGCGACACGCCGTTGTCCTTGCGTTGATCCACGTGCACCGTGCCGATCCACTGGGCACCACGCACGTATTTGCGCAGTTCGCGCGCGATGCCGCGAAACATCTCGGGGTTGGAGTTGAGCTTCAGGTCCAGGAACATGAAGTCGGTGGTGTTGTAGCGCTCGGCCTGCACCTGGAGTTCGACCAGCACGTTCTCCAGGCTGCGGGTGCGAAAGGTGCGGCCGCTGGAAGAGATCACGTCGCTGCAGAAGGTGCATTTGTCCCACTGGCAGCCGCGCCCGGTCAGCACGGGCACGATGCGGTTGGGGTAGCGGTCCCAGGGAAAGTCGTCGAAATCCGGAAACAGGCAGTCGTCGAGCCGGCGCAGCGGCGGCGCTGCCTGGGTTTTGCGGCCGTCTGGGAAGGTGATGCCGACGAAGCGTTCCAACGGTTTGCCTGAACAGACCGCTTCCACCAGCTCCGGCAGGTAGCGCTCCACCTCACCGCCCACCACGGCCGACACACCGGGCAGGTTTTTCCATTCGTCTGCCACACCGCTGAGGTTGAACATGGGCCCGCCCAGCAACACCGGCACGCCGTGTTTGGCCGCGAGCCGCCCGATACCCTCCACCGTGAGAAAGTGTTCCAGATAGGCCGACAGCAAAATGGCGTCGACGCCCTCGGCGAAGGCTTTCTCCATTTCCTGCAAGACCACCCGGCGGGGGCGCTGGGCGATCCACTCCCTGGGCCAGCGTACCGCTTCGCGCAGCATGCGCACGGCGTGGTAGTCAGACAGGCGGACCCGCCGGTGAACATGGTCCCACAGGGTTTCCTGCCGTTCTCGCGCCGCACTGGGCACGTCGAGCGCGAGCGGGCAGATCACCTTCACGGAAAACCCACCGGCCCGCAGCGAGGCCGCCAGAATGCCCACCGCCAGGGTGGGGAAGCTGGTGAAGCGGTTGAGGTCAACCAGCAGCACGCGCCGCGGCGGCGTAGGCGGCCGGACCGCCACCTGCAACGGGCGCGGTTCAGCAGACGGGGTGCCGAGCCCGGTTTCTATGGAACGATGAACTCTCATTGTTTTAAAAATACTCCCTGTGGGCGGTGCCCAAACCCGCTGCCTCGAAGTCCACCGAATATGCGTCTTTCGCCACGGCCCCAATTCATTCGGCTCCAACTAGGTGGTGACGACTTTCAGGCTCTTGGGTTCAGAGCCTCGTTGAAGTCTTTGCCGCCGGCGTCGGGGTTGATGAACGGGCGCTCGTAAAGGTGCACTTCGGCGCTTACACCGCTGGACACGCTCACCCAGGAGGTGATGGCGGCTTTTGCTTTTACGCTCTTGAACATGCGAGGCCCGCTACTTTACTAGCCGTTCCAGTTCGGGAGGATATAAATGAACCCACATCAACACAAAAGGGAAATCACATGAAGAGATCCATGCGCAAACTTGGACTGACAGGGTGGATGCTGCTGGGCTGCTGCGCGTCAGCCCTTGCGGAGCAGGAGGTTTCGGTCGGTCGGGTGGATGTGCTACTGCCCGGCGAGGGCTGGCAGGTCTATTCGGTTGAAGACAAGGGCATCACGCTTTCTGGCGGTGGATATACCTACCAACAGACCACCGAGTTCAAGGTCATGGTTCACCACGGCACCGACAAGGTCCTGGACGCCGTCATCCTTGCCCGGGCCAACGATTCGGGCAAAGGGCGGTTTTCCGGTATCTCCTACTCGGACGCGAAGTGCACAGGATCGCCTCGGGTGTTTGCCGAAGGCGACCAGGGCGGGCCTGCTGCAAGATCGTTCCGGTGTCTGAAAATCTGGCGACAGTCGATACCCAATGTGTCGTCCGGCATTCCCCGGCCGGCCCTGGAGTGGCTGGCGAAAAATGGCTGGGACTTTCCACCAACCATGGACATGGTTTCTGCGACCCAGTACGCGAACACAGGCGCATTTGCCTCGGTGTTGGTCTACCTGCGGCCGATCGCGACGAACCCGGTTGTCACCCAGACGCGAGATCTTCCCAACGCTTTGCCAGGCGGGCTGGTCACAGCCATTGCGCATTGGGGCCGGGAACTGCAGGAAGCGGTCAGCGACAGCGTCTACAGCATTCGCGGCAAACTGCCGATGCCGAAGTTTGAATTTGTCGACGTGGCGATGGATCCGCCCAAGTTGCCTGCGAACACGGAGCCCGCTGCGCGACCGGTACAACCCGCGGCCCCAGCTCCTTCGGAACGCGGTTGAGCTGGCCGCAAGCACTGCTCACAAATGAGTTCATGCAGCGAAGCCAAGCGGTTTCTGCAGCACTGCCCCGGCATGGAAATGGATGGGGACGGCGATGGCATTCCGTGTGAGCAACAGTTGTGCACGGGGCCGTTTGGCGGGTGAGGATCACTGGAACCTCAAGGTGCTGACTGCCCATCGACAACAAGAAGGCTTGAATTGACCCACAGTGCACGAATCAGCAGAATCGCGATGGTGAAGATTTCGTGCCCATCAACGGCAAGTCTTGTCAGCCCGGCGCAGTCCGCACGGGCATCCACAGCATGCGTGGCAGTGAATGTTGACTGCCTGGTCGCCTCGCTGCGCCGTTTCGAGTAGCCTGCCCTCATGGAGCCCAGTGCGCCTGCTCCCCAGCAGATTTCCCTCGGTCGCTGGCTGTTGGTGGTGGTGCTGCCGGTCAGCATCATCGTGGGCGGGCTCGTTTGGGCCTACCGCCATGGTGTTCCGGAGCGCGACATCTGGGGCGCTCTGCACTCCGGCAACCTCGTCCGCTTGCAGAAGATGTTGAAAGACGATCCTGAGTTGTCGCGCACCAAGGTCTATCGACAGGGATACGAACCATGGCGAACCGGCAGTGGGATCAGGCCGGTGCAATGGACCGGGCGCTACCTGATTCACGACGCCGTGATGTTTGGCATGGATGCTGCGCTGCTGGATGCGCTGGCGGCGGCTGGTGCCGACCTCTCGGTGCGGCTGGAGGGGCGACCGCTGTTGCTCGAGGCCGCTCACAGTGGCCAAGCGTCTTCGGCGGCCTGGTTGCTGGACCACGGCGCCGATCTCCAGGAGCGCACCCATTGTGATACGCCTTGTGAGGGCGAGGGTCGCACCGCGCTGCACGAAGCGATTGCAGCAAGGAGTGAGCCGGGGCAAGGCGATGTCATCGCCTTGCTGCTCGCGCGCGGCGCTGGGCTGGAGGCGGTTGACGCAACCGGTCAGACCGCGTTGCACCTGTCAGCCGCGGGGTCGGTCGATACCACGTGGGTCCTGTGCCGCCATGGCGCGCTGGTCACCGCAAGGGATGCGCAAGGTCGCACGCCCCTCGACGTGGCCATGCGGGCCGAAGCCAGCACACCCTCATCTGGCGCCTATGGTCCTGCCGCCATGCCGGACTGGCTCAAACCGGGAGGCGGTTGCGAAGAACTGTCCGCGCTGGCGCGAAAGCGCGGTGGCCCGGTGGGCGAGGACGAAGGCCGAGAGGTATTCGGTCGCTTCCTGTGCGCTCGCGGTGTCCAGGACAGCTGCGCGCTGGGCGTGAAGCGATAGCGCCGCGCCGGACCGCCCCAAGCAAGCTACGAACCGTAGCCCTAAGGGCGAAGGTATTCAATGACCCGGCAAGGTTTGCCACACATCTTCGGGCAGGGAGCTGGGTTGGCTAGACCTGTTCACGCTGAAGGCCTCGCTCAGGCCCAGGCCGCTCCTCAAGATCAACTACCGCAACCCGCCCCGGGCGAAGACGATCGAGAAGAAACCAAGCTGTTCTACGTGGGCGCCACGCGGGCCACGCAGCGGTTGATCATTGGCTGGCTGCTTGATCTGGTACGGCCTTTACGCCGCCGCCAGCGCATCAGCCACACGCTGCGCCGCCAAGATCAGGTCCTTGACCAGTCGCTCGTCCACCTCCAGCAAGCCTTCGTACTCGCCCAGGTTGCGCTTGTTGTGGCACAGGTCCAGCACCCGCCAGACCTCTGGCCCCAGCCCCAGCGTGTGCGGCAGCACCTGAAAGACGATGTAGTGGTTGCCGGCCCGATAGCCTTTGGCGCGCAGTGCCGCGAGGCACAAGGCATGGGCCGCGTTGTAGGCCAGTCAAAGCGGCTCTCCAGCGCCAGAGTGGCGTTGCCGGCGTCCGCCAGGCGGGCACGGCCGGTGCGCAGCAAGCCGGTGATCTCGGCCGCATCTGGCGGCTCTGGTTTGAGCGAGCCGCCGGGGCGGCTCAGGTTTTCAAGTGGGTTGGCTGGGTTCATGTGACGCTGATTCCTCCTGGCCGATCAGCCATATCTTTGGCTGTTGCATCACGCGGTTGACGAACGCATTGTCGCCCTGCAGGCGAGCGCGGAAATCGGCTGCGGTGTAGAGCGCCGGGTTGATGGCGCGGCCCAGCGTCTGGCTGGCCCCCTCCAGCGCGGCGAACAACTCGCTATAGCCCAGCGTGTCGCTCACCACCAGCAAGTCCACGTCGCTCGCGGCTGTGTCCTGTTGCTTTGCGATGGAGCCAAACACAAAGGCGCGCTCAATCTGTGGCGCCAGCGGCGCCAGCGCGGCGCGCAACACATCGGCCAACCCCATCGTCTTGAGCACCAACCCGCGCAACTCGGCAAACACCGGCGATGCCGCATTGGCCTGAAAGTGCTTCTGGTTGCCTTGCTTGCGCACCGTGAGCAAACCCGCGCCCGCCAGATCGGCCAGCTCGCGCTGCACCGCGCCCGCGCCCGACTGCGCCAGGCCGATCACCTCGTTCGTGTAAAAGCTGCGGTCCGGCGCGCCGAACAGCACGGCCAGCACGCGCTGACGCACCTTTGGGAAGAGAGCGTCGGCTGTGGACGAGGGAGAATCGGTGGAGTTCATACCCATAATGGGTTGCATCATACCCAATATAGGTTTTTAGTCTGTCGCAATGCGTGGCGGCGGCGGGTGATTCCGTCCACCTTCAACGCGACTGAGGCGTTGCCTGCGACTTGGCGGCCTGCGCCAGCCGCACGAACTGTGCGCATTGTTCCACCCATTGCAGGCGCTGCGCCACGCTCAACTGCCCAAACGCCCGCATGCGCTCATCGCTGACGTAATAGGTGCGGTTGCCCCGGTCGAATGTGGGCGTGGGCTTGGGTGCGTTCACGTTGAAGCAGGGCTCACCCTGTAGCGCTGAACGGCTTTCCGGATCGCGTCTCGGTGCAGGGAAAGAGCGAGGGAGGGGAGCATGGGCCAGCGCGAAGTTCAAGCCGCCTTCTTCACCGACAGCTTGACCGTGTAGCCCAGCTGCGCCGCCACGTTCACCAGCGCGTCCAGCGTGAACTTGTGGGTGCGGCCTTTCACCAGATCGTTCATGCGCGGCTGGCTCACACCCGCGCGCTGGGCGGCTTCTGCCTGGGTGATGCCGAGCTTGGACATCACTTTGCGGATGCGCGCCACCAGATCGGCGCGCAGCAGCAGGTTTTGCGCCTCGGGCTCGGCAAAGCCGAGATCGTGGAACACGTTGTCGCTGCCCATGACCACACTCAGTCAGTTGATTGCGAAATCAGCGATCAGCCGGTCCGCGTCTTCATCCACCGTTTGAACATCCAGCTTCAACAAATCGCTACGGATCTCGTTGTAGGCAGCGTGGCGTTTGGCGTCGGATTGCGGTGGGGCCTTGACTGCGAACAGCACCGCCTCGGGCAGTAGGTTGCGGTCGCGCAGACGTTTGATTTTTTGCAACCACGCATCGCCGTGTTCGTAGATGTCAACCGGCTCATCCTGATTGAGCCTGAACGGCTTGATGATCTTGGTCAGAACGTCATCTTGCCGCTGCACCAACGGGAAGTTGGCGTAGAAAACATCATCCCCAACGCGCTGTGGCCCAAACGGTGCTGCCAGCGAAAGTGTTGCCAGCAGGTGCTTGATCCGCTTTTCCATGACCTGCTCAAAAGGCTCAGGTGTTACAAAGATGCGTTTGACGTAGTGGTCAAACTGCTTCTCCAGTTCGGCTGCCGGGTCGGCAGTCATCACTACCCGTGGAGCGCTGAAACGCACCATGGCTTCGCGAGGATGGATCAGGCTGTCGAAAAGGTGGCGCAGGTGGTCGGCGCGGCCATGGTTGGGGGCATCAGCCACCATCTGATTCACCCGCAGAAGTTCGCCGCCCATCGCCTTTACGGCGCGCACGTAAAAATCACGCGGCAGTTCGTCAAAGAAATCGGTGATGCGTTTGGTGCGGCGTGTTTGAAGCTTGAAATCAAAGTAACCCGTCTCAGGGCACATCAGCACCACGCCCGCGTTGGCGAACTCCCCTGTTTCGCGGTAAGGCGCGAACTGAACCACGGCGTATCGGCACGCGACCAGTTTCATACCGTTCTCCAGAAGTCAGGGTTTGCACACCGTTCCAGCACCCGCAGCGCCTCGGCGCGGTCAAAGCGGGTGGGAATGTCGAACTCGGAATTTTCCCACAGCCACTCCGCCGGGGCGAGGGCTATGGCTTTGTGGGCTGCCGGAAGGGCGAGGCTGAGCCGCTGAAGGTATTGCGCCTGCGTCACCAGGTCCTGAGCCAGCGCCGGCCACTGGTCGGCAAACACATGCTGGTCCTGAAACTCCGCAGCGTTGAAGTCGTTGTCCAAGGCCATGTTGTGGTCGATAACCACCAACCCTTCATGCGCGGTGTCCCACAACAGGTTCGTGTTGCCACGCAGACGGTCGGTGTTGCGCACCCACCAGTCGAACACCAGCACATCGCGCTGCAGCTCTGCGGGCACGCGCTGGCTGATGCCCAGCTCCAGCCAGGCGGTGTGGGGCTGCTCGCGGGAACCGAATGCCGGCAGCGAGCCGATGGCCTGCTGGTCTTTGGGCAGCTCCTTGACCAGTGCTGGGTCCAGCTGAACCAGCGCAAAGGGAGGCAGCGGCAGGCCCAACTCTTTGGCAAGGTGCCCACAAATCCACTCTCGCCACAGGCTGGAACGGTTGGTCTGCTGGCCCTTCACGTAGTAGCGATGCCCGTCCGAGCCGCCGCACAGAAACGGAATCGACTTGCCTTGCTCGGCAGGACCAATCACTTCAACGATCTGGACAACTGGAGCGCGCTGGGTCACGTGTTGCCTTGCTAAAAGAGGTGTTTGTATTTCTCTGACTGGATCGAATTCCTGGCTCCAATGTCAGTGCTTTGCTATTCTTATTATTGGCTCAGAAAAACTACTTTCGATCCGGCATTTCCATAGTGGTAAATCTCGGGCCTGGAGGAAAAAGGCAAGACCTGACCCGTTCCCTCTTGACCCCGTTCCCTCGCGGCGCCGCTTTCGAGCGGCATGCTTCTGCAGCCCTATAACGGCGGGCGCTGCAGGCCGGTGGAGTTTGGGACAGTGGCGGAAGGGATCAGGAACCTTGCTTTCGAATGCGTCCGCTCGAATTGAAATCTGCCCCCGATATCTGCCAATATCTGACCCCGAATTTTTCCGAATCTCTGCCTTTGCATATCAACCCGTATAGCTTGGGCTATTTGAAACAAGTTTCAAATATTTTTTCGCCCAATGCTTTCCATGCGCTGGATTTGTAGTCATTAAATTTGACGGATTTTAGGGGCGAGAATTTCTTTGAGTAAAAATCTCGTCCTCTCTGGGTGTTGGACGCTACGAGAAGGCGGATGCAAACTAGGAATCCATTGATCGTAGTTGTACTTAATAGCTGTCGGTCTCGAGGGGTGCTTGGTTTCCACGTCCCTGAACCCGTAGCGATCTTGGCTTCAATAAGAAAGTCATTGATTTCTTGGGTGCAAAAACCAATATATGAACTAAGCAGCTCTTTGCGAATTTCGGAATCGATGCTTTTGTTGATAAGGAGACTCTTCTTGGGGTTTCTCCAAGCTGAAAACAACGAGTCGTCACCGTCTGTCTTGATTAGTGGCCTGAGCCCATAACTGACTATTGAGCTGGTTTTAATTAATTCTGGAGGATCGAAGAAGTTGGTCTGTAGGAGGCCCGATAGAGCGCCATTTTTTGACAGCCTATTTGTAACCTCTTTGGCAATAGCAAGAGTCGAGAATGGGTTGAGTAAGACCTCAATGCTTTGTTTAAGAACAGACTTCGCCCTTGCCTGGGTATCGTTGATCTCAAGGAACAACTTTGCTTCAAATTCTCGTCTGGCAGTAGTGGACCATGAAGATGGAAATATTAGGCCGGTAACGAGCAAGTTCTGGCGGGTGCGTTGCTTTGAGATCTCTTTGTCAAGAGGGTCATTTGCAGCTTCGTGGTAGCAAAAAACTCTATGTTGGCCATCGACTAGGCCAATCATATTGGCCTTTAGAGGTATGGAAACCTTGATCGGTCGAACGATGGTTAAATCTGCATTGTCAACGTTTCTGCCTGTTTCGGGGTCGTTAATTATGGCCTCGTTCGGAAGGGTAACAATTATGTTGTTGACGAATACGCGTTTTGCGCTCGTTAAATATTGGCGCATCTTGCCGATCTTTCCCTTGATCAAAATGCGCTGGTAAAGGCCTTCATCATCCCTCCAGCTATCTTTCCTTAGCACGTAGGACATTTCGAGTAGGGTGGCGGGGTCTCCGTAAAAAGAAACAACTTTGAAGCCTTTAGGGTAGCCGCTGTTCGCTTCCGGAAGAATGTACCCATGAAAGCTCTTTGATTTATCCGAACTGTCGTGAATACGCTGTTCAAGACGTTTTAGGTCAACTCCAAGATAGTTGAAGAATTCGTGCCTTGCAGACTTATGAATAGTCTTGCTTAATGCATCAAAATACCTGAGTCGAGTTCCGTCAAGAAAGCGATAGTGTGGGAATGCTCGTTCCATTTCTTGGTCTGCTCCATGCAGAGATGCATAGACAAAAAAGACTTGAAACTCTTCAGGCTGATACAGGCTTTGCTGAATTGCAGTAGAAAATGCTTCATTGAATTTCTGGTATTCAAAAATCCAGTCAGCGGAGCGACGTCGAATTTTTTCGTAGAGAATGGATTTCTTTGCAAGATGAGCGCTGTCAGGCTT
This sequence comes from Hydrogenophaga sp. A37, assembly GCF_002001205.1. Classification (GTDB taxonomy): domain Bacteria; phylum Pseudomonadota; class Gammaproteobacteria; order Burkholderiales; family Burkholderiaceae_C; genus Hydrogenophaga. The sequence goes on from NZ_MUNZ01000141.1 coordinate 19,607, forward strand.
GCCTGTGGTGTACTCGGCGACAATTAAGATATTTCCATAAATTAGAACGTCATCAATTTCACCGGTTCGCCCATCGAATTGGAACTCTATTCCGTCAGAACGAACCCATTCAAATCCAATCCGCTTAAAAACTGCGCGAGTGGATAGCCGTTGCTTCTTTCTCAGTTGCGCTGCTGGGTCGAGTTGGCGTTTTGACTGCTTTTTACGTTTTTTTGGTTGACTAACCATGAGATTCCTCCACTTCAACCTCTATTGGACTAAATAGTACTCCTGAGCTTTTCCATGCCGATTCTAGATTGTGATGGCCATTGTGGAAATGCGAGTTTGTAATGGTGTATTCAAAGTACTCAAGATCCAGTTGCTCAGAAGAAAAGTCATTCTGTGCAGAGATTTGCCTGCATCTGGCTGCTATACCGAATTTTGATAATGGAGGCTTGGTGGCGATTTGATCTATTAATCGAGCCGCCTCCGTTCTGAGGTTGTGATCACCTATTTCAATGAGATATTCGGCGGAGTAGTGTTTGAACTTCTCCGAAGGCACTTCATTGGATTGAAATGCAAAAATCTTAATTTTTATAGATGGAAACTGCTTTTGCAGTTGACGTGCCAAGAGTCTGCCGAATTTTAGAATTCGGAGAGATATGATTGTTCTCTCAAAATTCTTTGAAGAATCTTCTGTTGTTGTATCTGAAGAACTGTTGCTTTGAAGTTCTTGCTGCACTTGAAGGTGCTTTCTGAACATGGCAACATATTCAGAGTTTAATTCAAAGCCAATATAGCGTCTGCTATGTAGTTTGCTAACCGTTGGAACTGTTCCCGAGCCGGAAAACGGATCAAGGACAATTTGATTGGGTTCGGTAGTCTGTTGAACTATTCTTGAAACAAGTTCAGTGGGCAGTGGGCAGAAGTGACGCACATAGTGGTCCCCCCAAGAGCCCTGCACTGGGATGTCGTAACTCCATATTTCCTCGGGGGCTTTGCCCTTCGGATTGTACCTTTCAGGATATCGAACCCACCAGTGTTTTAAGTTTGTAATTTCTCGAAACTTGTCTTGATCATATTTAAAAGAACCGGCTCCTTTGGAGAATACAAGTATGTATTCAAATATTCTTTTGGTGGCGCCACTGTGGGTCCAAGGAACGGTGCGTTCTTTTTTCCAAATTACGATGTCTCGGAGGGTCCATCCTGATGGCTTTAGTCGTGAAGCAAGATCAAATGGAAGTGGTATTACCTCTTGATCTTTCCGGAATGTGTCGACAATAATCCAAAGAGAGCCAGTTGATTTTGTCGCACGAAACACTTCGGAGAAGACGAGTGCAAGATCAGAAAGATATTCTTCGTAACTTTGTCCAAACCCAATTTGATTGGCTCTCCCGTAGTCCTTCATGTCAAAATATGGCGGAGATGTAATGGTTACATCTACTGACTCTGTAGCCAGTTTTTTCGAAAGTCTTCGTGCATCTCCAATATGGACCTTATCAATAAATTCAATGGAGTTTTTTAGTGGTTTGCTCATTTTTTAATCTAGTTCCCCTTGAAAGCCTTTTTGCTTATCTACTTGCCCCACGAATCCTTCACCCCCGTCACCCGGTTGAACACCGGCTCGGCTCCAGCCACGTGGTCCACCCGATCCGCCACAAAGTACCCAAACCGCTCGAACTGGAATTTCTGATCCGGTTGGTCAGCTGCAGTGAGGGCTCTACGTAGGCGGTGACGACTTTCAGGCTGTTGGGGTTCAGGGCTTCGATGAAGTTTTTGCCACCGGCGTCGGGGTTGGGGTCGCTGAACAGGCGGTCGTACAGGCGCACTTCGGCGCTCACGCCGCTGGCCACGCTCACCCAGGTGATGGCGGCTTTGGCTTTCACGCTGTCGGCGCCGGGGATTGCTCGGGTGTTGCGTTTCATCGTGATGGTGCGGGGTTCAGTGGTCGGTAGCCTGGGCACGGTCGGCTTGCCGCGCCATTTGCCCCAGTCGCACGAAGTGCGAGCACTGTTCCACCCATTGCAGGCGTTGCAGCGGTGTGAGTTGCGCAAAGGCACGCAGGCGTTCGTCGCTGACAAAGTAGGTGCGTTGGTCGCGCTGGCTCTGTGAGGCGAGGTTCTGAGTGGGGGTGGTGGACGTCATGGCTTTTGAAGGCGTTTGAGGTGCTCAATGTCGGCCAGATCGATGGGGCGCCCGGCACTTTGCTTGAGCGCTATCAGGTCGTCGATGCACGCCAGCGGCACCTGCACACCCGCGATGTCGAGGCGCTGCGCCCGTTGCACCATGTCTTGTGGATTCACTGGCGGGAACAGCAAGATGTCCAGTGTCACGCCAGCCAATTGGTCGCTGCGCAGCGCAAAGGCTTGCAGGTGGCGTTCGGTGTGCCAGCGCTTGAGCGTTTCAATGTCTTCCAGCGCGCTCAGTGACACGGGCAACATGGGTTGCAGCTTGAGCTCTCGGGCTGCAGCCGCGAGGCGGGCAAGGTTGTCAGGCGTCACCACGACGCAGACGTCCACGTCCATGGTGTTGCGCTCGACCCCGTGAAGCGCGACCGCGAGCCCACCGATCAGCACGTAGCCAACCTGGTGTCGGTTCAGGGCGGCGAAGAGGTCGAGGTAGAACATGGCTTCACTTGCCCCAGGAATCCTTCAACCCAGTCACCCGGTTAAACACCGGCTTAACGCCCGCCACGTGATCCACCCGATCCGCCACAAAGTACCCAAACCGCTCAAACTGGAATTTCTGATCCGGCTTTGCGGCGGCCAGTGAGGGCTCCACGTAGGCGGTCACCACTTTCAGGCTGTTGGGGTTCAGGGCTTCGATGAAGTCTTTGCCGCCGGCGTCGGGGTTGGGGTCGCTGAACAGGCGGTCGTACAGGCGCACTTCGGCGCTCACGCCGCTGGCCACGCTCACCCAGGTGATGGCGGCTTTGGCTTTCACGCTGTCGGCGCCGGGGGTGCCGCTCTTGGTGCCGGGGATCACCTTGGCGTGCACTTCGGTCACGGTGCCGTTCGCGTCTTTGGCGCAGCCGGTGCATTCGATGACGTAGCCGCCTTTGAGGCGCACCACGTTGCCAGGGAACAGGCGCTTGTAGCCCTTGGGCGGCACTTCTTCAAAGTCTTCGCGTTCGATCCACACTTGCTTGCCGATCTTGAACACGCGGTCGGGCGGCGGGGTCTGGCCCTCGGGGATGGCGTGGTGGGGCAGGGCGGGCT
>NZ_MUNZ01000111.1 GCF_002001205.1 Hydrogenophaga sp. A37
TCCCGTGACCAGGCGCCGTACCACCTCTGCATCGATCTCTGACATACGTGTCCACCTTGTTCTACATGGACTCGTAGCTTCCCCTCTCAGGCCCTCTGTGGGAAGACGTAGTTGGATGACCGCTTACACCTTAAAGACCGGGCGCGGCCAGCACCGCAAATACCTGCCTTACGTCTTCACCGAGCAAGGGGCCATCATGGCCGCGATGGTCTTGAACAGTGCGCGTGCGGTAGAGGTATCGGTGTACGTGGTACGCGCCTTTGTGCGCCTGCGCGAGGCGGCGGTGCAGCACAAGGACCTGGCCCAGCGGCTGGCCTCGCTGGAGGAGAAGACCGAGCATCTGGCCACGCAGCACGAAGTCTTCAGCCGCAATACCCGCAACCAGCTGCGTCAGGTGTTCGATGCGCTGCGCGAACTGACCAAGCCACCCGATCCACCGAAACGGCCCATCGGGTTCGTGACGCCCGAAGACAAGAAGGACAAGCCCAGCAGTACCAAGGAAAAGGCACCAGGCAAGAAGGTGTAGCGCACCACCACGAACAAGCCACCCGCCACCCCACAGCTATAGCGGCTGACTGGGGTTGTGGGTGGCTTTTCTTGTTTTTAGACAGAGGATGTAGGGTCCCTGCATCGCCATCAGGTGTTCGATCTCTTGCGCGAAACCATCAGCCACAGAACAAAAGGCAGAAGGAAAAAGAGCAGCCCAAGGCCGAGCAGTACCGTTGCCCAGACTTCATAGTCGCTGGGATTCTGATTCGGGAGTGACCCGATCCAAGCTGTTTGAATTCCCCAGAAACCAAAGAACAACGCCAGCAGAACGCACAGCACCGTCAACAGAAGAGGTCGCATCATCGGTTCACCTCTACGATTGGCCCGGCCCAGCATGCCGCCGCAGACTTACATCCCGAAGATCATCAGCCGCCCACTCATCTCCCATCTCGATCGCTCGCTTAAGCCATTTTTCCGCAAGGTGCAGTTTTCCTTCCGCCATGTACTGCGTACCCAGCGCGGAAGCTCCATAAACACATCCATCTTTGAACGCTGACCGATAAAGTTCTTTTGCCAATGGAAGGTTTGCTGGGGCTCCTTCTCCGCTGCAGTACATGTTTCCAAGGTTTACCTTGGCTTCGTTGGATCCAAGCTCAGCAGCTTGATGAAACAAGTTCACTGCACGCGCCAGTTTTCCCTTCTCATAGGCATGGCATCCTTTTTCTAGAAGTTCACGCGCCCTATCGAGTTTATTTTTCACTTGAGCTGTCGGGGTTCGTTGATGTTGAAACTACAAGGGTCAGCATGGTTCAGGTGAATAGTCAGGCGGAGGCAAGAAGTTACAAAGCGGGCAGAACAAAGGAATGATGCCTAGGGGCCGCAATGGCGGCAGCCAAGGCGGTCTTTTTTTGTATGTGCGCTTTCCCGATTGCGGGTCCTTTTGCCACCCCCATCCCGGCTCCTTTGGGTCGTCTTTCCAATGTTTTTCAGGGTTGGTCGTTGAATTTGGGCTTTTCCCATATCCACGCTCACCCTTTGCCAATCCCCTCCGGATCAACAAAGCCCAACGGATTGGCATCCACATACCCAAACCGATTGAACCCACCCTCCAACCCAATCGGATCAGCAGAGGTGTACCGCCCCACCCTCGGGTCATAGAACCGGTGCCAGTTGTAGAACAGTCCGTTGCCATCGTCAACCTGCCCGGGGTAGCGCAGGCTGTAGCTCACTGGGGCCTGGCCTGCAGCCGGCGTGCTCTGCGGCCCGATCTCGCCAAAGCCGCTGTACGGCCATTGCCACTGTGGCTGCCCGGCTGCATCGCTCAGCTTGCGCGGCGTGTTCAGGTGGTCGCTGTGCACGGCATGGTGCACGCCGTCGATCACCACCGCCACCGGCATAGGCCCACTCGCCGTGGGCAGGTAGATGTGTTCTGTCGTGCTCAGCGCCGAGGATCGGTCTGGCGGTTGCTGTAGCTCGGCACACCGCTGGTGAAACTCCTCGAAGCGCCGTTGGCGGAGAGCTGGCACAGATGTACGAGGTAATGCCGCAACAATAGGCTTGCTTTGTCAAGCGTCCCGATGACTATCTGGGATGCAACTAATAAAGTTGGCTTTTTCTCAGTTTTCTAATTATCACTAGATAGGTGACAAGAAGAGCGATCATCAGGGATGGAATCACGTATACAGCATTGCTGTATGTTGGCTCGTCATTGGCGGTTTTTGCCCATAATTCAAAAAATAAATAATACAACAGAAATAGTTCTGTCAATATAAATAGTATATTGAGAACGCTCTTTGATAGAGTCTTCATTGATGGGTTCATTTTTTTGTACACATGGTAATTATCCAGCCAACATATGTTTTGCAGTAGTTTACTGGTGGAACCCAATATCCGAATTCTTCGTTCATCGTTGCATCGATGTATCTGTTTACACAATCTTCGTCGAGCTCAGGTCGTGGTGTGCATACCGCATCTGGCTTCTTATGCCTGCCTTTGTGATTTAATATTTTGGCGCTAAGAGGTACGCGACTACTGTGATTTCGACCCATGCCAGCAGCCCTTGTGTCTGTTTTTATCCAATAGTGCGAAACATGTTCTGTTAGCCCAAATGCTGGGTCCTCGCAAACAGAGGCAATTAAGCCGGTTGGGTCGGCTTGGCTTATTGCATTCCCGCCCACATACCCAAACCGATTGAACCCACCCGCCAACCCAATCGGATCAGCAGAGGTATACCGCCCCACCCTCGGGTCATAGAACCGGTGCCAGTTGTAGAACAGCCCGTTGCCATCGTCAACCTGCCCGGGGTAGCGCAGGCTGTAGCTCACCGGGGCCTGGCCTGAGGCAGGCGTGGCTTGCGGCCCGATCTCGCCAAAGCCGCTGTACGGCCATTGCCACTGTGTCTGCCCGGCTGCATCACTCAGCTTGCGCGGCGTGTTCAGGTGATCCGCATGCACTGCGTGGTGCACGCCGTCGATGACGGTCGCCACTGGCATCGGCCCACTCGCCGTGGGCAGGTAGATGTGTTCTGTCGTCGAGAGCTGCGAGTTGGAGAGGTTTCGCGTGGTCTCCGACAGCAGGTTGAAGCCGTCGCTGCCGTAGCTGAACACCGTCTGCGTGCTCGGCGTGTCCCTCAGGTAGCGCTGGCCCCTGCCGTTGAAGCGGCTCAGTGTGGTCTGTGCACCCGCGCAGTTCTGGCCCGAGGGGCAAGGCGGCACAGCCGTGGCCTCCGCAAGCTGCCCGGCGCTGTCATACGCCATCGTCTTGCCCAGCAGGCTGGTGATGTCGCCCGCCGCGTTGGTGGTGACCGTGATGCCCGCCGCGTTGCTCTGCCGGTTGGTGCCGCCTTGCACGCCGCTGGTGAACGCCATCGACGCGCCGTTGGCCGTGATGCTGCCGCCCGTGCGGTTGGCGTTGTTGTCGTAGCTGTAGGTGTGGCCCCACTGGAACTCGGGCGATGTGCCCACGGCGGTGAAGCCGGTGAGCTGGCCCAGGGCGTTGTACTGGGCGTTGAAAGGCACCTCTTCTTCGGCCCAGCCGCCTGCGCCGTTGGGCTTCATGAGTTGTTGGGAGACGGAGCCGATGCGGCCTGTGGTCTCGGGGGCGAAGCTGGCGAACTCGCTGGAGGTGAGCTGGCCGGCTGTGTTGTACAGGCGCTGGGCTGGCAGCTTGAAGCCCAAGGACTGACCGAAGGCCCAGACCCAGGACTGCGGTTGGTCCAGGGCGTTGTAGGTGATGTTCTCGATCAGCGGCTGGCCGTTCCAGAGCATGCCGGTCAAGCGCCCGGTGGCGTTGTATTGGTGAGTGAGCACCGAGCCGCTGGGGTAGGTGATGCTGGCCAGCTCGCCTTGGCCGCCGCCGCTGGCCAGGTAGGTGAAGGCGGTGGTCTGCTGGTGGCTGTGGTTGGCCACCGCGCTGGAGAGGGTTTGCGCCTGGGCCGTGAGGCGACCGAAAGCGTCCCACTGGTATTGGGTGGTGGCGTGGGTCACTCCGTTGGACATGTCGATCACTTCACACAGCCGGCCTTTGCTCGCGTCGGCCTGGCCGCTGGCGTTGCAAGCGGCGCCGGTGAGGTCGTAGCGCAGCTGGGTGGTGAGCGTCTTGCCGCCGGGGGTGGCGGCCGGGGTGCTGGAGACCGGGCTGTGGGTGATGAGCGTGGGGCGGCCCAGGGCGTCTCGGGTGATGTCGCTGGCGCGGCCCAGGGCGTCGACGATGCGGCTGGGCAGGCCCAGCGCGTCAACGGTGGTGGCGGTGGTGCCCTCGTCGGGCGTGGCTTCTGAGCGGGCGTTGCCTTGCACGTCACGGGTGTAGTTGGTCGTGACGTATTTGAAGTCCACCACCTGGGTCACCGCGTCTTGCGCGTTGTAGGTGATGGTGGCGGCACGGCTGGTGGCGTCGGTGATGCTGATGATGCGCGCCAGCGGATCGCGACCGTAGGTGGTGGTTTTACCCAGGGCGTCGGTGGCGCTGGCCAGGCGGCCGTTGCCGTCTTGCGTGTAGGTCTCGACGATGCCCGCGCCCCGGGTTTCGCTCTGCACGCGGTTGAGCGCGCTGATGGTGCGCCGGATCTGCAGGGCGAGCTGACCTCCGTTGTTCTTCACCTGCTCTTCGGTGGCGTTGCCCGCGGCGTCCAGCGTATAGCTGGCGCTCTGGCCCCGGTTGTCGCTCCAGCCGGTGTTGCGCAGGGCGGCGTCGTAGAAGTAGGTGATGGCGTGGCCGTTGGGCAGCGCCACGCTCTTGACCTGTCCATCGACGGTGTAGGTGTAGGCGGTAGCGAGGCTGACGCCGCCGGCCGAGAGGGTGGAGGTTGCCAGCCAGTTGCGCGGCGTGTAGGTGAGGTAGCGGACCAGACCGGTGGGCTCGTTGATCTGCGAGACCTGCCCCGCCGGGCTGTAGGCGTAGGTGGTGACGTGGCCCAGGGCGTTGGTCTGGCTGGTGAGCTGGCCCCAGGTGTTGTAGCCGTAGGTGGTGGTGGCGCCGCGCGGGTCGGTCTCGGTGGCCGTCAAGCCTTGGGCGTTGTAGGTCCAGGCCCAGGCTTCGTTGACGGGGGTACCGGTGGTGGCGGTGATCGTCTTTTGCAGCAGATTGCCTTTGTCGTCGTAGGCAAAGGTCGTGCGCTTGCCGCCGGTTTCGTCGATCTGGGTGGGCAGGCGGAAGCTGGGGTGCCAGGTGATGGTTTGGGTGCGAGTGCCGCTGCCTTCGCTGATTTGCGTGGCGAGTTGGCGGAGGTCGAATACGGTACTGCTTCTGTGTCCCTGGAAGTTGGTTTCTCCGGTTACCCGCCCATTGGCGTCCACACTGCGCGAGGCAATGGGTTCCAAACCCTCATCGTTCGGCGGCGCGCTGGCGCTGGTGACATTGATGCGCTGCCCCGCAGCGCTGTACCCGTAAGCCCTCGCGGTATTCAGCGGATCAACCACCGTCACCTGGCTGTAGATACCTGTGCCGGTGTTGACCGAGCTGTTTGTGTAGTCAACGCCGTACCGGTCCACGCCCACTGCGCGCGTAGATTCAATGGCCCGTCCTTTGTCGTCATAGCGGTATGTATCGACGCGCGCTCCGTTCAAGCTGTATCCAGTGAGCCAGTTGATGTTATTGGGATCCTCATAGTGCAGCGCTTGAATCGACCCGTCGCTGTATGTCACTTGAGAAAGGCGCTGGCTTGCATCGTATTGATATGTCGCCTGCCCGGTCTTGGTGCCTGCGGGATTGAATGCAGCCACCTCGCTCACCACGCCATTGGCGTTGTAAGCAATCATCAAACGGAAGCCAAACGCATTGATTGCTTGAACTGGGCGCAACTCCCCAAGATTGGCAGTTTGCTCTAGGTCAAAGGTGGTTACCCACCCATTACGGTGTCTAATCTGCTTCAAGTAAGCGTGGTTGGTTGCAATGGAAACCACGGGTTCTGATGCCGAAAAGACAAACACATACTGATCCTCACTGTCAGCATCCTGAAAGACATACTGGCTGTTGATCGTTCGATTTCCGTCGGGATGTACCGCCCAGAATTTGTCTTGACGGCCGCTCATGGGCTTCCAAGTTTCGACCCCATTCGGTAGAAATTCCCGGTAGCGTCCATCCCCAAAGACCAGCAGGGCGTGCCCCATGTCCGGGATGGCGTCACCTTGGGTCACCGTTCGAACAATGGTGACTCTGGCATTCAAATTGTTGGACCACCCATTCCCCATAGAAACCGGAGGTGCATTGCCATAGAACAGAGAAAATCCAGAGGCACCTGCCACAGATGAAGAGGCAGAACCGGAAGAGGTGCCCATCGAGGCAGAAATGACGCTCTTGATCGCCTCGGAACCGCCTACGCGTCCACTTCTATAAGTTCGCTGAAATTCGATACCGTGCGGCTCATGCAAGCCAATGTCCGACTCTTTCCGGAATTTCTCTGCCCTGAAGGGTGCTATCGGATGTGGAGTTGCCTCGCCATCTTGTGCAGGACAAGGACAGGTTGTGCATTCAGGAGGTGCCTTCTTTGGTGGAATGTCAGGAGGGGGTAGAACTTCGCGGCAGTAGGCGTAATAGCTTCCTAATTGTGCAGTCGGTCCACCGTAGGACCAACAGGAAATAGCACCCGAACCATCGATACCACAATTCACTCCATTAGTGACAAAGCTGCCTCTACAAGCATATGTTTGACTGAGATCAACACTGACGCCTGTGGTTGTCATATTGAAATAACTGCCATTTTTAGCAAACCGGTTCATGTCTTCAATGGTTTTAATCCGATGAAGATCCATCGCCGCTCGACATGATTCCAAGTAGCTGCTGTCACTTGTACCAATTTGGCCCGAATCAAGCGTGCCGGTTTTATATCGACATAGCTCAGCAGCCCAAGAAAGGCCGCTGGCCAGGGTCGAAAAAATACAGATGCTCAAAACGAGCAGATGTTTGAAACTCACAGTTCCTCCCTATGGTGGTATTTTTGCAAACTTATACTGATACCAGAACAATCTTGATGCTCAATTTCAACGCTGCACCATTGCCCTTTCAACGCCAACTTCCCCAACGTTTCGTTCGAATATAGGGGAGCGCAATGCGCCTCAAACCAAACTGTTCCGAATCGCGTAAACAGTCAGCTCCGCGTTGTTCGCCAGGTGCAGTTTCTCCAGCACCCGCGCGCGGTACACGCTCACCGTCTTGGGGCTGAGCATCAGCTCTTCGGCGATTTCCGAGAGCTTTTTGCCGGAGGCGATTTTCTGCAGGGTCTGCAGTTCGCGCTCGGAGAGGCTGGCGTGCAGCTCCTGGCTCTCGGGGGCGCTGAGGTTGTCCACCAGCATCTGCGCCACTTCGGGCGTCACGTATTTGCGCCCTTGTTGCACGGTGCGGATGGCGGCGACGAGTTCGGCCGGTTCACCGGCCTTGTTCACATAACCGCGCGCGCCGGCACGCAGGCAGCGGATGGCGTACTGGTCTTCTGGGTACATGGAGACCACGAGGGTCTTGACGAGCGAGCCCTCGTCGCGCAGGGCCGCGAGCACCTCCAGCCCACCGCGTCCGGGCATGTTGAGGTCGAGCACGAGCACGTCGCACGCCACCTTGCGCATCTGCTCGCGCAGCTCGGGGTAGCTGCCGGCTTCGCCGACAACCTGGATGTCGACCGCCTCGGAGATGGTGTCGCGGATGCCGCGCCGGACCACCGCGTGGTCGTCACACAAAATCACTTTGATCATTGTTCGGCTCCCTGTGGTTGAAATCGCCTTCTTCTTCCGTAGCGCCGGAGGGTGTCGCCAACGGCACCGAAAGAATGACCGAGGTGCCCCGGATGGAAGAACTGATGTCCAGCCAGCCGTCCACCTTGGCCGCACGCTCCTTGAGCCCCAGCAAGCCGAAGGACTTGGCCTTCTTCAGCGCTTCGCTGCTCAGCCCCTGGCCGTTGTCGGTCACCTCCAGCGTCAACACGCGCTCGCGGTCGCTGAGGTCGATGTCCACGGCGGTGGCGCGTGCGTGCTTGGCCACGTTGGTGAGGGCTTCCTGTGCGGTTCGGTACGCCACCAGCTGCACCGCGCGCGGCACGTCGATCTGCTCGGACGAGCGCCGCACGGTCACACGCACCCCGGCGCGCTTCTCGAAGCTGGAGGCCAGCCATTGCACCGCAGCCACCAGCCCCTGGTCGAGGATCGGGGGGCGCAGGTTCATCATGATGCGCTGGCTCGCGCCCAGCGCATGTTGCAGCATCTCCAGCGCGGTGTCCATGTGCTGGCGCATGTCGGCGTCGAGCGTGCGGCGCGAGATCCATGAGAGGTCGAGCTTCACCGCGGCCAGGGAACCGCCGATGTCGTCGTGGATTTCGCGGGCGATGTCGGCGCGCTCCTGGTCGATGCTGGTCTGCAGGTGCTCGGCCAGCTCGGCCAGGCGCTGGCGCGATTCGGCCAGCTCGGTGTCGGCCGCGGCCTTGGCCTTGCGGGTCTGGCTCACCTCCATCGCCCGCTCGATCACATGGGCCAGCCGGTTCATGCTGTCTTTGAGCAGGTAGTCGCTCACACCCCGGTGCATGGCGTCCACCGCCGCGGCTTCGCCGATGGCACCCGAGAGGATCACGAACGGCATGTCGATCCCCCGCTCGCGCACCAGCTGCCAGGCGTCGAGGCCCGTGAAGCCGGGCAGGTGGTAGTCGGCCAGCACGAAGTCGTGGGCACCGGTGTCGAGCTCGCGCAGGAAGTCGTCGATGGTGTCCACCAGCACGATTTCATGCGGCAACTGGCTGCGCTGCAAGGCGAACTTCACCAGGGCGTGGTCGACCCGGGAGTCTTCCAAGTGGAGGATGCGCAGCGGTCGGGGTTTTGTGTGTTCTGGCATACCGCTCGCGTGAGGTGGGGTGAACGGGCCTTCTTGGCGCCCAAGACACAGGCGCTGAAATGGCGCTGAATTTGGGCCGTTATCTGCCGATAGAGGATGTCACAGACCGTGAAAATTGTACTTCCCAGCCAGCCCCAGACCGGTCTTCAGCCCATCACAAATGCACCAACAACCATGGACCATCCGATGATGTTGCAGACCACCCCGTCTGTCAGCCTGCCCGTGAACCTGGTCGCTGATCTCCAGGATTCGCTGCTGATGGCGATGACCGACCTCAAACGCCTGGAGGGTCTGCTGGACCACGCCACCGGCAACCTGCTGGAACGCTTCAGCACCGCCAACCACGCGCTGGGCAACCTGGCGGCCCAGAAAGATACCGAGGACCTGCTGAGCATCCGCCACAGCCTGCACCAGGCCGTCACCGAGCTGCAGTTCCACGACATGGCCACCCAGCTGATCGTGCACACCGGCAAGGTGCTGCAGGGCTGCGCCTGGAAGCTGGCCGACGAGGCCATGGAGGCCGAAGAAGGCGAGTTGCCCATGGCACCCGACCCCATGGTCGACCGGCCCAGCCCCGTGACACAGAGCGAGATGGACGCCGGCTCCATCGACCTGTTCTAAAGCCGACACCCCTTTTTGCCGATATTGGTTTGAACCTCGGAGTACCTCATGCTTTCCATTCTTGCCGTTGACGACTCGGCCTCCATGCGAAAAATGGTCGCTTTCACGCTCACAGGCGCCGGCTTTCACGTGTTGGAGGCGGTGGACGGTCAGGACGCCTTCGAGAAGGCCCAGACGCACCACATCGACCTGGTGCTGACCGACCAGAACATGCCACGCCTGGACGGTCTGGGTCTCACGAAAAAGCTGCGCGACCACCCCAAGTTCAAGACCACGCCGATCCTGATCCTGACCACCGAGTCAAGCGACCAGATGAAGCAGGCGGGCCGCAGCGCGGGCGCCACCGGATGGCTGGTGAAGCCGTTTGATCCGGGTCGTTTGATCGAGGTCATCCAGAAAGTCATCCGCTGACCTGCGGCCCACGCGATCCGCAAGGAGAACCCATGTCAGAGATGACCCAAGAGAGTGCCGGCGGCGGCAATTTCGACCTCACGCAGTTCTATCAAATCTTCTTTGAAGAGGCTGGCGAGAACCTGGAACAGATGGAGCAAATGCTGCTCGCGCTGGACCTGGAAGCGGCCGACGACGAAGAGCTCAACGCAATCTTCCGTTGCGCGCACTCGATCAAGGGTGGTGCCGCCACCTTCGGCTTTGCCGACGTGGCCGAACTGACGCACCAGATGGAGTCGCTGCTGGACAAGCTGCGCCGCCACGAGCTGCAACCCACGGCCGCCATGGTCGACGTGCTGCTCGAATCGTCTGACGCGCTCAAGCTGCTGCTGGCCCGCCACTCGGGCCAGGGCGTCGAACCACCCGCCACTGGCGAACTGGTGGCGCGCATCAGCCACCTCGCCCACGGCCAGCCCGCGCCGGCCAAAGCCCCGGCCCCCGCCGCGCCCGCACCGGTGGTCAGCGCTCCCGTGGCCGCACCCGCGCTGGCCAACGGCGAGCGCGAACTGCACATCGTGATCGGGCCCCTGGACAACCCCTCGGAGGCCGATTGCATCGTCGAGCTGTTCCGCGACATCACCGGGCTCGGCCGCATCGAGGCCCTGCCTTGCGACCAGGCGGACCAGCGCTGGTTCCGCGCGTACACCACCTCCAGCGACACCGACCTGATGGACCTGTTCACCTTCCACGTGAGCAAGGAACAGATCTGCATCACCGACACCTCGGCCGCCGCGCCGGCCCCCAACCCCAACCCGGCACCAGCCACCCAGCTGGCCGGAGAAGGCACCGATTTCGGCTTCTTTGACGACGCGCCCGGTGTGCCCGCAGCCTCAGCCCCGGCACCGGCCGAGCTCGCCCCCACCCCTGACCCGGCGCCTGCGGTGCCGGCGCCGAACAAGGTGGCACCCAAGGCCGAGGTCCGCGCGCCCAGCCCGGCCGGCCCCGAATCGAGCACGCTGCGCGTCTCGGTGAGCAAGGTCGATCAGCTGATCAACCTGGTGGGCGAACTCGTGATCACCCAGGCCATGCTGGCGCAGAAGAGCAGCGCGCTCGACAGCGCCGCCAACCAGCAGCTGCTGGCCGGCCTGGCCGACCTCGACCGCAACACCCGCGACCTGCAGGAAGCGGTGATGTCGATCCGCATGATCCCGATGTCGGTGGTGTTCAACCGCTTCCCGCGCATGCTGCGCGACCTGGCCGGCAAGCTGGGCAAGAAGGTCGAGCTGATCACCCACGGCGAGGCCACCGAACTGGACAAGGGCCTGATCGAGAAGATCACCGACCCGCTGACCCACCTGATCCGCAACAGCTGCGACCACGGTCTGGAGTTGCCTGAAGAGCGGCTCGCCAAAGGCAAGACCGAGCACGGCAACATCACGCTGTCTGCCAGCCACCAGGGCGGCAGCATCCTGATCGAGGTGCGCGACGACGGCAAGGGCCTCTCGCGCGAGAAGCTGCTCTCCAAGGCCCGCGAAAAAGGCATGGACGCACCCGATTCGCTGAGCGACACCGAGGTCTGGAACCTGATCATGGCGCCGGGCTTCTCCACCGCCGAGATCGTCACCGACGTGTCCGGCCGTGGCGTGGGCATGGACGTGGTCAAGAAAAACATCGCCTCGCTCGGCGGCACGGTCGAGATCGACTCCGCCGAGGGCTTCGGCATGAGCGTCAAGGTGCGCCTGCCGCTCACCCTGGCCATCATGGACGGCATGACCGTGCGGGTGAGCAACGAGGTCTACATCCTGCCGCTGTCCAGCGTGATCGAGTCGTTCCAGATCAAACCCAGCGACATCAACACCGTGGCGCAGGGCGCCCAGGTGGTGAAGGTGCGCGAAGAGTACATGCCGGTGATCGAACTGGAGCGCGTGTTCCAGGTGCCGCGCTTCGAGTTCAACTCGACCAGCCCGATCATGGTGGTGGTGGAGTCCGACGGCTCCCGCGTCGCGCTCATGGTCGACGAGCTGCTCGGCCAACAACAGGTGGTGATCAAGAACCTGGAGTCCAACTACCGCAAGGTGCCCAACGTGTCGGGCGCGACCATCCTCGGCGACGGCAAGGTCGCGCTGATCCTGGACACCTCGGGCCTGGTGCGCCGTTCGCGCCACTGAGCCCGACACTCTTTCACACCGCCCATTCCTTCCGTTGTCAGAGGCCGCCCCCCATGCTGCAGCAGACCCGCCCGAGCACGCCCCGTTACGCGGCGTCCCCCCAGGACGTGGAAGACGGGCCGATGGCGCAGGGCCGTGAGTTCGTGTGGTCCGACGCCGACTTCACCCGCATCAAGGCGCTGATCTACAAGAAGGCCGGCATCAGCCTGCACGACGGCAAACACGCCATGGTCTACAGCCGCGTCTCACGCCGGCTGCGCGACACCGGGCATGCCAGCTTCAAGAGCTACCTCGACGCGCTGGAGCAGACCGACGGCCCCGAGTGGCAGGAGTTCATCAACACCCTGACCACCAACCTCACGGCGTTTTTCCGCGAGCAACATCACTTCGGCATCCTGCACGACCTGCTCGCCGCCAAGCGCAGCCACCCCTGGCGCATCTGGTGCTCGGCCGCCTCCACGGGCGAAGAGCCCTACTCCATCGCGATGACGGCCACCGAAGCGCTGGGGCCCACCGGCAACTTCAGCCTGGTCAACAGCGACATCGACACCAAGGTGCTGGCCACCGCGGCGCGCGGCGTCTACAAGGTCGACGGCGTGAAGGGCCTGAGCCCCGAGCGGCTGCAGCGCTTCTTCATGCGCGGCAAGGGTACCAACGCCGGCTTCATGCGCGTCAAGCCCGAGCTGCAGAAGCACCTCGAATTCCTGACCGTCAACCTGATCCAGGACCTGCCGTTCCGCGAGCCTTTCGACGCGGTGTTCTGCCGCAACGTGATGATCTATTTCGATGCCGCCACCCAGCGCCAGGTGCTGGAGCGCATTCACCGGGTGATGAAACCCGGCGGCATGCTGTTCGTGGGCCACGCGGAAAACTTCAGCGACGCACGCAGTCTGTTTGTGTTGCGCGGAAAGACGGTCTATGAGCGCATTTGACGCGGCCCAGCCCAGTCACCGGGCCCGCCCTGTGATGCCCCCGATGGGCGCCACTGCCCTGCCCGCTGCGGCCGTCGCGCGCGGCAGCAAGGTCGATTTTCTCAAGTCCCGACCACCCAAGCCGGGCGAGGCCTCTTTCTTCTACCGCGACCACCACTTCAACACCGACACGGTGAAGGTGCTGCCCGGCGAGTACTACGTGACCACCGACGACATGATGGTCATGACGGTGCTGGGTTCGTGCATTGCCGCCTGCATCTGGGACCCCAAGGTGCGCGTGGGCGGCATGAACCACTTCATGCTGCCCGACGGCGGAGCCGACAGCTCGGGACGCTACGGTTCCTACGCCATGGAACTGCTGATCAACGAGATGATGAAGCTCGGCGCCCGGCGCGAATACATGCAGGCCAAGGTGTTCGGCGGCGGGCAGGTGATGCACAGCTTCACCACCATGAACGTGGGCGAACGCAACACCGCCTTTGTGCTGGACTACCTGCAGACCGAACGCATCGCGGTGATCTCCAAGGACGTGCTGGACATCCACCCGCGCAAGGTCTGCTACTTCCCGGCCACCGGAAAAGCCATGGTGAAACGCCTGGCGCATTCGCACCCTGAAACCATCGAAACACAGGAGCGCAAGGGCAACGCGGCGGTGGTGGCCACATCCACTTCCGGCGGCTCGGTGGATTTGTTTTAACCCCCCGCGCCGACGCTGCGCGTCGTCACCCCCCAGGGGGCAACACCAGCGCCCCGGCAAAGCCGGTTGCGCGGTGTTTCTGGATCAGGCTCGCAAGGCCAACAAGAGGATTGAGATGACAAAGATCAAAGTGGTGGTGGTGGACGATTCGGCGCTCGTGCGCAGCCTGCTCACGGAAATCATCAACCGCCAGCCCGACATGCAGTGCATCGGCGCGGCGGCCGACCCGCTGGTGGCACGCGAGATGATCCGCGAGCTCAACCCCGACGTGATCACGCTCGACGTGGAAATGCCGCGCATGGACGGGCTGGAGTTCCTCTCGCGCCTGATGCGCCTGCGCCCCATGCCGGTGGTGATGGTGTCCACGCTGACCGAACAGGGCGCCGACATCACCCTGCGCGCGCTGGAGATGGGCGCGGTCGACTACGTGGCCAAGCCGCGCATCGGCATCAGCAGCGGCCTGGCCGAGCTCTCCACCGACATCGTGGACAAGATTCGCGTGGCCGCCAGCGCCCATGTGAAACGCCTGGGGCCTGCCCCCGCCGCCGGGGCGACGCCCGCGGCCGCGAGCGCCGCTGCAAACGACACTGCGCGAGCGCCGCTGCCGCGCCTGTCCACCGAAAAAATCATCTGCATCGGCGCCTCCACCGGCGGCACCGAGGCGATCCGCGAGGTACTGGTGCCCCTGCCGGCCGATTCACCGGCCATCGTCATCACCCAGCACATGCCGCCGGGTTTCACCACCAGCTTCGCCGCGCGGCTGGATTCGCTGTGCCGCATCCGTGTGGAGGAAGCACGCCACAACCAGCGCATCCTGCCCGGCTACGCCTACATCGCGCCCGGCGGGCACCACCTGCGCATCGACCGCAGCGGCTCCAACTACATCGCCGTGGTCGAAGACACCGAGCCGGTGAACCGGCACCGGCCGTCGGTCGAGGTGCTGTTCAAGTCGGCCGCGCGGGTGCTCGGGCCCAACGCGATCGGGATCATGCTCACCGGCATGGGCGCCGACGGCGCACAGGCCATGCGCGAGATGAAGGACGCTGGCAGCTACAACTACGTGCAGGACGAGACCAGCTGTGTCGTCTTCGGCATGCCGCGCATGGCGATCCAGTGCGGTGCGGCCCACGAAATCCTGCCCCTGACGCAGATCGCCCCGGCCCTGCTCAACCGCCTGGCCAGCAACCCGGCCCTGGTGCGGCACCGCATCTGAGCCTTTGATCCGCTCCACCTTTCCCCACGGAGTGTCCCCATGAATCTCCGTCCTCTGGTCCGGGCCAGTCTGCTGCTGGCCGCCACCAGCGCGGACAAAGCCACACGCAAGCTGCGGGTGCTGGTGGCCGAAGACCACCCGATCAACCTCAAGTACATGCACATCCTGCTCGACAAGATGGGGCACCAGGCCACATTCTGCGAGAACGGACAAGAAGCGCTGCAACTGCTGGAGCAGGAGACCTTCGATGTGGTGCTGCTGGACTACCACATGCCGGTGCTCGACGGCCTGTCCACCACCGAAGCGATCCGCGCGCTCAAGACCCCGGCGGCCAACATCAAGGTGGTCCTCGTGACGGCCGACGTGGTGAACGACACGCGCAAACGCGCGATGGAGGTGGGCGTCAACGAATTCGCCAGCAAACCGCTGCAGGCCGACGACCTGCAGCGCGCGCTCGCGCGTTGCGGGCTGGTGGACGACGCGCCCCACGCGACCGGTTTTTCCTCGACCCCGGCCCCGTTGGGTCCCCGCAGTGTCAGCCCGTTCCCGGTGTCCTCCTACGAGATGCCGGTGCGCCTGCCCGACCTGGGCCATGCGGCCGCGGGTCTGATCGACAGCGAGTCGTATTGCGAAATCCTGTCGATGATGCCGGAGGACTCGCTGGGCGAACTGCTCAAGACCGTGTTTGAACCGCCCGAGGGCACGGTGCACGTGCTGGTGCAGGCGATCCTCGACCAGAACCGCGCCGCCATCGGCTACAACGCCCACAAACTCAAGGGAACGGCCATGTTGATGGGCTTTCGTGCGCTGGTGAACACCTCGGCCCAGATCGAGCACATCGTCGCCCAGACCGACGAGCCGGTGAGCCCCGAACTCGGCCAGCAACTGCTGCGCGAAACCGCACTCACGCAACAGGCCCTGCAACAGGTCGAGCTGCGCCTGGCGGTCTGATGTCCGCCGGCCAGCGGCCAAAAGAAAAGGCAGGTCAATGACCTGCCTTTTCTTTTGGAGCGGACCCGCAGGCCGCCTTTCACACGTGTCGACTGAGCAGGCTGCCCGCCTCCAGCGGTGCCCAGCTGCTGGTGCCCTGTTCGGTGTACATCAGCGGCTCCTCGTCGCGCCGCGCGGCGACTGGCAGGTCAATCACGTTGGCGGGCAGCGGGATGGCCTCCTCGGCCGTGATCACCTGGTCGTTGGCCGACGGCGTGCCGGCCAACGGCGCCAGGGCGGCGCCATCCGCCGCCTGCGCTGACGCAACCGATGCCGCCTCACGGCGCAGCACGACGTCCACCACCGCAGCGCTGGCCTTCCAGACCTTGCTCAGCACCTCTTGCAGCTGCAGTTTCTGGGCGGCCAGCTCCTCGGCATTCTTCTCGTCTTCCTTGCGTTGCGCGGCGCGCGCCTCGTTGTTTCTGGTGGGTGGCGGGGTGGCCTCTTCTGTGCGCTCGCGGGGCAACAGGGGCGCCGCCTGTGCGGTGGAGGCGCCAGACGCGTGGTCGCCGGCGGGCTTGGGCGCGCCGGGGGCCAAGCCCCCCTGGGCGCCCTGGCCGTTGCGGCCGGTGTCGGCCTGGCCTTCGCGCGCAGACGCCTGCACGGCGCCCACACTGGGCACGGCGGTCACTGCCGCGACCGCCACGGGCGGCGCGGTGGGCCAACTCACCGGTTGGCTGGAACTGATGTTCAACATGACAAACCCCTTCCTGATGGCTCAGCGGAATCAGACAATTCCGTTGCTCCCTAGGGTTTTCGACCACTTAAAGGCCGACTTGAGGGGTTTTCACCGCCCAATTTCATATTCAAGTGGGCGCGAACTCTTTTTGATGCATCCAGGCGGCGTGTTTGGGCGCGCGTTTGGTCTTGTCCCACTCGCCCAGCATGTCCCACTTCACCTCGTCGAGCTTCTTCATCATCTCGGGCGTGGCGGTGTTGGCGGCCAGCTCCAGGCGGTGACCGTTGGGGTCGAAGAAGTAGATGCTCTTGAAGATGGTGTGGTCGGTCAGGCCCACCACCGGGATGCCGGCGGCTTCCAGCCGGGCCTTGGTGGTTTCCAGCTCTTCGACCGTGTCCACTTCCAGCGCGATGTGCTGCACCCAGTCGGGGGTGTTCGGGTCTCGGCCCATTTCGGGCGCATTGGGCAGTTCGAAGAAGGCCAGGATGTTGCCGCCGCCCGCGTCCATGAACAAATGCATGTAGGGATCGGGTGCGTGGGTGGACGGCACCTGGTCTTCGGCGATGGCGAGCACGAAGTTCATGTCCAGGTGCTTCTGGTACCACTCGACGGTGGTCTTGGCGTCCTTGCAGCGGTAGGCGACGTGGTGGATCTTGCGGATGTTCGGCATGAGGGGTTCTCCTTCGGGTGATTGGGTTCAGACGCCTTCCCGGGCAACTCGCAGGGCGTCTTTCAGGACGGTGATGTCGCCCACCTGATTGGCCAGCAGCAGGATCAGCTTGGCGTTGAGCAACTGGCTCTGCTGATCGCTGAGGTCGCGGTGGGTGTCGATGAGGGCTTCGTAGAAGTCGTCGCCGGGCGTGAAGTCGCGGAAGTAACGCTGGCCGGGTTCGGCGAGGTTGGGCTGGAGTTGCAGGGGCATGGGGGGTCTCCTCGGTTTCGTTTCAGGCGGCGACCGCCACAAGGGCGGGGCGCTGGACGGCGGTTGAAGCCGAGTCCTGCGCGGTGGCGCGGGCCAGCGCGCAGCGCACCGCGGCCACGTCGAAGTGGCGCCAGCGCGCGGCCACGTGCTGGTCGGGGCGCAGCAGGTAGCAGGTGCCGGGGCGGGCATCCATGCGCTGGGCCATCAAACCATCACGGTCGTGCAGCGTCTTGAGCCCCGCCGATTCACCCGCGTGGGCGGTGACCAGCACGACCTCCACCGGAATGGCGCCGCCCGCCAGCTCCGCGGCCTGGGCACGCAGCGCCGGGTCCACCTGCTCCACGCTGTCGGCAAAGGACAGCAGCTGGAAGCGGTTGCCCAGTTGGTCGAGCAGCCAGGCGTCCAGCCCGGCCACGCTCACCGGCGCGTCGTCCAGCGGCGCGCCCGGGACCATGTCGCTTTCGAAGGCGTCCACGTCTGGCGTGTTCAGCGCCGAGTTCACCAGGAAGGCCGGCACCGAGAGTCGGCCGGAATTCACCAGCTTGCGGGCGAACGGCTGCGTGCGCGCCAGCTCCAGCGCCGCGTTGCGGAACAGGCGGCTGACCGCGCTCTTGGGCGTGATGAAGTCGGTGGAGCGGGTGGAGTTGCGGATGTTCTCGTCGGCCGCGTAGGTGCGGTCGGCATCAAAGGTGTCGAGCAGGGCCTCGGGCGCCAGGCCCTTCATGACCAGCGCCAGCTTCCAGAGCAGGTCGTCGGTGTCCTGGAAACCGGAGTTGGCGCCGCGCGCGCCGAAGGGCGAGACCTGGTGCGCCGCGTCGCCCACGAACAGCAGGCGGCCATGGCGGAAGTTCTTCATGCGCCGGCACTGGAAGGTGTAAATGCTGGCCCACTCCAGGCTGAACTCGCGCTCGTCGCCCAACATGGCTTTCACGCGCGGGATGATGTTTTCGGGCTTCTTCTCTTCCTCGGGGTCGGCGTCCCAGCCCAGCTGGAAGTCGATGCGCCAGACGTTGTCGCTCTGTTTGTGCAGCAGCACGCTCTGGTTGGGGTGGAACGGCGGGTCGAACCAGAACCAGCGCTCGGCCGGGTAGTCGGCTTTCATGATCACGTCGGCGATCAGGAAGCGGTCCTTGAACACATGGCCTTCGATGTCCAGGCCGAGCTGGCGGCGCACGTTGCTGCGCGCACCGTCGGCGACGATCAGCCAGTCGGCGTCGATCTCGAAGTTGCCATCAGGGGTTTCGATGCTCACGCGTGCGCCGCTGTTGCCGTCATCGCCCAGCGGCTCAACGCCCACCACCTTGTATTTCCAGCGCAGGTCCACACCGAGGGCTTCGGCGCGCCGCACCAGCGCTTCTTCCAAGTGGTATTGCTGCAGGTTGATCATGCCGGGGCGCTTGTGGCCGGCGTCGGGCACGAGGTTGAAGCGGTAGACCTCTTCTTCGCGCAGGAAGGTGCGACCGACATTCCAGCTCACGCCCTTGTCGACGATGGGGTCGCCGACGCCGAGGCGGTCGAGGATTTCGAGCGCGCGCTTGGCGTAGCAGACGGCGCGCGAGCCGAAGGAAACGCTGTCTTCTTCGTCGAACAGCAGCACGTCGAGGCCCTGCAAACGCGCGTCGATGGCAGCCGCCAGGCCGACCGGGCCGGCGCCGATGACGATCAGCGGTTTGCGCTGCGGAGCGGACGCCATGAGGTCCTGCGGACCGGTGTAGGGAAAGGTGGGGTAGGTGTAGGTGGCCATGCCTGCGGTGCTCCTTCGTTGTCGTCGGCGCTCGAAAAAGCGGCGGCGTTGTCAGGGCAGGACTGTAGCTGATAATTTCTTATTGGTAAATACGTTTCTCTAAACGTAATTTTCAGACCTTAGAAAACTGAACCCATTGGCGGATGGTTTTCCTGTTCAGCAGCGGCCTTGGTGCGCACGCAATGGCGCTCGGCGACCTCGCTGGCACGGCGGTGCATGGCGCTCTGCTCCGCTCATGTCCCCCGGGACGGGCTGCGCCCG
Organism: Hydrogenophaga sp. A37; assembly: GCF_002001205.1. Taxonomy (GTDB): domain Bacteria; phylum Pseudomonadota; class Gammaproteobacteria; order Burkholderiales; family Burkholderiaceae_C; genus Hydrogenophaga. The sequence continues at coordinate 19,414 of NZ_MUNZ01000111.1, forward strand.
CCCCTCCTCCTTTACTTCGCTGCGCAGAACGCCATGCACCGCCGTGCGGACAAGGACAGGCGCGCCTACCGTGAGCACCCACACGCGTGCGCGATCCAGCGCCCGGGTGGCCGACGCAGCGAAGTCAAGGAGGAGGGTTTTGCGCAGCAAAACCCGGGGGACATGAGCGGAGTCGGTCACCCGGGCGCTGGATCGCAGTGAGGAAGTTGGCCCCGCAACAAAGAAGCAGCAGCAACCAAGACGAGCCAACCCATCAAGCGCTGGATCGCAGAGAGGGAGTTAACCCCGCAAGGCCATCAAAAGCACAGCCAAAAAAAGAAGCTCACTCTTCAGCCAAAGACACGGGCTCGCGAACCACCGTCACCGGCACCGGCGAGTGGTCCACCATGTGCTGGGCCACCGAGCCCAACACCGCCGCGCGCAGGCCGCCGCCCGAACCCGCCGCCATGATCACCGCGTCACAGCCCTGCCGCTCCACGACATCGATCAGCGTGTGCGCCGGGTCACCCGTGGCCACCTCCTGCACCACCTGCAAACCAGCGGCCTCCAGCAACGCCAACGCCGGGCGCATCAGGTCCAGGCCCGCCGACTCGTTCACCCGCTCCAACACGGCCGGGTCGTGCGCCACCACCAGCTCGTACAGCGTGGCCGTCTCCTGCACATTGGCCAGCACAAAACGCGCCCTCAGACCGGTGTGCACCAGCCGCACCGCGTGGTGCACCGCCAGCAGCGCGTGAGAAGAACCGTCAACCGGGATCAGAATGTTCAACATGATGTGCTCCGCCCATGAATGAAAAATGGCCGGCCGCAGGGTGCGGCCTTCATGGTTCATGATGCCACGCCCTCTCCGCAACGCACACCCCTGTTCACCCCCTTGCCGCCCCGCCAACGCCCTCTTTTTCGACAACCGACATGACCCCCGCTCCCGACCCAACCTCCACCGCCGACTTCATCGTGATCGGCGCCGGCATCGCCGGCGCATCGGTCGCCCACTGGCTCGCACCCCACGGCCGCGTGCTCCTGCTCGAACGCGAGTCGCAGCCGGGCTACCACTCGACCGGCCGATCCGCCGCGCTCTACATGGCCAGCTACGGTTCGGCGCAGGTGCGCGCGCTCACCCGCGCCAGCCTCGCCTTCTTCGAATCACCCCCCGCCGGCTTCAGCGAACACCCCCTGCTCTCGCCGCGCGGCGCGATGATGGTCGCCACCGAAGCACAGATGCCCGAGCTCGAAGCCCACTGGGCCATGCTCGCCCCGCTGAACCCCCAGGCGGTGCGCCTCACGGGTGCGCAGGCTTGTGACCGCGTGCCCGCCCTGCGCCCGGAGCAAGTCGCCGGCGCGGTGTACGAGCCCGACGCCGCCGACATGGACGTGCACGCCATCCACGAGGGCTTTCTACGCGGCGTGCGCCACCACGGCGGACAGATCGTCTGCGACGCGGAGGTCGCTTCCATGCACCGGTCCGATGGGCAGTGGACCGTCTCTGCGGGTGGTCGCACCTGGCGCGCGCCGCTGGTCCTCAACGCCGCGGGCGCGTGGGCGGAGGTGGTGGGGCAGATGGCCGGTGCGCGCCCCATCGGCCTGGTGCCCAAGCGCCGTTCGGCATTTGTCTTCCACCCACCCAAGGACCTTCCGGTGGCCAGCTGGCCGCTGGTGTTCGGCGCCGCCGAAGACTGGTACATCAAGCCCGACGCGGGCGTGCTGCTCGGCTCGCCCGCCAACGCCGACCCGGTGCCGCCGCAGGACGTGCAGCCCGAAGAGCTGGACATTGCCATGGCCATCCACCGCATCGGCGAGATGACCACGCTGGAGGTCACGCGGCCGATCCGCACCTGGGCCGGTCTGCGTTCCTTCGTGGAAGACGGTGGGCTGGTGGGGGGCTTCGACCCCCAGGCCGAGGGCTTCTTCTGGGTCGCCGCGCAAGGGGGTTACGGCATCCAGACCTCGCCCGCGATGGGGGAGGCCTGCGCGGCGCTGGCGCGGGGCCTGCCGCTCCCTTCGCACATCGCGGCCGAGGGTCTGGACGCCGCCCAACTCGGTCCGGCCCGTTTGAATCGGCCACAATCAACGTGATGCAGATCACATTGGGGCGTTCAAGCTGAGGGTACCCTGGTCGATCTGACAGAGACTGAACCACCGTACATGCGCCCCATTGGCGGCCGATGACCCTTACCGGGGCACCAGCCGAGGCAGCCGCAGACATGCCCGACAAAAAACCTTACCTCTTCACCGAGTCCAATTTCGGCGCCCTCCCACCGGGGGCGCCCACCGTGCCGCCCGCCGGGCGCCCCCGCGACGCAGACCGTGCCGCCCTGCCGCCCAGCTTTGTCGAAAGCCTGGGGTTCCCGAAGGGCACCCACCCCGGGCTGCTGGCGCAGGTGATTGAAAACACCCTGACCCAGCCACCCGGCATCCGCGCGGACCACTTGCGCAGCCCGGGCGTGCTGAGCCGCCTGTTCAGCCAGTCGGCCGCCGAAGCCTCCTACGCGCTGGCCATCCTCGCCATCGTGGAGTCGCCAGCCTGTGCCGCCACCCTGGCCCGGCTCAAGACCCTGGACAGCCCACCCCACCCCCTCGC
>NZ_MUNZ01000066.1 GCF_002001205.1 Hydrogenophaga sp. A37
CGGGGGTCGATTGGGCGTGGGCGCCGGTGGCGACGAGCACCAGGGCGAGCGCCAGGGAGGGGTGGTGGATGTTGATCATGGCGCATGGTAACGCCCGCGGTGAGGGGGATTCCGCCTGAAATGTGCAGGGGGGTAACCACCGTTACCATGCCGTGATGGTCCTTTCCCCCACCCTTTTCCGCCCCATCCGTGCGGCGGCCGGCCTGGCGCTGCTGCTCGCTCTGGCGGCCTGTGCGGTTCCGACACGGTCGTCGGTGGAACCCGACGCGGTCACCGACTGCCGGCGCTGGCTGGAGCGGCTGGACGATCAGGTGGACGCCCAGGCGGTGCGCGACGGTGGGGCCGCCTCGGTGCCAAGTTTTCGCTTCCTGCGCGTGGACCGGTTGCTGTCGTCGTTCCACGAAGCGTCCTCGCGCAGCGAGGCGCAGTGGCAGGCCTGGGGTGCGCGGCTGCTGACACTGGACGCCCAGGCCCGCGCCGTGGAAATCGACCACCTGTCGCCGCCAACAATGGCCTTGTTGGCGGTGCCCGACCAGGCTGCGGCGAAGACCCGCGTGCGCGACTGCGGCGAGCGCTTGTGGGCCGCGACCTCGGCCGATGCCACGCAACGCGAGCGGCTTCGCAAAGCTGCTCAGGTGCCTGACGACTACAGCGTGCTGATGCGTACTCTGGGCGTGTATCCCTTGAGCCGGCTGCCATTTTTCGGCGGCGTCGAGCGCGAGCAGCGTCACTGGCAGGCACGTTGGGCGGCGCTCGCGGCACGGTCCGGCCCTGCGCCGGGCTGGATGCGTTACCAGAGCACGGCCTCGCCGCTGAGCGCGGCCGAGGCCGGCGCACTGGCGCGCGCCGTGCCGCGCGATGCCCTCGGCATTCCCCAGCCCGACGAGACCACGGCACAGCGCCTGCTGCAGGCCTTTGCCCCGGCGCTGGAGATCGACACCCGCGGGGCCTTCGATCGCCCCGGCATGCTGCGTTGGGCACAGGGGCCGGCGCCCGAGGTGAACACCGGCGAACCGGTGGTCTACCAGCGCATCGCCCATACCCGCCACGGCGACCAGACGCTGATGCAACTGGTCTACAGCGTCTGGTTCACCGAGCGGCCGGCCAGGTCGGGGATGGACCTGCTGGCCGGTCGGGTCGACGCCGTGGTGTTGCGCCTCACGCTGTCGGGCGACGGCCGGGTGCTGATGCTCGACAGCATCCACGGCTGCGGCTGCTACCACCTGTTCGTGCCCACGCCGGCCATGGCCTTGAAGCCGGCGCCCGAGCCGCGTGTGGAATGGGCCTTCGTGCCCGCGACCCTGCCCGCGATGCCGGCCGGGCAGCGCCTGCGCGTGCGCCTCTCGTCGGGCGACCACGAGGTGGTTGGGGTGGGGCCAGATCCGGGCGGTGCAGACGCCGTGGACTATGCGCTTGTCGACGAAGACGGCTTGCGCAGCCTGCCCACGCCCGACGGTGGGCGGCGCAGCGCCTTCTGGTCCAACGGCATCATGCCCGGCACCGAGCGCGGTGAGAGAGCGCTGTTCTGGCCCATGGGCATCGAGAGTCCCGGCGCGATGCGGCAATGGGGCCGTCACCCGACCGCCTTTGTGGGTCGGCGTCACTTCGACGACGCGCGCCTTCTGGAGCAACGGTTTGAGTTGAAAGGCCAGCCCGCGATGCCCTGAGGCTTTTCGTCTTGTTACAGGATGCGCGCGCTGCAGGTGTTACACAGGCGCTCCCGGGGCGCGGTCCCGTTTCAAGTGTTGTCCCATGGTGTCTGATGTGTCTTTTCTGTTGCAGTCCATGGCCTGGCCCCTGGTGCTGCTGGTGGCCTGGTTTCTCGGTGAGCGTCTGCACGAGGCCGCGCGCATCCCGCGCGTGAGCAGCTATGTGGCGGTGGGCCTGCTGGCCAGCCTGATCAACCTGCCGGGTCTGACGGACGCGGTGCCCGGCCTGCCGTTTCTCGCGAACGTGGCGCTCTCGCTCATCCTCTTCGAGCTGGGCTACCGCATCCACCTGCGCTGGTTCCGCCACAACCCCTGGGTGCTCGCGCTCGGCCTGGTGGAGTCGGTGGTCACCTTTTGCGCGGTCTACCTGGTCTCGGGGTTTTTCGCGTTGTCCACCGACACCCGGCTCATTGTCGCGTCGCTGGCGGTGTCGGCCTCGCCCGCCGGCATCCTGCGCGTGGCCAACGAGCTGCGCAGCGCGGGCCAGGTGACCGAGCGCGTGTTGCATCTTTGCGCCATCAACTGCCTGGTCGCGGTGCTGGCGCTCAAGCTGGTGGTGGGCTACTGGTACCTCTCCACTTCGGGCGATTTGGTGATGGCCGCGTTTGGCAGCGTGCACGTCTTGGTGACCTCGGTCGCGGTCGGGGGGCTGCTCGGCATGGCCATGCCGGCGCTGCTGCGCGCGCAGCGCATCCAGGAGCGCGACGTGACCCTGGTGTTCGCGCTCGCCGTGGTCCTGCTCACCACCATGGCCTACGGGTTCAAGCTCTCGCCCCTGCTGGCCGCGCTCACCTTCGGCATCGTGGCGCGCGAGCGCCGCGTGCACCTGACCAACGCGCAACGCGGCTTCGGCACGGCGGGCGATTTGCTCACGCTGTTCCTGTTCGTCTACATCGCCGCACTGCTGGACTGGAGCGATGTGGGCGGCGGCGTGTTGCTGGGGCTGGCACTCATCGTCGTGCGCACGGCGTCCAAGGTGTTGTGCAACGTGGCGGCGGCGCGGCTCTCGGGCAGCACCGAGCGCAAGGGTCTGCTCACCGGGCTGGCGCTCACGCCCATGTCGGCCTTCGCCATCCTGCTGCTGGAGCAGAGCCGCCTCTACGGCTTCGAGCCCGCGCAACAGGTGCTCACCGCGCTGGCTTTCATGATGCTGGTGCAGGAACTGTTCGGGCCGCTGGTGACCCAACGCGCCCTCAACGCCGCGGCCGAAACGCACGTCACACAGGAATAAACGATGCCGCTCGAAACCTTCAAAGCCTCGAAATCACTCACCCTCGGGGTGGAGCTGGAACTGCAGCTCGTCAACACCTACGACATGGACCTCTCCAGCAGCGCCAATGACCTGCTGGAGCTGCTGCGGCGCAAGCCCTTCCCCGGCGTGGTCACGCCCGAGATGACGCAGAGCATGATCGAGATCGCGACCGACGTGCAGACCGAACACGGTCCCTTGCTGAGCCAGTTGCGCGAGATCCGCGACACCTTGGTGCACGCGGGCGACCGCCTCAACATCGCCATCGCGGGCGGCGGCACCCACCCGTTCCAGCGCTGGTTCGAACAGCGCATTTTTTCCAAGCCGCGCTTCCAGGAGCTCTCGGGCCTGTACGGCTACCTCGCCAAGCAGTTCACCGTGTTCGGCCAGCACGTGCACGTGGGCTGCAGTTCACCCGACGAGGCGCTGTTCCTGCTGCACTCGCTCAACCGCTACGTGCCGCACTTCATCGCGCTCTCGGCCTCTTCGCCGTTTTCGCAGGGCGTGGACACGCTGTTCGACTCGGCGCGGCTCAACTCGGTGTTCGCCTTCCCCTTGAGCGGGCGTGCGCCCTTCACGCTGAGTTGGGACGAGTTTGCCAACGTGTACTTCACCAAGATGGAGAGCACGGGCGTGGTCAAGTCCATGAAAGATTTTTACTGGGACATCCGGCCCAAGCCCGAGTACGGCACCATCGAATTGCGGGTTTGCGACACGCCACTGACGGTGGAGCGCGCCGCCGGGCTGGCCTGTTACCTGCAAAGTTTGTGCCGCCATCTGTTACAGCGCGAGGAGCCCGCGCCCGAAGAAGACGATTACCTCGTTTACACCTACAACCGGTTCCAGGCCTGCCGTTTCGGCCTGGACGGCATGATGGTCAACCCCAAGACGCGCGAGCAGATCAGCATCCGCGAAGACATCCTGGCCACCCTGCGCGTGCTCGGTCCGCACGCCGACGCCCTCAACGCCCAGGCCGCACTCGATGAAATCGAACGTACTGCTGCGCGGGATGGCAACCACGCCAGCTTCCTTCGAAAGTGTTACGGAGCGAGCGGCAGCGTGCAGGGGGTGGTGGCGGCAGCAGTGGATGCTTTGCGAGCCTGAGGGCCGCATCCGATGGACGCCAGGGGAGGGGGAAACAGGCGGAAACTAGGCGGTGTTTCCCGGCTTTCTCAGGCCTTGTCAGGCAACTTCCTACACGCTGAATGGTTGTGCACCGACTTAACGTATTGAAACAGGATGAATACAGTTTGACACATCGACAAACAACTTGTTTTCACCCCTTTTTTCTCCAGGACACCGCCATGAACACGATCCACAGCCGCCTCAATCCCTTCGTTCTCATGCTCGATCCGGAAGCCGTGATCAGCGCCATGGAAGGCAGCATGAACCTGCGTGGTCTGCGCCACCGCATCTGCCGCCCGCTGGACAAGCCCCTGATCCCCAAGACCCACAACGCGGACCGCGTGCTGCTGAGCCAGTTCGACGCCGTGATCGACGAAGAAGAATTCATGGACAGCGGCATCGAGAGCTGGGTGGACGCGCAGCCTGCATTGCACTCTGTTCATTGAACACCCCCGCCGCAGGATCGACGCCCACCCCCGTCGCTTGCCCACTTCGTGTGGCCGCTCCGCCCCTCAAGGGGCAACGCTGGCAGCCCGGCAAAGCCGGTTCTGCGGCGTTCTGGGTTTCAGGCACGTGCTCCGGATGATCCGTTATTTTGAGAAGCGCTTGCGTGTGAGCGCCAAGGCAAACCAGAACGCAGTGACCGCATAGACCGCCAGCACCGCCAGGTGCAACCAGGGCCGCTCGGGCCACTGGTCCATGAACAGGGGGCGAACGAGTGCCACCGCGTTGGTGAGTGGCAACCAGTCCGAGATCACGCGCACCACCGCCGGCAGCTGTTCGCGAGGGAAGAACACCCCGGAGAGGAACATCATCGGGGTCAGGAAGAGCGTGAAGTAGTAGGTGAAGAAGTCGTAGCCTTGCGCCAGCGCGTTGAACACCAGCGCGATGCACGAGAAGGTGATGCCGGCGAACAAGAGAACCGGCAGGGCCAGCAGCAGCTTGGGGCTGTGGCTGATGCCCAGGGCGAGCATCACGCCCATGATGGCCACCACGGTGAACAGCGCCTTGAAGGCGGCCCACAACATTTCCGCCAGCACCACGTCGTCCAGCCGCACGGGCGCGTTCAGGATGCCGTCCCAGGTTTTTTGCACGTGCATGCGCGAGAACGCCGAGTACAGCGCCTCGAAGCTGGCCGCGTTCATCGCGCTCATGCAGATGCTGCCGCTGGCGAGGAACAGGATGTAGGGCACAGCGGTGCTGCCTTCGGGCGTCGCGACGTTCACCTGCCCCACGAGCGTGCCCATGCCGTAGCCGAACGCCACCAGCCACATCAGCGGCTCGGCGATATTGCCCACCAGGCTGGGCACGGCGAGCTTTTTCCAGACCAGGAAGTTGCGCTGGAACACCGGCCACCAGCGCATGGACAGGCGCGGTAGAGCCCAGTGGGAGGGGGTCATCGTGTTCATCCTTCTTCCCGGATCTGGCGTCCGGTGAGCTTCAAAAACAGGTCTTCGAGGTTGGCCGGCCGGTGCAGGGTGCGCAGTTCGTGGTGTGCGCCCAACGCTGCCAGCAGTGGCTGGGCCTGGGCTGTGTAGAAAAACACGGTCTCGCCACTCACCTCCACGCGCGCGGCCATCGCCCGCAAGCCGGCGTGTTCGTCTGCCTGGGCCAGCGCGGTCGCGCCGTTGCCATAGACCTCGACCACATCGGGCTCCAGATGCTGGGCGATCAATTCGCGCGGGCGGCCCTCGGCGATCTTGCGGCCGTGATCCAGCACCAGCAGCCGCGAACACAGGCGCTCGGCCTCGTCCATGAAATGCGTGGTGAGCAGGATGCTCTTGCCTTGCTGCAGCAGCATCTGCAGGCGCTCCCACATCAGGTGGCGGGCCTGCGGGTCCAGGCCGGTGGTGGGTTCGTCGAGCAGCAAGAGCTGCGGATCGTTGACCAGCGCGCGTGCCAGCGACAGCCGCCGCTTCATGCCACCGGAGAGTTCGCCCGGCTTGGCGTCGGCCTTGTGGGTCAGCGCGGCGAATTCCAGCAACTGCGGAATGCGCGCCCGGATGTCGCTGTCTTTCATGCCGAAGTAGCGGCCGTAGACCAGCAGGTTTTCGGCGCAGCTGAAGTCGGGGTCCAGCGTGTCCATCTGGCTCACCACACCCAGCCGCGCCTTGATCGCGAGCGCGTCGCGCGGCATGTCGAGGCCGAAGGCGTTCACGCTGCCGTGGTCAGGCGCGGTCAGGCCCAGGCACATGCGGATGGTGGTGGTCTTGCCCGCGCCGTTGGGTCCGATCACGCCCAGGCACTCGCCCGGAACGATGTCAAACGACAGGTCGTTGACGACGGTTTGTCCGCCGAAACGCTTGATCAGATGCTGGCATTCAAAGAGCGGTGTGGGCATGGCGGGCATTGTGCCCGCGCCCCGGCGCCCCCGTGCGCAGAGGGCATGCGCCCTACAATGTGCGCCACCCGACCGGCCGGTCTTTTTGCCGCCTTGCGCGCGCTCCGTAGTGTCTGTTCCTCCCGCTGTTGCCCTGCAATACCTGCTGCCCAAGCGCGCCATCAACGTGTTCGCGGGCTGGTGTGCCCACTCGCGTGCCACCTGGTGGGTCCACAACGTCATCCCGTGGTTCATCCGCCGTTATGGCGTGAACATGGCCGATGCGGCCAACCCCGATCCCAAGGGGTACGCGACCTTCAACGAGTTCTTCACCCGGCCGCTGCGGGCGGGGGTTCGGCCCCTGGCGGCCAGCGGTTTTGTGTGCCCGGTGGACGGCGCCATCAGCCAGTTCGGCGCCATCAAAAAAGACCAGATCTTCCAGGCCAAGGGCCACCGCTACAGCACGCGCGCCCTGGTGGGCGGCGATGCCAGGTTGGCGGCGCAGTTCCAGGACGGTGACTTCGCCACCATCTACCTCAGCCCCAAGGACTACCACCGCATCCACATGCCCGCCACCGCCCGGTTGCGCCGCATGATCTACGTGCCCGGCGAGTTGTTTTCGGTGAACCCGACCACGGCGCGCGGCGTGCCCGGCCTGTTCGCGCGCAACGAGCGTGTGGTCTGCGTGTTCGACGTGCCGCACGGCGACCAGGGCGAAACCCGTCCCTTCGTGCAGGTGCTGGTCGGCGCCACCATCGTCGGCAGCATGGCCACCGTGTGGCACGGCGTGGTGAACCCGCCGCGCACAAAGGACGTGCGCGAGTGGACCTACGACGACGAGCCCTGCCTGCTGGGACGCGGCGAAGAAATGGGCTGCTTCCTGCTCGGCTCCACCGTGGTGCTGCTCTGGCCCAAAGACACGATTGACTTCAACCCAAAGTGGACCCCCGAGCGCGATGTGCTGATGGGCGAGCCCATGGGTCGGATGATTCCCTGAACCCCTCATTCCAAGGATTTCCATGACCACGCTCGGCACCCCGCTGTCTCCTTCCGCCACCCGCGTGATGCTGCTCGGCTCCGGCGAGCTGGGCAAAGAGGTGCTGATCGCGCTGCAGCGCCTGGGCGTGGAGACCATTGCGGTGGACCGCTACGACCACGCGCCGGGCCAGCAGGTGGCGCACCACGCCCGCACCATCACCATGAGCGACCCGGCGCAGCTGAAGGCGTTGATCGAGGCCGAGCGCCCGCACCTGGTGGTGCCCGAAATTGAAGCCATTGCCACGCCCGTGTTGCAGGAACTGGAGGCCGCCGGCGTGGTGCGCGTGATTCCCACGGCACGCGCCGCGCGCCTGACCATGGACCGCGAGGGCATCCGCCGCCTGGCTGCCGAAACGCTGGGTCTGCCGACCAGTCCCTACAAGTTCTGCGATTCGCTTGAAGAGCTGCAGGCCGCCATCGACGGAGGTATCGGCTACCCCTGCATCGTCAAGCCGGTGATGAGCTCCAGCGGCAAGGGTCAGAGCAAGATCGACGGCCCGGCCGATGTGAAGACCGCGTGGGACTACGCGATGTCGGGTGGCCGCGTGGGCCCCGGCCGCATCATCGTCGAAGGCTTCATCGATTTCGACTACGAGATCACGCAGCTCACCGTGCGAGCGCGCGGCGCCGACGGCCAGATTCAAACCCACTTCTGCGACCCCATCGGCCATGTGCAGGTGAGCGGCGACTACGTGGAAAGCTGGCAGCCGCACCCGATGACGGCCACCGCGCTGGCCGAGTCGCGCCGCATCGCCAAGGCCGTGACGGACGATCTCGGCATGGGCCACGACGGCCAGCCCTCGGGCTTGGGCCTGTTCGGTGTGGAACTGTTCGTCAAGGGGGATCAGGTCTGGTTCAGCGAGGTGAGCCCGCGCCCCCACGACACCGGCATGGTGACCATGATCACGCAGTGGCAGAACGAGTTTGAGTTGCACGCTCGCGCCATCCTCGGCCTGCCGGTGGACACCACGCTCAAGAGCCCGGGCGCCAGCGCCGTGATCTACGGCGGCGTGGAAGCCCAGGGCATCCTGTTCGACGGCGTGGATGACGCCCTGCGCGTGCCCAACAGCGAGATCCGCCTGTTCGGCAAACCCGAGAGCTTCGTGAAGCGCCGCATGGGCGTGGCACTGGTGCACGACACGGACGTGGAAGTGGCCCGCACGCAGGCCAAGCTGGCGGCCTCGAAGGTCAGGCCCCGCAAGGCCTGAGCTCACTCATGCCGCAAGGCGTCGATGGGGTTGAGCCGCGCCGCGCGCCGCGCCGGGAAGTAACCGAACAGCACACCGATGGCGGCTGAAAACACGAAGCTCAGCAGGTTCACGCCGACGTTGAACTGGTAGGGCACGTTCATCAGCGCCGAGAGACCGAGCGAGGCCCCGGTGGCCAGCACGATGCCGATGAGCCCGCCGAGCGCGGCCAGCACCACGGCCTCGATCAGGAACTGCAGCAGCACCTCGCGCTCCAGCGCGCCGATGGCCAGGCGCAGGCCGATCTCGCGGGTGCGCTCGGTCACGCTCACCAGCATGATGTTCATGATGCCGATGCCGCCCACCAGCAGGCTCACCGCGGCCACCGCGCCCAGCAGCATGGTCATGATCTTGGTGGTGCCCGAGAGCGTTTCTGCCAGTTGTTTGGTGTCGAGCACGTTGAAGTTGTCTTCGTCGGTTTCGGACAGCTTGCGCCGCTCGCGCAGCAACTGGGTGATGGTCGCGGTGACGCGGTTGGCGTCGGCGCCGTCGCTCATGGACACCAGCAGGGTGTTCACCCGTGTGTGGCCGACGATGCGGCGTTGCAGGGTCTTGATCGGCATCAGCACCATGTCGTCCTGGTCGTTGCCGAAAGCACCCTGGCCCTTGGAGGCCAGCGTGCCGATGACCTCACAGCTCATCGCCTTGACGCGCAGTTGCGCGCCCACCGCGCTGGTGCTGCCGAAGAGCTCGCGCTGCACCGTCTGGCCGATCAGGCAGACCGCGCCGCCCGCGCGCAATTCGTCGTTGCTGAATTCGCGGCCATCGGCCAGCTTCCAGTTGCCGGTGGTGAGCCAATCGTTGGTGCTGCCGATCACGCTGCTGCTCCAGTTGCGGCCGTTGGCCACCAGCACGGAGCCGGTGCGCGCTTCGGGCGCCACGGCCGCAATGCCGCCGATCTGCGCGGCGATGGCTTCACCGTCGCTCTCCTTGAAGGCGGGCGCGCCGCCGCCGCCGCCGCCCGGCCCCATGCGCTGGCCGGGGCGCACCTGCAGCAGGTTGGTGCCCAGGCCCGAAATCTGGTTCTGCACCGCGGCCGTGGCGCCATTGCCTACCGTGACCATGGTGATCACCGCGCTCACGCCGATGACGATGCCGAGGATGGTGAGAAAGGAGCGCAGCAGGTTGCGGCGGATCGAGCGCAGCGCGAGCAGCAGGGTGTTAAGCCACATGGCCCGCCTCCTGGTGACCGGTGTCGCTCAAGGTGGCGTGCGGCGCCTGCAGCGCCACCGGGTGCGGGTTGCGCTCATCGTTCTCGACCACACCGTCCACGAAGCGCACGATGCGTTTCGCATACGCGGCCATGTCGTGCTCGTGCGTGACCATGAGCACGGTGATGCCTTGTTCGGCGTTCAGGCGCCAGAGCAGTTCCATGATCTCCTGGCTGCGGTGCGTGTCGAGGTTGCCGGTGGGTTCGTCGGCCAGCAGCACCTGCGGCTCGGTGACGATGGCGCGCGCGATGGCCACGCGCTGCTGCTGCCCGCCCGAGAGCTCACCCGGCGTGTGGTGTTCCCAGCCCTTGAGGCCCACTTTTTCGAGCGCGCGCTGCGCCAGGCTGTGCCGCGACGCGGCGGGCTCGCCGCGGTAGATCAGGGGCAGCTCCACGTTCTCCTGCGCGGAGGTGCGCGCCAGCAGGTGGAAGCCCTGGAACACGAAACCGAAATAGCGCCGCCGCAAGCGCGCACGCTCGTCGCGAGAGAGCGCTTCCACGTGCACACCCCGAAACAGGTAGTCGCCGGTGGTGGGCACATCGAGACAGCCCAGCGTGTTCATCGCCGTGGACTTGCCCGAGCCGCTGGGCCCCATGATGGCCACGAAGTCGCCCTGCTGGATGTCCAGGTCCACGCCCTTCAGGGCCTGGAAGGCGGTGTTGCCTTCGCCGTAGGTCTTGGTGATGCCGCGCAGGCGTATCAGGGGCTGCTCGTCGCTCATGGTGCGCTGGCAGAGCTGCGCTGCTCGGTGATCACGGCCATGCCCTCGGAGAGGCCTTCGCCGCTGACTTCGGTGTTGCGGCCGTCGCTGATGCCGATCTTGACGGGCTTTGCCACCGGTTGCCCGTCCTGCAGCACCCAGATCTGGCGCGGGCCACCGCCACGGCGGTCGGTGCCGGCGGTCTTGGTGCCCGAGCGCGGCGGGCGCGGCATCAGTTTGGACAAGATGCTGGTGTTGGCGGCTGCAGCGCCATTGCCGCTGGCCGGCGAAAAGCGCAGTGCGGTGTTGGGCACCAGCAGCACGCCCTGGGCCTGTCTGGCGACGATGGTGGCCGCCGCCGTCATGCCGGGGCGCAGGCTCAGGTCGCCGTTGTCCACGTTGAGCGTGGTGGTGTAGGTGACGACGTTGTCGGTCTTGGTGGAGCCGAAGGCGACACGGTTGATGACGGCCGGGTAACGGCGCGCCGGGAAGGCGCTCACGGTGAAGGTGGCTTTCTGGTCCACCTTCACCGCGCCCACGTCGGCTTCGTCCACCGCCACATCGAGCTTGAGCTGGGTCAGATCTTCGGCCACGGAGAACAGCGTCACGGCCTGCAGCGAGGCGGCCACGGCGTTGCCCGGGTCCACCGAGCGGCTGAGCACGACGCCATTGATGGGCGAGCGGATCGAGGCCTTGGACAGGTTGGTTTCAGTGGTGGCGAGGGCCGCACGCGCTTCGGTCACCGAGGCACGGGCGGCGGCTTCGCTGGCCACGGCGCGTTCCAGTGCGGCCTTGGCCGTGTCCAGCTCGGTGGCCGAGGGCACCTTGCCGCCAGAGAGCCGCGACACCTCTTCATACCGAGCCAGCGTGGCGCGGGCCTCTTTCACGGTGGCGCCGGCCTGCGCCAGCTGCGCCTGCGCCGAGGCCAGACCGGCGCGCGATTGCGTCACCTGGTCCATCAGTTTGGCCGTGTCCAGCTCCACCAACACCTGTCCGGCCTTGATGCGGTCGTTCACGTCGACATGCACGCGTTTGACCGTGCCTGAGAGCTCACTGCCGATGTTGACCGAGCGCGTGGGTTGCAGCGTGCCGTTGGCCGCCACGGTGAACGTGAGGTCGCCTTTTTTGAGAGGCTCGGTGACATACACCGGCGCGGCCTTGGTCTGTTGCTGCGCCTGCCACCAGGTCCAGCCGCCCGCCAGCAGCACGACGGTGGCCACGCCGATCCACAGCGTGGGGCGCTGCCACCAGCGCGGTGGGTGGTCGCTGCCCAGCAGGTTTTGCAGGTCGGCGGGGGTGGCGTCTTTGGGCTTGCTCATGGTGTTTTCTGGATGCGTTGTTCGGGGCGTATCAACGGCTGGCGCTGGCCTCAGGCGTCCAGCCGCCGCCGAGCGCCTTGTACAGGCGCACGTGGTCGGCGCTCAGCGTGGCCTGTGTGCTGGCCACGCTGTCTTGCGCCGACAGCAGGGTGCGCTGGGTGTCGAGCACGGTGCGGAAATCGATCAGGCCGCTTTCGTAGCGCTGGCGGGCCAGCAGTTCGGCGTTGGCGGCGGCGCTGGCGGCGGCCTGCAGGCGGGCCAGGCGCTCGGTGTCGCCTTGCAGCGCGACCAAGGCGTCTTCCACGTCTTGCAAGGCGGTGAGCACGGCGCCCTGGTAGCTCAGGCGCGCCTGCTCCAGCGCGGCCTCTTGCGAGCGCACCTGGGCCCGGGCCGCACCACCGTCAAACAGCGGCGCCGACACGCTGGCCAGCAGCGAGCGGACCACCGAAGCGCCGTTGGTCAGGGTGCCCAGCGTGAGGGCGGAGAGGCCGAGCGAACCGCCCAGGCGGAAGCTCGGGTAACGCGCCGCCTCGGCCGCGTCCACACGGGCCAGCGCGGCGCTGATGCGGTGCTCGGCGGTGCGCACGTCGGGGCGCTGGCGCAGCGTCTCGGCGGGGAAAGCGAGCGCCAGGCCGGGCGGCGTTTGCGGCACGGCAGCGGGCGTGCCCAGCGTGGCCTGCAATGCGCCCGGGGCCTGGCCGGTCAGTACCGCCAGCGCGTTGAGCGACTGCGCCACGCTGGTCTGCAGCGTGGGCACCTGCGCGCGCGTCTGCTCGGTGGAGGCGACGGCCTGCTCCACGTCCAGCGACGACACCAGGCCCGCCTGGTTGCGCCAGCGGGTGAGTTGCAGGGTTTCGGACTGGAGCGAGAGGTTGCTGTTGGCGATGGCGAGGCGGGCCTGCAGCCCGCGCAGTTCGATGTAGCTGGCGGCCACCTCGGCGGCCAGCGACACCTGCACATCGGCCAAGCTGGTTTCGGCGGCGAGCGCATCGGCCTCGCTGGCGTTCACCGAAGCGCGGTTGCCACCGAACACGTCGGGTTCCCAACTGGCGTCAAAGCCGGCCTGGAAGCGGTTGCTGCCGGCGGCACTGCCGGTCTGGCTGCGCTGCGCCGAGCCGGAGGCGCTGAGCGACGGGCCCGCGTTGGCCGATTGCACGTCGCGCTGCGCACGGGCCTGCAGCAGCGCGGCCTGCGCGCCCTTCACGCTGGTGTTGGCCTGCAAAGCCTGGGTGACCAGTGCGGTGAGGGCGGGATCGTTGAAGCGTTGCCACCACTGGGCGAGCGCCGTGGCCGATGAGCCCGCCGTGGCCGCCGGGCCGGTGGACCAGGTGGCGGGCACGGGCGTGGCCGGCAGATCGCCGCTGTGGGAGGACAGGCTGGCGCAAGCCGTGAGCAGGACCACGCTGGCCGAGGCCAGAAGCGTGGCGGACCGGCGCAAGGGGGAGGGTGGGAGCTGGTTCATGGTGTTCATTCAGCGTACTGGGTACGCCGTGGTGCCATTGTGCGCAAACACCCCCCACCGACCGTGGCGCTGCGGTGAAGTTCCGGTAAAGATCCTTGTCACCCGCCGGTCTGGCCCGGCCGCCCCGGCCGTTTCAGGTCATGACGCTTTCAACGGCGGCACGAAGCCCTCAACCATGAGGCCGTAGCCGCCCATGCTGGGGAAGCGGCGCGGGTTGCCCAGCACCTGCATGCGCGTCACGCCCAGCTCGCGCAGGATCTGCGCGCCCACGCCGTAGGTGCGCAGATCGGCGTCGTGGGCCACTTCTTTTTTCGGACGCGCGGCGCGGGGCTGGCTGGCGGCCTGGGCCAGATCGTCCGCGTCCTCCGCGGCGTTGAGCAGCAGGGCCACGCCTTTGCCCTCTTGGTGGATCGCGGCCAGCGCCTGCGGCAGCGGCCACGAGTGTGGGCTCTGGTCGGTTTCCAGCCAGTCGATCATCGACACCGGCTCGTGCACGCGCACAGTGACCAGATCGTCGGCGGTCCATTCGCCGTGGGTCAGCGCGAGGTGCGTGCCGCCCACCTTGTCGCGGTAGGTCAGCAGCTCGAAGCGGCCATACGGCGTGTTGACCGGGCGCTGGCCGGCGAGCGTGACCAGGCGCTCGGTCTGGCTGCGGTAGCGGATCATGTCGGCGATCGAGCCGAGCTTGATGCCGTGCAACTGGGCGAACTCGATCAGGTCGGGCAGGCGCGCCATGGTGCCGTCGTCCTTCATGATTTCGCAGATCACCGACGCCGGTTGCAGGCCGGCCATCTGCGCCAGATCACAGCCCGCTTCGGTGTGGCCGGCGCGCATCAGCACGCCACCCACCGCCGCGCGCAGCGGGAACACGTGGCCAGGCTGCACCAGCGAGGCCGCCGTCGAGTCGGCCGCCACGGCCACCTGCACGGTGCGTGCGCGGTCAGCGGCAGAGATGCCGGTGTCCACCCCTTCGGCGGCTTCAATCGACACGGTGAAGGCGGTGGCGTGCTTGGTGCCGTTGCGCGTCACCATGGGAGGCAGCCGCAGAAAGTCACAGCGCTCGGCGGTCAGCGTCAGGCAGATCAGGCCCCGGCAGAAGCGGGCCATGAAGTTGATGGCTTCGGGTGTGATCTTGTCAGCGGCAATGATCACGTCGCCTTCGTTTTCGCGGCTTTCGTCGTCCACCAGGACGACCATGCGGCCTGCCGCAATGTCGGCGACCAGTTCGGGGACGGATGCAAACGTGAAATCAGACATGGTGTGTTCTCGGGATGGACGGCGACGGTGCACCGTGTGGCACGGTGGTCGGGGTCATGTGAGGTTGGAGCGGTCGCGGTGAAGATGAAAGGGGCAGGGTTCCGACAAAGGAAGGCTGCTCTCAGCGCGCGCGACGGCACGCCCCACCCTGGTGTGCACACAGAGGTCGAGGCGAAAACACGTTGCTCTTTCATCCGGACTGTGACCGTCGGCCATGGCATCTCACCATGTCTGCTGACCCTGAAGGCGTGGCCCTCAAGCGCTCGCGGGCTCCTGTGATCGGGTCACAGATACCGCCGGTGGGGAGTTTCACCCCGCCCTGAGAACGTCTTGCAAAATTCAGAGCCGCATTGTAGGCGCCGCACCCCGCGGCGCCTGTCGCTCACTGGAAAGCCACCTCGGCGAAGCTGCGCAGCTTGCGGCTGTGCAGCTGAGCTGAACCGCCCTCGCGCAGCAGCTCCACGGCGCGGATGCCGATGCGCAGGTGTTGATCGACGCGCTCGCGGTAGAAGTGGTTGGCCATGCCCGGCAGCTTGATTTCGCCGTGCAGCGGCTTGTCGCTCACGCAGAGCAGGGTGCCGTAGGGCACGCGGAAACGGAAGCCGTTGGCGGCGATGGTGGCGCTTTCCATGTCGAGCGCGACCGCGCGCGATTGCGAGAAGCGGCGCTGCGGCTTGTTGTCGGGCAGCAGTTCCCAGTTGCGGTTGTCGGTGCTGGCCACGGTGCCGGTGCGCATGATGCGTTTCACCTCCTGAGGCGCGACGCCGGTCACGTCGGCCACGGCCTGTTCCAGCGCCAGCTGCACCTCGGCCAGCGCCGGAATGGGCACCCACAGCGGCAGCTCTTCGTCGAGCACGTGGTCTTCGCGCACGTAGGCGTGGGCGAGCACGTAGTCGCCGAGCTGCTGGGTGCTGCGCAGGCCGGCGCAGTGGCCGATCATGAGCCAGGCGTGCGGGCGCAGCACGGCGATGTGGTCGGTGATGGTCTTGGCGTTGGCCGGGCCCACACCGATGTTCACCATGGTGATGCCGGTGCGGTCGGCGCGCATGAGGTGGTAGCCCGGCATCTGCGGCAGGCGCGGCGGCGGGTGGCCGAGTTCGTCGCCCGGCAGGTGCGGCAGGCCGGCGCGGCGCGTGACCACGTTGCCGGGCTCGACGAAGGCGATGTATTCGCTGTCGGGGCGCGCCATCTCGGCGTGGCCGAGCTTGATGAATTCGTCGATGTAGAACTGGTAGTTGGTGAACAGCACGAAGTTCTGGAACCACTCGGGCGCGGTGCCGGTGTAGTGGCGCAGGCGCTGCAGCGAGTAGTCGACCCGGGGCGCGGTGAACAGGGCCAGCGGCTGCGCCTCGCCCGCGCGCGGCTCGTGCGTGCCGTTGGCGATGCCGTCATCCATGGCGGCGAGGTCGGGCAGATCGAACACGTCGCGCATGAGGGCGCGGCGCTCGGCGCTCAGGCTGCCTTCGACGTGGTCGTGTTCGGCGAACGAGAAGTGGATCGGGATCGGGTGCGCGCTGGTGCCCACTTCGAGCTCACCGCCGTGGTTGACCAGCAGCAGGCTGAACTGCTGCAGCAGGTAGTCGCCATACAGGTCGGGCCGGGTGAGGGTGGTTTCAAACCGGCCCGGGCCTGCCACAAAGCCGTAGCTCAGGCGGCCGGTGCCCTGGTGCGAGGTGCTGTGGGTGTGCAGCCGCACGAAGGGGTAGCAGGCGCGCACGCGGGCGGTGTCGAAATCGGCGCCGGCCACGAAGTCGCGCATGGCGGTGCGCAGGAACTCGATGTTCTGCTGGTAGATGCGCTGCACCTGGGCCAGCGCGGCGGCCGGGTTGCGGTAGAAAACGGGGGCGGTGAAGGCGGGCGTTTTGTGCATGGCGCTATTGTGGCGCCGCGCCATGACATTCACCCTCTCAGTTCAGCCAGGTCTTGAGCCGGCGCAGCGGGGCGGTCAGGCGCCAACTGGTGCTGGCGTGAACGGCGGCCAAGGTGGACACCATCGTCGCCTCAGTGTCACAGTGCCTTCGCGCCAGGTCTGTGCAGGCTTGTTCCCCCGCCGCGAGGCGCTCGGTCAGGTGGGCGATGTCCTGTCGGGCCTTTTCCAGGGCTTCATTCTGCGTGTGTGCTGCCTGGCGTTCGGCGGCGATGTCCGTTCGTTCCTTGTCCAGTTCACGGCGCGCCAACTGCAAGTCGGTGCGTGCCTGCTGCAGCTGGGTCGGCATTGGCATCGCGGCACTCAATGGGTGGCGCATGCCCGCATAGGGGGTTCGTCCGGTGGCGTGCGGCCATGAATGGAACCAGGAGGTGTGGTTGTCCAGCTCCCATCGGTCTGCGTTCAGCCCCGTCTGACGCAGCGCCGTGTTGATCGAAAGCTGATCGCGCCGGGAATACCGAAGCACGTGGGCCATCCAGAGGTCCATGGTCTGCAGCACGGCCTGATTGCGGTGATCTCGCAGAAGAATGGCCGCCCACAGGGGCCGCTCTTCGAGTGCCGCGTCGCCAGAGGCGAGGTAGTGGTTCAGCTGCTCGAAGACCCGGTTCTGGTCGTCCATGCCAAGCCTCGCGACTTCAATGAATTCGTCGTGAACGCTGTTCCGGAAGCTGTGGAGTGGAAGGCCGAAACCACTGCGCCATGCCGTCTTCTCGATGAATGCCTCGGGCGGCTGACGCAGGATGACGGAGTTGTCGATGTAGAGCGATTGCTCGAATTCAGAAAGGGCGTCGACACGGTGGGGGCAGATCTTGAGCAGCCGCTGGCTGCGTATCGGGTCCATGGCGAAGGCGGTGGGCACCTGGACGATCTGCCAACTCTGGCTCGTCAGCCGCGGGTTGTCGGTCAGGCAGATGAATGGCAGACCCGACGAGGCCGCCACCGGCTGCTCGTTCAAGGTCTCGTAGTCACCAACCAACACGGTGTAGACGCAAGTGTTTCGCATGGTGTGGATGGAGTCGGTTGCTTCGATGGGAGGATGAGTGGCCCTGCCTTGATTGTGCCGATGTAACCGCCTGTAATGGGATTCTCCGGAGCACAATGCACGCGCCCCAGCGACACCTCTTCACCGTCCTTCCCATGTTCAATCATTTGATGCTTCGCGGCCGCTGGGCGCTTTGGGGCGCTTCGGTCACCGTGCTGGCTTCGCTGGTGGCTTGCGGGGGCGCCGGGAGCAACCGTGCCAGCGACCGGTCGGCGACCACCGAGCCAGTGGTTGAGGTGTCCACGGACAGCGAGAGGGTCGCCAAGGCGCTGGCCGAGGGCGCGCGGCTCAATGCACAAGAGCTCGCCGCCGCCCAGAACACCAAGGCCTTCACGGCCCGGGCCAAGGCCTATGCCGCGGTGCCGGTGTACCGCTTCTACAACCGCAGCACCAGCGCGCACTTCTACACCGTGAGCGCGAGCGAGCGCGACGTGGTTCTGGCCACGCTGCCGAACATGGTCTACGACGGCCCGGCGTTCGAGGCCAGCGTGCAACCCGCCGCCGGCCTGAGCCCCGTGCACCGGTTCTACAACCGCCAGACCGGGGTGCACTTCTACACCATCAGCGAGACGGAGCGGACCCACGTGCAGGCCACGCTGCCCCAGTTCACCTACGAAGGCGTGGCCTATCACGCCAGCCAGGTGGCAGGCCCGGGGCTGCGTCCGCTGAGCCGCTTCTACTTGGCGGGAAGGGGGTTCCATTTCTACACTGTCACCCCGACCGAGGTGGCCTACCTGCCGCAGTACGCCCATGAGGGCACGGGCTACCACGTGTTCGGCAGCGAGCCGGCCACCATCCGCAGTTATGGCAACTTCACGCGGGCCGCGCTCGGTCCTGGGGCGCCGCTGTACGGTGCGCTGGCCTTTCCGGCCGACCACCCATGGAACCAGGATGTGTCGGCCCTGCCGGTGGACCCGAACTCGGGCGCGCTGATCGCGAGCATCGGGCTGGACACCGGACTGCACCCGGACTTCGGGTCCGGCTTCTGGCAAGGGGCGCCCATCGGCATTCCGTACGTGGTCGTGTCGGGGGCGCAGGCGAAGGTGCCAATGGTCTGGACCGCCTACGGGGACGAGAGTGATCCAGGGCCGTACCCGGTGCCACCGGACGCGCCCGTCGAAGGCGGCAGGGCCAGCACGGGCGACCGACATGTGATCGTGATCGACCGGGACAACCAGCGGCTCTACGAAATCGGACGGGCTTTCCCGCAGACAGGTGGCTCATGGTTCGCGGATGTCGGTGCGCTGTTCCACCTGGACAGCAACCTGGTCAGGCCCGGTGGGCAGCCGCGCTGGACCAGCGCCGACGCCGCCGGTCTGCCCATTTTCCCAGGGCTGGCCCGGTACGAAGAAGCCGCGCTTGGGCCGGGCGGCATTGCGCACGCGCTGCGCTTCACGGTGCAGCGCAGCCGCCGCGCGTACGTGCCGCCAGCCACGCACTGGGCGTCGTCCAGCACCGACGCCAACCTGCCGCCCATGGGCATGCGCGTGCGGCTCAAGGCCAGCTATGTGATCCCGACCACCTTCAGCACCGAAACCCGCGCGCTGCTGACGGCGATGAAGACGCACGGGATGTTCATGGCCGACAACGGCAGCAACTGGTACGTGAGCGGCGCACCCGACCCGCGCTGGAACAACGACACGCTGAACCGGGAACTGGGCCAGGTGCGTGGCAGCCACTTCGAGGTGGTCCGCATGGACGGGTTGGTTCTGCCGCCCTGAGGCACAGCACGGAATGGCGCGGACAGACCCGCGCGGCGGCGGAGTGTAGGGGCAAACGATCCACCGCAGGGCCGCCCCAAGGTGGATCAGCCCCCTCGGGGGGCAACGACCCGCGCAGCGGCGGAGTGTGGGGGCAATATTCCTAGCTCTTCACAGGTTCGCGCAGGGTCACGAACTCTTCGGCCGCGGTCGGGTGGATGCCGATGGTGCTGTCGAACACGGCCTTGGTCGCGCCGGCTTTCATGGCCACGGCAAAGCCCTGCACGATCTCGCCCGCTTCCGATCCCACCATGTGCAGGCCCACCACGCGGTCGCTCGCGGTGTCCACGATCAGCTTCATGAGGGTGCGCTCGCTGCTGCCCGAGAGCGTGTGCTTGAGCGCCTTGAACTCGCTGCGGAAGACGGTGACCTCGCCGAACTTCTCGCGCGCCTGCGCTTCGCTGAAGCCCACGGTACCGATGTTGGGGTGGGTGAAGACGGCGGTGGGGATGAAGTCGTAACTCATCTCGCGCACGGGCTTGCCGGCGGCGGAGCCGAAGAGCTGGTCCACCACCACCATGGCCTCGCCCAGCGCCACCGGCGTGAGCTGCACGCGGTTGGTCACGTCGCCCACGGCGTAGATGCTGGGCACGTTGGTCTGGTACGTGTCGCTCACGATCACCTCGCCCTGCGCACCCTGGGCCACACCCACCGTGTCGAGCCCCAGACCGGTCACGTTGGGCTTGCGCCCAGTGGCGTAGAGCACGGCGTCGGCCAGCACCACACTGCCGCCCTCCAGCTCCACGCGCAGGCCTTCGTCGGTTTGGCGGATGTCCACCACGTCGGCGTTCAGCCGCAGGTCCACGCCCGACTTGGTCATCTCGGCCGCGACGAAGTGGCGCACCTCGTCGTCGAAGCCGCGCAGCACCTGTTCGCCACGGTAGAGCTGCGTGACCTTCGAGCCCAGGCCGTTGAAGATGGACGCGAATTCGCAGGCGATGTAGCCGCCACCCACCACCAGCAGGCGCTGGGGGAAGGGCTCCAGATCGAAGATCTCGTTGGATGTGATGACGTGTTCGCGGCCCACGAAGTGCGGCACGTGCGGTGTGCCGCCGGTGGCGATCAGGATGTGTTTCGCCGTGAAGTTCTGGTGGCCGGGGCTGCCGTCGGTGTTGATCGTGGCAAGTCCCACGCTGTGCTCAGCCTGGATGCGCGCGAAGCCGTCGAGCACCGTCACGCCCGAGCCGCGCAGCAGGTTGCCGTAGACGCCGTTCAGGCGGCTGATTTCGGTGGCCCGGTTGGCCTTGAGCGTGGCCCAGTTCAGGCGTGGTGCGCTGGCCAGCTCCCAGCCGAATCCGGCCGATTCGTGGAAGGCGTCGGCGTAGTGCGCGGCGTAGCTGTAGAGCTTCTTGGGAATGCATCCCACGTTGACGCAGGTGCCCCCCAGGCCGTCGGCTCCCAGGGTTTCGGCCAGCGCCACGCGCGCGCCGCGCTGTGCGGCCATGCGGGCCGCGCGCACGCCGCCGCTGCCGCCGCCGATCACGAACAGGTCAAAGTCAAAAGTTGGAGAGGTCATGTGGGTGTGTTCCCGGGCGCGAAGCCCTTGAGTTCCTTGCGGATGAAATCGATGAAGGCCCGCGTGCGCACAGGCAGCAGGCGGGCGTGGGGATAGACGACATGGATCGGGCGGGGCGTGTCTTCAAAGCCTTCCAGCACGGTTTGCAATGCGCCGGTTTTCAGCAGCGGCGCCACCTGGTACCAGAGGAACTGGCCGAAACCCGCGCCCGCAGCGCAGGCTTGCACGGCGGGCGCGATGTGGTTGAACTCGAGGTTGCCGCTGACGCTGAGTTTGAGCGTTTTGCTCCCGTCGCGAAAGGCTCCCCAGGTGGGCGTGTGGTCGCTGACCCGCACACAGTTGACCGCCAGCAAGTCGTTCGGATGCACCGGCCGGCCATGCTCGCGCAGACATGCCGGGCTGGCCACCACCACGCGCCGCATCTCGCCCAGCGGCAGCGCCACCAGGCTGGAGTCTTGCAGGTGGCCGATGCGGATGCCCACATCGATGCCTTCCTCCAGCAGGTTCACCACACGGTCCAGCAGCGTCACACGGCAGCGCATCTGGCGATTCTGCTGCGCAAAGCGCGTCACGATGGGTGCCACGTGCATCTGGCCGAACAGCACCGGCGCGGTGATGGTGAGCAGCCCGGTGGGTTCGGCGGCGTCGTTTTTCAGATCGGCCTCGGCGTCGTTCACCGCAGCCAGCAACTGGCGGCAGCTCTCCAGGTGGCGACGGCCCTCTTCGGTGAGCGAGATGCGGCGCGTGGTGCGGTTGAACAGGCGCACGCCCAGGTCGGCCTCATAGGCCGCGAGCAGGCGCACCACCGAGGGCAAGGACGTGCCCATCGCCCAGGCCGCCGCGGTGAGGCTGCCGGCGTCGGCGATCTGCACAAAGGTGTCCATGGCGCGGAGCTTGTCCATGCGGCATTAAACCGATTTTCGGAGCAGTGATGTGTGGGAAAGGGTATTTGTGAAACTGGGCGCAGCAAACAAGATGGCGGCCTCATCACCCAGGAACCGCCATGA
>NZ_MUNZ01000074.1 GCF_002001205.1 Hydrogenophaga sp. A37
GTGCGGGTGGGCGACCAGTCGGCTGGCAGGTCGGCGTTGGCGCCGCCCGGGTTGCCCGCGCCGCGTGCACCGGCCACGATGCGCTCGGGCGCGCGGCCGTGTTCCACCCAGTCCACCAGCGCGGCCAGGCCGTCGTACTGCTCGGTGGCCGGGCCGCCGCGCGAATGGCCCTGGCCCGGCACCAGGAACAGGCGGGCGAAGCCGCTGGCGCCACCCCGTTGGTGGGCGTCGAGCGCGGTGTACCAGGCCTGGGTGTGGTCGCTGGAGAAGATCGGGTCGGCCGTGCCGTGGAACACCAGCACTTTGCCGCCACGCTCGCGCAGGCGGTCGAACTCGGGCGCCTCCAGCGTACCCATGAAGTCCAGGGCCTTGTCGGTGTAGACGCCGCTGGTGGCGAAGACCTTGGCGCCGTCGGTGTTGATGTCGAAGGCCAGCGCGAAGGCGGCGCTCTTGCGGGTGTCGGTCGCCATGGCCAGGTCGGCCACCGGCGGCGAGGAGAAGATGAAACCCACCGACACCGGGTTGCGGGCCGTGCGCACCGAGCTGCGGAACTTCCACTCGGCCCAGCCGGGGTGGCGGATGCCCGGGTCGAAGGGGAAGCCGCTGTAGACCACCTCACCCGCGCCGTTGCGCGCCGGCGCATACACCGCGGCGAGCACGCTCTTCTGCGCCCCGCTCAGGCAGCGGCCGTCGCGTTCGCCGGCGCAGGTGGGCAGGTCACGCATCGGGTCAAACGCGGTGCGGCAGGCTTCCACGTCGTTCACGAGTCCGTCGCCCAGTCCGTCGAGCGCGTCGCAGCGCGCGAGGATGGCGCGCGCCACGAGCTCGCGCTCCGCCGGGGGCAGGGCCGATTCGTAGTCGGGCTGGCCGTTGAGCTCGCGGGTGGTGACCACCGTGTCCCAGCGCTTCACGTTGGAGAGGTTGGCCACCGAGGCGCGCGGCAGGTGGATGCCGGGCGACTGGGCCAGCACGCCGTCGAATGCATCGGCGTAGCGGGTGGCGGCCACCAACGCCTGCCGGCCGCCGTTGGAGGTGCCGCCGATGTAGGAGCGGTCGGGGACCTTGCCGTAGGCGCGCTGGATCAGGGCCTTGGCCATGGGGGTGAGCGTGCCGATGGCGGCGTGGCCGTAGTCGCGGCGCGCCTGCGGGTCCAGGCCGAACAGCGGGTTCTGGGCGCTGCTGTGGCCGGCGTCGGAGCTGATCACCGCAAAACCGTTCTGCAAGGCGTTACGCAGCAGGCCGCCGCTGCCCAGCGAAGCGCCGCCGTCGGCGGTGACGACGTTGCCGTCGGTGCCGCCGTTGCCCTGGTAGAGGAAGCGGCCGTTCCAGTCCCGGGGCAGGCGCATCTCGAAGCCCATGGCGTAGGCCTGGCCGTCGACCGGGCTGACCCGTTCGTTCATCCGGCCGGTCACGCGGCAGTGCTCACCCACCGGCTGGCCGGCGTTGTTCAGGCGGCCCGCCGGCTCCAGCGTGGCGGCGGTGAGGCGGGTGCTGGCGAAGCCGAACGCGCCGGCCAGTTCGCTGCACTGTTGCAGCGGCGCGGGCGTGGCCACGCCCAGGCGGTACGGCTGTGCGGTGGTGGCGCAACCCGACACCAGGGTCAGGGTGGCGAGCGCGGCGCTCAACAGGGCAAACGGTGTGTGCATGGGTGTGGTCTCCATCGGGTGCAGGGGTCTGCACGGGTGTCGATTTTTGAAGTGCGATAAATGAACTTCGTGATTGACTTTTCCGAAATGTACGGGCCAGAATGAACCGTATCAAACGATTTGTTTGCAGCCAGTAGTGCAAAAAACGCACTCCGAATACCACCATGACCTCACGACGCAAGATTCCCAGCACCGCCGCCCTGAGCGCCTTCGAGGCCGCGGCGCGGCATTCGAGCTTCACCGAGGCGGCCGAGGAACTGTCCCTCACACAAAGCGCGATCTGCCGCCAGATCGCGGGGCTGGAGCAGTTTCTGGGCGTGAGCCTGTTCCGGCGCTCGCGACGCGGCGTGCTGCTCACCGAGGCCGGTGTGACCTACCACCGGCAGGTGTCGCGTCACCTCGAACAGATCGAGCTCGACACGCTCAACCTCATGACGCGCGGCGGGCGCGGCGGCCGGCTGGAGCTCGCGGTGGTGCCCACCTTCGGCACGCGCTGGCTGCTGCCGCGGCTGGCCGGCTTCGCCCAGCTGCACCCGGACATCACGCTCAACCTCTCCAGCCGCACCCGCCCCTTCCTGTTCGACGACACCACGATGGACGCCGCGATCTACGCCGGCGACGGCCACTGGCCCGGCGCCGTGACCACCCACCTGATGGCGGAGACCCTGGTGCCGGTGTGCAGCCCGGCCCTGATCGCACCGCGCAAGAAGCTCACGCCGCAGCAGCTGGCCGAGCTGCCGCTGCTGCAGCAGAGCACCCGGCCCTACGCCTGGCGCCAGTGGTTCGAGTCGATCGGCCATGTGCCGGGCAACGAACTCGCCGGCCCGCGCTACGAGCTGTTCTTCATGTCGCTGCAGGCCGCCGCGGTGGGCCTGGGCGTGGCCCTGGTGCCCGAGTACGACATCGGCGACGACCTGACCTCCGGGCGCCTGGTGATCCCGGTGCAGCACTTCTGCCCCAGCGACCGCGCGTACTACCTGTCGATCCCCGAACGCAAGGCCGACAACCCGGTGCTGGAGGTGTTCAAGGCCTGGCTCATCGAAGAGATGGCCACCTACAACGCCACGGCCGAGCAGGAGCGCCTGCTGCGCGCCAAGCCACGGCCCCGCACCCCCCCCGCCTGATCCCGGTGCTGTTTTTCTTCAACCCTTTTCTTCAACCTCTCGCAAGGTCATCCCGCCATGTCACTGATCCAGGTCCGAAAACGCCAGTTGCTGGTCGAAACCGTCTTTCACGAGGGCGGCCCGCCGCCAGCGGTGCCACTGCGCATGGCCGCGGCGCTGGCCGTGGTGCGCAACCCCTACGCGGGGCGCCACGAACCCGACCTGCTGCCGTTCATGGCCGAGCTGCGCACACTCGGCCGCGAGCTGGCCGAAGAGCTGGTGCAGGTGCTGGGGCGCGACCGTGTGCAGGCCTACGGCAAGGCCGCCATCGTGGGTGTCAACGGCGAGCTGGAACAAGGCGCCGTGTGGCACGAGGCCGGCGGCTGGGCCATGCGCGCGGTGCTGGGCGACCCCAAGGCCATCGTGCCAGCCGCCAAGGCCGTGGCCAGCGCCGGCTACCGGCTGATGGTGCCGCTGCACCACACCCAGGCCGCCTACGTGCGCAGCCACTTCAACACCATGGAGGTGGGCGTGCAGGACGGGCCACGGCCCGACGAGATCGTGTTTGGCCTGGTGATGGCGGACGGCGGGCGCATCCACTCGCGCCTGGGCGGCCTCACGGCGGACGAGATCCGGGTGAACGATGGTCAGCGCTGAGCGTTTGGCGCACCCGCAAGGCGTTTTTTTGCACAACGCTGTGTATAACTTTCTAAGAAGCAGGTAGTTATCCACATCACCTGGACAAGTTCGCAGGTTGTCCCCGTTGGCGCGTACCGGCAACAGGGCCCTCTGCACATGGTTTCTGGCGACGCAAGTGCTTGATTCAACTAAAGAAAAGCCGCTTGTCCACAAAAAATGGCGCCCTCTACTACTACGACTACTTTTAAATAAGAGAGTAAGAGGTAGTAGCAGAACAACCCGGACGCCCCCACACCCGTTTCGGCCTGAACACTGTTTTTTGAAAAAATGTCCGTTGGACCGGTTCCGAAGATCGGTTCGGCAGGTTCTGCACAAGGCTGTGCATAAATTTCCAACAACCCGTTGGTTATCCACAGACTGTGGGCAAAACCAGGATTTGTCCCCGTTTCAAGACACGGGCAACAGCCCCCGCTCAACAGGCTTTTTTGCGCTGCAAGTGCTTGAAAAATCTCAAGAAAAACCGCTTGTCCACAAAAAAACGCACCCTCTACTACTACGACTACTTTTATTAAAGCTATAGAGAGATAGCAGAGGGATAAAAAAAACGCCCCAAGGCAAGCCTTGGGGCGTTTTTTGAACGGCGTTCAGTTTCTTAACTATCTGTGCACGCGATGCCCATCACCCAGGGCACCGCCGGGCCGGCTCTGCCGGACGGCCAGTGCCGCCCCCCTGGGGGGGTCGCGCGCAGCGCGGCAGGGGGGTTCAAAGACTGTGCGTCACCAGTTTGAAGTCCGGGTCTTCCGGGAAGGGCTTGATCTGGTAACCCAGGCCCTTCATGAGCTTGAGCATGCTGGGGTTGTTGGCCAGCACCAGGCCCTCGATCTCGGTCAGGCCTTTGTCGCGCGCCTCTTCCATGATGCTGAGCATCAGGCGCGAACCCAGGCCCTTGCCGTTGAAGTCGTCGGCCACCACCAGCGAGAACTCGCAGCTGGATTTGTCGGGGTTGGTGATGTAGCGCGAGACGCCCACGACGCGCTCGGTTTCGACCCTCTCACCGTCTTGCCCGGCCTGACGGGTGCGGTGGATCGCCACCAGCGCCATTTCGCGGTCGTAGTCGATCAGGGTCAGGCGCGAGAGCATGGAGGCCGGCAGCTCGGTCATGCTGGACACGAAGCGGTAGTAGCGGCTTTCGGGCGAGAGGTTCTGCACCAGGTCCTGCAGCATCTGGGCGTCGTCCGGGTGGATCGGGCGGATGGTGTACTCGCCGCCGCCGCGCAGGGGCCACACCTGCTCGTAGCGCGCCGGGTAGGGCAGGATGGCCAGGTGGGCGTAGTTGCGCGCCGTGGCGGGCGAGCCCTCGATCACGATGCGCGCGTCCACGGCCACGGCGCCGTTTTCGTCCACGATGATGGGGTTGATGTCCATCTCGCGCAGTTGCGGCAGCTCGCAGACCATTTCCGAGACGCGCAGCAGCACGTGCTCCAGCATGTCCATGTCCACCGCGGTGGCACCGCGCCAGGCGCCCAGGGTCTCGGCCACGCGCGAGCGCTCGATCAGGCGGCGCGCCAGGAACTGGTTGAGCGGCGGCAGCTCCATGGCGCGGTCGTCGATCAACTCGATCATGGTGCCGCCGGCGCCGAAGGCGATCACCGGGCCGAAAGGGTCGTCGGTCACCAGGCCGATGCAGAGCTCGCGCCCGCGCTTGCTTTGCGCCATCTTCTGGATCGTCACGCCGTTGATCTTGGCGCCCGGCTGCAGCTTGGCCACGGCCTGCAGCATGGTGTTGTAGCCGTCGCGCACGGCGGTGGCGTTCAACACGTTGAGCGCCACGCCGTTGACGTCGCTCTTGTGGCTGATGTCGGGTGAGTCGATCTTGAGCGCCACCGGGTAACCCAGCTGGGTCGCGATCATCATGGCCTCGTTGGCGCTGCGCGCGAGGATGGTCTGGGTGACCGGGATGTGGAAGGCCGAGAGCAGGGCCTTGGACTCCATCTCGGTCAGCACCTTGCGGCGCTCGGTGAGCACGTTTTCGATCAGCAGGCGCGCGCCCTCGATGTCGGGTTTGGCCAGGGTGGATAAGGGCGGCGGGGTCTGCTGCAGCAGCTGCTGGTTCTGGTAGAAGCTGGCGATGTTGCCGAAGGCGCCCACGGCGGCCTCGGGCGTGCGAAAGCTGGGGATGTTGGCCTTGCCGAGCACCTCGCGCGCCTCGCCCACCGAAGCGTCGCCCATCCAGCAGCACAACAGGGGTTTGCTGAGCTGGGGTTTGAGCTCGGCCATGGCGCGGGCCACATCGGCGGCGTCCACGCCGGCCTTGGGCGAATGCACCACCAGCACGCCGTCCACGGTCTTGTCGCGGCCGGCGGCGTCGATGGCCGCGCGGTAGTGCTCGGCGGTGGCCTCTTCGGACACGTCGATCAGGTCGTTGAGCGTGGCCAGCGCAGGCATCTGGGGTTGCAGGGCAGCGACGGCCTCAGGCAGGAGCTTGCCCAGCTGCAGGCCGATTTCACTCACCCAATCGGCCGCCAGCACACCGGGGCCGCCGCCGTTGGTGACGATGGCCAGGCGTTTGCCCACCGGGCGGTAGCGCGAGGCCAGGCATTTGGCGGCCGAGAACAGCTCGACGAAGGAACGCACGCGCACCGCGCCGGCGCGGCGCAGGGCGGCGTCGAACACGTCGTCGCTGCCGACGATGGCGCCGCTGTGGGTCTGCGCGGCGGCGTTGCCCGCGGGCTTGCGGCCGGCCTTGAGCACCACCACCGGCTTGGCGTTGGCCGCAGCGCGCAGCGCGCTCATGAAGCGGCGCGCGTTGGAGATGCCTTCCATGTAGACCACGATGCTGTGGGTCTGGGCGTCGGAGGCGAGGAAGTCGAGCACCTGGGCGATGTCCACCGCCGTTTTGGGGCTGAGCGACACGACGGTGGAAAAGCCCACGCCGTTCTGGCTCGCCCAGTCGAGGATGGACGAGGTCAGCGCGCCCGACTGCGACACCAGCGCCAGCGGGCCGACGCGGGTCAGCGGACCGGCCACGCTGGCGTTCAGGCCGATGCGCGGGCGCTGGAAACCCAGGCTGTTGGGGCCGAGCAGCTGCATGCCGTGGCGGCGCGCCACCTGGTGCATGTCGGCAGCCACGTCGGCGTTGGCGCCGCTGCCGATCACCAGCGCGGCCTTGCACTTGATGCGCCCGGCGACCTCGAGTGCGGCCACCGCCTCGGTGGGCGGCAGGGCAATAATGGCGAGGTCGGCACGCGTCTGGGCCAGCTCGGCCAGCGTACCGCTGGTGTGGATGTCGAGAAAGACGAACTTGCCGGTGAAGGGCTGTGCCGTGAGCGCGGCGGTCAGGTTGCGCGCGTGGTTGGTTTGCTGGTCGGGGTCGTCGTGGTCCCCCACGAAGATCGCGATGGTGTCGGGTTGGAACAGCGGGGTGAGGTAGTGTTTGTCCATGAGGGACTCAGGTTGCTGAAAATTCAATCCGCGCCGATCAAGACCCTGACATGCGCGGCCACGCTGCGCGCCAGCGGGCTGAGCACGTAGCCGCCCTCCAGGCAGGAGATCACGCGGCCCTGGCAGTGTTTGTCGGCGACTTTCATCAGTTCTTTGGTGACCCAGGCGTAGTCGGCCTCGACCAGGCCGAGGTTGCCCATGTCGTCTTCGCGGTGGGCGTCGAAGCCGGCCGAGATGTAGATCAGCTGTGGTGCAAAGACGTCGAGCGCGGGCAACCACTCGTTGGTCACGGCTTCGCGGAAGGCGTCGCTGCCCGAGCGGCTGGGCAGGCCGACGTTGACCATGTTGGTACCCACGGCGGATTCGCCGTTGAAGGGGTAGAGGCCCTTTTCGAAGATGGAGCACATCAGCACGCGCTCGTCGCCGCGGAAGATGTCTTCGCTGCCGTTGCCGTGGTGCACGTCGAAGTCGATCAGGGCCACGCGCTCCAGGCCGTGCACGTTGAGCGCGTGGCGCATGCCCACGGCGACGTTGTTGAAGAAGCAGAAACCCATGGCGGCCGAGCGTTCGGCGTGGTGGCCAGGCGGGCGCACGCAGCAGAAGGCGGTGGGCGCTTCGCCCGCCAGCACCAGGTCGGTGGCCTGCACCGCCGCGCCGGCCGCGCGCAGGGCAGCGGTCAATGTGTGCGGGCACATGTTGGTGTCCGGGTCCACCGCGTGCAGCCCTTCGGCCGGTGAGGCCTCGAAGATTTCGCTCACGTAGAGCGACGCGTGGGCGCGGCTGAGCTGTTCTTTGGTGGCCAGCGGCGCGTCGTAGGGAACCATGTAGTCCAGCAAGCCCTTGACCAGCAGGTGGTCGTTGATGGCGCCCAGGCGCTCGGGGCATTCCGGGTGGTGCGCGCCCATGTCATGGCGGGCACAGTCGGCGTGGGTGATGTAGGCGGACAGCATGTGGTTGTGGTCTCCTCGGGCGGTGATGACCGGCCGGGTGTCTGCGCACCCGTGCCGATTGACTTTCATCAATCTAGACCTGAATGCTGACGCGCGTCTTGATGCAGAGCAACAAGGCCTTGGCAATGAGAGGGCACCGGAGCGCGTGCCTCCCACGCAGGATGCGGTGGAACCGGCTCCGCCGGGCCACTCACATCGCCCCCTGGGGGGCTGAGGGCCGCGGCTCCAAGTCTGCCTGCGCAGACTTGGACAGCCCGAAGTGACACCGACTCTGGCGGTGGCGCGGCCTGCAAGGCACGCGAAGCGGCGCGGGGGGACTCCTAATGCAAGCCAGTCAGGCTTGCAGCCACCAAACGTTTGAACGGCGTGAAGCGTTCGCCCGCCTGCACCAGCACCTGGCGCAGCATGCGTGCGGGGGTCTGCTCGCTCGTGTAGAGCGTGGCCAGGGCGTGGGTGGCGAAGTAGAGGCCTCGGCTGGCACCCTGGTGGGTCCGCTGGTAACGGGCCAGCAGGGCGGGCGAGGCGATGTCCTGGCCCCGCTGCTGCGCCTGGATCAGCGCCTTGGACAAAGCCTCGATGCTGCGCAGGCCCAGGTTGAAACCGTGCGCCGTGACCGGGTGCATGCCCACGGCGGCGTCGCCCACCACCGCGAAGCGTTGCGCCACCAGGCGGCGCGGCCAGACGCCCACCAGCGGGTAGGCGTGGCGCGTGCTGGCCAGGGTCATGGGCCCCAGCTGGTTCCCGAAGCGGCGTGTCATCTCGCGGTTGAAGCTGTCTTCCGGTAGGTCCATCAATGGCTGAAGTTCCTGGCTGGGCAGGGTCAGTACCACGGACGAGCGCGGCAGGCCGGTCAACGGGCAGGGGTTCATGGGCAGCAGGGCGAGCGTCTGGCCGTGGTCGAACCACTCCCACGCGGTCTCGTGGTGCGGCAACGCGTGCGCCATGTTGCAGACCAGCATGGTGCGGCCGTGGTCGTGCATGTCGGCGGCGATGCCCATGGCGCGGCGGGTGCTGGAGTGGCGGCTGTCGGCGGCCACCACGAGCGGGGCGGTCAGGGTGTCGCCGCTGGCCAGGGTCAGGCGGGCTTCGCGCGCGTCGGTCTGGATGTGGGTCACCTGCTCGCCGCAGCGCAAGGTTGGTCGGCCCGGACCATCGGCCATCGCGGCCTCAAACGCGGCGCGGCGGATGTGGTGGTTGGCCACCAGAAAGCCCAGCTCGGGTTGGGCGCTGAGCGCGTGGCTGATGGTCATGCGCGACTGCCGCGGGCCCACGCCGCCGTCGAGCACCAGCGCGTCTTTCAGCGGCGCGATGTTCGCGTCGCCCAGAAAAGGCCAGAGACCGAGTCTGCGCATCAGCGCCGCACTGTGCTGGGTGAGGGCGATTTCGCGGCCATCGAAGGCGGGGTTCTGCAAGGCCTCCAGGGCTTGCTGTTCGAGCAGGCAGATCCGCAGACCGCTCCCGCGCAAGGCGCGCGCCAGGCACAGGCCCGCCGGGCCAGCGCCCACGATGATGAGGTGAAAGTCCATGGCGGGGCAGCTTACGCGCTGGTCCTCTGCCGGGGCTTGACTCAGGTCAAGCGGCAGCGCCCGCCATGGGCTCAAAAAAAAGCCCCGGACGGGCCGGGGCTCTTGAGTGGCGCTGAAAGGATCAGCTGCGTTTCTGCATCGGGCCTTCGCAGCCCGGCTCGCCACCCTGGCCACGCATGCCGTGGTGACCGCCATGGCCGCCCATGCGGTGCTCACCCTTCATGCCGGCGCGGTGGAAACCGCTGTGGCCTTGGGTGTCGAACACCTTCTGTTGTTCGGGCGTGAGCGTGGCGTAGAAGGTCTTGACGGTGTCGATGCGTTTGGACATCTGGGCGTCGCGCTCGGCCTTGTGGACCTGCATCTTGTCCAGCCGCTGCGGCGTGGTCAGTTTGGCCCAGTCTTCGCGCTGGGTCTTGCCCATGCGCGGTGTGGGCGCCGTGCCGGCCACGTAGGCGTTCCAGGCGGGTTCCTGGGCCGCCGTGATCTTCAGCGTGGTCTTGAGTTGCGCCTGGTGCTCGGCGTGGCGCTTTTGCATCTTCTCCATGCGTTGCGCCATCTTGGCGGCCCTGTCGCCCTGGTCTTTGCCGGCTTCGGTGGCGCGCTGGGCCATGTGCTGGGTGTGCATGTCGGGTGATATGCCCGGGCCGCCGGCGTTCTGAGCGATGGCGGTGGCCGAGAGGCCGACGAAGGCGGCGGCGAGCGAGGCGGCGATGAGGGTGCGTTTGCTGAACAGTTTCATGAGTCTCTCCTGAGAGGTTGGAAAAGCCGTTCCAGGGATCTCAGCGAGGGGCTGTCTCTGGAATGGGTTCAGTGTGGAAGGGCCGTGTAAGCGCTTTGCGGCCTTGTGCTGCGGGTTTGTAAAGATATGTTCCGTTTTTCAGCGACCCGCGCAGCGGTGGAGCGTGGGGGCACACATCCCTCATGGGGCGGCCAGGTCGTCCAGGATCGGGCAGTCGGGCCGGTCGTCGCCGGGGCAATGGCAGACCAGCTCGCCCAGGGTGCGTTGCATGGCCTGTAGCGCGGCGATGCGCTGGCCCAGTTCGTCGAGGTGTTTCTGCGCGATGCGCTGCACGCTGGCGCTGCTGCGGCGCCGGTTGTGCCACAGGCCCACGAGTTCGGTGATGGCATCGAGCCCGAAGCCCATGTCGCGCGCGCGGCGGATGAAGCGCAGGCTGTGCACGTCGGCCAGGCTGTACTGGCGGTAGTTGCTGTCGGTGCGCGCCACCGCGCCCAGCAGGCCCAGCGACTCGTAGTGGCGCAGCATCTTGGGCGAGATGCCGCTGAGTGAGGCGGCGGTGCCGATGTTGACCGGCCAGGCCATGCCGCCGTCGAGCGTTGGTTCTTGGGCGATTGGCACAGCGCCTGCGCGGGTTTTCATGCGATCCGGCGCCGGGCCGCCCCAAGCCGGATCAACCCCCTCGGGGGGCAGCGACCCGCGTAGCGGTGGAGCGTGGGGGTCATGCTGCGACGGCGTAGCCTTCTTCGCGGATCGCGGCGGCGAGCGCTTCGAAAGGCTGTTCGCTTTGCACCTCGACGCGGTTCTGGCTGCGGTCGATCTTGACTTCGGCCTTCGGGTCCAGCGTCTTGATGGCGGTGGTGACGGCCTTTTCACAGTGGCCGCAGGTCATGCCCTGCACAGTGAGGGTCTGGTTCATGGTGAAACTCCGGAGTGGTGGAATGGCTGGATCCTCCACCTTGACACGGTGTCAAGGTCAAGCCCTGATCGCCGAAAGATACACCTTGTGGCTTGACCTTGCCATGGGGGTAAAGCTTATAACTGGGTACCCCCCTGCGCCGCTTCGCGACTTCCCCCCAGGGGGACCACGCTGGTGGCCCGGAAAAGCCGGTTCCACCGCGTGTGCTTGAACAGAAACGATGAACACAGCCACCTTAGAAACCTCCGACCCCTCCGCTGTCCAGATCGACCTGGGCATTGGCGGCATGACCTGCGCCTCCTGCGTTTCGCGCGTGGAAAAGGCGCTCAAGAAACAACCCGGCGTGAGCGAAGCGACGGTGAACCTCGCCACCGAGTCGGCGCGCATCCGCGTGAGCAGCAGCGACGCGACCCACGCGACCGCCCTGCTCAAACGCGCGATCCGCGACGCCGGCTACGAGCCGCGCGCCATGGACGCGATGGACGTGGAGGAGCGCGAGCGCTGGCACGGCATTCCGCTGGACCTGTTGCCGGTGCTGGTGGGCGCGCTGCTGTCGGCGCCGCTGGCGCTGCCCATGCTCGGCGACCTGTTTGGCAAACACTGGATGCTGCCGGCCTGGATGCAGTTCGCGCTGGCCACGCCGGTGCAGTTCTGGCTCGGCGCGCGCTTCTACCGGGCCGGCTGGCACGCGCTCAAGGCGCTCACCGGCAACATGGAGCTGCTGGTGGCCATCGGCACCACGGCGGGCTGGGCGCTCTCGACCTGGCTGTGGCTGAGGGCCGAGCCGGGCGAGATGGTGCACCTGTATTACGAAGGCTCGGCGGTGGTGATCACGCTGGTGCTGCTGGGCAAATGGCTGGAAGCACGCGCCAAGCGCCAGACCACCAGCGCCATTCGCGCGCTGCACGCGCTGCGCCCCGAGCGCGCGCATTTGCTGCCAGACGGCATCAAGCGCACCGAGATCACCGACGTGTCGGTGGACGAGCTGCTGCCGGGCGACACCATCCGCGTGCTGCCGGGCGAGCGTTTTGCCGCCGACGGTGAGCTGCTGCTGGGCCAGACGCAGGCCGACGAATCCATGCTCACCGGCGAGGCCATGCCGGTGCCCAAGCAGCCGGGCGATTTCGTCACCGGCGGTTCGCTCAACGGCGAAGGTTCGGTCGAGGTGAGCGTGCGCGCCGTGGGCGCGCAGAGTGTGCTGGCGCACATCATTGCGCTGGTGCAGGACGCCCAGGCCGGCAAGGCGCCGGTGCAGCGGCTGGTCGACCAGGTGGCGGCGGTGTTCGTGCCGGTGGTGCTGGTGATCGCGCTGGTCACGCTGGTCGGCTGGCTTTACACCGGCGCGCCGGTCGAAGCCGCGCTGCTGCACGCCGTGGCGGTGCTGGTGATCGCTTGCCCCTGTGCACTCGGCCTGGCCACACCGACGGCCATCATGGCCGGCACCGGGGTGGCGGCGAAACACGGCATTTTGATCAAGGATGCGCAAGCGCTGGAGATCGCGCACCGGGTCGACACAGTGGCCTTCGACAAGACCGGCACGCTCACGCTCGGGCGTCCGCGGCTGCTGTCGATCGAGGCGGTGCCGGGGGTGGACGAAGAGGCGGTGCTGCGCGCGGCGGCCGCGCTGCAGGCGCAGAGCGCCCACCCGCTGGCCCACGCGGTAATGGACGCGGCCGAAGCGCGCAACTGCCTTCCTGCGCCCGACGCGGCCCAGGACGTGCAGGCTGTCACCGGGCGCGGCAGCCTGGGGCGCGTGGGTGGCGTCACGCTGGCGCTGGGCAGCCTGCGCTGGATGGACGAGCTGGGTGTGCCGCTGGGGCCGCTGGCCCTGGCCGTGCTCCAGCAGCAGGCTGCGGGCGCCACGGTGTCGCTGCTGACCAGCCAGACCGACGAGACCTCGCCCTGGACCCCGCTGGCCCTGTTGGCCTTCGGCGACGAGCCCAAGCCCGGCGCACGCGAGGCACTCGCGCAGCTGCGCGCGAAGGGCATGCGGCTGTTCATGGTGTCGGGCGACAACCAGGGCGCGGCCGACGCCATGGCGCGCACCCTGGGCCTCAACGCCGACGGCGGCGAGGTGATCGCCGAGGTGCTGCCGGGCGACAAGGCGGCCGTGGTGCAGCGGCTGCGCGAAGGACGCACCGACCCGGCGCCGGGCCGCCCCAAAACCGACCAGCCCCTCGAAGGCGCCGCGACCCGCGAAGCGGTGCAGCGCGGGGGCCACATCGTGGCCATGGTGGGCGACGGCGTGAACGACGCGCCCGCGCTCGCGGCGGCCGACGTGGGCATGGCCATGGGCGGCCGAGAAGGTGGCTCCGACGTGGCGATGCACGCGGCCGGCATCACGCTGATGCGCGGCGACCCGATGATGGTGGCCGCGGCGCTGGACATCTCGCGCCGCACCGTGAACAAGATCCGCCAGAACCTGTTCTGGGCCTTTGCCTACAACGCGGCCGGCATCCCTCTGGCCGCGCTGGGCTACCTCAGCCCGGTGCTGGCGGGCGCAGCGATGGCGCTGAGTTCGGTGAGTGTGGTGAGCAACGCGCTGCTGCTCAAACGGTGGAAGCCGGGGCGTTGACGGGAACCAGACGCTGGCTCAGTGCCGCACGGCTTCGGCCGTGCGTTCCGTCGCCGGGGTGGGCCCCGTGACCGGTGCCTCGACCAGGGGCCGGTCGGGCACATAGCCGTTGAGCGCCTGCTGGGTGTCGAGTTCGCGCATCTGCTTGAAATCGTTCAGAAACAAAATCTTCTGCCCGTCGTTGCGGAGCTGGATGTGGGTGACCTCGCCCAGCGCCGCGCGGTGCTCCAGCAGGTGGTTCCGGGACGACTCGGCGATGTGGGCGATCTGGGGTTCGGAGAACCGGCCACCCGCTTGCAGCGACCCGATCATGCGGTCCAGCGCGGCACCGCTCTTGGCGTCCAGTGACGGCGCCAGGCCCAGCGCCTTCAGGGTGGCATGGTCGCCGAAGCCCGTGGGTGCCAGCCGGTGCTCGCGCTGAAAGTCGGTGAGCAGACGTTCTGTCCCTGCACCGAAACCGCCGTCGTCTTTCAATGACTTGCCTTCCCGCTGCAGGGCCTGCTGCAGCAGCTGGACGTCGTCACCCTTGTCGCCGCGATCGAGCACCGACGGATCGTTGACGTCGCGCCGGTAGGCGGCGAGCGCGGTCTGAATCTCGGGGATGTGGCGTTCGTCGGAAGGTCGGTAGCCGCTGCTCGCGACCTGACGGTGCGCGGCTTCCATCGCGACGGCGTTGCCGGGCTTCTGGAAGTTGTCCTGGTATTGCTGGGCGAGTTCGGCGGCTTTGGGGCCGGCAAAGTACCTCACCACGGCCTTCTGCCGATCAACTTCCTCCATGAAAGTCTCGTGGTCCGCACCGTTGCGCAAGGAGGCCACCAACTTTTCATAGGTCTTGGGTCGTTGGTTTTCCGCCTTGGCGAGCACGCACAAGACTTCAAACTTGCGGTCCTCGGGGATGTGGGATCCGTGGCGGTCCAGCACATCTTTGGCATCGTCGGCAATGGCCGCCACCTGGGGAAAGTCAATGTGCCGGTGAATCCACTGTTGTCCTGCCTCCGAGCTGGCCCAGGCATTGATCGTGTCCCGGTGTTCGTCAGAGATGAATCGAATGGACGGGTTGTTTCCCTGGCCATTGCCATGACTGAGCAGATCGCTGCGCAGCGCTGAGAGACCCGCGGCATCGGTGGGAAAAGGCTGGTGATGGGCTCGGGCGCGATGGCGCCCAAAGGCCAGGTACCTCGTTGGCCGAGGTGTCGATATGGGTCATGTTCTTTTTCTCCCTTCAATCGCTGAGCCGATGCGGTTCGCTTCGTCAGTTCAGATCCAGATGTTGCTGCAGCTGTTGGCGCCGCTGAACGATCCACAGGATCTCGTTGGTCGAGACGGAAAGATCCGAGCTTCCGAGTTGGGGGTAGTAGACCGACACGGAAAATGCCGTCTCCGCGCCCATGAAGGTTTTCCAGGCTGCCTGAGTTTTCGCCAGCTCCTTGCGCTGCTCGTCGTTGAGCTTGGCGGCCAGGCTCTTGTAAAGCAGATCAAGTTGTTTCCACTGGCGCGCTTTTTCGTTGTTGATGCAGTTGCCCTGTTCCAACCGCCCATTGGCCTTCTTCATGCATTGCAGGTAGGTGGCACTTTCAAGTTGACCCAACGCCGGCGGCGCCTCGAAGGTTTCGTTGGCCACCGTGGCGCAGCTGGCGGCACCGAGGGACAGGGCAAGGAGGGCAATTCGGATCGGCTTCATGTGGTGGTGGTGTGACAGCAGGGACTCGGCCAGGCAGCAGCCCGGAGGGTCAAAAATGCTAACACTTTGGTTTGCAACTGGATGTAAAAGCACCCCTTCCAGCGGGGCGCGCAGGGGCAGGCTTGACGTGGGTCAATGCCCTCGGAAACGTGATCGGCCATATTCCCGGAACCATTCGCCGACCACTCGGTCGGTTTCGCCTTGCCGGAGACAACACCATGACCCACGAAGCCTTGCGCGTCATTCGCGACGAACACGCCACCCTGGCGGCCATGCTGCAGTCGCTGATGCAGATGGTCCGGCGTGGCCCGGTGCACGAAGGGCAGGACGATTCGGCGCGGTTCTTCGATGTGCTGCGGGCCATGCTGTTCTACATCGACGAGTTCCCCGAGACGCACCACCACCCCAAGGAGTCGAACCTGCTGTTCCCTCGGGTGGTGCGTGTTGCGCCCCACGTCATGGCCACCATCGACCAGCTGGAGCGCGACCACGCGACCGGCGAGGCCCGGGTGCGAAAAATCATGCACCTGCTGTTGGCCTGGGAGCTGCTGGGTGAAGCGCGCCGGCCGGTCTTCATCGCCGAGGTAACGGGCTACGTGGATTTCTACCTCGAACACATGCGGCTCGAAGAGACCGTGGTGCTGCCCGAGGCCGAGCGCCACTTGAGTGAGGCCGACTGGCACGCGCTCAACGCCGCCTTTGCGACCAACCAGGACCCGCTGAACCACCGCGTGCCACGCGACCCGCAGTTCGACCGCCTGTTCACCCGCATCGTGATGAAGGCGCCCGCCCCGGTCGGACTGGGGCAGTAGGCCCTTCACGGCCGCTACGGCCGCTGTGGCGGCCTGTGTTGTCCCGCAGACCACGGGCTTCGTGACCGGACAGGGTCAGGGTGCGCACACCGGTTCGAATTCGGCCCGGACGGACAGGCTCTGGCTCGCCGTGATGCGCGTGGTGGCCTGGGTTGCGCCGATGCCGTGCCACCGTTTGAACGCGTAACAAGGCTTGGCCACCGCTTCGAGTTCGAGGGGCACACCGGCGAAATAGGTGCCGGTCCACATGCCGTCATTGCCGGCGCGTTCCGCCAGTTCGCGGGTCTGGAGCGAGCTGACCCTGATCGACCCCTGCGTGGCGTCGGGCAGGCTGACCGTCAGGCGGTAGGTGCCTTTCAGCCCGAATTGCCCCATGAGCTGCGCGCGCTGGATGGCGGGGCGCTGCTGCACGAAGGCCTGCATCTTCTGCACCTCCTGTTCCCACTCGCCCAGCGTGGCGGGCACCTTCCAGCGCTCCAGGTGGCGCGGCATTTCCGGGCGGATGCGGTCCTGGAGCCGGCGGATCACGGCCGACGTGCGCTGCGGGTCGAACACGGTATTGAGCAGGTCGGCGAAGCGGTTGATGAAGCGGGCCTTGAAGTCCGGGTTCTCCATCAGTTTTCGCAGCAGCAGGGTGGACCACTCGACGCCATCGAGGTCCCGGGTGCCTCTGGGATTCAGCGCTCCCGCCAGGTTTTCGTTGGCAGGCATCGTCAGGGCCAGATCGGCGTCGAACTGCAGCCAGCGCCAGCGCCCGTCCAGCACGCCTTTGCTGGTGTACTGCGCGCTGTCGCCCCGGTACCGCCAGGCTTTGACGTTGTTGTGCGGCCAGTCCACGTTGCCCATGAAGATGTTGGCGATCTGGTGGTCGATGAAGCTGTCGATGTCGATCAGGCTGGCGGCCTGCTGGTACGACGCCTCGCGCCGCAGATCGGACTTCTCGAAGAAGGTCATCACCTGCTTCCAGTGCGCGGGGTCGCCCTCGATCACGGCGTTGTTCTCCACCAGCTCGATGTCCTTCTCGGGAATGCCGTATTTCTCGGAGAAGAAGTCGACGTCAAAGTGCTCGCGCACGTTCAGGATGCCCCAGTACTCGCCGTTGATGAAGGTCACTGCCGGCTGGTAGCCCTGGGTCTCGATGTTCAAGCGTTGCACCACGGCCTGCGCCGCCGCGTCCTTGAACATGGTCTTCTGGAAGTCGTTGCCCGAGTTCCGCAGGATCAGCTTCTTGTGGTTGTAGTCCTCCCCGAACACCGGGTGCTGGAACTTGTTCTTGCCGTAGCGTTTGCGGGCGTAGAGGCGCAGCGATTTGCTCGGGTTCGCCCGGCTGAACCCGCCGTGGACCCGCACGCCGATGCGCTGGTCCATGCTGGCTTTCTCCGGCTGGTCGGTGTCCGAGAAAAACTGGAAATGGGCGGGCGTGTCGTCGCCCCGGGCGTGCCAGTTGGCGGGCGCGTTGCCGCCGCGGACGATGTGGCCCGGGTGCTGGCGGCGAAAGTCGTCGAAGGCCTTGCCCGCCACCATGATCCCCTTGTCGTGGCCGAACAGCAGGTCTTCCTGGACCACCAGCGAGACCACGGGCAGCTTGAAGGTATCGCGCGGCATGACAAAGTAGGTGGCCGTGGCCACGGTGCTGCGTGCGCCCCCCTTTTTGACCGCCATGGCCCGGATCACGGTGCCTTTCAGCAGCCGGGCCTGGGGGCGCTGGGCGATGGTGGGCAGCTGGATGCCCGGCCCCTCCGGCCATGACCGGTTGAGCGCGTTCAACCCCCGGTTGACCGGATCGATCAACCCGTTGATGCGCTGTTCGCTGGCGCTCAGCGCCGCCAGGGGCGTGACGTAGTAGGGCTCGTCACTGTGGTGCGTGGTCGAGATCCGGGCGATGCGGTCGGGTTCGCGTGAGTGGTCGGTGACGGGGATGCGGTGCTTGTAGCGCAGGCTCTGAAAGGTCTGCTCGTGGAACGCGCCGAAGGGGTCACCCGGTTGCTGGGGGTACTGGAGCTTGTACCGGTAGGTGGTGCCCTTGACGTTGGCCGGGTCGGGCTCGGAGCCGTCGAGCGTGTAGTACACCGCCACCGTCGGATCGGCATGGGACAGCGCCACGTTGATGTCGGTGGCGTGGAAGCCGCTGTCGTGCGAAAACGCGGGCTCGGCCAGCGGCGGGGCGTTGATCGGCGGCTCATGGGCGCCCAGATCGACGCAGGCGGGCAGCAGCAGCGCGGCGAACAGGGCGAGGGCGGGGCGGTGCAGGGTCATACAGGGGGTTCGCACGACCGCCGGTGGGCCGCCGGCGCGAGGGCGGGTCAGCCCAGTGCCGCGATCTTTTTGAGGGTGGGGGTGAAACGGCTGGAGCGGGTGGTGTGCGAGGTGAGCGCCAGGCCCACGCAGTACTTGGAGCACAGCGAGGCGGGTCGCGCGCCCAGGTCTTTCAGCACGCGGTCGGTCGCCGACACGCCTTTGGGCGACTTCACCTCGACCACCCAGAGCGACCTGCTCAGGGCCATCTCGCGGTGGCCCTGGGCGAAGTGCAGCTGGTTGTCCATGGTGACTCGTTCGGGGCCGGCCTGGGCGATCAGGGTGGTGCGCTGGTAGCGCACCTGAAGTGTCTGGCGGTAGCGGTCCGGGAGGTCCCGCTGGTGGTGGTCTTTCGCCACCGACTTGAGGTATTGGTCCAGCTCGGCGGGCAGTTCGTGCGATTCAAAATGCGCCGGGGTGATGGCCCGCCGCAGCTTGGACGTTTCGCCCGCGTTGCCCTTGAGCTTGACCTCCATGAAGAACTGCCCGGTGTCTTCGTAGTGGCGGTGGCGCACCTTGAGGCGTTTGCGGCGGTTCTGGTTGTGGTCGCGGAAGCAGTGCAGCGAGTCCGAATCGAAGTAGGCGCTGTGGTAGTTGAAGGCGGTTTTCCCACCGATCTCCAGCGCATCGAA
Organism: Hydrogenophaga sp. A37; assembly: GCF_002001205.1. Taxonomy (GTDB): domain Bacteria; phylum Pseudomonadota; class Gammaproteobacteria; order Burkholderiales; family Burkholderiaceae_C; genus Hydrogenophaga. Next base: position 18,956 of record NZ_MUNZ01000074.1, read on the forward strand.
CCGGTCGCCGACCTGCCCCAGAAAACCGAGCACCTGCGTCCCGGTCAGCAGGTACTTGTTGTCCTTGCGCGTCATCAGCGCGGCGCGCTGGTTGAGCTCGGCGAGGCCGATCCGGTGGAACGACGCCAGGCGGTCTTCGATGGCGCTCATTTGGGGCGGAAGTCCACTTCGGCCTGGATGACCTCGGTCACGTAGCACACGCTGCGCACGCGGTACGACAGCACCTCCACCCCCAGCCGCTCCGACAGCAGTGCCTTGAAGCCCTCGGGGTGGGACATGAAGTTCTCCGGGATCGAATCCAGTTTCACGTCGATCTGGTTGACGGACTTCAGGATCTCGGGGTGGTCGATGATGAACACGCCCAGCAGCACGGCGGCGGTGAGCATGGCGGTCAGCATGAGGCTGGTGCCGTCGATGGCGGAAATCACGGCGATGGAAATGCTGCCGAAGAAGTAGGCCATGTCCGACTTGCTGATCGGCTCGGAGCGCAGGGTGAACAGCGCGAGGATGGCGAACAGGCCAAAACCGGCGGCCATGCCGAACTCCAGGTTGGAGAGGATCGCCAGCACCGCGAAGATGAAGATGTTGAAGAGTGCCGCCGAGATCGCGGTTTCCTTGTGCTTGTACCGGGGGTAATAGATCAAGAAGATCAGGATCAGCATGGCGCCCAGGTCAAAAAGGAACCGGGCCAGCAGTTCGACGTAGTTCATCAGGTTCATGCGGGGCGTTCGGGGGAAGGTCCATGCCGTTCGGAGCGGCTCACCGGGGGCGGGGATGGCGCAAAAAAACCGTCTTGCGACGGGTCAGCGAGTCAGCGCGGATCTGCGTCGGAGGGGCGCAGGCGCAGGCAAAAAACCGCGAATTTTAAGGTGGCGATAAGGTGGCCGTGGGTTTTCCCTTGCATGGTGGCGGGGTACCGGCATGAAAAAGGGGCTCCGCAGAGCCCCTTGAACAACGCAGGTGAATCCTTCGGGCGTTCAGCCCCGGGTGATCACATCAAGCCTTCGGCCTTCATCGCCGCCTGCACCGCCGGGCGCGCGGCCACACGGGCGCGGAAGGCGGCCAGGTTCGCCAGGCCGCTGATGTCCAGGCCGACCTTGGCGGGCCAGTTGGTCACGGTGAAGAGGTAACCGTCGGCCACGGTGAAGGTGTCGCCCATGAGGTATTGCTGGCCGGCGAGTTCGCCGTCGAGCCAGGTCAGGCGCGAGATCAAACGGTCTTTGAAGACCTGCTTGGCGTCGGCCGGAACGGCGGGGTTGAACAGGGGGCTGAAGCCTTTGTGCAGCTCGGTGCCGATGAAGTTGAGCCAGCTCTGCAGCTGGTAGCGCGCCATGCTGCCGTTGGCGGGGGCGAGGTTTTTCTCGGGCACCTGGTCGGCGATGTACTGCACGATGGCCGGGCCTTCACGCAGGGCTTCGCCGCTGTCGAGCACGAGATAGGGCACGTAGCCCAGCGGGTTGACTTTGTAGTAGTCGCTGCCATCGGGCAGCCGGTGCGTGCTGGTGGGCGCGGGAATGGCCTCGAACGCCAGGCCGGCTTCGTGCAGGGCGATGTGGGGGGACAGCGAGCAGGCGCCGGGCGAGTAATAGAGCTTGAGCATGGGGTGTCCTGAAAGTGACGCCGCCACCCGGTGGCGGCGGACGCTCATGCTAGTGGGCTTTCGCAAAAGGTGCAGGCGTGCAGTTTTGCCGGTGTGTGATCAGCAGTGGGCGAAGTAGGCCTTGCAGGCCGAACCGTCGCCGCCCTCGCAGCGCTTGCCGAGGTAGGTGCACATGGGCGACGCCGGCAACATGGCCAGGGTCGATCCGCCGGCCTTTTTGTCGGGTTGCACCAGCAGCCGCAGGCCGGAAGACTGGGCCGGGACGGTGTTGCCTTGGGTGTCAAACGCCGCGTACGCGGCCACCTGCACCAGCACCAGGCCCACAACCAGACCGAATTTGGAAAAGCGATTGAAACGTGCCATGTTGATACTCCTGTGACGGGTCAGTGCCAGAGAAGCTGCAACAGTCACTGACCCTCATCCCGTTGCAGCGTGCCGGGGTCGACGGTATGGGACCTGGCGCCCGCTGCGAAGTGTCGAAAGTCATGGTGGGCCACCCGGCATCCCTCAATGAGGGTATGCCGCAACAGCTGCGGGTCCACCGGTTTGAACAGGATCGGCAATCCCGTGTGTTCCAGGGTGCGCAGGTGTTCGGGAGAGGTCTCGCCCGTGATCATGACCAGTGCCGGCGGTGGTGCTGTTGCCGCCTGCAGTCGGCGGGCCACGTCCAGGCCGCTGACGCCGTGGCGCAGACGCATGTCCGACAGAATGACGTCGACCGGCCGGTGTTCTTCGGCGGCCTGGCGCATGGCCGCCTGGGCGGCAACCTCGTCGGCAGCGGCCAGCAGCTCAACCCCCCAGGTGTGCATGAGCGCCATCAGTCCCTGGGTGACGATGGCCTCATCGTCGATGAGCAGCACCCTGCGCGGCAGTTCACCCTCCGTCCGGGCGGCAGGCGGCGTGGCGGCGGACAGGCCGGCGGGGGCCAGGGGCAACGACAGGCGGAACCGGGTGCCACGGCCGGGCCGGGAGCTCAGGCTGACCGGATGCTCCAGCAGAGTGGACAGGCGGCGCACGATCGACAGGCCGATGCCCATCCCCAGGCTGCGGTCGCGCGAGGGGTTGTCGACCTGGTAGAACTCCCGGAACACCAGCTCATGCTGCGC
>NZ_MUNZ01000186.1 GCF_002001205.1 Hydrogenophaga sp. A37
CGCTCCACGCTTCCTTCCTACGCTCGGTCGCCCTCACGCAGTTGCGCTTCACTTTGCTCACTGTGACCAGCTCGCAGCGGGACTTGCACCCGCAGGTGTGCGCCCATGCTGGGCGCACCAAAAAAAAACCCGCAGGCCTTGCGGCGTGCGGGTTTGAAAATCCAAAGGAGACACTTGAGAAACGCGGCGCGGGATCTTTCTTTGCAGTCAGGTCGGCGCGCCGCTGGGGAACACTCTTTCGATCAGCGGTTGTAGGCGGTTTCGCCGTGCGAGCTGATGTCCAGACCTTCGCGTTCCTGCTCTTCGGTCACCCGCAGGCCGATGGTCAGGTCGACGATCTTGAAAGCGATCACAGACACCACGCCCGACCACACGATGGTGATCAGCACGGCCTTGGCCTGGATCCAGACCTGGCCGGCGATGGTGTAGGCATCGGGGGCGATCATGGCCACCGTGGTCCAGTCGGCCACAGCGCTCGGGCCACCCAGGTTGGGGCTGTTGAACACGCCGGTCAGCAGGGCACCGATGATGCCGCCCACGCCGTGCACGCCGAACACGTCGAGCGAGTCGTCCGCGCCCAGCATCTTCTTCAGGCCGCTCACACCCCAGAGGCAGGCGAAACCAGCGATGAAACCGATGATCAGCGCACCCACGATGCCGACGTTGCCGGCAGCGGGGGTGATGGCGACCAGACCGGCCACGGCGCCAGACGCAGCGCCCAGCATGGAGGCCTTGCCTTTGTACAGCGCTTCACCGACGCACCAGGCCAGCACCGCAGCGGCGGTGGCGAAGAAGGTGTTGATGAAGGCCAGGGCGGCGTAGCCGTTGGCTTCCAGGGCAGAGCCGGCGTTGAAGCCGAACCAGCCCACCCACAGCAGCGAGGCACCGACCATGGTCAGTGTCAGGCTGTGAGGTGCCATCGATTCCTTGCCGTAGCCGATGCGCTTGCCGACCATGTAGGCACCCACCAGGCCAGCGACGGCGGCGTTGATGTGCACCACGGTGCCGCCAGCGAAGTCCAGCGCACCCATCTGCCAGATGTAGCCGGCCTTGCCGGTCATCTCGGCGGCCACGTCGGCCGAGGCGTAGGCATCAGGGCCCATCCAGAACCAGACCATGTGGGCGATCGGGGCGTAGCTGAAGGTGAACCAGATGGCGGTGAACAGCAGCACGGCGCTGAATTTCATGCGCTCGGCGAAGGCGCCGACGATCAGGGCGCAGGTGATGCCAGCGAACGTGGCCTGGAAGGCGGCGAACACGAGTTCAGGGATGTAGACACCCTTGCTGAACGTGGCGGCGTTGGTGAAGGTGCCGGCGACGTTGTCCCAGGTGCCCTTCATGAACAGCCGGTCAAAGCCACCGACGAAAGCGTTGCCTTCGGTGAAGGCCAGGCTGTAGCCGTAGATGGCCCACAGCACGACGATCATCGAGAAGGTGACCATCACCTGCATCAGCACCGACAGCATGTTCTTGCTGCGGACCAGGCCGCCGTAGAACAGGGCCAGGCCGGGCACGGTCATCAGGATCACCAACAGGGTGGCGACCATCATCCAGGCGGTGTCGCCCTTGTTGGGCACCGGTGCGGGTGCGGCAGCGGCTTCGGCCGGTGCGGCTGCGGGAGCGGCGGCTGGTGCGGCGGCGGCATCTGCGGCAGGAGCCGCTGCGGGTGCAGCGGCGGCATCGGCTGCGGGCGCTGCCGGTGCAGCGGCCGCGGGGGCGTCAGCGGCGGGGGCAGCGGTCTGGGCCACAGCGTTCAGGCCGCCAAAGGCCAGTCCAACGCCCAACAACAGGGTTGCAAGTAGTTTTTTCATATTCATGATCTTTCTTGTGCGAGGCGTTGGTCAGAGCGCTTCTTTGCCGGTTTCGCCGGTGCGGATGCGAACCACCTGTTCCAGGTCGGTGACGAAAATCTTGCCGTCGCCGATCTTGCCGGTGCGTGCGGCACCTTCGATGGCTTCGATCACCCGGTCCACGAGGCCGTCGTCCACGGCGGCTTCGATCTTGACCTTGGGCAGGAAATCGACCACATATTCCGCGCCGCGGTACAGCTCGGTGTGGCCCTTCTGGCGTCCGAAGCCCTTGACTTCGGTGACGGTGATGCCTTGCACGCCCATGCCGGACAGCGCTTCGCGCACTTCGTCCAGCTTGAACGGCTTGATGATGGCGGAAACCATTTTCATGCTGTGTTACCTCTTCTCTAGATCAGGGGAGATGTCCGGGCCAACCGGCTGACACCACGGGTTGATGCAATCGCTTACAGGGCTTAGCAGGGACCGTGCCAAGCAGCAGGCCGGCGCTGTCGAGAAATCGCCGGTTTTCCCCCAGACGGGGGCTGGCCGGCGACGCGGCCTGTGACATCATGAAAACACGCGCGTGGCCAGCGGTGAACGATACATCGGGCCGACGCACCAAACAAGTGCAACCGGGAACCCCATGCGTCCCGACGCCACCGCCATGGGGCATGCACCGAAACAGGGAGAAATAAACGATGAGTCTGTCTTTGGTGCACAGCCGTGCGCTGCTGGGCCTGGAAGCGCGACCGGTTCAGGTGGAAGTCCACCTCGCCAACGGCCTGCCCAGCTTCACGCTGGTGGGCCTTGCCGACACCGAAGTGAAGGAAGCGCGCGAACGGGTGCGCTCGGCCATCGCCAACGCCGGGCTCGAATTCCCGAGCAACAAACGCATCACCGTCAACCTGGCCCCCGCCGACCTGCCCAAGGACTCGGGCCGTTTCGACCTGCCCATCGCACTGGGCATCCTGGCGGCCAACGGCCAGATCAGTGCCGCGCGGCTGGCGGGCTGGGAGTTTGCGGGCGAGTTGTCGCTGGGCGGCGAGCTGCGCCCGGTGCGTGGCGCACTGGCCATGAGCCTGGCGCTGCACCGCGACGCGGGCGCAGTGGCCGAGCTGTCCAAACTGGTGCTGCCACCCGGCAGCGCCGAAGAGGCCGCACTGGTGCCGCAGGCGCAGGTCTACCGGGCGCGGCACCTGCTGGATGTGGTGTCGCAGTTTCTGCCCGACGGCGCAGCGGGCGAGGCACCGCCCGACGACGGTGGCTGGGCGCGCCTGGCGCCGACCGCCATCGGCCAGACCCCGAGCTACGCCGACCTCGCCGACGTGAAGGGCCAGGCCGCCGCCAAGCGCGCACTGGAGATCGCCGCCGCCGGCGGCCACAGCCTGCTCATGGTGGGCCCGCCCGGTTCGGGCAAAAGCATGCTGGCGCAGCGCTTCGCCGGGCTGCTGCCGCCCATGGGTGCCATCGAGGCGCTGGAGTCGGCCGCCGTGGCCTCGCTTGCCGGGCGCTTCAGTCTGGAACGCTGGGGCCAGCGCCCCACCTGCGCACCGCACCACACCGCCAGCGCCGTGGCCCTGGTGGGCGGCGGCTCACCGCCGCGGCCGGGCGAGATCTCGCTCGCGCACCACGGGGTGCTCTTTCTGGATGAACTCCCAGAATTTCCCCGCGCCGCGCTGGAGGCCCTGCGCGAGCCGCTGGAGAGCGGCCACATCCGCATCTCGCGCGCGGCCATGCAAAGCGAGTTCCCTGCGCGCTTCCAGCTCATAGCCGCCATGAACCCATGCCCCTGCGGTTTTCAGGGCCACCCCACGCGGGCCTGCCGCGACACGCCAGACCAAATCTCCCGCTACCAGGGCAAGCTCAGCGGCCCGCTGCTCGACCGCATCGACCTGCACGTCGAGGTGCCGGCGCTGCCACCCAACGACCTGCTGCACGGTGTGGCCGGTGAACCCAGCGACGCCGTGCGCGAGCGCGTGGTGGCCGCGCGCGAACGCGCGATCACACGGCAAGGCGGGGCCAACCAGGCTCTCGCCGGACAGGCGCTCGACCAGCACGTGCACGCCGACCCGGCCGCTTTGAAGTTCCTCAACACCGCCGCCGCGCGGCTGGGCTGGAGCGCCCGCAGCACCCACCGCGCGTTGCGCGTGGCGCGCACCATCGCGGACTTGGCTGGGGTGGATGAGGTCGGCGTGGCCCATGTGGCCGAGGCGGTGCAGTACCGGCGGGCGCTGCGCCAGGCGGGCTAACCAAAAAACCTCCGTGTCTCAGCGTCTGGAGCGAATGACGACCGTTCCCGCCAGCTTGTCGTGCCACCCTTGCTTCTTGGCATCGAACGCCACCCACAAGCGGACTGTTGAGCTTCTTTCTGAAAGAGATCGGCCCGGGCATCCACGCCCGGCCGCGGCTGACGCCGAACGGCAGCGCCTGGGCACCGAACGGGCGCCCGCACTGCCCATACTTCATACCCGGCATCCCCACCACAACAACGGAGACAAACCGATGAAGATTCCCTCCCTGCTCCAGCTGATGCTGGCCACGGCGCTGCTCGCCGCCACAGGCATTTCAGGCGCGGCCACCGCCTTTGAAAAGACCACCGCCCTGGCGGGCAGCACGCTGGTGATGAACGGTTCCGGCACGCGCTACAAGGCGATCTTCAAGGTCTACGACATGGCGATGTACCTGCCGGCCACCGCGAGAACGCCCGAGGCGGTGCTGGCGCTGCCCGGCCCGAAGCGGCTGAGCTTTGTGGCGCAACGCAAAGTGACGGGCACCGACCTGGGCCTGGCGTTCATGCGCGGCCTGAAAGACAACAACCCGCCCGAGCTGATGCGCAAACACATCCCCGCGACCTCACGGCTGATCGAGATTTTTTCGGGCAAGAGCTTTGTGGACGAGGGCCACACCTTTGCCATGGAGTTCGTGCCGGGCAAGGGCACACAGTTCTTCATCCAGGGCGAGGCCCAGGGCCAGCCCATCGACGACGTGGAGTTCTTCCAGATGATCCTGCGCATCTGGCTGGGCAACGACCCGGTCGACATGCGCCTGAAGGAAGGCCTGCTCGGCGGCTGAGCGCCACCCTCCGGGCTGCGGGGAGTGGCCGGCCCGGTGCAGTGATGGCCGACCTCCATCCACCATTGGGCCTCGACGCTGATCGTCGAGGGAGCGCGCGTTCAACGTCGCGGCGGCTTCCCGCCGGCCCGCCCCTGGGCGGGCGACGGCGCCTTTTGCCGTTCCGGCAGCGGGGACCGCTGCACCCAGGCCTTGACCCACCAGCCCAACACCATGCCCACCGCCAGCACGGCCCAGAACACCCAGGCGGCCAGCGCTTCCCAGCCGTTGCGCAGGTTCATGCCAAACACCGTGGCCACCGCCATCAGCGGCAAGGTCCAGGCAGCCAGGGTGTTGAGCTTTTCCTGCGCGCGGTGGTTGGCCAGCGCGGCCCGGGTCTGCGCCTCGGCCTGCTGGGCCAGGCGGAAATTCAGCGCCAGCTGGGCGTCGGCCAGCAAGAGTTCCAGCCCTCGGTGGATGTCCACGCTGCGGTCGCGCGCGGTGATCATCTCGGCGTCGTCCTTGACCGCCTCGCGCGCGGCCTGCAAGGCCGCTTGCAGGTTGCCCGCTGCGCGCGCCACCGGTCGGGCGCGCTCGATCAGGGCAAACAGAGTGGCGGCGTCATCGGCCCGGTCGTAGGCGGCGAGGCCCTGCGTCAGGCGCTCCTGGTAAGCGTCCAACAACCGGCGCAGGGCCTGTTCGCCGTTGGGGTGACCCTGAAACGCCCAGGCGCCGTCGGGCGTGCGCAGGAACACCGCGTGGTTGCGGTCACCACCTGCGCTCTGCGGCGGTTCGTGCAGGATCAGCAGCAGGTGATCGCGCTCGTGGATGGCGCGCTGGGCGCCGTAGCTCTCGCGCCCGAGGCGGCGCTCGATGGCGTCGGGCAGTGGCCAGCTGTAGTCGGGGCGTGTCATGCGGTGTCTCCCAATTGTTCCTGAAGCCGCAGCCGGTGCAGCGTGTCTTCGGTGGTGGCGCCCACCTCAGCTCCCCCGGGCCTTGAGTTCCGCCTGTCGCGCCTTGACCTCGTCGAGCTGCTGCGCCACTTTCTCCACCTCGGTGCGGATCGAGTGGTCCAGCTTCAGGCGGCGCTCGGTGGCCGAGATCAGCGGCAGCAGGATGGTGCGGTAGGTGACGGCAATCTCCAGCACCGCCTCGGCCAGGCGCAGGGCTTCAGAGGCCTGGCCCTCTTTTTCACCTTCGGGTTTCTTCAAGCCATCGACCGCGCGGGCCACGTCCAGCAGCCCCGAAGTGATGCGCGTGCCCGCGTCGGTGTCGCTGCCGCCGAGCTTGCGCTGGCGCACGAATTCGCCGCAGATGTCGGCCCAGCGCTGCGCTTCTTCGGCCGTGGGGCTGCCCAGCAGCTGCGCGAGCTTGAGCAGGTTTTCTTCGGCACCGGTGGTCAGGGTCTGCGCCTCGCCGCGGTAGTGGTCGCGCAGCAAGGCGTCGAGTTCGTCGTCGCGCATCTGCGGCGTGATCTGCGCCGCGAGCTTGGTCATGTTGCGGTAGCTGCCCTGCAGCTTGAACGGCGGCTCGGTGCGGTAGTCGTCCTTCTGCGCCGCCGACTCGATGTAGTTCAGGTTGACCTTGAGCAACAGGTCGCGCGCGCGGAACAGGCGCTTGAACAGCTCGGTGAGCTCGTCCAGCTCGGCCGCGCCGTAGGGGTGCGCGAACGCGGTGGTGGGCACGTCCTGCCCTTCGGCGCGCCGCACGAGCAGGTGCACGTCTTTCGGGTCGCGCGAAGACAGCGGCAACAGCACCGGGTTGGCGGTCAGCGCGTTCTCCAGGTACGACAACGCGAACAGCGCCTCGCGCCCCGAGAGCACATCGCCCAGGTTGTGGATGTCGGCGCGGTTGGCCAGCATGTCGGGGATCTTGAACACGTCACCCGACTCGGTGTAGGGGTTGCCCGCCATCACCACGACAAAGCGCTTGCCACGCAGGTCGTAACTGCGCGACTCGCCGTTCCACACGCCTTCGATGCGGCGCGTGCCGTCGGCCAGGGCGATGAACTTCTGCAGGAACTCGGGGTGGGTGTGCTGGATGTCGTCCAGGTAGAGCATCACGTTGTTGCCCATGGCCAGACCCAGGTTGAGCTTCTCCAGCTCCTGGCGCGCAGCGCTGTGTTCGGCGCTGGCCGGGTCGACGGAGACCACGTCGTGGCCCAGGGCCGGGCAGTTGATGCGCACGAACACCATGCCCAGCCGGTCGGCCACGTACTCCATCAGCGTGGTCTTGCCGTAGCCCGGGGGCGAGATCAGCAGCAGCAGGCCCATGCGGTCGGTGCGCGAGGCGCCGCCCGCGGCGCCGATCTGCTTGGCCAGGTTGTCACCGATCAGCGGCAGGTAGAGCTCGTCGATCAGGCGGTTGCGCACGAAGGTGGACAGCGGCTTGGCCTGGAACTGGTGCAAGCGCAGGCGCTTTTTCTCGTGCGTGACCAGCTCGTGGCGCAGGCGGTGCCAGGCTTCGAAGGCGGGCACGTTGCGGCTCTGGTGGTGCAGGAAGCGCTGCCAGAAGTGGTTGAGGTTGAGCGCCATGCCGCCTTGCACCACGCACGGGTGCTCGCTCAGCAGGCCGTCCACTTGCGTCTGCAGCACCGCGTTCACTCGCTCGCGCGACACAGACAGACAGAGCACGCCCGCGGCCTCGTCCACCCAGCCCGCCGCATCGGCGGCCTGGGCGGTGGCGAAGGCGCGCACCCACTCGCGCGCGCGGTGCCAGCGTTCGCCGGGCATGCAGGCGTCGAGGTCATGCTGCCAGTCGGCCCAGCGCCCGCCGCGCTCCAGCTCGCGCTTGAAGGCGTCGGCCAGGTCTTGCGCCGGGCCGGACACGGCCCAGGTGGGCGTGGCAGCGTCGTGGGCGGCGAGCTGGCGCACCAGGTAGGCGGCGGCCTGCGCGCAGCGCGTGGCCGCCTGCTCGGGGTCCACGCCGTCGCCACCCAGCGCGGGCTGGAACTCGTCGGTAAAGCGTTGCAAGGCGGCGGCGGTGTCGGCCTCCACGGCTTCGAGGGCGGCCTGCGTGCCGAACAGCTGCTGCATCTGCAGGGCCGCGCGGGCGCGGCGTTGCAGCGCGTCGCGCTCGTTCACGAAGCGGCCGTGTTGCCAGTAGAGCAGCGCCAGCGTGCGCTCCGACGGCCCCCAGGCCAGCAGGCCCGCGCCGTCCTGCATGCGCACCAGGGCGGCGGCGAGGCGGGCGGCGTCTTCGTCGTGCACACCTTTCTGGTAGCCCTCCTGGTAGCGCGGCGCGGCGAAGGCGCGCACGCGCTCCAGCAGGTGCGCGTGCTGCTCGGGCGTGGCGGCCTGCACCGCGCCCACGAGCGTGGCCCAGTCCAGCCCCTGCTCGCCGCGCAGCGCTGCCTGCACCAGACTGCCCGCGAGGTACTCGGCGCGGCACAACTCGGGCGTCTCGGACACCAGCGCCTGGTCCCAACGCGCCCGGAAAGCATCGAGCCGTGTGTCCTGCACCGGGGCCATGTAGTCGGTGCCGGTGATCTGGAAGCTCAACCCGCCCTGGCTGGGCACGAGCGAGAGGTCCAGCGGCTGGCGCTGGATGGTGAAGGCGTGGCGGCCGAAGCGCAGCGTGTTGCCGTCGGCGGCCACCAGCTCGCTCTTGTCGCGCACGGCGCGCAGGGCCTGGTCGCGCGCGGTCTTCAGGCGCGTGGCGATGTCGTCGGCCTGCACCTGCGCGCCCAGGGCACGCAGGTCAGCCATGAGCTGCTGCAGCTTGGCCAGCAGCGGGTCGCCGGCGAAGTATCCATGGATCTGGCCCACGTCGGCGAAGCCGGCCACGCGGCGCGGGATGCCGTCGAGGATGCGGCCGGCCGCCTCGCTCACCGCCTGGGCGCGGCGCTGGCGCGCTTCGACCAGGGTCTGGCGGCGCGCGGCGAGCGCGTCCACCACGGCCTCGCGTTTGCTCGCCACGTCGGTGATGAAGACCTCGTGGTCGGCGAAGCGACCTTCGAGCTCTTCGAGCTGCGCGAGCAGGCGGGTCAACGCCTCGTCACACTTCTCGGGCGTGTCGGCGAATTCGAGCGCGTTGTCCACCGCCTGGCCAAACAGCTTGAACTGCGCGCCAAACTCGGCGGCGGCCTCGGTGGCGCCCAGGCTCTTGCGGCGGCTGCGGGCCTCGGCGCGCAGGCGGTTGATGTCGGCGTAGAGGCCGGAGATGCGGTCCAGGATGGCGGTGCGCACCACCGCGTCGCCGCCGGGCAGGCTGCCCAGCTGCTCGGTCAGCAGGTCCAGCCCGGTGGCCTGCTCGTCCAGCGTCTCCAGCAGCTTACCCAGCGCGGGCGAGGTGTTGGCCTGGGCCAGGGCGGCCGTGGTCTGCACCAGCGCCTGCTGGTGGCCGTCAAAGGCGTGCTTGTCGGCCAGGAAGGCCATGGCCTTGTGGCCCACCTGCAGTTGCTGCGCCTGCAGCGCCTGGTCCATCGCCTCGATGGCGGCGAGGTCGGCGTAACGCAGCTCCTTGAGCGGTTGCAGCCGGCCGCGGCGCTCGCGCAGGCGCGCCAGGGCCTGCACGAAGTCGTCGGGCTTGCGCCACAGCGTGCTGGCGATGTCGGTGAGCAAGGCGTGCTGCTCGCCTTCGGCCTGCTGCAGGGCACGCGCCGTTTCACGGCGGATGCTGTCGACCTTCTCGAACTCGGCCAGGGTCTGGCGCGCGCCTTCGACGATGGCCTGCAGCTCGGTGCCCAGGCGCTGGGCCTCGGGCTCGCCGAGCCAGAAGTAGGCGTCGCCCACGCGGGTGCACTGGCGGATCAGGTCTTCGTAGGCGGCGCGCGTGGGCACCTGCTCGCGCACCGCGCGCGCGATGCCCATGAGGTCGGACACGCCGCGCACCAGCTCGGCGTTGCCCACCCGGGCGAAAAAGCCGGTGCCGCGTGGCAGCGAGGCGGCGTGCTCTTCGCTGGCGAACGGCGTCTGCCACAGCTGCATGGGGTGCACGCGCGTGGGTTCTTCGTTGTCGGCCAGGAAGACCAGCATGCGCCCGTCGGGGAAGCGCGCGTAGCCGTGCGCCACGATAGGCGCGGCCAGGGTCTTGTTGATCAGGTGGTAGCTGAACAGCGCGTAGTGGCCACCGCCCGGCTGGTAGAACACATAGAGCACTTCCTCGCCGTGCGGCGAGCGCAACATGCGCTTGAAACGCAGGCTGCTGCTGAGCTGGGCGGGCAGGTCAAAACGCTTGTACTCGCCCGACTGCAGGTACATGCCGCCGGGAAAAATGATGCCGTGGTCTTCGGGCAGCTGCATGCAAGAAACACCGATGGCGTCGATGCGCTCGACCTTCTGCGTGCGGGTGTTGAAGACGAGGTAGCGCGTCTCGGACTCGCGGTAGGGCTTGATGCGCAGCAGGATCAGAAGGCCCAGGCGCGCCCAGGCCACCTCGGCGTCCACCAGCGCCTGGTGCTTGTCTTCCACCGGCTCACTGTAGATGCCCAGCCCGGTCTCGGTGTTGTTCTCGATCTTGACCGTGAGGTCGCCGCCCAGGGTCTCGACGAAGATGGTGTCCTGCACGTTGATGTGCGGGTGCTTGCCGCCCACGTGGTCTTCGCGCGTGGCCACGGTCCACTCGAAGTCGTGGGTGGGCGGCAGCGCCATGTCGCGCTCGCCGCGGTTGTCCACGTAGCGGACCGCGCCACCGGGCTCGATGCTCCAGCGGAACACGCGCAGGTCGTGCAGCTGCTGGCCGATCTGGAAGGCCGCGAGCAGCTTGTCTTGCGTGACGCGCAGCTGCAGCAGCGTGGCCTGTTTGTAGTAGGCGTGCAGCTCGCGGAAGTCGGCCACGAAGCGCGGATCGTCGAGGAAGCTGCCGGCCAGCGGCACCGCCTCCAGCTCGTCGGCGCCGTCGTGTTCGGCCAGGCGGTAAAGCGCGAACACGTCGCCCACCGCCGTCTCTTTCTTCAGGCCGATGAAGACGTTGTAGCCGAACAGCAGCACGTCACCGATGCGCACCAGGTCGCGCGCGACGCAGTTGTTCTCGGTGCGTGCGCGCGTGCGCAGCAGCAGGCTCTGCTCGGAGCGGCCGAAGGTGCCCAGGCGCGCTTCGTTGAGCGCCTGGGTCTTGTTCTGCAGCGCGTCGCCCTGGGTCTGCAGGCGTTTTTTCAGCAGCTCGTAGCTGCCGCCGTCGGCCACCAGGCGTTCGACGGCGTCGGCGCCGGTTTCCCCACCCGCCGCCGCGGGATCTTGTCTGGACATGTCGGACTTTCTGTGGTGCCTGGGGTCACCAGCCGTTGCGGATCAGTTTGAGCACCACCCCGGGCTCGACCTGCTGCAACGGCAGGTGTTGGACACGGTGATGCCTCCGTTGAAAAAGGATCAGCCTTTGTCCAGGCCATTCATCAGGGTCCGCAGCGCGCCCTTCTGGGCCTCGGTGCCGTCGCGCATGACCTTGCTCAACAGGCCTGCCACGGTGAGATTCTGGATCTCGCTGGACGAGCCGCCCAGCGCGCCCAGCAGGCTCTGCAGGTCAGGCACCACGTCGCGTTCGCCCGCGAGCTGGTCCTTGAACGCCACCTGCAGCGTCTTGCTCTTGTTCACCACACCGTCGATGCCCTTGCCCACGGCCAGCGCGCCGACGAAGCGGTCGAAGTAGTCGCCTTCGCCGCCCACGATGTCGATCTTGGCGTTGGCCATGGCGGCGCCGAGCACCTCGGCCTGCTCGCGCGCAATGGCCGTCTGCGCGTCGATGCCCTTGACGGTTTCCACATGCGCCATTTCCAGTTGCATGCGGAACTCTTCGTGGGCGCGGGTTTCACCGCTCATCGCACTCATGGCCTCGAACTTCTCGCGCAGGCCCTTGGCTTCGGCCTGGTAGCGCGCTTCGATGGTGGCGGCGTCGGCCTGACCGGCCTTGACCACGGCGTCCGCGTCGGCCAGGCGCACCTGCACGTCGGCCAGGCCCAGCTTCTCTCTGCCGCTGGCTTCGGCCTCCATCTTGGTGCGCACGCCCACGGCCTCGGCTTGCGAACGCAGCTCGATCACCTGCGCGTTGGCCTGGCCTTCTTTCAGCGTCGCCTCGGCGGCTGAGACACGCACGTGCACATCGGCCATGCCCTGTTTCTCGACCGCGTCGGCCGTGGCCATGGTGACCCTGGCGGCGGCCAGGCCCGGCGCGGCGGTGAGGGCTTCCAGGCCTTCGGCCTCACGCTTCTTGGCCTCGGAATCCTTCTCGGCCACCTTCAGCCGCGCCTCGGCCAGCGTGGTCTCTTCGGTGGCCTTGTGACGCGCCTTGCGCTCCTGCGCTTCGGCCGCCTTCACCTCGATGATCAGTTTCTCTTCGGCCTGGCCCTCGGCCAGGATCACGGTGGACTGCTTGGTGCGGTCGGCCTCGGCCACCACACGCAGTTCCTTGATGGCCTCTTCCTGCTCGGCCACTGTGCGTTCGACCACGATGCGCTCGCGGATCACGTCGGCAATCGCCTTCTTCTGCACCTCGACCGCCTTGTCTTTTTCGATCTTCTGCAGCGTCACTTCTTTCTCGCGGTCCACCACCTCCAGCTCGCGGGCGCGGATCACTTTTTCTTCTTCAATGGCCACCGCGCGCTTGCGGTTGTTCTCGGCCACTTCCTTCTCGCGCAGCACGTTCTCCTGCTGCACCGAGACCGACTGCTCTGCCAGCAGCCGCGCCAGCTCGGACTTGGTTTTTTCCTCCGACTGGATCTTCGAGGTCTCGGCCTCTTCACGCGCCCGGACCGAAGCCACCTCGCGCGACTGGCGGGCCTGGGCATCGGCGGCCTGGCGCTCCAGCTCCAGCAGAGATTCCTGGGTCTCGACGTTCTTCTTCTTGATCTGCAGTTCTTCGTTGCGGCGCAGCTCGTTGGTGCGCACATGCTCCACCGCCGTCAGCTCGGTGATCTTCTTGATGCCCTGCGCGTCCAGGATGTTGTTGGCGTCCAGCTTGGAGAGCGGGGTCTGCTCCAGGAAGTCGATGGCCGCGTCGTCGAGCACGTAGCCCGAGAGGTCGTTGCCGATCTGGGCAATGATTTCGTCACGGAAGCGGTCGCGCGCCTGGTACAGGTCCACGAAGTCCATCGCCTTGCCCACGGTCTTGAGCGCTTCGGAGAACTTGGCCGAGAACAGCTCTTCCAGCGTGTCCTGGTTCGAGGCGCGCGCGCAGCCAATGGCCTGCGCCACTTTGAGCACGTCGTCGGCGGTCTTGTTCACGCGCACGAAGAACTTGACCTTGATGTCGGCGCGGATGTTGTCGCGGCAGATCAGGCCCTCATTGCCCGAACGGTCGATGTCGATGGTCTTGACCGAGATCTCCATCAGCTCGGCCTTGTGGATGATGGGATAGACCATGCGGCCGGTGAAGGTCACCTCGGGCTCGGCGCGCAGGGTGTTGATGATCAGCGCGTGGCCCTGTTCGATCTTGCGATAGAACTTGGCGAACATGGCGATGAAGCAGAGCAGGAGAAACGCTGCGATGCCGGCGGATACGAGGATGGGCTCCATGGGGCTCCTTGGGGTCGAACAATGAGGGGGAAAACGGTGGGGTTCGGTGCCGTCGACGGCTCGGCCGGGGGTCAGGGCTCGGGCTCGATGCGGTAGCGGTTGGCGGCTTCGTCGTAGGCCAGGATGACCGCGGCGTCGCCCTTGGTGAGGCGGTTGTCGTCGGGGGTCCAGACGCGGATCTGCAGGTTGGCGCCGCGCTGGGCCACCTCGGCATGGCCGTGGCGCCCGTCCACGCGCTGGCTCATCACGGTGCAGGTCTGCCCGACCAGGCTGGCGTTGCCCATGGCCTGGTGCGTCACAAACAGGCCGCGCAGGGGCCGCACCAGCAGCGCGGTGGCCAGGATCCCCAGCGCCACGCTCAGCAGCAGCACGCCGGTGCCGATCACGATCTGCAGCAGCAGCGTCGGCACCCAGGGCATCAGCCACTCGCCGGCTAGGCAGCTGAGGGTCCAGGCCACCAGCACCAGCACGCTCACCGCGATGGAAAACGGCACGCCACTGAGGCCCAGCGCCACCATGTAGCCAGCCAGGGTGGAGATTTCGCCCGGGTCACCGTCGGCCTGGAGCTCCAGCTCCAAGTCGACCCCAGTGGATTCGAAGTCCACCCAGCCCACCAGGGCCAAGAGCCAGTACACCAGCACCACGAGCAACAAGGCCGTGAGGATGGCGGTGGGGTATCCGATGGCGGCGTCAATGAAGCGGTCCATCCGCTCCTCCCTTTTTCGTTGAAATGGTGGTCAACCAGGCCAGCGCCTGACTTTTTGTAACGATTATGGGGGGCACCCGGCCGGCTTCGTCCAGTGGATCAACTTTGGCGTCGCGCGCCCAGCACGGTCCGCGTGGCGGGCACGCGGGCAAGACCGGCCCGGCCCCGTGTCAGTTCGACTGCTGGCGGCGCGCCTCGTCCATCTGACGGAAACGCACGCAGACCGGGTCGCTGGCGAACGAGGGCTTGCCGCATTCGCGTATCCGGCAGAAATCGCGCGCGAGGAAGTTGCCGCTGCCCGCGCAGACCTGGTCCACCGTCGCGCCGGCGGTGGCGGGCGCGGCAGCCGGCGCAGCTGCAGTGGCGCTGGCGGCCGCCGGCGTGGGAGCGGGTGCCGGTGATGCCGAATCCGCGGTCACCGGCCGGGACACCGTGGACGCTTCGGCGCGGCGCCGGGCGTCCTCGGCCCGTTGCGCCTCCTTGGCGAGCTTGGCGCGCTGTTGATCCAGCTCCAGCTGGTGCGCACGGTCCCGCTGGGCCATCTCTTCCACCGACTCGCGCAGACGCTCGGCGGCCGACACCGCGGCCGGGCTCGGCGTTGTCGCCAGCGTTTCGCTGGCCACAGGGGCAGGCGATGCCGCCACGGGCAACACGTCTGCCAGCAAGGGCTGGGCCGTGGCGGGCGCCAGGGCTTGAGGCACCGTGGCAGGCGAACGCCCCAGCACCCACCAGCCCACCAGCGCGGCGATGAGCACGAGCGCGGCCAGCCCGCCGGCCTTCAGGGCACCACCCCGTCCCGGCGCCTCGTGACCCTCCGCGACGGGGGCGCCCGACGCGACACGGCGCCGCCGGGAACGTCGGGCTGCTGGGGATTCAGGCGCTTCGACAGATCGATCGAGCGGGGCCGCGCAGCCCAGGCAGAACCGGGCCTTCTCCCGGTTTTCAACGCCACAAGACGGACACACGACAGCCATGGAAACCCTGCACACAATGATGGGGAACAATTTTTAGCACATCGGCGCGCAGGCGCCACCGAAGGCCCCCCACTTCTGCCTGCGCCCGTGTACCGATCACCACACCACCACACGCCTGCGGGATACTGTTTCACTCGACCCAGCCAACGCGACCATGTCCATCGAACTCCCCAAAGAAGCCCGCCAGCAAGCCATCACCTCCATCGAGCGCTACTTCCGCGAACACATGGACGAGCCCATCGGCAATGTGGCGGCGGGCGGTTTGCTGAATTTCTTTCTGCAAGAAATCGGCCCGAGCATCTACAACCAGGCCGTGACAGACGCGCAGGAGCGGCTGCAGGCGCGGGTGATGGAGCTGGACATCGACGTGCACGAGAGCGAGTTCGGCTACTGGAAGACCGCCAAAAGGAAATGACCCCATGACGCTCGAAGACCTGAACGCCGAACATGCCATCGCCGATCAATTGCGCTTCGTCGCCGGGCCGGGCGGCCTGCCCTTGATCCAGGTGCGCAACGTCCACGCCGAAGCGGCGGTGTGTGTGCATGGCGCTCAGGTGCTGTCGTACCGGCCGGTGGGCGCGAGC
Source organism: Hydrogenophaga sp. A37 (assembly GCF_002001205.1). Classification (GTDB taxonomy): domain Bacteria; phylum Pseudomonadota; class Gammaproteobacteria; order Burkholderiales; family Burkholderiaceae_C; genus Hydrogenophaga. Next base: position 15,553 of record NZ_MUNZ01000186.1, read on the forward strand.
GCCGATGTGCTGTTCGTGAGCGAGCGGGCGCACTTTCAGGCGGGCAAGGCCATCCGGGGTGGCGTGCCGATCTGCTGGCCCTGGTTCGGCGCTGACCCGCAGGGGCTGGGTCGGCCTTCACACGGCGTGGCGCGCACCCGGCGGTGGTCGGTCCGGGGCACGGCCACCACGCCCGGGGGCGCCACGCAGATCACGCTGGGCCTGATGGACACGCCCGAGACGCTGGCGATCTGGCCACACACCTTCCAACTCACCATGACCATCACCGTGGGCGCCACGCTGCGGCTGGCGCTGACCACGCTCAACACGGGCGAAGCACCGTTTCAGATCACGCAGGCGCTGCACAGCTACTTCGCGGTGGGCGGCATCGCGCAGACCTCGGTGACCGGGCTCGACGGCTGTCCCTACATCGACAAGGCGGCGGGCGGGGTCGTGAAGCCGCCCACGGGCTGCGCGGTGACGTTCGCCGCCGAGGTGGACCGCATCTACACCGGCGCGCCGGCCGAGCTCGCCTTGGTGGACGGCGCTCGGCAGCGCACGGTGCGCATCGGCGCGGAAGGCAGCCACACCGCCGTGGTGTGGAACCCCGGGGCCACCCTCGCGGCCAGCATGGCCGACCTGCAGGACGACGAATACCTGCGCTTCGCCTGCGTGGAAACCGCCAACGCGGCGGACGAGGTGATCACACTGCCGCCGGGCGGCGAGCACCGCCTGGTGGCAGCCATCGCGCTCAGCCCGATGGGCTGACGCTCATACGGCTTTGCCTTCAAGCGTAGAACAAGGCGCAAAGCCGCAGACAGTGCTACAGCACGGCAAGGCGAAGCAACGCAGTTATACGCTTGAAGGCGAAGCCGTATCAGAGGTTGGTGCCGAGCCAGCGCTTGAGTTCGCTGGTCGCCACGCCGCTGCGCGAGGCCAGATCGTCCACCTGGTCTTCGCCGAGTTTGCCGACGTTGAAATAGACGCTCTCGGGGTGGCTCAGGTAGAAGCCGCTGACGCTGGCGGCCGGCGTCATGGCCAGGCTTTCGGTCAGGGCCATGCCGATGTCCTCGGCCTGCAGCAGCGTGAACATGGCGCGCTTGACACTGTGGTCCGGGCAGGCCGGGTAACCGGGCGCGGGGCGGATGCCCTGGTACTTTTCTTTGATCAGCTCTTCGCTGCTCAGCGCCTCGTCGGCCGCGTAGCCCCAGAGGTCGGTGCGCACGCGGTGGTGCAGGCACTCGGCGAAGGACTCGGCCATGCGGTCGGCCAGGGCCTTGAACATGATGGCGCTGTAGTCGTCGTGGGCGTCTAGGAACTGCTTTTCTTTCTTCTCCGCACCCAGGCCCGCGGTGACGGCGAACAGGCCCACGTAGTCGTCGGCCACACCCTTGGGCGCCACGAAGTCGGCCAGGCAGCGGCTGGGGCGCATCACGCCGTCCACCTCCTGCTTCTCGGTCTGCTGGCGCAGGCCGTGCCAGGTGAGCGCCACCTGGCTGCGGGTCTCGTCGGTGTAGAGCTGAATGTCATCGTCATTCACCGTGTTCGCCGGGTAGAGCCCGATCACGCCGTTGGCGCTGAGCCAGCGGCCTTCGATGATCTTCTTCAGCATGGCCTGCGCGTCGGCGAACACCTTGCGCGCCTGCTCGCCCACCACCTCGTCTTGCAGGATGGCGGGGTAGGGACCGGCCAGGTCCCAGGTCTGGAAGAACGGCGCCCAGTCGATGTATTTCGCGATCTCGGCAAGGTCGAAGTTCTTGAACTGGCGCTTGCCAATGAACTTGGGTGGGGTGGGTTTGAAGCTGGCCCAGGCGGATTCGGGAGAGCCCTCACCCCTGCCCTCTCCCGCTGGCGGGAGAGGGGGCAATGCGGGGAGCCACTTGTTGGCGCGGGCCTTGTCCAGCGACCACAGCGGCACCTGTTTCTTGTTGGCGTGCTGTGTGCGCACCTTGTCGTAGTCGGCGTTCAAGTCGGCGATGTACTGGGCCGCCTGGTCCGAGAGCAGGCCCTGCGCCACGCTCACGCTGCGCGAGGCGTCGGGCACGTAGACGACGGGGCCGCTGTAGTGCGGCGCGATCTTCACCGCGGTGTGCACGCGGCTGCAGGTGGCGCCGCCGATCAGCAGCGGAATCTGCTTCTCGCGGAAGTGCGCGTCCTTCTCCATCTCGCTGGCCACGTACTGCATTTCTTCCAGGCTGGGCGTGATCAGGCCCGAGAGGCCCACGATGTCGGCGCCCTCTTCCTTGGCTTTGGCCAGCACCTCGTGGCAGGGCACCATCACGCCCATGTTCACGACCTCGAAGTTGTTGCACTGGAGCACGACGGTGACGATGTTTTTGCCGATGTCGTGCACGTCGCCCTTCACCGTGGCGATGACGATCTTGCCCTTGGTCTTCACGTCCTGGCCAGCGGCGGCCTGGGCCAGTTTTTCGGCTTCGATGTAGGGCAGCAGGTGGGCCACGGCCTGCTTCATCACGCGCGCGCTCTTCACCACCTGCGGCAGGAACATCTTGCCCTGGCCAAACAGGTCGCCCACCACGTTCATGCCGTCCATCAGCGGGCCTTCGATCACGTTGAGCGGGCGCCCGCCATCGGCTTCGATCTGGCGCCACATCTCTTCCGTGTCTTCGGTGATGAACTCGTTCATGCCGCGCACCAGCGCGTGGCTCAGGCGCTCGCGGATCGGCAGCGCGCGCCACTCGTTCTTCTTGCTGTCGTCCTTGGCCGCACCTTTGGCGTTTTCGGCCACTTCCACGAGGCGCTCGCCCGCGTCGGGCCGGCGGTTCAGCACCACGTCTTCCACGCGCTCGCGCAGCTCGGGCTCCAGCTCGTCGTACACGCCCACCATGCCGGCGTTGACGATGCCCATGTCCATGCCGGCTTTGATGGCGTGGTACAGGAACACGGTGTGGATCGCTTCGCGCACCGGGTCGTTGCCGCGGAAGCTGAACGACACGTTGGACACACCGCCGCTCACCTTGGCGCCCGGCAGGTGCTGCTTGATCCAGCGCGTGGCGTTGATGAAGTCGACGGCGTAGTTGTTGTGCTCCTCGATGCCGGTGGCAATCGCAAAAATGTTGGGGTCGAAGATGATGTCTTCGGGCGGAAAGCCCACCTCGTCCACCAGGATGCGGTAGGCTCGTTCGCAGATCTCGATCTTGCGTTGATAGGTGTCGGCCTGGCCCTTTTCATCGAAGGCCATCACCACGGCCGCGGCGCCGTAGCGCTTGACCAGACCGGCCTGGCGCTTGAACTCGGCCACGCCCTCTTTCATGCTGATCGAGTTGACGACGCCCTTGCCCTGCACGCAGCGCAGGCCGGCTTCGATCACCTCCCATTTCGAGCTGTCCACCATCACCGGCACGCGCGCGATGTCGGGCTCGCCGGCGATCAGGTTCATGAACTTCACCATCGCGGCCTTGCTGTCGAGCATGGCCTCGTCCATGTTGATGTCGATCACCTGCGCGCCGTTTTCCACCTGCTGGCGCGCCACGGCCAGGGCCTGCTCGTACTCGCCGTTCAGGATCATGCGGGCGAAGGCCTTGGAGCCAGTCACGTTGGTGCGTTCGCCCACGTTCACGAACAGGCTGCCTTCGCCAATGCGCAGCGGCTCCAGGCCGGACAGCAGCATGGGCGGCACGGCGGCGTGGGTCGGAGTGGAAACAGCGGGATCGGAAACAACGGACATGAGGCTCACCAGGGTTGCAGACTGAAACTGGTGAGCGCCGTTGGGGCCGGGCAAGCCGGCGGGGCGGTGGACGCCCGAGCTCTCAAGCCTGACGCCAGCCCCGACACCAGCGTGTGGGGGTGGCACTGCAGCGCTCCTTGAGAGCCGGTGATTTTATGTCATTGACCGCAGCACAACGGCGTGATCGAACGCACCAACCTCTGCAGTTCAGCGGCTGAGCAGATCGACACAGGCCTGGTAGCGGAAGCTGCGGTTCTTCTTCAGCCCCCGGATCTCGGTCACGGTGCTGCGCGCCATGTGCAAGCCTTCTTGACATCAAAGCCATGTTTGGTTTGCGGCCTGCACCGGCGCTGACGCCACAGGGCCCATCCCGTACCGGGTGGTCAGTAGCACCTCAATGCTTGCGGCGATGGCCGCACATTCACCGCGCTCCAGCCCCCTGAACTGCGCGCACCAAGCCTCCGATTGGGCAAACGCCGGAAACCGGGGCGGCTCGCCCCATTGCCAATCGGGATGCGTCGCCTGCGGGCTTCGTCCAAACACATGCAGGTGCATCTTGCGGTGAAGCCGAGGGGTTTTGGGCCCCACCGGCTGGGCCAGCGCATTGAGCGCGTTGTTACCGGCCTCCCAATAGTTGAGGCACCCGCCGTCGAGCTGCGGCAAGGTGTCCAACATGGCCTGCCCGGTGGCCGCCACCAGACAGGCCCAACGGGCCAGCTCATCGGGTGTCAGCTCGCTTCGTTCCCAGACCGGTCGGGGCGGATTGACCAGCAGGTGCCCGCCGTCCGTGCCATGGTTCATCGGGCGCTTCGGCAGGCCCACGGTGCCGCCCGCGCACACAACGAGGGTGTGATGCATGTCCAATTCAAAGTCTCCAAAAAAAGTGAGGTGGATGAAAGAAACCGGCACCGGTTTTCCATGGCGGCGGAGGTGATTCGCCTCAATCGCTGCGCGGCTTCACACAGGCCAGTGCCGTGCCCGCCAGCAGCAGCGCCGCACCGCCATAGATCCACTGCGCCGGCGCGATGGGTAACAGCAGACCCGCGAGCACGGGGCCGCCGCCCGCCCCCATGTCCCGCCAGACCGACCGCGTGGCCAGGGCCTGTATGCGTCCGGGCCCCGGTGTGCGAAGCGCGACCAGCGGTGGCAGCAGCGGCAGCAACAGGGCGCGCAGGATCACGATGGCCAGTGCGCTGGTCCACAACCAGCCGAAACCAAAGCCCACGAGGGCGACGGCCGTCAGCACCGAGAAGACCACCAGCAGGACTTCCGGGCCGTGCCTTTCAGCCATGTGTCCGCCCGCCGAACTCAGCACGATTTCCGCCAGGTAACGGACCGACAACAACAGGCCCGCCACGACGACCGGTTGGCCCGGCAACAGGTCACGGCCCAGGTACGACAGGCCGATGATGAACAGGCCGTCCAGCACAAGGCCTTCAACGAAAGAAAAGCCATCCAGGCTGCCCGGGCGCCTGGCCCACTTGTTTCCGGACGGCGGCTCGGCGTGGGGCGCGGTGGGCAGCTGGCGCGCGACCCGCACCGCAGCCAGCGCGGCGACCGCGAACAAGAAAAAGATCGCTTTGGGACCCAGCCACAGCGCACACACACCGCCCAAGGGCAGCGCCAGCATCGGCCCCAGGGCCGTCACCGCGCGGGAGCGCCCGGCCCGGCGCGCGGCCCCCGCCGGTTCGGCCGTGGCCAAGGCCTGCGTGGTCAGATTCAGCGCGGCGAACGCCAGCCCCCACAGCAGTCGAAGGCACAACAAGGCGGCGAAGCCGGTGACGGTGGCGTACCCCAGCGCGCACACCGCAGCGGCCAGCGCCGCCAGCGTGCAGGTGCGCCGCTCACCGTGGTGGGCGTAGAACCGCGCCACCGCCCCGTACCCGGCGATGCGCACCAGGCGGTTCGCGGCCAGCAGCATCCCCGCTTCGGGCAGGCTGACGCCGAACGCGGGCGCGAACATGGGCAAGAGCAGGTAGAGCACCGTGTCGCCCGGCAGTGAGAGCCCGAGCACCCAGGCCGCCAGGCGCGAGTCGCGGTCAGAGCTTGAAGGG
>NZ_MUNZ01000062.1 GCF_002001205.1 Hydrogenophaga sp. A37
CGCTCCACGCTTCCTTCCTACGCTCGGTCGCCCTCACGCAGTTGCGCTTCACTTTGCTCACTGTGACCAGCTCGCAGCGGGACTTGCACCCGCAGGTGTGCGCCCATGCTGGGCGCACCAAAAAAAAGCCACCTTGCGGTGGCTTTGAAAGTCCTTGGAAGGACGTCGTTGGGAGACCAGTTTCAAACGTTGCAAAACGTGTTGTGTTTGCCGGATCTTTGATTGGTGATGTTGTGACAGCAACTCGCAAATTGTGCGTTGCAATAAGTATTTCGTACATCCCCCATTTGGGGGAGCGCAGCAGCACTTGGTTGCACTTCAACCAACGGGCAGGCCAAAAATCATATCCAAAGGCCTATGGATACACACTGGCGGCCGAAGAGCGCCAGCCCTTTACTGAAACAGTAATTACCGTCAGTTACAAAGCCACGGGCAGGTCCACCACAAAGCGCGCGCCACCGCCCGGCCGGTCTTCGCAATGCACGCTGCCCAGATGGCGGTTCGCGATCGACTTGACCAGCGACAGACCCAGGCCCACGCCACCCACACTCTCGCTGGCACCGGGCAGCCGGTAGAAGGGCTCGAAGATGCGCTCGCGCAACTCGGCCGGCACGCCAGGCCCCCGGTCTTCCACACACACCCGCACCATGGCCGGACCGCGAACGCTCGTGTGCATCGCAATGCCCAGCCGCACCGGCTCGACCACGCCGTTCGCGCCCACCGGCTGACCATAGCGGCGCGCGTTTTCCAGCAGGTTGCGAAACAGGCGGCGCAGCAGCTTGGCATGCCCCTGCACCAGCACCGGTGAAATGCCTTCCGCCACATCGAGTTCGGCGCCGGTGCGTGAGCATTCTTCTGCCGCGAGCCCCACGAGGTCCACCTCTTCGGTCGGACCGATGGCCGACGCTTCGTTGGCGTCGCGCACGTCCAGCCGGCTGGCCAGCAAAATCTCGTCAATCAGCTGGTCCAGCTCCTCGATGTTGCGGGCCACCTCGGCGCGCTGGCTCGCGTGCGCCGCGTCGTGGCCCAGCAGCTCCAGCCCCATGCGGATGCGCGCCAGCGGTGAACGCAACTCGTGCGAGGCGTTGGCGAGCAAGGCCTTGTGCGACAGCATCAGGGTCTGCACACGCTCGGCCGCCGAATTGAAGCGCTCGGCCAGAAAGGCCACCTCGTCCTCACCCGCCACCGGCAGGCGCGTGCTCAGATCGCCCTGCCCCCAGCGCTCCACGCCACGCTGCAAGGCCTCCAGGCGCTTGGTCAGGCGGCGCACGATGGGGTAAGCGCCCAGCGCCACGGCCAACGCCACCAGCCCCAGCAGCCAGGCAAATCCATACGGCGACTGCAGGCCAAACAGGTTGCGGCGGTTTGACGCCGTGCTGCCGGGTGGTCGGCTGGGTCGCGGCAGCTGGATGTACAGCGTCTGGCCGTCTTTCATCTCCACCTGAAATTCCAATCCCTGACCGGGCACGCGCACCGCTTGGGCGGGCGCCTGGCCGACGATTTCGCCCGCGCCGTTGCGCAGAAAGATCTCGCGCGCCGACCGCGCGTCACGTTCCTCGCGGTCGCGGTCCAGCGCCATCTGCCACAACCAACCCGCCATCAGCGCCAACACCGCCACCGCCGCCACCACCGCCAGCCAGATGCGCAGATACAGGCGCTGACCCCACAAGCCTTTCATCGCCACGCTCCAAAGCCGAACCAGCGGCACAGATACAGGCGCCTGCACCCACCATGCCCAGCCAACGCGGTGTGGCCCACGCGGGAACGCCGCAGAACCGGCTTCGCCGGGCTGCAGGCGTTGTCCCCCCCAGGGGGAAGACGCAAAGCGGCGCAGGGGGAGGTCACCTCTAATCCTGTTGTTTCGCGAACACGTAGCCCACACCCCGCACCGTCAGGATGCGCTTGGGCTCCTTGCTGTCGGCCTCGATGGCGTTGCGGATGCGGCCGATGTGCACGTCGATGCTGCGGTCAAACGCCTCCAGCTCGCGCCCGCGCACAGCCTCCATGATCTGGTCGCGCGTGAGCACGCGCCCGGCACGCTCGGCCATCGCCACCAGCAGGTCGAACTGGTAGGAGGTCAGGTCGCACACACCGCTGCCCACCTGCACGGTGCGCGCGTCGCGGTCAATCTCCAGCGAACCAAAGCGCAAGACCGGCGTGCTGCGTGTGGCGGTCGCGGTGCCCGTGGGCTCGCCCCGGCGGCGCAGCACCGCGCGGATGCGTGCCAGCAGCTCGCGCGGCTCGAAGGGTTTGGGCAGGTAGTCGTCGGCACCGAGTTCGAGGCCGATGATGCGGTCCATCGGGTCGCCTTTGGCGGTGAGCATCAGCACCGGCACGCGGGCGCAGTCGTTGGGCAGCGCGCGGATGCGGCGGCAGACTTCGAGCCCGTCGATGCCGGGCATCATCAAATCAAGGATCACGAGTTCGGGCTGCAGCATCGGCAGCTGCTCCAGGCCTTTTTCACCGTCGCCCGCGTGGGTCACGGCGTAGCCGGACTGGGCCAGGTACTCGGTGACCATCTGCGCCAGACGCGCGTCGTCTTCGATCATCAGGAGGCGGGTGGGGCTTGGAGCGTTCATGGCTTTCAGTGTAGCGAGGTAGGTGGCCCCCACACTCCACCGCTGCGCGGGTCGTTGCCCCCCACGGGGGCTGATCCGCCTTGGGGCGGCCCGGCGGCGGATCGGTGAACAAGGCCATACCAAACGCATGGTCGCGCACGCGCGTGAAGCGCGTGGATCGCTCGCGTAAAGTTGCGTGAATGTTCACCCCGTCCTCTCCGCTGCCGCTGCCCGCCCCTTCGATGACCGCGCTGCTGCACGATCTGGCGACGGCCCGGCCCGATGCCCCGGCGCTCAGCGGCCGAGAGCCCGGCCAGGCGGCGATCCCCACCCTGAGCTACGCCGGCCTGATGCGAGAGGCCGATGCACTGGCGCAGGACCTCGCCACCCGCTGGGGCGTTCAGGCGGGCGACCGCGTCGCCTGGCTGGGCCTGAACCACCCGACCCAGATCGCACTGCTGTTCGCGCTGGCGCGACTCGGCGCCATGCTCGTGCCGCTCAACCACCGGCTCGCGCCCGCCGAGTGGGCGGCTGTGCTGGCCGACTGCACGCCGCGCTGTCTGGTGCACGACGCGGCGTTCGCCGAGGCTGCCACCGCCCTGTGCGCCGTACCAGGCGGGCCGGTCAACATCGCACTGCGCGACCTGAACACGCAGACCTGCCCCACCGTCCTCCCCGCGCCAGCGACCGGCGCCACGGACCACCCTGTGCTGCTGGTCTACACCTCGGGCACCACCGGCGCGCCCAAGGCCGCCGTGCACACGCAAGGCAACCTGCTGGCCAACATGGCGATGGCGGCGCAAGTGCAAGGTCTCACGGCGAGCGACACCGTGCTGACCGGGCTGCCGCTGTTCCATGTGGGCGGCCTGTGCATCCAGACCCTGCCCGCCCTCTCGGTGGGCGCGCACGTGCTGTTGCACAGCCGCTTCGACGCCAGCGCCACGCTGCAGGCCATCGCCACCGAACACCCCACACTCACGCTGCAGGTGCCCGCCACGCTCAAAGCGCTGACCGAACACCCGCGGTGGACCGGCACCGACCTGTCCAGCCTGCGCGCCGTCTGGGCCGGCTCCAGCCTGCTGCCGCCCGCACCGTTGGCGGCGTTTCATGCGCGCGGCGTGCCAGTCTGCAATGTCTACGGCAGCACCGAGACTGGCCCGTTCTCGATTGCCCTGCCACCGGAACATGCCCAGGACCATGCCGGCTCCTGCGGCTGGCCAGCGCCCGGCGTCGAGGTGGAACTGCGCGATCCCCTGGGCGCGGTGGTGGCTCCCGGCGCCGTGGGTGAAATCTGCCTGCGCGCGCCGAACGTGGTGACGCGCTACTGGCCCGACCGCACCGCCTGCGACGCCGACGGCTTTTTCCACAGCGGCGACCTTGCGCAACGGGCTGCCGACGGCAGCTACACCGTGGTCGGCCGCGCCAAGGACATGATCATTTCGGGCGGCGAAAACATCTACCCGGCCGAGATCGAGAACCTGCTGCTGCAGCACCCGCTGGTGATTGAGTGCAGCGTGGTCGGTCAGGCGGACGCGCGCTGGGGCGAAGTGGCGGTCGCGGTGCTGGTGCTGCAGCCCGATACGGAGGTGGGCGACGGCTGGGCCGCGCCCTTCCAGCGGTTCCTCGACGGCCGGCTGGCGCGCTACAAGTGGCCCCGGCGCTGGCTGCGGATGGACGCCCTGCCCAAGACCGCGCTGGGCAAAGTGCAGAAGGCCGCGCTCAAGACCCTGCTGGGCGCTCCGGCAACGGAATGAGGCGCGTGGCGAGCCAGATCAACGCGAGGACGGGCACGCCGAGGAGTGCCGTTGCCGTGAAAAAAGTCGGGTAATCGTAGGCATCGACAAACGCGCCCGAATAACCCGCCAGCCACTTGGGCGCAAGCAGCATCATGGAGCTGAACAGCGCGTACTGCGTGGCCGAGTAGGTCACGTTGGTCAGGCTGGAGAGGTAGGCGATGAACGCGGCCGAGGCCACACCCGCGCTCAGGTTGTCGGCCGAGATCACGGCGATCAGCGCCGTCACATCGTGACCGTGACCCGCGAGCCAGGCAAACAACAGGTTGCTCGCGGCCGACAGGATCGCGCCGAGCATGAGCACCCGCATCACGCCCAGCCGCAGCGACAGCGCACCGCCGATGAAGGCGCCGACCAGGGTCATGATCACGCCGTAGATCTTGGTCACCGCCGCCACCTCGTCCTTGGTGTAGCCCATGTCCACGTAGAACGGATTGGCCATGATGCCCATCACCACGTCGCTGATGCGGTAGACGCCGATCAGCGCGAGGATCAGCAGCGCCTGCTTGCCGTAGCGCTTCAGGAAATCGGCAAAGGGCTCGACAAACGCGCCCCGGAACCACTCGGCCGCGTTGCGCGCGGGGGGCACGGCCAGCTGCACCGGCTCGCGCGAGAACAGCACCGTCACCACCCCCACCAGCATGCTCGCGGCCATGACGAGGTAGGCCGTGGTCCAGGCCGCGTTCTGGTACAGCGCGCCCGGTTCGGGCTTGATCGCATCAACCGCCATCGCGGCGGCCTGCGCCACCGGCGCCACCTCGGCCCGCGCCGCCAGCCACAACACGCCCGCACCCGCCCAGATCATCGCCAGCCGGTAACCCGTCTGGTACGTGGCGGCGAGCACGCCCTGGTGCCGTGCGTCGGCGGACTCGATGCGGTAGGCGTCGAGCGCGATGTCCTGCGTGGCCGAGGAAAACGCCACCGCCAGCGCGCACCACACCACCACATTCAGCCCGGTACGCGGGTCTGACAGCGCCATGCCCACCAGCGCCGCCATGATCGCGCCCTGCGACAGCAGCAGCCAGCTGCGACGCCGCCCCATCCAACGCGTGAGCAGCGGGATCGGTAGCCGGTCCACCAGGGGCGACCAGCACCACTTGAAGCCGTAAGCCAGCCCCACCCAGCTCAGGTAACCGATGGTCGTGCGGTCCAGCCCCGCTTCGCGCAGACGAAAGCTCAGCGTGCCCAGCACCAGCAACAGCGGCAAACCGGCCGAGAAGCCGAGCGCAAACATGCGCAGGCTGGCGGGCTCCAGGTAGGCGCGCAGGGTCTCGCCCCAGCTGGGTCGGACTGTGGTGGGTGGTGGCGAAGTGGTGGTGGCGTTCTCGGTCATTGAGGCAATGGGGTGCACCCAGCGGGCGCTTTGCCTATTATTGACCCATGTGTTTTCTCTGCGACCTCAAGACATCCTCCGCCCCCATCTCCCAAGATGCCCCACAGCGCGGCCCCTGGCAGGCGCGCCGCGCCTTCATGCTCGCGGGCGCGGCAGCCGTCACCTTGCCCGCCGCTGCGCAGGTCGACGTTGGCAAAGCCTCCAGCATGCGCAAGCTCGTTCCCGCCGACGCCATCGAAAAGGCTGGCAGTCAGCAGTTTGTGCAAACCGTGCAGGAGGCGAAGCAGAAAAACGCCCTGCTGCCCAGCAACCACCCGCAAACCCAGCGCCTGCACGCCATCGCCCAGCGCATCATTCCGCACGCCGCCGCGTGGAACCCGCGCGCCAAGGACTGGCAGTGGCAGGTGGCGCTGATCCAGAGCAACCAGATCAACGCCTTCTGCCTACCCGGCGGCAAGATCGCCTTTTTCACCGGCATCCTGAGCCAGCTCAAGCTCACGGACGACGAGGCCGCGATGATCATGGGCCACGAGATGGCCCATGCGCTGCGTGAGCACGCGCGCGAGCGCCTGGCCAAAAGCAGCGCCACCAACCTCGGCCTGCGCCTGGGCGCCGAGCTGCTGGGCCTGGGCAACATCGGTACCGTCGCCGCCGACCTGAGCTCCCAGCTGCTCACGCTCAAGTTCAGCCGGGAAGACGAGTCCGAGGCCGACCTCGTGGGACTGGAGTTGGCCGCCCGCGCCGGCTTCCAGCCGCAGGCCAGCGTGAGCCTCTGGCAGAAGATGGCCTCGGCCAACAAGGGCGGCGGCCCGGCGTTTCTCTCGACCCACCCCAGTGGACCGAACCGCATCAAGGAACTGCAGGCGAACGTGCCGAAGGTGATGGGCCTGTACGAGCGGGCCCGGCGGGGCTAGCATCCGCCCGTCGGCACCCGCCGACACCCACCCGAAGGAGATGCACCATGAAAACCCTGATCACCGCGTCCGCCTTGCTGTTGTGCTCTGTGGCCTATGCCCACAACTGCCCCAACGAAATGAAGGCGATCGACGCCAAGCTCGGCACCAGCCCGAGCCTGTCCATGCAAGACATGGACAAGGTGAAGTCCTTGCGTGCGCAAGGCGAAAAAATGCACAAGGAAGGCAAGCACGACGAGTCCATGAAGGCCCTCGGCGACGCCAAGAAGCTGCTCGGCCTCTGAGCCTTGACCGGGCGGGCCGCTCAGCCCCCCTGGACGTGCGGATTGAAGCGCCGCTCCTCCCCAAACGTGCTCTCCGGCCCGTGCCCGGGGATGAACACCGTCTCATCGCCCATCGGCCAAAGCCGCTCCTTGATGCTGGCAATCAGCTGCGCGTGATTGCCCTGAGGGAAGTCCGTGCGGCCGATGCTGCCCGCGAACAGCACGTCGCCCACGAAGGCGCGCTGCGCCTCTGGCGACTGGAACACCACATGGCCCGGTGTGTGGCCGGGGCAATGGCGCACGTTGAGCGTGCAGTGGCCGATCTGCACCGTGTCGCCATCGGCCAGCCAGCGCGTGGGCGTGAAATGGCCCGCCGGCGGAAAACCGAACATGGCGCTCTGCTGCGGCAGGCCGTCGATCCAGAATTGGTCACCCGGGTGCGGGCCGATGATCGGCAGACCCAGCTGAGCGGCGAGCTCGGCCGTGCCGCCCGCGTGGTCGATGTGGGCGTGGGTCAGCCAGATGGCTTTGAGCGTGACGCCCAGGCGCTTCACCTCGGCCAGCAAACGCTCCAGCTCACCCCCCGGGTCGATGACGGCGGCGTCCATCGTTTCATCGCACCAGACGATGGAGCAGTTTTGCGCGAACGCGGTGACGGGGACGGTGAGGTACTGGAACATGGATCTCGGAGTGGGCGTTGAAAGGCTGGCGGTACTGTATCAATCGGGCTGGGGAACGCTGGCATCGCCAGACAGCAGGGTTCCGCCGGGCCAGTGTCCCTCGGTGCAGAGCCGCTGCACCAGCCCCACGACCAGGCTGGCCACGGCCTGGGACGCCGACGACAGCGGTATGTGCACCGATGCGCAAAGCACCAGAATGCGCTCCAGGGGTGGGTTCACCACCGGCCTCGCCACCAGCAGGCCGGCGTCAATCTCCGGCCGCAACGGCATGACGGGCAACAGGGTGTGCCCCAGCCCGGCCAGCAGCGTGGTGCGCAGGATGCTGATGGAGCTGATGTCGGCGAACACCTGGGGCGGTGCGAGGCCAGAGCGGGCCGCGGCCGCCTCAATGATGGGGCGCACGCCGTGTGGGCTTGCCGGCAGGATCAGCGGCTGCGCCAGCGCCTGGGCCAGCGTGACCGTCGCGGCCGGCGTGGTGCCCGGCACGGCGGGCTCGATTAGGCACAGCTGCTCGCTCAGCAGGCCCGTGCTGGTGAAACCGCCCAGGTGGCCGTCGTCGAACAGCACGGCCAGGTTGATCTGCCCGGTGCGCAACTGCCGCGTGAGATTGCCCGTGAGTTCCTCCGTCAGTTCGAGCTCGATTCGGGGATAGCGCTGGTGGACCTCGCGCAGCAGGGGCAGCGCCAATGCGTTGGAAGCGCTGTGCGGGATGCCGAACACCACCTTGCCGCGCGGCTCGTCGCCAGTGTGGCGTGCGCTGCGCAGCGCCTCCTCGGCCTGGCGCAGGATAGCGACCGCGTGCGGCAAAAAACGCTGCCCGGCATCGGTGAGCTCCACCCCGCGCCGGGAGCGGAGAAAGAGGCTGACGCCCAGCTCTTCTTCGAGCTGGGCCACCTGGTGGCTGAGCGCCGACTGGGCGACGAACACCCGTTCAGCGGCCTTGGAAAAGCTGCCGCTGTCGGCGATGGCCACAAAGTAGCGCAGCTGTCGAAGTTCCATGGTGGAGAAGGAATGACCGGTCAGAGGGTGACATCCATCTTGTTTCAAGATGGCAGGTAGCACAATCGGTATTGGACAGATGACTCTAGCGCCACTGTAATGCGTTCACCAACTTTGCCGACGCTCACTTCCAGCCACCCGCCGGAAGCCTCCCGCCGATCAGGCACCCGATGCCGGCAAAAAGCACCTCTTACCGGAAGTGCGGGCCGTTGGCTCCCCGGCGCGGGCGCCCGACCTCAGAGTGTGAAGTCGTATTCGATCGTGATCGGCGCGTGGTCGCTGAACTTTTCGCCTTTGTAGATGGCTTCGGTTTTGGCGTGGGCCGCCAGCGCGGGTGTGGCCAGGTGGTAGTCGAGCCGCCACCCCACGTTGTTCGCGTAGGCCTGGCCCCGGTTGCTCCACCACGTGTAGCAGGTGTCGGTGGTGTCGGGCTGCAGGCGGCGGTACACGTCGACCAGGCCGCCGTCGGCGAGCAACTTGGTCATCCAGGCGCGCTCTTCGGGCAGGAAGCCGCTGTTCTTCTGGTTGCTGCGCCAGTTCTTCAGGTCGGCGTTCTGGTGCGCAATGTTGACGTCGCTGCAGATGATGAAGTCGCGCTGGCCCTTGAGCGCCATCAGATGCGGGTAGAACACATCGAGGAAGCGGTACTTGGCCTCCTGTCGCTCCGGGCCCGACGACCCGCTGGGGCAGTACACACTGATGATGGATCGCTTGGCCGTCGGTGTGTCAAAGCGCAGTTCGACATAGCGGCCTTCGGCGTCGAACTCGCCGGCATCAAAACCCATCACCACGTCGCTGGGCTCATGGCGCGTGTAGACCGCCACACCTGAGTAGCCCTTCTTCTCGGCAAAGTGAAAATGGCCTTTGAGGCCCGCCATGGCTTCAAAGCGGCCGCTCACATCGGGCGCCTGGGCTTTCACTTCCTGCACACAAATACAATCGGGCGAGTGTCCGGCAAGCCAGGCCTCCAGCCCTTTGCTGGTGGCTGAACGGATGCCGTTGAGGTTGAGGCTGGTCAGTTTGAACAAGGAATTCTCCATGTCGTTGGAAGTGGGTGTGGCGGACAACGCCGCAGGAAAAGATGAACTGGCACAGGACTTCGTGCAGTTCTGCGTGGACTCGGGCGTGCTGCGCTTCGGCGAATTCAAGACCAAGGCCGGGCGGCTCTCGCCCTATTTCTTCAACGCCGGCTTGTTTGACGATGGCGCCAAACTCGGCCGGCTCGCGCAATTCTATGCACAGGCCCTGATCGCCAGCGGCATCGAATTCGACATGATTTTCGGGCCCGCCTACAAGGGCATTCCGCTGGGTGCGGCGGTCGCCATCGAGCTGGCCCGTCTGGGCCGCAACGTGCCCTTTGCCTACAACCGCAAGGAAGCCAAGAACCACGGCGAAGGCGGCTCGCTGGTGGGCGCGCCGCTCAAGGGCCGGGTGCTGATCGTCGACGACGTGATGTCGGCCGGCACCGCTGCGCGCGAGTCCATCGCCCTGATCCAGGCCGCCGGCGCCACGCCGCACGCGGTGGTGATCGCACTGGACCGCCAAGAAAAGGCCACCGAAGTGGGCGCCGACGGACAGGTGCGTGACGTGGACCACAGTGCGGTTCAATATGTGCAGCGGCAGCTGGGGATGCAGGTCTGCGCCATTGCGACGCTGTCGGATTTGCTGCACTATCTGACGGTGCACACAGGAGACGAACTGTCCAGCCACCACGACCGCGTGCTGGCCTACCGCGAGCGCTACGGCGTCGCTTGAGGAATCCTTTGCCCGTTTTCATCCCGATTCCTGTTGCTCAGGCGCTGCGACTCGCAACACTGGGGTGTGCCTTGGTGGCGCTGAGTTCTGCCGCCTTGGCACAGGACAAAAGCAAGGCCGGCATCTACAGCTGCATCGACGGCAAGGGGCGGCGCATCACCTCCGACCGCCCTATCGTCGATTGCCTGGACCGGGAACAGCGCGAGCTGAGCAACTCCGGCGTGGTCAAGCGCGTGCTGCCACCCAGCTACACCGCCGATGAACGCGCCCGCCTCGACGCGCAGAAAAAGGTGGAAGAAGCGGAGCGTTCGCGGGTGGCAGAAGAAAAACGGCGGGACCGCGCGCTGCTGATCCGCTACCCCAACCAGGCGGTCCACGACAAAGAGCGCACCGACGCGCTGGCGCAGATCGACGATGTGATTGGTGCGGTCAAGAAGCGCGGGGAAGAACTGGTCAAACAGCGCCGCGACATCGATATCGAGCTGGAGTTCTATCAGAACGACGTCACCAAAGTGCCATCCTGGCTCAAACGGAAGATCGAGGACAACGCGGAGCAGATCCAGATTCAAACCCGCTTCCTGAACGACCAGGGCAAGGAAAAGCAGCGCGTCAATACGCGGTTTGACGAGGAACTGGCCAAGCTGAAGATGCTCTGGAGCACTCGATAGCCCCCCTGCGCCGCTGACGCGGCTTCCCCCCAGGGGGACCAACGCCAGTGGCCCGGCGAAGCCGGTTCCACGGCGTTTGCTGGGTTGAGGCACGCGCTCCGGCTGAATGCCTGGCGGGTCCGCGCCCCCTTCTGCTTTATTGCAACTTTTGGCGCAGCAGGTCGTTGGCCTGTTGCGGGTTGGCTTTGCCCTTGCTGGCCTTCATGACCAGGCCCACCAGAGCGTTGAAGGCCTTGTCTTTGCCGGCGCGGAACTGCTCGACCATGGGGGCGTTGGCGGCCATCACCTCGTCGATGATGGCTTCCAGCGCGCCGCTGTCGTTCATCTGCTTGAGGCCTTTGGATTCGATGATTTCGTGAATCGCAATCGCAGCTTGAGTTAAGTCAGCATTTGCGACACCAAACGCACCACGACGACCTTCCCACAAGGAGTCAAAGACTATCTTGGCCGCATTGTTTGAAATGGTGCCATCGGCAATCTTGTTCAGCATTGCCGCCAAGTAGTCCGCTGGCACAGGGGCGCAGGAAATATCCGTGTCTTCGTTGTTCAAACGGCGCGACACTTCGCCCATGATCCAGTTACTGGCCATCTTGGCCTGCCCACTGGCCTTGGCGGCCGTCTCAAAGTAGGCCGCCATCGCCGGGCTCTGCGTGAGTGTGGTGGCGTCGTACTCAGGCAGGCCGTAGGTCTGCACCAGGCGCTCGGCCATCTGGCGCGGCAACTCGGGCATGCCGGCTTTCACCTGTTCCACCCAGCTGCGCGCGATCACCAGCGGCGGCAGATCCGGGTCCGGGAAGTAGCGGTAATCGGCCGCGTCTTCCTTGGTGCGCATGGCGCGCGTCTCTCCGGTGTCGGGGTCGAACAGCACCGTGGCCTGCTGAATGGCGCGGCCGTCTTCGATCTCTTCGATCTGCCAGCGGATCTCGTAGTCGATCGCCTGCTGCATGAACTTGAACGAGTTCAGGTTCTTGATCTCGCGGCGCGTGCCCAGAGGCGCCCCGGGTTTGCGCACCGACACATTGGCGTCGCAGCGGAAGCTGCCCTCCTGCATGTTGCCGTCGCAGATGCCGATCCAAGTCACGGTCTTGTGCAACTCCTTGGCGTAGGCCACGGCCTCGGCGCTGGAACGCATGTCGGGCTCGGTCACGATCTCCAGCAGCGGCGTGCCGGCACGGTTCAGGTCGATGCCGCTCTGACCGATGAAGTCTTCGTGCAGCGATTTGCCCGCGTCTTCTTCCAGGTGAGCGCGCACCAGGCGCACGGTCTTCTTTTCGTCACCGAGGAAGAAGCTCACCTCGCCGCCCTGCACCACAGGGATCTCGAACTGGCTGATCTGGTAGCCCTTGGGCAGGTCGGGGTAGAAGTAGTTCTTGCGAGCGAACACGCTTTGCTCGGCGATGTGCGAGCCCAGCGCGAGGCCGAGGCGGATGGCGTGCTCGACCGCACCGCGGTTCATCACCGGCAGCGTGCCTGGCAGGGCCAGGTCCACCGCGCAGGCCTGCGTGTTGGGCTCGGCGCCAAACGCCGTGGGCGCGCGGCTGAAGATCTTGGATTGGGTCGCGAGCTGGGCGTGGGTCTCGAAGCCGATCACGACTTCGTAGCCTTGCACCAGGGGGGGTTTGTTGGTGTTGCTCATGTCAAAAGCCCTCCGGCGTCTTCAGATGCCAGTCGGTGGCTTGCTGGAAAGCATGGGCTGTCTGCAGCAGTTCGCCTTCCTTGAAATAGTTGCCCACCAGTTGCAGGCCCACCGGCATGTTCGCGGCGCCGAAGCCGGCCGGCACGCTCATGCCGGGCAGGCCGGCCAGCGAGGTGGACAGGGTGTAGATGTCGGCCAGGTAGTTGGCGACCGGGTCGTCGCTTTTCTCACCGATCTTCCAGGCGACGGTGGGCGCCACGGGGCCGGCGATCACGTCGCACTGGGTGAAAGCCTGCTGAAAGTCTTGCGCGATCAGGCGGCGGATCTGCTGCGCCTTGAGGTAGTACGCGTCGTAGTAACCGTGGCTCAGCACATAGGTGCCGATCATGATGCGGCGCTGCGCCTCGGGGCCGAAGCCCTCGCTGCGTGACTTTTTGTACATGTCGGTCAGGTCGTCGTACTGTGCGGCGCGGTGGCCGAACTTCACACCGTCGAAACGGCTCAGGTTCGACGAGGCTTCGGCGGGTGCAATGACGTAGTAAACCGGGATGGACAATTCTGTGCGCGGCAGCGAAATGTCGACCAGTGTGGCGCCGAGCTTTTCATACTCAGACAGCGCGGCGCGCACGGCAGCGATCACGTCGGGCGCGCAGCCTTCACCGAAGAATTCGTTGGGCAGGCCGATGCGCAAACCCTTGAGCGGCTGCGCAGCGGTCGCACCATCACGAGGCGCGCCCAGCAGGCGCGTGTAGTCCTCGGCCGGGTGGTCGAGGCTGGTGGAGTCGCGGTCGATGTCGGGCCCGGCCATGGCGGTGAGCAGCGTGGCGCAGTCGGCGGCGCTGCGCGCCATCGGGCCGGCCTGGTCGAGGCTGGAAGCGAAAGCCACCATGCCATAACGCGAGCAGCGGCCGTAGGTGGGCTTGATGCCAGTGATGCCGGTGAAGCTGGCGGGCTGGCGGATCGAGCCGCCGGTGTCGGTGCCGGTGGCGGCGGGCACCAGGCGCGCGGCCACCGCGGCGGCCGAACCGCCCGACGAGCCGCCGGGCACACGGGCCGTGTCCCAGGGGTTGTGCACCGGCGCGTAGGCCGAGTTGTCGTTGCCCGAGCCCATGGCGAACTCGTCGCAGTTGAGCTTGCCCAGCGTCACGGCGCCGGCCTGGGCCAGATGGGCCACGACGGTGGCGTCGAACGGGCTTTGGTAGCCCTCCAGGATCTTCGATCCGGCGGTGGTGGGAAAACCCTGGGTGACGAAGATGTCCTTGTGCGCCAGTGGCACGCCCAGCAAGGGGCCGCGCTCACCGGCAGCCACGCGCCCATCCGCGGCCTTGGCCTGCGCCAGGGTAAGGTCTTCGTTGAAGGCCAGGTAGGCGCCCAGGCCGGCGTGCTGCCTGGCACGCGCCAGCAGGTGCTGCGCGGCTTCGACGCTGGAGGTCTTTTTGTCAGCGATGGCGGCGGCCAGTTCGGCCACGCCCATCTGATGCAGTTCTTGTGCGCTCATTCGATCACCTTGGGCACGAGAAACAAGCCGCGCTCGACCGCAGGCGCGCTCTTCTGGTTGGCTTCGCGGTTGTTGGGTTCGCTGGCCACATCGGGGCGCAGGCGCAGACTCACGTGGTCGATCACGGCCGTGGGGTGGGCCAGTGGCTCCACGCCGGTGGTGTCCACCGCGTTCATCTGTTCGACGATGTCGAAGAAGCCGTTGAGCTGGCTGAGCATGCGCTCGCTTTGGGGCCCGGAGAGTTCAAGACGCGCCAGATTGGCGATGCGCCCGATGTCGGACAAGGTCAGGGACATGGCAGGACGGGAACCGGTGTAAGTGGAAAGAAACGGGCTGTTGGAGGCTGAAATGCCCCTGAAACGGCCTGTAAAGTGATGACTGCTCCCCTCGGACGGCACAGTTATGCACAGGGGATACGGTATTATCCAAGGTTTAGCGGAAGTACCCGTTTCAGCACGCTTTTTGCCGCTGAATCAAAGACTTAAAGCCCCGACCTCCCGTCCAGCACCCGGCGATGACCGCACGAAGCGGCGGTCGTGCCCCACAGGATTTTTGCACCATGTTTGAAGCGTTCCGTCGGCAGTTTTCGACCGACCTGGCCATTGACCTTGGCACCGCCAACACCCTCATTTACGTTCGCGGCAAAGGCATCGTGCTCGACGAACCTTCCGTGGTGTCGATCCGCCATGAAGGCGGCCCTCAGGGCAAAAAGACCATTCAGGCTGTCGGCAAGGAAGCCAAGGCCATGCTGGGCAAGGTGCCCGGCAACATCGAGGCCATCCGCCCGATGAAAGACGGTGTGATCGCCGACTTCACCGTGACCGAGCAGATGCTCAAGCAGTTCATCAAGATGGTGCATCCGCGCTCGATGTTCAAGCCGAGCCCGCGCATCATCATCTGCGTGCCCTGCGGTTCCACCCAGGTCGAACGCCGCGCCATCCGCGAGTCGGCCCTGGGCGCCGGCGCCTCCGAGGTGTACCTGATCGAAGAACCCATGGCCGCGGCCATCGGCGCCGGCCTGCCGGTGTCCGACGCGTCGGGCTCCATGGTGGTGGACATCGGCGGTGGCACCACCGAAGTCGGTGTGATTTCGCTCGGCGGCATGGTCTACAAAGGCAGCGTGCGCGTGGGCGGTGACCGTTTCGACGAGGCCATCATTGCCTACATCCGCCGCAACTACGGCATGCTGATCGGCGAACCCACCGCCGAAGCGATCAAGAAGAACATCGGCTCGGCCTTCCCCGGCTCCGAAGTCAAGGAAATGGAAGTCAAGGGCCGCAACCTGTCCGAGGGCGTGCCGCGCAGCTTCACCATCTCCAGCAACGAGATTCTTGAGGCCCTGACCGACCCGCTCAACAGCATCGTCTCGGCCGTGAAGAGTGCGCTGGAACAGACCCCGCCCGAGCTGGGCGCCGACATCGCCGAGCGCGGCATGATGCTGACCGGCGGTGGCGCGCTGCTGCGCGACCTGGACCGCCTGCTGGCCGAAGAAACCGGCCTGCCGGTGCTGGTGGCCGAAGAGCCGCTGACCTGCGTGGTGCGTGGCTGCGGCATGGCCCTGGAGCGCATGGAGCGCCTGGGCACCATTTTCACCAGCGAATAAAGGCACGGCGCCGGTTCCCGGCCCCATCCACACAAGCGAGCCCACCCATCCATGCCACTGGGCACCCTGGATCGCACGCCTCCCCCGTTTTTCAAACAGGGTCCTTCGGCCTTGTCCAAACTGATGGTTTTCAGCGCCATGGCGCTGTTCCTGATGGTGGCGGACACACGTTTCGGCATCACCGCTCCGCTGCGCAGCGCGCTGGCCACGGCGCTGTATCCGGTGCAATGGCTGGTGCTGCAGCCCATTGAGGCGGTCGGTCAGGCAGGGGGCTATTTCACCAGCCTGCACCAGGCCCAGCAGAACGAATCGCTGGCCCAGAAGAAGCTGGCCTCGCAGGCCGAACGATCCCTGCAGCTCGAACAACTCGAACTGGAGAACCGACGCCTGCGCGAGCTGCTGGTCATGCGCGAACGCATCACCACAGCCACCACCGGCGCCCAGGTGCTCTACGACGCGGCCGACCCGTACTCTCGCAAGGTCGTGATCGACCGGGGGCAGACCCATGGCGTCGTGGCCGGCTCGCCCGTCATTGACGACAGCGGCGTGCTGGGGCAGGTGACGCGCGTCTACCCGCTGGTGTCGGAGGTGACGCTGCTGATCGACCGCGATCAGGCGATCCCCGTGCTCAACGCGCGCACCGGCCTGCGCAGCGTGGTCTATGGTCAGCCCGGGGTGGACGGCGATGGCCTGGAGCTGCGCTACACGCTGTCCAATGCCGACATCGCCGAGGGCGACCTGCTCACCACCAGCGGTGTCGATGGCGTCTACCCCGCCGGCCTGCCGGTCGCGAAGATCGCCCGCGTCGAACGCCGGGCCGAGTCCTCCTTCACCCGCATCAACTGCACCCCGCTGGCGCGCGTGCAGGGTGCGCTGCATGTGCTGGTGCTCACCCCTGTGGGCCAGGGCCTGCCGCCGTCACCGCTGCCGGCCACCGCCGCCAAGCCCCGGCGCCTGGCCTCGGACACAGCCAATGCGAGGAGCGCGCCATGATCATGCGACCCGGGCAGCAACTGTTGCTGCCCGCCAACCCCGCGTTCATCTGGTTCAGCCTGTTCGTGGCCCTGTTGTCGAACATGGTCATGAACATGGGCCTGTGGGGTCGGGGTGCCTGGGTGCCGGACCTGCTGGCCGTGGTGCTGGTGTTCTGGAGCGTGCACCAGCCCTTGCGCGTGAGCGTGGGCGTGGCCTTTCTGTTCGGGCTGACCATGGACGTGCAGCAGGGTGCCCTGCTGGGCCAGCACGCCCTCGCCTACACCGTGCTCGGCTACGCCGCGGTCTTCATGCACCGGCGCCTGCTGTGGTTCGGCGTGCCGACCCAGGCGGTGCAGGTGCTGCCGCTGTTTTTCGCGGCTCACCTGCTGGAGTTGCTGGTCGGCATGATCGCGGGTGGCAGCTTTCCCGGCTGGTCTTACCTGCTGGCCCCGATGATCGAAGCCGCGCTCTGGCCAGTGGCCAGCGTGATGCTGCTCGCGCCTCAGCGCCGCGCGCCAGACCCCGACGACAACCGGCCTCTATGACCGAACTGCGCAACGTCGAAGCCGACCTGGCGCAGTTTCGCACCCGGGTGCTGGTGGCGGGACTGGCGGTGGTGATCGCGTTTGGCCTGCTGGCCTCGCGCATGGTGTACCTGCAGGTGATGCGCCACGAAGACCTGGATGCACAGGCCGAGAGCAACCGCACGGCGGTGCTGCCGGTGGTGCCCAACCGGGGCCAGATCCTGGACCGCCATGGCCGCGTGCTCGCCACCAACTTCTCGGCCTACACACTGGAGATCACCCCCTCCAAGGTCGAGAATCTTGAGGCCACCATCGACGCCCTGGGCACCCTGGTGAACATCGAGCCGCGCGACAAGCGGCGCTTTCGCAAGCTGCTGGAAGAGTCGCGCAGCTTCGACTCGCTGCCCATCCGCACGCGCCTCACCGACGAGGAGGTGGCGCGCTTCACCGTGCAGCGCTACCGTTTCCCGGGCGTGGACGTGCGCGCGCGCCTGATCCGTCACTACCCGCACGGCGAGATCGCCAGCCACGTGGTGGGCTACATCGGCCGCATCAACCAGCGCGAAAAGGAATCCATCGAAGACTGGCCGGAAGAGGAGCAGGCCAACTACCGTGGCACGGAATACATCGGCAAACTCGGCGCCGAACAGCACTACGAGCGCGAGCTGCACGGCATCACCGGCTTCGACCGCGTCGAGACCTCGGCCGGCGGGCGCGCCGTGCGCTCGCTGGCCAACACGCCCGCCACGCCCGGCAACACGGTGGTGCTCGCCATCGACATCAAGCTGCAGAAGCTGATCGAAGACATGTTCGGCGACCGCCGGGGCGCGCTGGTCGCGATCGACCCACGCAACGGCGAGGTGCTGGCCTTTGTGAGCAAACCCACCTTCGACCCCAACCTGTTCGTCGAAGGCATCGACGTCGAGAACTGGAAAACGCTCAACGAGTCGCTCGACAAGCCGCTGCTCAACCGCGCGCTGCGCGGCACCTACCCACCCGGCTCCACCTACAAGCCTTTCATGGCGTTGGGTGCACTGGAAACCGGCACGCGCAGCGCCACCGCGATCATCAACGACCCGGGCTACTGGATGTTCGGCAACCACCGCTTCCGCAGCCACGGCGACGGCGGCCTGGGTGCGGTGGACATGCACCGCAGCATCGTCAAGTCCAGCAACACCTACTACTACTCGCTGGCCAACGACATGGGCGTGGACACCATGCACGACTTCATGGCACCGCTGGGTTTCGGCCAGATCACCGGCATCGACCTGCGAGGCGAGGTGCGCGGCGTGCTGCCCAACCAGGAGTGGAAGCGCAACAACTACAAGCGGCCCGAGCAGCAGCGCTGGTACGCGGGCGAGACCATCTCGCTCGGTATCGGCCAGGGCTACAACAACTTCACCATGCTGCAGATCGCGCATGCGCTGGCGACGCTCACCAACGGCGGCATCAAATACAAACCGCATCTGACGCTGGCGACCGAAAACGTGGTGACCCGTGAGCGCACGCCGTTGCCACTGGAGGCACCGGTGGACATGGGCTACCAGCGCGAGAACATCAACATCGTGCTGCGCGCGATGCAGGGCGTGACCACCGAGGGCACCTCGACCCGCGTGTTCGCGGGCGCCGGCTACACCAGTGGCGGCAAGACCGGCACCGCGCAGGCCGTGACCATCGGCCAGAAGGACCGTTACGACGCGCGCAAGCTGGAAGAGCACCAGCGCGACCACTCGCTCTACATCGCCTTCGCGCCCGTGGAGCAGCCGCGCATCGCACTGGCCGTGGTGGTGGAGAACGCCGGCTTCGGCGCCACCAGCGCCGCCCCCATCGCGCGCCGCGTGTTCGATTACCTGCTGATGGACCAGTACCCCAACCCGCAGGACCTGGCCGCGGTACAGAAGGGCGAGGCATCCGCCCCCATCGGAGCGCCACTCAAGGCGAGTTCACTCCCGTGGCCGCAAGAGGATGTGACCACCCCCGCCGCCGCGAAATAAGTCCACCCCCGCGCCGCCTGCGGCGTCACCCCCTCAAGGGGGCGATGCGAGTGGCCCGGCGAAGCCGGTTCCACCGCATCCTCGAACAAGACATGTCGCGCCGCCGGGGGAGTTGATCCCAGGGCACCGCCGGGCCGGCTTTGCCGGACGGCCAGTGCCGCCCCCTTGAGGGGGTCGCGCAAAGCGCGGCGGGGGTGGGTCATCTCCACCAGGCGTCGTAGCTGGTCTTCAGGATCAGCGCCGTCACCACCACGATGAACGCCGCGCGCACAAAACCGCTGCCATGCTTGAGCGCGAGCCGTGTACCGAGCAGGCTGCCCACCACATTGGCCACGGCCATCACCAGCGCGAAATGCCACCAGACGTGGCCCTTCCAGGCGAACAGCATCAGCGCCGCGAGGTTGGAGGTTGTGTTGAGCAGCTTGGCGCTGGCACTGGCGTGCAGGAAGTCGTAGCCCAGCCAGCGCACGAACAGGAACACGAAGAAGCTGCCCGTGCCGGGGCCAAAAAAACCGTCGTAAAACCCGATGGTGGCGCCCAGCGTGGCGGCGGCCATGGCTTCCTGACGGCCCGTGAAGTGCGGTGTGTGGTGGCGGCCCAGGTCCTTGCGGGCCAGGGTGTAGAGCAGCACGCCGAGCAGCACCAACGGCAGCGCGCGGCGCAGAAAGTCGGGCGAGATGATGGTCACCGTCCAGGCGCCCAGCATGGAGCCGGCGAAACACACCAGCGCGGCCGGCAGCAGCGCACGCCAGGGCATCTGCACCCGCTGCGCGTACTGCACCGTGGCCACCCCCGTGCCCCAGATCGACGCACCCTTGTTGACGCCGAACAGCGTGGCCGGGTGGGTGTTGGGAAACACCGCGAACAGCGCCGGGACAAGGATCAGGCCGCCGCCGCCGACGATGGAGTCCACAAAACCGGCGAACAGCGAAGCAATAGAGACGAGCAGCAATTCCATGCAAGGATTGTCACCCCCCTGAAGGATGACACCCCCTGCGCCGCTGCGCGGCTTCCCCCCAGGGGGACCACGCCCTGGGACCGGCAAAGCCGGATCCTCGGCGTGTGCTGGGTTCAGGCACGCGCTCCGGAGAAAGGAGCGCGCATTACTTCACTTTGGGCAGCTCCAGCACGAACTCTGCCCCTCCACCCTCTGCGTTGCGCGCACTCAGGCGCCCGCCGTGCTGTTCGACAATGCCGTAGCTGATGGACAGGCCCAGGCCTGTGCCCTTGCCCACCGGCTTGGTGGTGAAGAAGGGGTCGAAGATGCGCAGCAGGTGTTCGGGCGGGATGCCCGGTCCGTTGTCGCGCACGGTCACATGCACCTGCGTGCCCTCACTCGCCATCGCTACCCACACACAAGGTGACACCACACCAGGGCCGCCCACGGCGTCGAACGCGTTCTGCAGCAGGTTCATCATCACCTGCTGCAACTGCCCCGCACTGCCCATCACGGTGCAGGGCGCGCGCGCCTGCCAGCGCACGTCCACCGGCGTGGGCCGGCCTTTCTGCACCCAGTGGATGGCGCGTTCAATCACCTCGACCAGGTTCACCGGCACACGCTCTTCGGAGTCCATGGCCGAAAAACGCTTGAGGCCGTGCACGATGTCGGCGGTGCGCTGCGCGCCTTCGAGCGTGCCTTCGATCAGCGAGGGCAGGTCGCCCATTAGGTGTTCGATGCGCAGCTTCTGGCGCAGCGCCTGCAGCACCGGTTCGGGCTCGTGCGCGTGCAGCGCGGCCATGTAGGTCTGCAGCCGGTCGCAGTACTTGCGCAGCGCGTGCACATTGCCGAGCACGAAGCTGATCGGGTTGTTGAGTTCGTGCGCCACGCCCGCCACCAGTTGGCCGAGCGAGGCCATCTTTTCCGAATGCAGCAGCTGCTGCTGCGTGCGCTTCAAGGCCTCGTGGGCGGCGCGCATCTCGTGGTACGCGCGCTTGAGCTCGGCCGTGGGCCGGCCCACCCACACGGTGCCAACGCGCCGGCCGTTGGGGCCGATACGGGGCGTGCAGTTCGCGTCCACAGGCACCGGTTGGCCCTGCGTGTCGATCAGGTTGAGCTCGATGCCCTGGCCGGCGCGCGGTGCGTCGGACCGGTCCATCGCGGCGCGCGCCGCGTCCACGCTTGCGGCGTCGGCCAGCAGATCGGCCAGGCCGCTGCCGCGCAACTGTTCTTCACTGCGACCCACCAGCTCACACAGGGCCGCGTTGGCCTGTTCGATCAGACCGCGCTCGTCGCAGACCACCAGCACGTCCGACATGGACGTGAGCACGCTGAAGATGAACTGCTGTGACTGCTCCAGCTCGGTGTTCTTCTTCTCCAGCTCGACCTCGTCGTCGATCAGCCGCGTGTAGACCTCGTCCATCTTCTGGATCACGTCCAGCCAGGTGGACTCGTCAACGCCTTCCATGGACACGGTGGGCAGGGGGCTGGGTGCTCGGTCTTTGGTCATAACAAAGCGATTGTCGAACGAGCAGTGCCTCCTGCAAGGACACCGCCGGGCTGGCTTTGCCAGACGGCTGGTGTCGCCCCCTTGAGGGGGTGACGCGAAGCGGCGCGGGGGTGTTCCATCTAGTGCACGGTGCACACCATGCAAGGGTCAAACGAACGCACGATGTGCTGGACGGAGACAGGCGTTTTTTCGCCTTCCAGCACCGGCGCGTCCACCAGCGCCTGCTCCAGCGCACCGGGCGTGCCGGCGGCATCGCGCGGTGAAAAATTCCAGCTCGTGGGCGCGACGATCTGGTAGTTGGCGATGCGGCCGCGCCGCACCACCAGCCAGTGGCCCAGGCTGCCGCGCGCGGCTTCGCTCAGGCCCACGCCACTGCCCTCGTCGGGCAACGCGGTCGGCACGCAGAACGCCTCGGTCGGGCGGATCGCCTGCAGCCAGGATTCCATCAGCGGCACCACGCGCGCCAGCTCGATCAGCCGCGCCAGCACACGCGTGTAGACCGTGCCGCCGTGCCGCGCCACCGCGTCGCGCACCAGCGGCATGCCGCCGGCCAGCTGGCGCGCGATGGCGCCGGTTTCGACCACCTCGCCCCCCAGCCGCGGCGCCTTGTTCCAGGTGTAGGCGCCGGGCTTGTCGGGCTCGGGGCGGGTGATGCCATGCAGCGGGTGCAGCGGCTCGCGCGCGTGGGCCAGCCAGGCGTGGGTCGCGTCTTCGGTGATGCATCGCGCGTCCAGCACCTCCAGCCGCGTTTCGGCCGCGCGCCACACGCCACCGGGCAGGGCCCAGCCACCACCCGACTGTGCATAAGCGCCATAACTCAGGTAGCGGTCCGGCCCGGGACCGAGCGTGTCGAGCTGCAGGTCGCGCACGAGCGTGAGGAAGAAGCGCAGGTCGCCCCCCAGCGGGTCCTGCGCATGCCAGTCCCAGAGGGCGGCTTCGCTGTCCAGCGCGGCCACGGCTTCGAGCGGCGCGGCGAACAGTTGGCGCTCCAGGAAGCTGCGGAACTCGCGCACCTTGGCCAGCAGGCGCACACGCTCGGCGGCGTCGATGGCGCGGGTGGAGCCCCCCGGTTCGATCGACTGCGTGTGCGGCCACTTGCCGCCCAGCGTGCCCAGCAGCGTGAGCCAGCGCTGACGCGCCGCCGTGGCCGCGCGCACCTGTTCACCGTGGTCGGGTGCGAAGCGGCGTTGGGCTTCGGCGTGCCAGGGGTGACCCGCGTAAACCGGGCGGGCGAAGTCCGGCATGAAGAACAGGTAGAAGTGCGTCAGGTGGTCGGCCAGGTTTTCTGTCGCCAGGATCAGGTTGGTGGCGTGCTGCCCGTTGGGTGGCATCGCTATGCCGCCCAGGTCGGCCAGCGCACGCGCCGACGCCACCGACTGCGAGACCGAACAGATGCCGCAGATGCGCGGCACATAGACCAGCGCGTCGTGCGGCACCTTGCCCTGCAGGATCTGCTCGAAGCCGCGGTACATGGTGGCGTTGACCTGGGCGGAGGTGACGCGGCCGTCGGCGATGTCGAGCGAAACTTCGAGATCGCCTTCGACGCGGTTGAACGGACCAACGAGAAGTCTGCTCATGGCGTGCTCATTTCAAGCGTGTCTTTCTCACTGCGGGTTTGACAACGAGGTGGTCCGCCACCGCGTTGTTCTTCACCCGCTTCGGCGTCGCGCTCTTGGACAGCGAAGCCAGCGCCACGAACCAGGCCTTGGGCATGTCGGTCGGCAGGCCGATGGGGATGCCGGCGAGCTTGGGCGTCTCGTGGAACGGGTGGCCGGGTTCCTGGAACCCGGGCTCGGTGCAGGCGATGCAGGCGTAGCCACCGCGCGTGCAGCTGCCCTCGCCGTTCCACAACCGGGTGTTGCAGTCGGCGTGCACCTGCGTGCCCTTGCAGCCCATGTGCTCCATCATGCAGCCCAGGTCGGACGGCTTTTCGGCGCTGGCCTTGAACTCGTAGTACTCGTTGCGGGTGCAGCCGTGGTGCACCAGCTGGTCGGCGTAGAAACGCGGGCGGTTCAGCGGGTCGAGGTCGTCGGCCACGAAGCCGTCGGCGGCCAGCGCCATCAGCGTGTCGATCACCCAGCTCGGGTGGGTCGGGCAGCCCGCGATGTTGATCACCGGCAGGCCGCTGCCGGAGCGGAATTCGGCGCCGAGCAGGCCACCGATGCGGTCGTCCTCGTACTGCAGGCCGCAGGCGTCGGTGGGGTTGTCCCCGCCCGCCGTGATACCGCCCCAGGCCGCGCAACTGCCCACCGCCAGCACGTGTGCCGCTTTCGCCGCGAGTTCGCGCACCCAGTGGATCATGGGCAGGCCGGTGCCGGCCAGCATGTGGAAACGCCCGGTGCCGTTGGGGCCGCGCAGCAAGGAGCCTTCGACGCACAGCGCGTCGAGCCGGGTGCCCCCCTCCAGCACCGAGTGCAGCAGCGCGATCACCTCCTCGCCGCTCGCCATCGACAGCGACGGGTGCCACAGCAGGTTCACGCCACCGTCGCGCAGATGGCCCTGGAAATCGGGGGTGTCGGCGCACAGCAGCGACATGCTGCAGCCGCCGCAACCGCCACTTTGAAGCCAGAGCACGTTCATGTGGTCATCTCCTCGGTCAGGCCGGCCCAGGTCATCGCCCAGGCCAGCGCTTGCGCCAGATCGGCCATCGCTTGTTCACCGGGTGCCTCGCCCAGCTCGAAGCGTTGGGCGCGGATGGCGAGCAGCGTGCACGGTGGTGGCTCGGCGCGCTCCAGCCCGGTGTAGACCTGCAGCAGCGCCTCGGGGGCCAGCGCGTGGGTGGTGAAGCCAGCGACCGGCGCGGGCAGCACGGTGCTCACCGCGAACGGCGTTTGCAGGCCGATGGCGGCGTCCACGAAGAGCACACGCTCGCGGCCCACGAGGTCGAGCGCGTGTTCGACCTGCAGCTGGAAGTCGGTAAGGCATTCGAGCCGCCCTGCCGGCAGCTGTGCCTGTGCCCGGTCGGCCAGTTGTTCGACCAGCAACGGGCCGAGCGCGTCGTCGCCCCGACTCGGGTTGCCCCAGCCGAACACCAGCAGCGGCGCCACCTTGGAGGTCACTGGCGTACCTTCGCCCTCCGGGCTGCGGTGCGAGCTTGCTTGGGAGCGGCCCGGCGCTGAGCTCATGACGCAGCCTCCGCCGAATGCGGCCGGGTGCCGCGCACGGTGTCGCCGCGGGACGAGCGGTGCACGTGGTCGAGCACCTCACCGTGGGCGTCGCGCAGCGTCACCGCCAGCGGCATCTGGCCCAGCGCGTGCGTGGCGCACGACAGGCAGGGGTCGTAGGCGCGAATGGCAACCTCGATGTGGTTGAGCAGCGGCTCGGTGATGGTCTGGCCGTCCAGGTACTGCAGCGCGACCGAGCGCACGGCCTCGTTCATGGCCTGGTTGTTGTGCGTGGTCGAGACGATCAGGTTGCAGCTCGTCACCAGGTCGTCGTCGCCCACTTCGTACTCGTGGATCAGCGTGCCGCGTGGCGCTTCGATGATGCCGACACCACCGCGCTGGCGCTCACCGCTGGCGAGCAGCGGGCCGCCGAGGATGGCCGGGTCGTCCAGCAACTGCGCGATCACCTCCACGCCGTGCAGCAGTTCGATCATGCGCGCCCAGTGGGTGGCGAGCACCGCGTGCACCGGCTGGCCACCGTGCGCGGCCACGAAGGCCTGGCGCCGCGCTTCGGCGCGGGGCGTGGGAATGAAGTCGCAGTTCTGCACGCGGGCCAGCGGGCCGACGCGGTACCAGCCGGCGTCGGGACCGAGCGCCAGGCGGTAGGGGAACTTCATGTAGGTCCAGGGCTTGACGCCCTCGCCGATCAGCTCGCGGTAGCGCTGGTCTTCGAAGCCGTCGACCGCGATGCGCCCGTCGGCCTCGCGCACGCGCAGCGTGCCGTCGTAGAACTCCATGGCGCCGCCAGGGCCGACCAGCGACATCATGGCCGCGGGGGTTTCGGCAAAGCCGCCGAGGTGCTGAGGCAGGCCGGTGTGCAGGCGTGCGGCCAGGTCCACCGCCGCCTCGGCCCAGGCCAGTACCTCTGGCAACTGCGCACGCAGCACGTCGCGTTCGGCCGCATCCACCGCGCGGTTCATGCCACCGGGCACCGAGCCGGTGCCGTGCACCCGCTTGCCCGCCGTGATGCGGATGCACTCCTGCCCGAACTTGCGCAGCATCACACCCTGGCGCGCGGCCTCGGGGTGCGCCATCGCCACGCCCACGATGTTGCGCTGCACGACGTCGGCGTCGAAGCCGAACAGCAGGTCGGGCGAGGACAGGTGGAAGAAGTGCAGTGCGTGGCTCTGCACGATCTGGCCGTAATGCATGAGGCGGCGGATCTGGTTGGCCGCCTCGGGCACCGGCCAGCCGCCGACCACGCGGTCCAGCGCCTTGGTGGCGGCCAGGTGGTGCGAGACCGGGCAGATGCCGCACAGGCGCTGCACCATCACCGGCACCTCCCAGTAGGGCCGGCCGACGATGAACTGCTCGAAGCCCCGGAATTCGACGATGTGCAGGCGCACCTGCTGGATGCGGTTGTGTTCATCCAGCAGCAGCGTGACCTTGCCGTGGCCCTCGACGCGCGAGACCGGGTCGATCACGATGCGGCGCAGGCCCTGCGGGTCGGCGGCGGTTTCGAGAGAAGAAGGGTTCATGGCTGTTGCTCCACCGCGCTGAGCGCGACACACGACGCATGGCACAACGCCACCCAGGGGCACCGCCGGGCCGGCTTTGCCGGACGGCCAGTGCCGTCCCCACGGGGGGAAGACGCGAAGCGGCGCAGGGGGGCTTCACATTCAGTCATGGCATCAGTCGTAGCGGATCAGAACCTGCGTCGGTTCGCGCCCGGCGATGAGGTCCTGCAGGAACTGCCAGAACGCATCGGCCGACGGCGGGCAGCCGGGCAGCGCGTGGTCGATGCGCACCACCTCGTGGATGGGGTGCACCTTGTTGAGCGGCAGCGGAAGCTCGGGGTCGTTGGGCACCTCGCCGTAGACCGCCTGCAGCATGTCGCCCACATCGAGGTGGTTGCGCAGGGCCGGCAGGCCGCCGGTGATGGCGCAGGCGCCCACGGCCACGAGCACGCGGCAGTTGGCGCGGAACGCGCGCAGCACCTCCACGTTTTCTGCGTTGCAGAGCCCACCCTCGACCAAGCCGATGTCACACGGCCCCACGGTCTTGATGTCGGTGAGCGGCGAGCGGTCGAATGTGATGTGTTCGATCAGTTCGAACAGGCGCTCGTCGATGTCCAGGAAGGACATGTGGCAACCAAAGCAGCCGGCCAGCGAGACCGTGGCCACGCGCAGCTTGCGGGGAGCATTGACGGCGCTCATCCACGCGTCTCCTCGTCGTCGAAGGTCCTTTGACCGATGGGCACCGCAAAGCCGACCCGCTTGGGCAGCAGCGCACCCACCGGGCAGATGTGGGCCGCGCGGTCGGTCACCGACAGCGCACTGTCACCGAGCCGGCCGCTGGTGCTGTTGATCAGCAGGTGCGTGGCGATGCCGTGGCCACCGATGGCGAAGACCTGTTTGCCATCGAGTTCGTCGCTGGCGCGCACGCAGAGCTGGCAGAGGATGCAGCGGTTGGGCTCGAACAGCACGTCGGGGTGGCTGGCGTCGACCGGGCGCTCGGGGTTGAGCGTCTCGTAATGCAGATCGGTCATGCCGGCGCGCTCTGCCTGTTCCTGCAGCAGGCAGAGGCCACTTTTTTCGCAGCCGGGGCAGAAGTGGTTGCCCTCGACGAAGAGCATCTGCAACAGGCGCAGCCGCTGCGCGCGCAGTTCGGCGGTGTGGCAGTCCACGGATTGCCCGGCGGCAACGGCTGTTGTGCAGGCCGCTACTGGCCGGCCGTTCACCTGCACCGTGCAGACCCGGCACGAGGCGCTGGCCGACACCTCGGGGTGCCAGCACAGGTGGGGCACGTCGTGGCCGGCGCGTTGTGCGGCTTGCAGGATGGTGTCGCCGGGTTGCAGCGGAACGGGCTGGCCGTCGAACTGGAACACCGCCCGGTCGTTGTCGCGCGGTCCACTCATAGCTTGTGCTCCGTGTGCAGGTGGGCGCCGGAGTCGGTGCGACCCGTGACGCGCCGGGCCGCCGAAAGTTCGGCGTCGAGATCGAACTCGGGTTCGAACTGCGCGGTGGTCGTGCGCGATGCGTAGACCTGCCCGAAGTGGGTCAGCGTGTCGCGCAGCGGGTTGCAGGCCGAGGCGCCCAGGCCGCAGTGCGTGCCGCTGTGCAACAGCACATCCAGCTCGTGCAGACGTTGCAGGTCGAAGGCCGAGCCGCGACCGGCGCCGCGCTCGTGCGCGAGCTTGTCCAGCCGCCGCACCACCAGTTCGGTGCCCACGCGGCAGGGTGTGCAGAGGCCGCAGCTTTCGTGCGCGAAGAAGCGGGCAAAGTGGCGCGCCACCTCGAACAGGTCGCGCGTGCCGTTGAAGACCATGAAGGCGCCGGCACTGGGCACGTCGTCGAAGGCGATGGTCCGCTCGAACGCCGATGCGGGCACACAGCTGCCCGATGGGCCGCCCACCTGCACCGCCTGGGCATCGCGTGCGCCGCAGTCGGCCAGGATCTGCGCGATGGGGGTGCCCAGCGGGTATTCGTACAGGCCGGGGCGCTCGCAGTCGCCCGAGACGGAATGGATCTTGGTGCCGGTGGACGAGACCGTGCCCATGGCGGCCCACCAGGCGCCACCGCGGCGCGCAATGTGGGCCACGGCGCAGAAGGTCTCGACGTTGTTGACCACGGTGGGGCGACCGAGGTAACCGCGCTCCACCGGAAACGGCGGGCGGATGCGCGGCGTGCCGCGTTGGCCTTCCAACGATTCGATCAGCGCCGACTCCTCGCCGCACACATACGCCCCGGCGCCGAGGTGGATGCCGATGTCGAAGTCCAACCCGGTCAAGCCAGCGGCGTTGGCGCCCAGCAGCCCGCTGGCGCGGCGGCGCTCCAGCACCGCCTGCAGATGCGGCAGCAGGTAGCGGTATTCGCCGCGCAGGTAGAGCCAGCCCTGCTGCGCACCGACGGCGCGCGCGGCGATGGTCATGCCATCGAACACGGCGTCGGCGTGCTCGCTGAGCAGCACGCGGTCCTTGAAGGTGCCGGGCTCGCCTTCGTCGGCGTTGCAGACCACGCAGCGTTGCGGGCCGCTGGTGTCTTTGCAAGCCTGCCATTTGCGCGCGGTCGGGAAGCCTGCGCCGCCGCGGCCGCGCAAGCCGGCGCGGGCCAATTCGTCGATCAGGGCCTGCGGTTCTCGCGCGAGCACTTCGGGCAAGGCCGGCGCGTCCGCCGGCAACCCGCTCAGCAGCACACCGGCGCGGTGCACTTTGTTGTCCACGCGGAACCACTCAGTGGGCCATTCACCCACCGGTACCTCGGCCAGCATGAGCGCGGCGAGCGCGTCCACCCGCGCGGTATCGAGCCGGGTGATCACCTGGTGGTGGTTGATCAGCAGCGCCGGGCCCTGGTCGCACAGACCGGTGCAGGACGCCCGGTCGACGCTGAAGCGGCCCTGGGCATCGGTCTCGCCCGGCGCCACACGCAGGCGTTCGCAGAGCCGGGCCAGCAGCGCCTCGCTGCCCAACAAACGGTCGGTGATGTTGTCGGAGAACAGCACGCGCAGGCGGCCCACGGGCCGGGTGTGGAAGAAGCGGTAGAACGTGGCCACGCCTTCGACCTGGGCCAGCGGCAGGTGCAGCGCTTGCGCGATGTGCGCCAGCAAGTCGCGCGGCAGCCAGTGGGTCTGTGCCTGCGTTTCGCGCAGCACCTGCACGAGCGCGTGCAGGTCGTGGCCCCAGCGGGCCAGCACCGCATCAGCGGCGTGGAAGGCACGGGGCTGGTCGAATGCGGTCATGGCTTGTCGAGACCGAAGCGCTGCATTTTGGCCCTGAGACCCACGCGCGACAACCCGAGTTCCTGCGCCGCCCGCGTCTTGTTCCAGCGCTGGCGCAACAGGGTTTCGCGCAACAGCATGGCCTCGATCACGTCCAGCCGTTCGCCCAGCGTGCCGCTCTGCGGAATGGCGGCGGTGAGGTCGTCGGCCGAGCCCGAAGCGCGGCCTTGCAGCACGCGGCTGGAGAAGGCCGCGGCGTCCAGCTGCGTCCCATCGTGCAGGGCGAGCGCGCGCGCGATCTCGTTGCGCAGCTCGCGGATGTTGCCCGGCCACGGGTAGGCCAACAGACAGGCCATGGTTTCGTCCGGCAGGGTCGCACCCGGGTGGCCCAGTTCGGCCGCCACATCCAGCACCAGCTGGTGAGCGATGGGAGGGATGTCGGCCACGCGCTCGCGCAGCGGCGGCACGGTGATGGTGATGCCGGCCAGGCGGTAGTAGAGGTCTTCACGGAACAGGCCGTCGCGCACACGCTGCTCCAGCTGGCGGTGGGTGGCGGCGATCACGCGCACGTCCACCGGCACCGGGCGCGCGCCGCCCACGGGCCGCACCTCGCCCTCCTGCAACACGCGCAGCAACTTCACCTGAAAGGCCGGCGAGGTTTCGCCGATTTCGTCGAGAAACACGGTGCCACCGCTGGCGCGCTGGAACAGGCCGAGGTGGTCTTCAAAAGCGCCGGTGAACGCACCGCGCTTGTGGCCGAAGAGCTCGGATTCGAGCAGGGTGTCGGGGATGGCCGCGCAGTTCTCCACCACAAAAGGCCCCGCCAGGCGCGGAGAGGCGTAGTGAATGGCGCGCGCCAGCAGCTCCTTGCCGGTGCCCGATTCACCGAGCACCATCACCGGGATGTCGTAACGCGCGACCCGCTCGGCCATGGCGCACACGAGATCGAGCGGGCTGCCCGGCGCGCGCACGATGCGGTCGAAACCGAAGCTGCTGCGCGCCTGCGCCATCTGGTTCGCGGTGCGCTGGCGCAGCACGCGGGTGCTGGTGCGCAGCTCCAGGTCGAGCCGGCTGGTCTGGCGCTGCAGCGTCTGCGCTTCCACCGCGTTGCGCACCGAGTCGAGCAGGTGGTCGGGCGCCCAGGGCTTGAGGATGTACTGGTAGATGCCGGCCTCGTTGATGCCGGCGATGATGTCTTCGCTGTCGGTGTAGCCCGAGATGACGATGCGCACGGTCTCCGGCCACTGCTCGCGCACCTCCTTCAGGAAGGTCACGCCCGTCATGCCGGGCATGCGCTGGTCACACAGGATCACGCTCACCGGCTGGCGCTGCAGCAGGCCGCGCGCTTCCTCGGCACTGCTGGCGGTGAACACGGTGAAGTCCTCGTCCAGCGTGCGCCGCATCGCGTCCTGCGAACGCACTTCGTCGTCCACCACGAGCACGGTGGGCAGGGCTTCGGGAAGAAGAGGCGATGTCACAGCCGGTGTACCGCCAGGTGCCTTGGGGTCCAGGCGTGCGGCTGCTTGTGCACGAAGTGGTGGCGCGCCACGTGGTAGCTGGGATCGAAGCCGTAGAAATTGCGGTGCATGCGCGCCAGTTCCTGTTCGCGGTAATGGGCCAGCGGACGATGGGCTTCGTCCTGCTCGCGCCGGGCCTGTTGGGCCGCCAGCTCTCCGCTGTCATTGTAGGAGCCGGCCAGGGCCAGCGCGCGTTGCAGACAACGTTCTTCAAAGCCTTCGCGCGGCCCCTCATCGTTGTGGTCGATCAGGCCGATCTTCAGCGCTTCGGCGGCCAGCAGCGGCAGGCGCTGCGCCATCAGGTCTTTCGCGCCCGCCTCGCCCAGGCGGCGCGGCAGCAGGTAGGTCCAGTACTCGGAACCGTAGAGGTTGCCCATGTTCTTGTAGTGGGGGTTGAGCACCACACTGCCGTGCGCCCACACCTGATCGGCCGCGAGCGCCAGGAAGGCGCCGCCGGCGCCCGCGTTGCCGCGCAGCACACTGACCGTGAGGCGGTCGGTGGTCTGCAACACCGCGAGCGCGACATCGTTCATGGCGTGGATGTTGCGCCACGAGGCATCGGCCGCGCTGTCGCCCGCGCGGTGGGCCGCGGCCTCGATGCTGTTGAGGTCGATGCCGTTGCTGAAGAAGCCTTCACCGCCCATCAGCAGCAACACCTGCGTGGGCCGCTCGCGCACCTGGAGCAGCGCGGCGCGCAGGCGCTCGCAGCGTGCGGTGGACATGGCGCCGTTGTAGAAGTCGAAGCTCAGGCAGCCCACGCGCGCGCCCTCGGGGCCTTGTTCGATGTAGCGCAGTTCGCCCCACTCGTCGGCTGCCCGCTCCAGCGGCACGGGGCGCTGCGGCAGGCTGGCCGCTTCGCTGGCGAACAGCTCGGCCGCCACCTGCTTGAAACTGCCCTGCGCAGGCGATGTGCCCGGCGGGTCGGCGCGGCGCGCCTGGCCGATCCAGACGCCGCCGTCCACCGTGCGGCGCAGCAACGCGCCGTCGCGCACGGCCAGCAAAGCGCCGGGTTCGGCATTGCTGAACTCGGCCATGCTCGCGGCACTGGCCGGGTGGGCGTCGCCCAGGTAACAGGGCTGGCCCCAGAGCGCGTCGAGCACGCCGGGCTGGCCGTCACCACTTCGAATTTTTGCGAGCACGGTGGCGGTGCTGTCCTCGAACCAATTGATCGCGCGTTCGCCCTGGCGCAGCAGCGGCTGCCAGCGCACCTGCTGCGCCTCATCGGTCCACGCCGGGGCTTCGCGCTCCCCGCCAGCGAAGCGCTGCACGGCGGCCAGCGTGGCCTGCAGCGAAGCCTGCGTGACCTCGCGCCTGTACAAGCTGCCCTTGGTGGCCTCGCGAAGGGGAAAGCGCGCATGGGCCCAGACCGGACCGGCGTCGAAATCGCCGTTGGCCTGCAGCACCGTCACGCCCCAGTGCGGCTCACCGCGCCAGACCGCCCAGTCCAGCGCCGACGGCCCCTGGTCGCCCGGCGGGCCGGGGTGGACCACGAGGCAGGTCACGCGCTGCCACACGGTGGCCGGGATGCGGCGCTTGAGGAACGGCGCCAGCACCAGGTCGGGCCGGAACAGCGCCACGGCCTCTTCGGTCACGCTGTCGGCGATGTCGAGCTCCACGCTCAGGGTATGGCCCGCCGCGCGCAGCTCGGCGAAGAGCCGCTGGGTGAGGCTGTTGAAGCTGTGGCAGAGCAGGAGGATGCGCAAGGGGTTCATCGGGTTGTCAGGTGGCGGGGCGCAGTGCCAGCAGCTCGCGCGCGGCCTGCTTGCGCCCCAGGTAGATGGCCAGTTTGGACTCGATGCCGTCCAGCGCAGCGTTGAACTCGGCCACGCTGCGCGCGCCCAGCAGGGCCTGGGCCACCTGCGGCGTGTCGGGCCCGAAATGGTTGCCCAGATAGGCCATGGCCTGGCGGCGCAAAGCGTCGAGGTTGGGGCTGGCAGACGCCGCCTGCGCCGCCATAGAGGCGGAAACCGGTGCGGGCGGCGGCGCCACCGGCTCGATCAACCCCAGCGCCAGCAGCGTGTCCAAATGCCCCTGCAGCTGCGGCAGCCCACGCGCCATCAGGGCAGACACCGTATCGCTGCCGTTCACCAGGATCAGCACCGTGCGCGTGGCGGCCGACAGCCCCGCCTGCCGCCGAGCGATCTCGGCCTTGCCGCTCTCGGTTTTCCGAAACACCTGACTCGACATCCCGATCTCCTCGTCTCTCAGAATGGGCCGGCGAAAACAAAGACCAAGGACGCAGACCCAAACCTATCCGGAGCGCGTGCAGCGCCCCACCCAGAACGCCGCGGAACCGGCTTCGCCGGGCCGCCAGCGTTGCCCCCTGGGGGGTGACGCCGAAGGCGGCGCGGGGGGATCAACAAATGCGTGGCAGTTGTTCTCCACTCAGCCAGTCCACCACCCGCCGCCCGCCAAAACGCGTGGCCATCTGCACGAAGTGGTGCGGGTCAGCCGTGACCTCGCCGATGCGCGCCGCGTCCTGCCCCAGCGGGTGCGCGCGCATCGCGGCGAGCACCGTTTCAGCGAACTCGGGCGCCACCACCGCGATCAGCTTGCCTTCGTTCGCGACGTACAGCGGGTCCAGGCCCAGCAGCTCACACGCCGCGTCCACCTGCGGCTTCACGGGGATGGCGGCCTCCCGCAGCAGCATGCCCACGCCCGACTGGCGCGCCACCTCGTTGAGCGTGGTGGCGAGGCCGCCGCGCGTGGGGTCGCGCAGCACGCGCACGGCGCCCGGGGCTGCGGCCAGCATCGCGGCCACCAAGGTGTGCAGTGCGGCGGTGTCGCTTTCGATGGTGGTCTCGAAAGCCAGCGATTCACGCTTCGAGAGCACCGCCACGCCGTGGTCGCCGATGCTGCCGGAGAGCAGCAGCACGTCGCCCGGTCGCGCGTTGCGTCCGCTGATCTGCACACCCGGCGGCAGCACGCCCACGCCGGTGGTGCTGATGAACACGCCGTCGCCCTTGCCCTGCTCCACCACCTTGGTGTCGCCGGTGACCACGGGCACACCGGCCTCGCGCGAAGCGGCGGCCATGGACTTCACGATGCGCTGCAGATCGATCAGCGGAAAGCCTTCTTCGATGATGAAGCTCGCGCTCAGGTACAGCGGCTTCGCGCCACTCATCGCCACGTCGTTCACGGTGCCGTGCACCGAGAGGCAGCCGATGTCGCCGCCGGGGAAAAACAGCGGCGAGATCACGTGGCCGTCGGTCGCCATCACGAGCCGGCCCTGCGCCGGGTCGAAGGCCGGCAGCGCCAGCACCGCGCCGTCGTCGCCCTGGCGCAGGAATTCATTGTCGAAGGCCGCGAGGAACAGCTCCTCGATCAGCTGCGCCGCGGCCTTGCCGCCCGCGCCGTGGCTCATGTCGATGCGGCCGTGTTTGATGTCGAGCGGCCGGATGTAGTTCTTCTTCACCGGCCTGGGCGCGGGCGCCTCGCCACCGGCGGGTTGCTCGATGTCGGTTCTCATGGGGTGGCCTCTTCGGTGGCGGTGGTGACGACGATGGGGATGTCGCGGAAGCGGCCGTAGGTGTAGTGCGCGGCGCAGGCGCCTTCGCTCGACACCATGCAGGAACCGACCGGGTTTT
This sequence comes from Hydrogenophaga sp. A37, assembly GCF_002001205.1. Classification (GTDB taxonomy): domain Bacteria; phylum Pseudomonadota; class Gammaproteobacteria; order Burkholderiales; family Burkholderiaceae_C; genus Hydrogenophaga. The sequence goes on from NZ_MUNZ01000062.1 coordinate 34,565, forward strand.
CCGGCGTGCACACGGTGCCGAAGATCTTGCAGTCGGTCGGCTTCTTCACGCCGCGCAGGATGGCGCCGCACTCGCAGGCCTTGTTGTCGGCCACGGGCGTGTAGCTCAGGTCAAAGCGGCGCTCGGCGTCGAAGGCGGCAAAGGCCTCGCGGATCTTGAGCGCGCTGTAGGGCACCTCACCCAGGCCGCGCCACTCGAAGCTCGGCCGCAACTCGAACACCTCGGACACCAGGGCCTGCGCCTTGAGGTTGCCCTCGGGCGTGACGGCGCGGGTGAATTCGTTTTCCACGTGGGCGCGCCCCTCGTTGACCTGGCGCACCAGCATCAGGATCGCCTGCATCACGTCCAGCGGCTCGAAGCCCGCGATCACCACCGGCTTGCGGTACTCCTCGGCGAAGTGGTCGTAGGGTGCGGAGCCGATCACGATGCTCACGTGCGCCGGGCCGATGAAGCCGTCAATGGGCACGGTGCCGAGCTGGCGCACCTCGGGCGATTCGAGGATGTGGGTAATGGCCGAGGGTGTGAGCACGTGGCAGCACAAGACGCTGAAATTGGCCAGGCCCTCGCGCGCCGCGTCGCGGATGGCGAGCGCCGTGGGCGGCGTGGTGGTCTCGAAACCGATGGCGAAGAACACCACCTCGCGCTGCGGGTTCGCGCGCGCGATGGCCATGGCGTCGGCCGCGGAATAGACCATGCGGATGTCGCCGCCGCGCGCCTTGGCTTTGATGAATGAAAGGCTGTCCGAGGCCGGCACGCGCATGGTGTCGCCATAGGTGCAGACAATGGCGCCGCGCTCCAGCGCGAGGCGGATCGCGAGGTCGATGCGGCCGATGGGCAACACGCAGACCGGGCAGCCCGGGCCGTGGATCATGCGCACGTTGGGCGGCAGCAGCTCCAGCACGCCGTAGCGGCTGATGGCGTGCGTGTGGCCGCCGCAGAACTCCATGAAGCTGTAGCTGCGATGGGGGAGGGCTTCCGCGGCGATGCGTGCGCCGATCTGGCGGGCGAGGTCGCCGTCGCGGAATTCGTCGATGTATTTCATGCTGTTTCTGCCGGTGCAGGATTGGGTGCGAGCTGCGCCATTTCGGCGAACAGCGCCAAGGTGCGCTCGGCCTCCTCCGGGTCGATCACGCCGATGGCGTGGCCCACGTGCACGATCACGTAGTCGCCCACCTTCACGTCGGCCACGAGGGCGATGGAGATTTCCTTGCGGATGCCGCCGAGGTTGACCACGGCCTGATCGTTGGGGCGCAGCTCCACCAGGAGCGCGGGAATGGCTAGGCACATGGTTCGGTTTCCTTCGTGGTGTGTTCTTGTGGGGCGGTCGCGGCCAGCTGCTGGGCGGCGGCCCAGGCCTGGCCGAGCGCGAGGCCGGCGTCGCCACAGCCCTTGTCGAGCGGCCAGTGCACGCGCAGATTCGCAGCCTGCAGGCGCGCGGTCACACGCTCGCGCAGGATGCGGTTGAAGAAGCAGCCGCCGCCGAGGCACACGTCGCGACTGCCGCGTTCTTGGGCGGCTTGTGTGACCCAACCGGCCAGCGCGTCGGCCAACGCGAGGTGGAAGCCGGCTGCTGCTGCGTCCACGCCATCGGGGCCGGTGTTGAACAGCGCGGGCATGAGGCCCCGCAGGTCGAGGCGGTTTTGGGCGTCGATCACGGTGCCGGTCAGCGGAGGCGTGTCCGGGTGTTGGGCAAGCCAGCGCGCGGCGGCAGCTTCGAGTGCGATGGCGGCTTGTGCTTCGTCGGTCTGGCGAACGCTCAGGCCCAGCGCGCCGGCTGCCGCGTCGAACCAGCGGCCGGTGCTGCTGGTGGCGGGGCAGTTCAGGTTGCGCGCCAGCATCTGCTGCACACCCGACGCTACGGCTTCACCGACTTGCGGTGCGAAACGGGTGGTGATCTCATCGCCCCGGCCCAGCGCGTGCAAGGCACCGGCCGCCATGCGCCAGGGCTCGCGCGCGGCGCGGTCGCCGCCGGGCAAGGCCAGCGGCGTCAGATGCCCAAGGCGCTGCCACTGCGCACCGTCCACCCAGAGCAGTTCACCGCCCCAGGCTTGGCCGTCGGTACCCAAGCCCACGCCATCGAGCGCGAGACCGATCACAGGGCCTTCGATGCCGTGTTCGGCCACGACAGCAGCGATGTGCGCGTGGTGGTGCTGCACGCCGACGGCGGGCACGCCGAGCATGGCGGCGAGTTGCACCGCGAGCTGGGTGCTGAAGAAGTCCGGGTGCAGGTCGTGCGCCACCGCGGCAATGGGCGCGCCGTGGCCGGCCAGCAGGGACTCCACCGAGGCTTCGAGCGCGGCGCAAGCCGCGGGGTTGCTGAGGTCACCGTGCACCGCCGACCACACCGGCGCGCCATCCACCAGCAGGCAGGCGGCGTTTTTCAGCCAGGCGCCGCAGGCGAGCACGGTGGGCAAAGGCGCGGTGTTCATGGCGGACATCAGGTCAGAGCGCGGTGTCGGCGGCCAACGCTGCGCGGGCGCTTGCGAGCTCGGCTTCCAACTGGTGCACACGCTGCCTCAATGCGGATTCGGTGTCAGGCTCTTCGTGGTGGTGATGACCGTGGCCCATGGCGTGGTCCAGCCAGTGCAGCCAGGCGTCCATGCCTTCGCCGGTGGTGGCCGAGAGCTGCAGGATCTCGATGGTGGGGTTCACGCGCCGGGCGAGTTCGATGCAGCGCGCGACGTCGAACTTCACGTGCGGCAGCAGGTCGGTCTTGTTGAGCACCATGAGCGAGGCGGCGGCGAACATGTCGGGGTACTTGAGCGGTTTGTCTTCGCCCTCGGTCACCGAGAGGATGGCGACCTTGGCGGCTTCGCCCAGGTCCCACACGGCGGGGCAGACCAGGTTGCCCACGTTCTCGATGAACAGCAGGCTGTGCGCGTCATGCTGGTGGTGATCGTGCGAATGGCCGTGCCCGTGATCGTGGTCGTCGTGGCTGTGCAATTGCGCGAAGGCCTCGCTCACCATGGGCGCGTCGAGGTGGCAGCCCTTGCCGGTGTTGACCTGGATCGCGGGGGCGCCGGTGGCGCGGATGCGGTCGGCGTCGAAGCTGGTCTGCTGGTCGCCTTCGATCACGGCGACATGCAGGCCGGGCGCATGGGCCTTGAGCGCTTCGATGGTCGCGCAGAGCAGCGTGGTCTTGCCCGAGCCGGGGCTGGAGACCAGGTTGAGCGCGGTCACGCCGTGCGCCTCGAAATGTGCCCGGTTCTGCTGGGCCACGCGGTTGTTGGCACCGAGGATGTCGGTCTCCAGCTTGATCGCCCGCGCCTGGCTCATGCCGGGCACCGAGACGCGGGCCGCGCCGGCGCCGAAGTGCAGGTCGCCGTTGCCGGGGTTCACCTGCACCACGCCGGCCTCGCCCGCGTGGGTCTGGATATGCCGGGCATGGCCCGGGCTGTTGTCACTGCATCCGCAAACGACACACATGGTCTGTCTCCTTCAATCACTGTTCAATCATCACTGACTTGCATGTCAATGACGCGCAATTCCATGCCGCCCGTGGGCTGCATCTGGTAGCTGCCGCAGGCCGGGCAGGCGTCGCCGCGCTGGGTGATCGCCACGGTCTGGGCGCAGCCCATGCACCAGGCCTGACCGGGGGGTTCTTCGATTTCGATCAACGCACCATCGAGCACGGTGCCGGGCGCCAGGCTTTCCAGCGCGAAACGCAGGGCGCGCACGTCCACGCCCGCGAGCTGGCCGGCCTCAAGCCGCAGCGACAGCAGGCGCGAAAAGCCTTCGCTCACCGCCGTGTCTTCGACCAGCTGCAACACACCCCCGGCGAGGCTGGCTTCATGCATGGTGCACCTCCTGGCCAGCGGGCAGCGCGTGCATCACGTCAAACGGCACGCAGGGGTCAAACGCGGCCATGAGCAGGCGCACGCGGCGCTCGGTGTCTTCGGCGGGCTGGCCCGCATCCAGCGCGGCGATGTGTTGTGCCACCACACCCTGCGGATGGAAATTCCACTCGGTCGGCGCGAGCACACGGTAGGCGGCCACGCGCGCCGGCGCATCGCCCACGGGCGCGTCGATCTCCACCTGGTGCACGAGCAGACCACGCGCCATTTCCACCCAGGCCATGCCTTGGCGCTCACCGGTGTTCAGCGACCCGAAGCACAGCCAACCCGCGCCGCCCTGCCCTGGCACATCGGGCTTGCAGAGGCGGATCAGCTCGGCGATGCGGCTGCCCAGCAGCGCCCAGGGTGTGAACGGCAGGCCACCGGGCAGGTCGTTCAAGCGCGTCCAGTGGCCGGTGTGGGCAGGCGCGCCGTGCCACAAGGGGTGCAGCGCGAAGCCGGACGTGAGCGCCAGCGCAGCGGACAAACCGCGTTGGCCAACAAGGTCTGCGTGGGCACGGAGCGCGCTGGCCGGGTTCAGCGGGACCGCCGTGTTGGCCTCGCGCGCGGCGCGCAGCAGCGCGGGCAGCCAGCCGCTGTGGCGGTGGCGGTGGCACCAGTCGAGCAGCCAGTCGGTGCCGCAGGCCTGCCAGGCGCGAAGCCAGGTGGTGGTCGGCATCTGCAGCAGCTGATCCTCCAGCCAGGCGAGCGTGGCGGGCCAGGGGTCGGCCACGGCGGTGGCTGCAGGCGCAAGCAAGGGGCAGGTCATCAACGCAGCCTGCGCCTGGGCAGCCCACGGCCCGTGCGCGTCGGCGGCCAGCAGGCGCGGCCAGTCCAGGCCGATGCGGCGGATGTGTTCCTGCGCGGTCTCGGTGCGCAGGCGCTGCGCCACCTGTGAGGGCGCGGGCAACAGACCGGGCACGGCAGCCTCGATGGCGAGCTGGGCACACAGGCGGTGCGCGTGGCTGCAGAGGTTGAACAGGCTCGCCATGAGGCCGGGCAAGGCGCTCACCGCCTGACCGCGGGTCAGGCGCGGCGCCCAGTCCTGGCGGCTGCTGTGCAGGGCCAGCGGCAGCGGCGCGCCCGGTGCCACGCGCAGGCTGCCGGCCAGATGGGACAGCGCGGTGCTCATACCGCAGCTCCCGCGTCCGGCCGGCGGGCCATGAAAAAGGCGCGGCGCGCTGGCAGCGGCTCGGCCGAAACTGGTGCATCCACAGGTGCTTCGGGCTCGGGCCGGACCAGTGCCAGCGAAGCCAGCGCAGTCTCGCGCGCGAGGTCCTGGCTGGTGAAGCCGTTCATGGGGGAGAACAGCGCGCAGGTTTCGTGGTAACCGATGGCGGGGTCGTGCGCGCCGATGAAGTCAAACCGCTCGCTGCCGAAGTCGCGCACGGCTTTGCGTCCCACGCGGTTGCCGTGGGGCAGGTTGACCGCGGGCAGGCGCAGCAGGTTCATGAACCAGGGGGTGATGAGCACGCCTTCGGCCACAGGCTCGGCGCCCTCTTCTCCTTCTGTCCATTCGAAGCCCACCGCCTCGACCGACAGCGCCGGGTTGAGCAAGGGGATGCCTTGCATGCGTTCGTGTTGCACGTGGCGGTAGAAATCCACCAACGCTTGCACGCGCGCGGCCAGCTGGGCGGGAGAGGCCGAGGGTGTGTCTGTGCGGGTGAGCGGGCTCATGGCTGTTGCCCATCTTGCGGCGCATGGCCTGTGCCTGCGACATACGTTGTTGGCGCGGCGGGCCCCTCACCCCAGCCCTCTCCCCAGAGGGGCGAGGGAGTGAAGCCACCTCGCCCGCTGGCGGAGGAGGCCAGGCCCGTCCTGAACGGGTCGAAAGAGGGTGAGGGTCCGCGCTGGTGTTCCACGTCCATCACTCCAGCATCAGGAACTGTTCGGCATCGCCGTCGCAGTTCGGGCAGCGCCAGTGCGCGGGCAGGTCGGCGAACGGCGTGCCAGGCTGAATCTGCCATTGCGGGTCGCCGAGCGCCGGGTCGTAGACCCACCAGCAGATCTTGCATTCGAGGCGCGAGCCAGGGCGGAGCACGTCGCGGTTGCCCAGGTACGAGCCTTCAAAGCCCTCGAAGTGGTGATCGCTCATGGTGTTTCGCGTGCCGGGTGGGTGGGAACCGTTACACCGACTCGAGGTAGTTCATCACGTCGGCCAGCCGCTCGTGCGAATCGCGCAGGTCTTCCGGGGCGGCCATGGCCACCTCGGGCATGTCCACCACCTCGACCGTGTTGAGGATCACCTTGTCCATCGAGTTGTAGTACACCACGCGCCAGCAGTTCGGCAAGCGCGTGTTGGAGATGCGGCAGTTGCCGTAGCCGCGTGAAAGCATCAGCACGCGGCCGGTGCCCAGGTGGTGGTCAAGAAAGCCGATGTCTTCGGGCGTGACCGGCAGCAGCGTGAGGTTGACCACGTGCGAGACCTGGCCGGGTTTCCATCCCGCCACCTGGTCGCGGATCTCTTCCACCAGCAGCGGCGCGTTCTGCACGTTGGGTGGCAGCGGGCCGGCCCACTGCGGCATCGTGCCTTGCGGCCACACGTCGTCGACCGCGATGACGCGCAGCAGCGCCGGCACCGGGCTGACCTCGATCACGTCGTCGATCAGCGTGCGCTCGCCGTTCACGGTGCGGAAGGTGATGAGGCGCCACACACCGGCGAGCACCGCTTCCTGGATGCGCACTTCGAGCGCGCCGTCTTCTTCACGCACCAGGGCGCTGGCCTCGCCCTCACCCATGATCTGGTTGACCAGCCGCAGGTCGGCTGCGGGCAACGCGGTCAGCGAGACCTGGCCGCCCGGGCCGCGCTCGGCCGTGCGGTCCAGTAGCGCGAGCACTTGGTCCAGCACCGCGCGGGCCGCATCGCGCCCGGCCAGCTCTTCGGGCTCGGGCAGCACCGGCGCGCGGTAGGTGTCCATGTCTTTCGGCATGGGCAGGTAGTCCAGAGATTCGTCTTCGGACTGGGTGCCCGGGCCGAGGGCGACGAGGGGAATGGGAAAGTCTTTCATGGGGTGTCCTTGTCTGTCGGTGGGTTCAATGGCAACCGCTGTCGCTGCTCGCCGCGCCGGTCTGGCTCACCACCGGGATGCCGATGGTGGGTGGGCGCGAGGGCGGCATGGTGAGCGCGGCGGCGACGCCGTTCAGGTAGACGTCCCAGTCCTGCATGCCGGCGATGGCGGTGACGTACTGGCCGTCGCGGAAGAACAGCAGCGTGGGCCAGCGTTGCGAGCCGTAGCGGCGCGCCACCGCGTCCTCGTTGTCGCGCGGCACCACGGCGATCTGGAAGCGGTTGGCGAAGGTCTTCATGAGTTCGGGCAACACCGCCGCCACGTCCTGGCCTTCGGGGAAACGCACCGGGTCGCCTGCGAGCAACACCACGCGGTCGCCACCGCCCGCGCTCCACGCGGCCACGGTGGTCTCTTCGACCCAGGCGGCGCCGAAGTCGCGCGCCAGGCGCATCACCAGCGGCGGCGCGGGGTTGGTGTCGGGCTCGGGCAGGGCAAAGGCCCGGCTGGGGGTTTCTGTGGCGGTGTTCATGGAGGTCTCCTGAGTGAATTTTTAAAACTGGCCTGACAGCTGTTTCAGCTGCTCGGCGGTCATTTGGGAAGGCAAACAAAAGCCCGCGTCGCCGCTGGCATCGAAGCCCTGCATGGCGCCGAGCACGAGGTCGAGTGCGCTGTTGACTTCCGCCGCGCGGGTGGCGTCGATGCGTTCGCGCGCATCGCCCAGGAACACCAGCAACCAGTCGCCCGGCTCCAGCGGACCAACCAGCGCTGTGGTCACGCGGCGGCGCTCGCCACGGCCTTCGCACCAGGCGTGGCCGGGCTCGGTGGCGGTGACCTGCATGGGCATGCCGATGCACATGGCTCAGGCTTCCTTGGGCATGAAGCGGTCGTCGCCTATGCGGCAGGCTTCTTGGGCCGCCGGGCGCTGCGTTTCGTAGGCGGCCAAGGCCAGTTCGTCCATCGTCACGGCCTCGCGTTCGCCCAGCGGCGTTCGGCGCGGCACGGGCTCGCCGCCCCAGTGCGCGATCTGCTCCACGCCCAGGGCCAGCGCTTCTTCCATCGCGGCCTTCACCACCGGGCGCAGGCTGCCGCCGTAGTCTTCCAGCTCCTGCGGCTGACAACCGATGAGCAGCACCTGCGCGGGGAATTTGCCAGTGAGTTGCGCGAGTGAGAGCACTTCCTGGAAACCGGTCTGGTGCAGGCTCATCTTCTTGGCGCCCATGAAGCGTGGCACGGCGTCGTCGCGCACGAGCTTCAGCGTGCCGGGTTCGAGGCCGTAGTCGATGGCGTCGAAGATCAGCAGCGCGTCGGCCGCCTGCACGTGCTGGATCAGATACAGGCCCTGCGTGCCGCCGTCGATGAGCGACACGTGTTCGGCGAATTCGAAGCGTCGCTGCAGCGCTTCGATGCAGCGCACGCCAAACCCTTCGTCGGCCCAGAGCAGGTTGCCGATGCCGAGCACGCAGATGGAACGCGGGCTGTCACCCGAGGGGTGACAGGTGGATTCGGACGGATGAAGGCTCATGGTGGGTGGTCCCGTCAAACGGTCAGTGGGAAGAAGAAGACGTTGGCGCGCAGAGGCGCTTCCAGGCGTGGAAGCTGTCCCAGGCGGCCTGGTGCGCGAGCCAGAAGCCGGCGTCGATGCCGAACTGGCGCGCGCAGCGGATGGCGGTGTCGGGCGACATGGCCCGCTGGCCGTGCACCAGCTCGTGCAGCCGGCGGCGCGACAGACCCAGCACCCGGGCCGCCTCGCTCTGGCTCAGCCCCAGCGGCGCCAGGCAGGTGCGCGCCAGCAGCCGCCCCGGGTGCATGGGCGTGCGCACCGGCACGCCACGCGGCGGGCTGGACCAACTGGCGACTGCCTGCTTCACGGCATCAATCCTTAAAAGTTCTGCGGCCGGAAATCATCGTGGACACGATGGATTGCCGCCCCATGATGTCTTCGCGGATCGCGGCGTACACGTGCAGGACGATGAAGATGATCAGCGCCCACATGCCCAAACGGTGCCAGGTGTGCACGTCCTGGCTCTGGCCCATGAGCGGGATCACCCAGCCGAACATCCGCTCCTGCCACGAACCCATCTGCGAACCTTCGCCATACAGCGCAAAGCCGGTGACGATCATGAAGATCGAGAGCATCAGGAAGCCCGCGAACATGGCCAGCCGTGCCAGCGGGTTGTGGCCCACGTAGCGGCCCGGCCGCGGGATCAGGAAGGTGTACCACTTGAGCATGGTGAGCACCTCTTGCCAGTAGGCCTTCTGGAAGATCGGCACCCAGAAAATCTCGCGCGCGTGGTGGTTGCCAACGATGGCCCAGTAGGCGCGGCCGATCAGGCCCACGGCCAGCAGGTAGCCCGCCGTGAAGTGCGCGAAGCGGATGTAGCCCATGAGGTAGTGCGCGCTGGCCTCGCCGGGCATGGTGGGCAGCGGCTGGCCGATGAAGTAGCCGGTGAGCGCCAACACGGTGATGGACGCCGCGTTGATCCAGTGCCAGAGGCGCACGGGCGCTTCGTACACATAGACCGACTTGGTGGTCTGGCCGTGCGCGACGGCGCTCTCGTCGATGCCGGTGGCGTCGATCAGTTGTTCGGATGTGGTGGACATGGTGGCCTCCAAAGAGCGGTTGCCGTGGATCGGGGTGGCCGTCAGGCCGCCAGCTGACCGAAGAGCACCAGGCCGGTTGTGCCCAGCACCGCGCCCAGGCCACCCAGCGCCCAGCCGCTGCGCTCGGTCAGCGCGCGGCGGATGCCCAGACCGGCGACCACGCCGCCGAGGTGCAGCGCGGCGGTGGTCAGCAGGAAGCCCGCGGCATAACCCGCAAAGCCCGTGGCCGGCGTTTCAGCGCCGTGCGCCAGGCCGTGCAGCGAAGCCGCCGCGGCCACCAACCCCAGGCCGACGGCGGCCGGCATCGGCTGGCGGGCCAGCACCAGCATGGCGCCGAACAGCGCCACCGACAGCGCCACGCCCTGCTCCAGGAACGGCAGGCTCACGCCCGCTGCGCCCAGCGCTGCGCTCGCCACCAGCGCCAGCAGGAAGGTGGCCGGGCCTTGCCAGGCTTTGCCTTTCGGCAGGGCACAGATCGACCACACGCCCACGGCCACCATGGCCAGCAGGTGGTCAAGGCCGAAGGGGTGCGACAGGCCTTCCATGAGGCTGGTGGCACCGTGGCCCGGATGGGCCTGGGCCGCGCCGGCCAGGCCGGCCAGCAGCGCGGCGGCGGCCGCGCGACGGATGTTTTTCGATTGCATGTGTTTCTCCTCGTGGTCTGGGGCGTTCAACGGACGGTCACTTTCGCCATCTCCTGGCCGTCTTCGCTCATCACGTGAGTCGAGCAGGCCAGGCAGGGGTCGAAGCTGTGCAGCGTGCGCAGGATCTCCAGCGGCTGCTCGGGGTTGACCATGGGCGTGTTCATGAGCGAGGCCTCGAAGGCGCCGATCTGGCCCTTGGTGTCGCGTGGCGAACCGTTCCAGGTCGTGGGCACCACGCACTGGTAGTTCTCGATCTTGCCGTCCTTGATCTTGATCCAGTGGCCCAGCATGCCGCGCGGTGCGGCGACCGTGCCCACGCCCTTGGCCTCTTTCGGCCAGGTGGACGGGTCCCATTTGTCGGTGTTGACGGTGCTGGTGTCGCCGGCCTTGATGTTGCCGATCAGCTGCTTGAAGTCGTCCATCATCATCTCGGCGGCGTACTGGCTTTCGAGTGCGCGGGCCAGGGTGCGGCCGATGGTGGTGGGCAGCAGCTGCTTGAGCGTGTAGTTGGTTTCAGGCAGGCCGAGGGCCTTGGGGATGGCGCTGTTGATCGCCACCGCCGCGCCGTCCACCTGCTCCTTCACGCGCTGGCAGTTCTTGTTGCCCTGCACCGCGTGGGCGTAACCCAGGATGTAGCGCGACAGCGGGCCGACCTCGACCGCGTGGCCGCGCCAGCGCGGGCTCTTGATCCACGAGTACTTGGCGGACTCGTCCAGGTTCTCGATCTTGGTGCGCGTGCCCTTGAAGTTGGGGCCTTCGGGGTTGTAGTTGGCTTCGGTCACGCCGTCCCAGGGGTGCAGGCCCTTGGTTTCATCGCCGTACTTGTACCAGCTGTGGCTCACGAACTCCTGCACCTGCTCGGGGTCGCGCGGGTCGATAGCGTGGATCTTGTTCCAGTTGCCGTCGAGGATCACGCCGCCGGGCAGCTGCTGCGTGGTGGCGTCATAGGGCACCTTCTCGTAGGTGCCGTAGTCGGCCACGTTGGTGGCGCTCAAACCACCGCCATAGAGCCAGCCGGCGTTCTTGTAGATGGTGCCGATGGCCAGCACGTCCGGGATGTAGACGTTGTTGTTGAAGTCGATCATTTCCTGGATGCGGGCCTGCACGAAGTTCAGCCGTTCCATGTTGATCGGGGCGCCGGCGGCACCGTTGCCATCGAGGTTGATGGCGCAGGGCACGCCGCCCACCAGGTAGTTGGGGTGCGGGTTTTTGCCGCCGAAGATGGTGTGCACCTTGACCCACTCTTTCTGCAGGTCCAGCGCCTCCAGGTAGTGCGTCACGGCCATCAGGTTGGCCTCGGGCGGCAGCACATAGGCCTTGCTGCCCCAGTAGCCGTTGGCGAACGGGCCGAGCTGGCCGCTTTCAACGAACTTCTTCAGGCGGTTCTGCACGTCGCGGAAATAACCGGGTGACGACATGGGGTGCGCGGGCGACACCATCTGCTGCAGATCGCTGGTCTTCTTCGGGTCGGCCTGCAGGCAGGACACGACGTCGACCCAGTCCAGCGCGTGCAGGTGGTAGAAGTGCACCGCGTGGTCGTGCACCTGCAGGGTCTTGGCCATCATCTCGCGGATCAGGTGGGCGTTCAGCGGCACGCGGATGCCCAGCGCGTCTTCCACCGCGCGCACCGAGGCCAGTGCGTGGCAGCCGGTGCAGACACCGCAGATGCGCTCCACAAAAGCCCAGGCGTCGCGCGGGTCGCGGCCCTTCAAGATCACTTCCAGACCGCGCCACATGGTGCCGGTGGACACCGCGTTGCGGATGACGTTGTTGCTGTCGAGGTTGACCTCGCAGCGCATGTGGCCCTCAATGCGCGTGACCGGGTCGACGACGATGCGCCGGCCGGTGTTGTCCATCTTGAAGCCCTGTGTTTCGTAAGCACCCATGGTGTTCTTCCTCGTGTGTCTGGATCAGCTGTTGGTGGACGCGGCTTTGTTCTCGACGGCCTTGTCGCGAGCGCGCTTGGCCACCGAGATGGCGGCGTGCGCCGCGACCGCGGCACCGACCACACCAGCCGCCGTGCCGCCGATCTCGTCGGCATTGGCTTCGATGCCGAAGGCGTGGATGTCGGTCAGGCGGTCGTAGAACGAACCCTTGTCCCAGAAGCCGTCTTCCGAGCAGCCGATGCAGCCGTGGCCGGCCTTGATCGGGAAGCTCGTGCCCTCGTTCCACATCACCGTGGAGCAGGCGTTGTAGGTGGTTGGGCCCTTGCAGCCGACCTTGTAGAGGCAGTAGCCCTTGCGCGCGGACTCGTCGTCCCAGGCTTCGACGAACTGGCCGGCGTCGAAGTGCGGACGGCGGTAGCACTTGTCGTGGATGCGCTGGCTGTAGAACATCTTCGGGCGGCCCTGGCGGTCCAGCTCGGGGATCTTGTCGAAGGTCAGCATGTAGGTGATCACGCCCGTCATCACCTCGGGGATGGGCGGGCAGCCCGGCACCTTGATGATCGGCTTGTCGGTGATGACCTTGTGGATCGGCGTGGCCTGCGTCGGGTTGGGCTTGGCGGCCTGCACGCAGCCCCAGCTGGCGCAGGAACCCCAGGCGATGATGGCCTTGGCGTCTTTGGCGACGTGCTTGAGCTTGTCGATGAAGGGCTTGCCCGACTGGATGCAGAACATGCCGTCTTCATTGAGCGGCGGGTTGCCTTCCACGGCCAGGATGTACTGGCCCTTGTACTTGGTCATGATCTCTTCGAGGATCGCCTCGGCCTGGTGGCCGGCGGCGGCCATCAGGGTGTCGTCGTAGTCGAGCGAGATCATGGAGAGCACCACGTCTTTGGCCAGCGGGTGCGCCGAGCGGATGAACGACTCGGTGCAACAGGTGCATTCCAGGCCGTGCAGCCAGAGCACGGGTGTGCGTGGCTTGTTTTCCATGGCGTGCGCGATCATCGGCACGAACGAGGGCGCCAGCCCGAGCGAGGTGGCGGTGAGCGAGCAGTACTTGAGAAAGCTGCGGCGCGAGATGCCCTTGCGGCGCATCACCTCGTAAAAGGTTTCCATCATGGGGTTGTCTCCGTTGTCTGGTGTGGGGGCGGAACCGGGCCCCGCCGTTGCAGGCAGGTGTGTGACCGTTTGCAAGCCACGGGCCACCGAAGACCACCCAAGGGAAAACACCGACAAGCCACTGCAAGCTGTTGTTTCACAACATTTTTTTACAGAGCTCGACACACTCCAACGGAGCTGGCCTGTTGGATGCATCAGCCAACTGTCCAGCCAACAAGCCAAACCGGAAGGTTGGTATCCGCCTGGTTTCATACCGAATCCCTACGCAACAGGCGAAAAAAAACCGACCCTTGTGGGGTCGGTTTGTGATCGGTTGCATCTCTGGGGACGCTGAAACAATTTTTTAGTTGGACTGGGTTGTCTCCTCGGTCCCCCGCGGTCACCGGCGCTGTGCGCCGTTTGCGAGTGACGGAAATATAGCCGTCCGCACCAGCCCCGTGCATCGGGGCTTTCCCTTGGGTGCAAGCCCTCCTTTGGGAGGCTGGCGGGACTTCACAAACCATGCCCCAACCGGGCCTCAAGGTATGCAAAGGTTTGCACGTGCATCAACGCTCGGCCACGGCACCCAGCCAAGGCCTGAAAGCCCTGCGCTGGTGCAGACAGGTGCTCTGGAGGCGCCTTCGAGGCATGGCACGGGAAATGCACGTCACGGCTTGTCGTTGGAAAAGGAAAAAACCATGTCGCAAAACGAGGCGTTCGCCGCCGCAGCGCACCTGCATGTGCTGCTCAGGCGCAAAACCGGTCGGGTGACCGACACCGAGTGGATGGTCAGCAACTTTGAATATGCGCAGGCCATCGTCCGCTTCGCGCGCGACAAGGCGAGCGAAGACGGTCACGAAGACCTGTTGCCGCTGGCCGAGCGACTGGAGGCGCTGGTGATCCCGGTGCGCAAGTCCGCCGCACCGTCGATCCCGCTGCTCACGGTGATCGAAGGCCGGCTCAAGGCGCCGTCGACCGCCGTCGACCTCGACACGCGCTATATCGGTCGGCTGCGCTGATCACAGCACTGAATGGGGCGGGTTGCTCTCGTCAAGCAACACATTCAAGTGCTCAAGCCCACTTGCAGGCTTGCCACAAACCCCGCGCTGGTGCCGCCCGTCACTGTGGCGACCTGCTGTGCGGCGCCGTCGTTGCCAAACACGTTGTCGCGCGTCAGCGAGACGCCGGCGTAGTTGCTCACGCTGGCGCTGTAGCCTGCGGCCGCACCGTAGACCTGCTCGCAGGCGCTGGCGGGCAGGGCCAGTTGCGAGACCTTTTCATGGTCGCCCACCAGGCTGTCGTCGGTGGCCGACGAGAGGCTGTCGTAGATGGCGAAGTGGATGTGTGGCCAGCGCCCGCTGTAGCAGCCGGGGAAGATGGTGGTGAAGCTGACCAGGCCATTGGCGTCGCTCACCTGCACGCCGCGCAGGTAGTTCTCCTGCGTGTGGCCGCCCGAATACATCGAGTAGCCGCCGTCGCGCGTGCAGTGCCAGAGGTAGACCGCGAGCCCCTCCAGCGGCAGACACGAAGTCGAGGCGTCCACCAGCGTGAGCTGCACCGTCAGCGGCACGCCCAGCGCGGTGCCGTCGGCGCCCGCGATGCTGGAGCGGATGTCGCTGCGCACGATGCCCGAGAGCGCCAGTGCGTTCAGGCGCTGGCCCGAAGCGCTGCTGCCGTCGGCCGGGTACGGTCCGGCGGTCTCGCTGGGAATGGTGCTGCAAGAGCCCCCGCTGGCCGAGACGGCCGAGGTTTCGCTGTCCTCCACATCACCGCCACCGCAGGCCAGCAGGGCCAGGGGCGTGGTGGTGAAGAGGGCCGCACCCGAGAGCCAGCGCAGGGCCTGGCGGCGTTGCGCCTGCTGGCGAATCAGGGTGTCGAGGTCGTGGGAAAGTCCGTGAGCGTGCATGGAGAGCTTCGTGGTGGAGGAAAAGAAATCAATGGGTCGGCCGGGCGTGATCCAGCGCGATGCCCATCGACCACTCGGCGCGCAGGCCGCCGCTGTCGAGGTCGGTCACGAGGCGGTCGGGCGCCAGCGTCGGCGCGTCGCGGGTGGCGCTGAAGCGCGGCTGGCGCAGGCTGGGTGGTTCGGGTGGCGCCAGCACCCGCTCCTTTGCCGCGCTCACCGCCAGCGCCGGCATCAACAGGCAGGCGTCGGCGCGCGCGATCACATGGCGCCCGTCGTTGAAATAGATCTGCAGGTACACCGGCACGGTGTTGTCGCGGTAGCGGCCCGGATAAACGGTTTGAAAGCGCACGCGGCCGTCGGCGTCGCTGAGCTGCACACCGCGCATCATGGCCACGGCCTTGAGTTCGTCGTCACCGGCATCAAACAGCCAGCAGCACGGGTCGTAGTGCCAGATGTAGACCGCCGCGCGCTGGATCGCCTGGCCCGCGCCGTCGTGCAGGCGCAGCACCAGGGTCAGCGGAACGCCCAGACTCCATGGCGCCAGGTCGCTGCGCATCTCGGGTGATGCGTCCGCGAATTCGGGCAGCGAGTAGGGACGGCGCGTGGGCCGCACCTGCAGCAGCGGGGCCTCGGCCCCGGCCGCGCAACCGGTCGGGATGGCGGTGGGCTGGAGGGTGACCATGGGGTGCATGCGCTGCATTCTGGTCAGCGCATGTGAACCCCGCTTTGGCGGTTTGTGTACGGGTGGACACAGAGCACGCCGTGCGAATCAGGCCCCGAGCGAGCAGGGACTGCCGATGTGGCAGTACCTGCTCATTCAGGGCACCGCCGGGCCGGCTTCGCCGGACGGCCAGTGCCGCCCCCTTGAGGGGGTCGCGCGCAGCGCGGCGGGGGTGACTCCCCTCACTCCAAATGCAAGCGCAGGCTGACGCGGAGTCCGCCCTCGGCGCGGTTGCCCATCGTGAGCGTGCCGCCTTCGCGTTGCGTCAGGTCGCGCGCGATGGCGAGCCCGAGGCCGTTGCCACTGGTGCCGGTGCCGTCCGGCAAGCGCACCCAGGGCTGGAACACGCGCTCCAGCTGTTCGGGCGCGATGCCCGGGCCGTCGTCGTCCACCGTCACCTCCGCCCAACCATCAACCCGCCGGCAGCCCAGACGCGCCGCGCCGCCGTAGCGCAAGGCGTTGTCCACCAGGTTGTCCACCACCCGGCGCAGCGAGGCCGGGTGCGCCCGCACGTGCAAGGCCGGGGCGGCCTCACCGTCGCCCACAAGCGTGACCGGCAACCCCTGTTCGGCCAGGTCGTCGGTCAGCGACTGCAGCAGCGCGCCCAGGTCGAGCAGCGCGGGCCTGGCGCCGGTGGCCTGCTCGCGCACCACGGCCAGCGAAGCGTCGATCAGCTCGTCCATGGCGCGGATGTCGGCACCCGCCGCTCGGGCCGCGTCGCTCGGCAGCTGCTCCAGGCGCAGCCGCAGCCGGGTGAGCGGCGTGCGCAGGTCGTGCGAGACGGCGGCCATGTGCAGGCTGCGCTGGTCGAACTGGTGCTTCAAGGCCTGGGCCATGCGGTTGAAGGCTCGCGCCGAATCGCGCACCTCCACCGTGCCATGCGCGTCGTCGAGCGCGGGCGGGTCTCGGCCCTCGGCCAGGCCTTGCGAGAGCGTGGTCGAGGCCTGCGCAAGGCGCCGCATGGGCACCGAGAGCCAGCGTGCGCCGATGGCCGCGCCCACGCCGATGAGCAGTGCGCGCAGTGCGTAGTCCAGCCACAGCGCACGCGCGGGCATGCCCCCGCCGACCGGCCGGCGTTCGCCGTCGGGCCCGAGCATCGGGGGCGCGGGCGGTCGCCACGCCGGTCCCGGGGGCCGCCCGCCATCGCCCGCGAGCGGGTTGCCCGGCGGCAACGAAGGCAGCGGCGGCAGGGCGGCGGCGCCCTCGGTGGACAAACGACCCATCCACCGGGTACCGACCGGCGACACGACGGAGAAGGCCACCACATGGCTGAGCACCAGCGTGACCCACATCAGCAGAAACAGACGCAGGAACAGCGAGTCCAGGCGGCCCAGGCGTTCACGCCAGCGCTTCATCATCGCGAGCCCTCCAGTGGCTGGAACACATAGCCCATGCCGCGCAGCGTGCGGATCGGGCCCGACAGCCCGTCGGCGCCGCCGAACTTTGCGCGCAGGCGCGAGACCGCGAGGTCGATGCTGCGCTCGTTGGCGTCCACGCCGGGCGCGCGTGTGAGTTCGAGCAGGCGCTCGCGCGAGAGTGCCTGGCCCGGGTGGTCGATGAAGGCCACGAGCAGGCGGTACTCGGCGGCCGACAACGGCGTGACCACGCCCTCGGGCGACTGCAGGCGGCGCTGCACGCGATCAAAGGTCCAGCCACCGATGCGATGGCGCACGGGTGGCACGGCCGGCCCGGGGCCGCCGCGCAGCACCGCGCGGATGCGCGCCACCAGCTCACGTGGCTCGAAGGGCTTGGGCAGGTAGTCGTCGGCGCCCAGCTCCAGGCCAAGCACGCGCGAGTGCATGTCGCCCTGCGCGGTGAGCATGATCACCGGCAGCCGGGGCCAGCGCGGCCGCAGCCACTGGCACAGGCTCAGCCCGTCTTCGCCGGGCAGCATCAGGTCAAGCAGCAGCACATCGACCCCACCGGCCGGCAGGCGCTGCCGCAGCGCAGCGCCGTCGGCCACGGTGTCGAGCACCATGCCGAAGGGCCGCAGAAAACCGGTGAGCAACTCGCGGATGCCCGGGTCGTCATCGACCAGCAGGCAATGGATCAGGGGGGTCGGGGAAGAAGGGGTCTCGGGCATGGGGCCACACCGCCAGGGTGCCGGGAAAAGCGCTCAGCCTGCGAGTGTAGGCAAGGAGGGCCGATGGAAGGCGGTGTGTCAGCTTCTTTACGTGCCTGACACGATCCAGCGCGCCGCCTTCTCCGCGATCATCAAAGTGGGGCTGTTGGTGTTGCCGCTGGTGATGGTCGGCATCACGCCCGCGTCCACCACGCGAAGCCCGGCCACGCCGCGCACGCGCAGGTGGCTGTCGACCACGGCCATCGGGTCGCTGTCCGACCCCATCTGGGTCGTGCCCACCGGGTGGAAGATGGTGCTGGCAATGTCGCCGGCCAGGCGCGCCAGCTCTTCGTCGCTCTGGTACTGCACGCCGGGCTTGAACTCCTCGGGCCGGTACTTCGCCATCGCCGGCTGGCCCACGATGCGCCGCGTCACGCGCAGGCTGTCGGCCGCGACCTGTCGGTCTTCTTCGGTGGAGAGGTAGTTGGGCGCGATGGCGGGCGCGTCGTCGCAGCGCGGTGTCTTGATGCGCACATGCCCCCGGCTCGTGGGGTTGAGGTTGCACACACTCGCCGTGAACGCGGGAAAGCCGTGCAGCGGCTCGCCAAACGCATCCAGGCTGAGCGGCTGCACGTGGTATTCGAGGTTGGCGTGCGGCTGGGCCGGGTCGCTCTTGGTAAAGGCGCCGAGCTGGCTGGGCGACATGCTCATCGGCCCGCTGCGCTTGAACGCGTATTCCAAGCCGATGGCCGCTTTGCCCCAGAGCGAGTTCGCCAGCGTGTTGAGCGTCTTCGCGCCCTGGACCTTGTAGACCGAGCGGATCTGCAAATGGTCTTGCAGGTTCTCGCCCACGCCGTGCAGCGCGTGGTGCACCGGCACGCCCGCGGCCTGCAGCACGGCCGGCGGACCGATGCCCGAGAGCTGCAGCACCTGCACCGAGCCGATGCTGCCCGCGCTCAGCACCACCTCGCGCGCGGCGGTCACCGTCACACGCCGACCGCCGCGGCGCAGCTCGGCGCCGGTGCAGCGCCGCGCGCCCGATGCGTCGCGCGCCAGCGTGAGCCGCTCGACCTGCGTTTCGGTCCACACCGTGAGGTTGGGTCGCTGCATCACCGGGCGCAGAAAGGCCTTGCTCGCGTTCCAGCGCCAGCCTGATTTCTGGTTCACCTCGAAATAGCCCACGCCCTCGTTGTCGCCCCGGTTGAAGTCGTCGGTGGCGGGGATGCCGGCCTGTTGCGCGGCCTGGGCGAAGGCGTCGAGCACGTCCCAGCGCAGGCGCTGCTTCTCGACGCGCCACTCACCGCTGCTGCCCACGGCCTTGTTGCCGTGCAGCAGGGCGAAGGCCGGGTTGCTCAGGCTGTCGCTGCCGCCGTCGAGCTTGTGGTGGTCTTCGTGCGCGCGGAAGTCGGCCAGGCAGCGCTCCCAGCGCCAGTCACTGTCGCCCGAGAGCAGCGCCCACTGGTCGTAGTCGCGCGCCTGGCCGCGCATGTAGATCATGCCGTTGATGCTGGAGCAGCCTCCCAGCGTCTTGCCGCGCGGGTAACGCAGCTTTCGCCCGTTCAGCCCCGGGTCGGCCTCGGTCTGGTAGAGCCAGTCGGTGCGCGGGTTGCCGATGCAATAGAGGTAACCGACCGGGATGTGGATCCAGTGGTAATCGTCCTTGCGACCGGCCTCGATCAGCAGCACGCGTTTGGAGGCGTCGGCGCTCAAGCGGTTGGCGAGCAGGCAGCCGGCGGTGCCGGCGCCGACGATCACGTAATCAAAGGCGGTGTCGTTCATTGGAATACCTCTGCCCTGCGGGCGACGGTGCGAGCTGGCTTGGGAACGGCCCGGCGCTGCGCTCATCGGATGGGTCCCCTCGCTCGGGTGTTCATTTGATGGGCTCATGGCGCAGCGCTCGACGGTGCGTGCACTGTGCCGGAGGTAGCGCCAGTTTTCCAATGAATTCGATCCGATCCAGGTATAAGTTTGGCAAATAATGTCAGCACCATGACCGCCCGCCTGCCCACCACCGATCCCCAGACCCTGCGCGCCTTCGTCGCCGTCGCGCGCGAAGGCAACGTCTCGCGCGCGGCCTTGCGCCTGCACCTGAGCCAGCCGGCCGTGAGCCTGCAGCTCAAGGCCCTGGCCGAGGCCACCGGGCTACAGCTCTTCACCCGCACGCCGCAGGGCATGGCGCTCACGCACGACGGCGCCGCCCTGTTGCCGCTGGCCGACCGCGCGCTCGCCGCCCTGGCCGACTTCGGCCAGGCCGCCGCGCGCCTGCACACCACCGTGCGCGGCACGCTGCGCATCGGCACCATCCTCGACCCCCAGTTCACCCGCCTCGGCGCCTTCCTCAAGCAGCTCGTGGAGGCTGCGCCGCAGATCGGCACCGAGCTGAGCCAGGGCATGAGCGGCGACGCACTCGCGCGCATCGGGCGCGGCGAGCTGGACGTGGGCTTCTTCCTCGACCTGCCGCAAAACCCGTTGGGCCCACCCTACCGGGTGCGCGCGCTCACCCGCTTCACCTACCGCGTGCTCGCGCCCGCCGGCTGGGGGCCGCAGGTGAAAGGCAAAGACTGGAAAGCGCTCGCCGCCCTGCCCTGGCTCGCCACGCCGCCGGCCAGCGCGCACCACCGGCTGCAGCGCAGCGTGTTCGGCCCCGGCTCGCTCACCGGCCTGGAGCCCCAGCGCGTGGCACTGGTGGACCAGGAAGCCTCGATGCTCGACCTGGTGAAAAGCGGTGTCGGGCTGTCACTGGCGCGCGACGCGATCGCGATGCGCGAAACACAGGCCCACGGGCTGGTGGTGGCCGATCAGGTGGCGCTGGAGTGCGATTTGAGCTTCATCTGCCTCGCGGAGCGGGTGGGTGAACCGGTGATCGCGGCGGCGCTGGGGGCGCTGGATGCGGTATGGGGATGATCGCTTGTGGGCTGTTCGACAGCCTTGGCTGCCGTCCCCGAAAGATCGGGGATGATGCGGTGCCTTGCCCTTCCCCCCTGAGCATCCCAGCCTTTCCTTGCACCGACCTCCCTGCCCCGGTGCCCCCGCCATGACCCTCCCGAAACCACAGAGCCCGGTCGCCTACCAGGCCCACATCGACGGACTGCGCGCCATCGCCGTTCTGGCGGTGATCGCCAACCACTTCAGCAAGTCGCTGTTGCCAGGCGGCTACCTCGGCGTGGACATCTTCTTCGTGATCTCGGGTTTCGTGATCACCGCGTCGCTCGTTTCACGGCCGCACGGAGCGCTTGGGCCGTTTCTGCTCGGTTTCTTTCAGCGCCGCATCAAGCGGCTGTTGCCGGCCCTGCTGGTCTGCGTGCTGGTCACCGCCGTGCTGATCAGCGCGCTCGACCCGCAGCCGCGCACCAGCCTGCTGACGGGCATCAACGCGCTGTTTGGCTTCTCCAACATCTACCTCTACCACCAGGCCATTGACTACTTTGCCCCGGCGGCACAGTCCAACGCCTTCACCCAGACCTGGTCGCTCGGGGTCGAGGAGCAGTTCTATCTGGTGTACCCCTCGCTGTTCTGGCTGGCCGCCAGCGGGCGGCTGGGTCGGCCGCAGCGGGCCCTTCCGTTGATGGTCGGATGCCTGAGCCTGCTGTCGTACGTGGCCTTCGTGAACGTCTTCGCGTCCCGCCCCGCCGCCGCCTACTTTTTCACGCCGCTGCGTTTCTGGGAGTTGGGCGCGGGTTGCCTGCTGTACGCGGGGCGCGACAGCCCCCTGGTGGCCGCGCTGCGCCGCGGCCTGGCGAAGCTGGGCCCGCTGCCCCTGGTGGCCCTGATCGCCTGCCTCTGGGCGCCGGTTCAGCATCTGGTGCCGGCCAGCACCGCGGCGGTGGCGCTGACGTGCTTGCTGCTCATCGGGCCCACCGGCCTGAGCCAGCGGGTGCTGACCTGGACGCCACTGCGCCACATCGGCCTGATCTCCTATTCGCTCTACCTGTGGCACTGGACGGTGCTGGTGCTGGCGCGCTGGTCCATCGGCATCGACGCCTGGCACGCGCCCTGGCTGCTGGCGGCGATGTTCCTGCTGGCCGAGATGTCCTACCGCTGGGTGGAGTCCCCGCTGCGCCACTGGTCGGGTCGCTGGCCCGTGGCGCGCGGCCTGGGGGCGTCGCTCGCGGTCACGGCGGCGCTGGCGCTGCTGATGACACAGCACCCCCGCCTGCTGTTGCCACTCGACCCAGCACTGCGCGACGCGCCGGCCTTCCTGCAGGTCAAGGGCAAGGAGTACAACCCCCACTGCGTGGTCGACGGTGAGCAGCGGCGCCTGGAAGCCGATACCTTCGACCTCTGCACGCAAGCGCCCCGTGTGCCCGGTGGACAGACCGTCTGGGCCATGGGAGACAGCCACGCCGGTCACCTGCAGGGCATGCTGTACCGCCTGCACAAGACCACCGGCGTCGGCGTGCACCTGATCGAAACCCCGGGGCGGCCCTACCCCTACGTGGGTCCGGTCTTCGAACCACGGGAACGCATCCTCGAAACCATGTACGCACGCGCGCGCCCTGGCGACGTGTTGCTGGTTTCACGCTTGTATTTCGATCTCGGCAACGCTCAAGCGCCCGCCGACCACACACCCTGGGCCACCGATCTGCAGGCACTGGCCGGCCGGCTCGCAGCGCACCGGATGCACCTGGTGGTGGTCGGCCCACCACCGGTGTTCGACTTCGAACATCCAGTGGTGTGCAAGCGCACCTTGTTTTCGAATACCGCCTGTGCGCAGGATCGAAAAGCCCTGGCCCGCCGGATGGAGCAAGTACACCAATCGCTGGAGCGGTCGCTCGCCGCACAACCCAACGCCCATGTGTTCCACAGCTTCGACATCCTGTGCCCCGCCACACACACCACCTGCACGCCGGTGCACGCCGGCACAATGATCTACCGCGACCGCGACCACCTCAACACCGCAGGTGCGGCGCTGCTCGCAGCACCATTGGCCAGCTTTCTCCAGACCCGCGGAATCCTGGCCGTTCGTTCAACGAAGACCGCTTTCTGACAGGGCCGCTTCACCTGCCTGGCGGAAAGGAGGGCCGTTGGGATGATGACGTTCATTCTGAAATTATCAAAGTTATCGAAAACAAGTATATTTAGATAACTTCGATACACACCATGGACCCCATCCACAATCCCTACTCCCCTGGCGCCGGCACCCCGCCCCCCGAACTGGCGGGTCGCGACGAGCTGCGGCGGCGCCTCGACGTCGCCATCGGCCGCGTGCGCATCGGCAATCCGGCCAAAAGCGTGATCCTTGTCGGTCTGCGCGGCGTGGGCAAAACCGTGCTGCTGGAGCAGATGCGGCAAGACGCGGACCGCTCGGGCGTCCACACCCTGCGCCTGGAAGCCCCGGAAAACCGCTCCCTGCCCGCGCTGCTGAGCCCGCAATTGCGCCTGGCCCTGCTCAAGCTCAGCACCATCGAGAGCGCCAAGGCGCTGGCGCAGCGCGGCCTGCGCGCCCTGGCCGGTTTCGCCAAGGCGCTCAAGGTGAAATACGACGACATCGAGGTCGGCATCGACCTGGAGCCCGAGCTGGGGTTGGCCGACAACGGCGACCTCGAAGGCGACCTGACCACCCTGCTCGAACAGGTGGGACTGGCCGCCCAACAGGCCCAGACGGTGGTGGTGCTGTTCATCGACGAGCTGCAATACGTCGAAGAGGAACAGCTGGCGGCACTGATCACCGCCCTGCACCGCTGCGCCCAGCAGAAGCTGCCGGTCATGCTGGTCGGCGCCGGTCTGCCGCAGTTGGTCGGGAAAGCGGGCAAAGCGAAGTCGTATGCAGAACGCCTGTTTGACTACCCGGTCGTGGGGCCGCTGAGCCGCGCCGATGCCGCGCTGGCCATCACCAAACCTGCGGAAAACCTGAAGGTCAGCTTTGCGCCCGCCGCCGTGGACCGCATCATCGACATGACCCAGGGCTACCCGTATTTCCTGCAGGAGTGGAGCAAACAGGCCTGGGACACCGCACAGCGCAGCCCCATCACGCCGGAAGACGTGCAGACCGCAGAACCTCTGACCGTCGCGGCGCTGGACGAAGGTTTCTTCAAGGTCCGCTTCGACCGCTGCAAACCCAGCGAACGACGCTACCTGCGCGCCATGGCGGAACTCGGCCCCGGCCCGCACCGCTCGGGCGACATCGCCGCGAAGCTCGGCAAATCGGTCAACACCTTTGCCCCCGTGCGCAGCAGCCTGATCAACAAAGGCATGGTCTGGAGCCCCAACCACGGCGAGACCGCGTTCACCGTGCCGCTGTTCGATCAGTTCATGCGCCGGGCGATGGTGATGCCTGAGGTGGCGTGAGCAGCTGACACTCACAGACCCTCATTCGTCGTTTGAGAAAGCAACCTTCGACATGCTGGAACCCATCTACTTCTACACAAAGACCGGCCCGTTCTATGAGCTGTCCAACTTCGCGCCCTACGGTTTTGAAGCCGAGGGCGTCTATTGGCCGACGGTAGAACACTTTTTCCAGGCTCAGAAATTCACGGACCCCAGTTATCGGGAGCGGGTTCGACTTGCACCATCTCCAAGAGAAGCTCGTGCGCTGGGTCAAAGCCGCGCCGTTCCCATCCGCTCCGATTGGGATTCGGCTCGCGAAGAGCTGATGTTCAAAGCACTGTGCCTCAAGTTTCAGCGTCGGGAACTTCAGACGCTCTTGCTCAGCACGGACTCACGACCCTTGGTTGAAGCGTCACCTTTCGACCACTTCTGGGGCGCCGGCCAGGATGGTTCAGGACAGAATCGGCTCGGGCACTTGCTTGAGCAGGTGCGCCTGCAGCTCGCCGCCAAAGCTGAGACATAGTCCGCGCACACGCCACCGCCTCACGCCATGCTCCAACGCATCCACCACGCCGCCATCATCTGCTCGGACTACCCGAGGTCGAAGCGCTTCTACACCGAGGTCCTCGGTCTGAAGGTGATCGCCGAACACTTCCGCGAGGCGCGCAACTCGTGGAAGCTGGACCTGGGCCTGCCCGACGGGTCGCAGGTGGAGCTGTTCTCCTTCCCTGGCGCCCCGCCGCGCCCGTCGTACCCTGAGGCGCAGGGCCTGCGGCACCTGGCGTTTGTGGTCGAGGACGTGGCCGCTTGCAAGGCGCGGCTGGAAGCGCAGGGGATCGCGGTGGAGCCGGTGCGGGTGGACGAATACACCGGGCGGCGGTTCACATTTTTCAGCGACCCGGACGGCTTGCCGTTGGAGTTGTACGAGGCGGGGTAATCCCGGCCCTCAGTTCAGCTCCATCACCTTCGCCGGAAAATCGTAGTTCTCGTCCAGCGCGCGCGCGGCCATGACCGGCAGCATGTGGGTGATGAAGACCTCGCCGATCCAGCGGCGCACAGCGGGATCGTCACCCGCCAGCAACGTGAGCGCGCTGAAGCGGGCGATGCCCACCTCTTCCGCCAGCCCGGCGGGCACGTGCGGCGCGCGCAACTGGCCCTCGGGCAGGGCGTGGGTGGTTTCCAGCCGCCAGGCGCCGAGCATGCGGTCGAAATGGCCGACCGTGCCGCGCCGCCAGACCTCGGTCACGTAGACGTTCCACTCGCCGGGGTCTTCGGTGATGAAGCCCCAGTCAAATTCGTAAATGGCGCCGGGCTCGCTTTCGAAGAGGCCGATCTCGCTCACGTCGCTGCGCATCGCAAACTCGGCGAACAGCACGCCCGCGCCGGTGGGCTGACCGTCGATGAAGCGCTGGACGGCCAACGGATCGGCCACGTACAGCGGCTCGGGTTCGCTCCAGGCGCGCTTGGCGCGGTTGAGCAGGCGCGCGGTGGCGTCCACGCTTTTCTGCGCGTTGATGCACCAGTCCCTGAAGGTCTGGCGGCCTTCGGGGGTCGCGATCTGCTGCAGCGTGGCGTCGAACTGCTGGTCGTCCTTGAGGTAACCGTCTTCGCGCAAACGCAGCACGATGTCGACCATGGAATTGCGGGTCACGTGCTCGATCATGTAGGCGACCTCGCCACCCGGAAAGTCGGTCATCGAGCGCTGGATCCACTCCATCGTCGCTTCGTGCGAGAGGCCTTGTGGCGCCCGCGGTATGTCGTTGAACAGCGCTCGAAGCACGCGCACCGTATCCAGATCACTGGCCATGTCGGTTCCGGGTGAAAAGAAGAAAAAGGGGCTCGCGGCCGCCGTCGGCAACCGGCGGACCGTTCCCAGTGCACAGCATAGTGCCAGCCCCCCGGGGGCTGAAACCCTGAAAAGCTCCCGAAAACCGGTCAGTTCGCACGGCGGGCGCTGTTCCCGGCCGGGCGGTTTGCGGTCCAATCCATCTCATGAACAGCCCACACACCGATTCAAGCTTCCGCGTCCTCTTCGTCTGCATGGGCAACATCTGCCGCAGCCCCACGGCGCACGGCGTGTTCGAGGCCCGGGTGCGCGAGGCGGGCCTGTCGGACCGGGTGAAGGTCGATTCGGCTGGCACGCACAGCTACCACGTCGGCGCGCCGCCCGACGCGCGCAGCCAGAAGCACGCGCTGCAGCGCGGCTACGACCTATCGACCCAGCGCGCACGCCAGCTCACGGCGCGGGACTTCGAGACCTTCGACCTGGTGCTGGTGATGGACTGGGAGAACTTCGTGCTGGCCGAACGGCTGTGCCCGCCGGCGCACGCCAAGAAGCTGCGGCGCTTCGCCGAGTTCTTCCAGCAGCACGACAGCCCGGTCGTGCCCGACCCGTACCAGGGGGGCGCAAAAGGCTTCGAAGAGGTGCTGGATCTGGTGGAGGACGGCAGCGCGGGGCTGCTGGCGCATGTGCAACGCCAGCTGGGCCTGGCACCCTGACCCGGTCTTGTCCTATTCCTTGAACGTCAACCGGGCATCGGTGGCGATTCGCCGATAGAGCACCATGTCCTGCTGGACGGCGTTGGCCAGCGCCGAGGGCGTCCCGTTGTCGGCTGTGATGCCCAGGCCTTCCATCTGTTTGATCAGGCCGGGGTCGGCCAACGCCGCGTTGACGGCCTTGTTGAGTCGTTCCAGCACCGGGGTCGGCGTGCCCACAGGGGCGAACACGCCCAGCCACGAACCCAGGACGAAGTCCTTGAGGCCGCTCTCCGCCGCCGTGGGGACGTTGGGCAGGCGCGGGTCTCGGTGGTCTCCCGTGACCGCGATGATCTTCACCTTGCCCGCGTCGGCGTAGGACTTGGCGGTCGCGTCGAACGTCAGGTCCAGAACCCCGCCGGCGACGTCGATGATGGCGGCCGAGGTGGACTTGTAAGGCACATGGACCATCTCCGTGCCTGTCAGGCTCTGGAAGAACTCGCCGAGAAAGTGGGCCCCGCTGCCCATGCCCGCGCTGCCGTAGCTCAGCTTGCCGGGGTTTTTTCTGGCGTGGGCGATGAACTCGCCGAGGGTGTTGACGGGCAACCGGGTGCTCACCACCACGGGCAGGCCGTAGGTGCCCACCAGGGCCACGGGCATCAGCGCCTTCACCGGGTCGTACTTCACCGCCGTGTCCGTGATGGGGAGGATGGTGTAGCTGGGGTTGGTGAAGAGCAGGGTCGTGCCGTCCGGGTCGGCGCGCATGACGGTCTCGGAGCCGATGCGCGAACCCGCACCGGGCCGGTTCTCGATGACCACGGTCAACGCCAGCGACTTCGACACGCGGTCCAGCACGCCCCGCGCCACCTGGTCGGTGATGCCGCCCGCCACGAAGGGCACGACCACCTTGATCACGTTGGCGTTGGATTGCCCCGACGCCGTGGCCGTTGCGCCGAGCACGGCCGCACCGACGAGTGTTTTCAGCAGGCGGCGTTTGGATGTGTTGAACATGGATGTCTCCTTTTAGGTGATTTGAAAACAGGGCGATCAGTCGTTGTCGATGCCGTCCCAGCACAGGTACTTGATCTCGAGGAATTCATCGATGCCGTACTGGGCGCCTTCGCGTCCCAGACCGCTTTGTTTGACGCCGCCGAAGGGCGCGACCTCGGTCGAGATGAGGCCGGTGTTGATGCCCACCATGCCGCACTCGAGGGCTTCGGCCGTGCGCCAGATGCGGGATGCGTCCCGACTGAAGAGGTAGGACGCCAGACCGAACTCGGTGTCGTTGGCCATGACGATCGCTTCGTCGTCGGTCTTGAAACGCAGCAGAGGCATCACGGGGCCGAAGGTTTCTTCGATGGCGACGGCCATGTGGGGCGTCACGTCGGCGAGCACGGTGGGTTCGTAGAAACCGCCACCCAAGGCATGGCGCTGTCCGCCGGTAAGCACGCGCGCACCCGCCGCGACGGCGTTGGCCACATGTGCCTCGACCTTGCGGACGGCGGCGTCGTCGATCATCGGTCCGATCTGCACGCCGTCGTCCAGCCCGTTGCCGACCTTCAGCTCCGCCACACGCTCGGCGAGGCGCCGGGCCAGCGCGTCGTGGACGCCGTCTTGCACCATCACGCGGTTGGCTGCGATGCAGGACTGGCCGGTGTTGCGGAACTTGGCCACCAGGATGCCTTCGACCGCCAGGTCGAGGTCGGCGTCGTCGAACACGATGCAGGGCGCATTGCCGCCCAGCTCCATGGAGCATTTCTTGATGGTGGCGGCCGACTGTTGAAGCAGAACGCGGCCCACTTCCGTGGAGCCCGTGAAGGTGATTTTGCGAACGAGGGGGTGCGAGGTCAGCACACCGCCGATGGCGCGCGTGTCGGCGCCGGTGACCACGCTGAACACGCCGGCAGGCACGCCTGCGCGCAACGCCAGCTCACCGAGCGCCAGCGCCGTCAGTGGCGTCTGGCTGGCGGGCTTGACGACCATGGTGCAGCCGGCGGCGAGCGCCGGGCCGGCTTTGCGGGCAATCATCGCGGCCGGGAAGTTCCAGGGTGTGATGGCTGCGCAGACGCCGATGGGCTGCTTGAGCGTGACGATGCGCTGCGTGTCCTTGGGCGCCGGAATCACGTCGCCGCGCACGCGCTTGGCTTCTTCGGCGAAC
This sequence comes from Hydrogenophaga sp. A37, assembly GCF_002001205.1. Classification (GTDB taxonomy): domain Bacteria; phylum Pseudomonadota; class Gammaproteobacteria; order Burkholderiales; family Burkholderiaceae_C; genus Hydrogenophaga. The sequence goes on from NZ_MUNZ01000062.1 coordinate 63,221, forward strand.
CACTGCACGAAGCCGGCGGCGTAGTCGATTTCGCCGCGTGCTTCGGACAAGGGCTTGCCTTCCTCCAGCGTGATCAGCGTGGCCAGGTCGTCCTTGCTGTCAACGATGAGCTGCCACCAGCGGTACAGGACCTGCGAGCGGTGCCGGGCCGTCGTCTTGCGCCAGGTGCGGAAGGCCTTGTCCGCCGCTTCCACGGCGCGGGTGGTTTCTACTTCCTTGCAGCGTGGCAGGCGGGCCAGCAGTTCCCCGTTGGCCGGGTTGAAGAGGTCCGAGGCGCCGTGTGGCGTGTCGGTGATCCATTGGCCGTCGATCAGCGCGGCTTCGCGCCAGAGGCCGGGGTCTTTGAGCAGGGTCTTCATGCGGATGCCCTGTTCAGCAAGGAAACCGGCCGACCATGAACTGGCTGTCGGGGTCGTCGGTCACGGGCAACCCGGAAGCGACGAGGCCCTGGCGCAGCGGCTTCATGAAGCGGTCGGGAATGCGCATGGCCGGCGCGCGCAGGGGGCCGCCGTTGAAGCCGGCCAGCCAGTCCTGGTACTTCCACATGGTGCGGTTCAACACGCCGGTGCCGCCGGCGTACGACTGGGCGGCCGCGCCGTTGGCACTGCGCGCGGGGTTGACCTGCCAGTACAGCGCCATGGCGGCTTCCCATTCGCCCTGGCGGGCGAGCTCGAAGGCACGGGGGTAGTAGTCGCTCATCCATTGCGTGTTGCTGGTGCCCGAGAACTGCAGCTTCATCAGGCTCATCAGGGGGATGGCGTCGCCTTCGATGGGGCAGCTGATGACCACTTCGTCGCGGAAGTGGTGGTACATCTCGCAGATGCCGGCGGGCAGCGGGAAACCCTGCTCGGACTTGATGGCCACGATGTTGGGGCAGTCCTTCAGGAGACGGCGCACCAGCTCCACGGACATGCCGGCCGGGTGCACGCGCTCGAAGCCCCACAGGGGAATCGGGAACAGCATCACGGCCAGGTCGGTCGCGTCGCAGAACGCCTTGGTGTAGTCGTAAATCTCCTGCTCGGTCGTGGGCCAGAACTGGGGCGGGTACGACAGCAGCACGATGTCGGCGCCGGCCCTCTCGGCGAGCTTGACCGCCTGGATGTTTTCGGCCAGCGTGCCAAAGGCCGCATGGAAGAACAGGCCCAGGTCCTTGCCACCGGCCTCGCGGGCCAGGGAGGTGAATTGCGCGTTTTCTTCCGGCGTGATGGCCACCTCGGCGCACAGGAGGGTGTAGGTGTAGCCCAGCTGCTTGGCCAGCTCGATGTCGTGGCGAATGCCGCGCTGATTGAGCCTGGAGAGGTCTGCCGAGTAGGAAGGGATGGTCACTGCAGAGCAGCCCACCAGGTGTTCACGGGCCCAGGCGCGGGCGTCACTGCGTTGGTACGAAGCCATGGTGTTCCTTTGGATGCGGGACGGGTTACTTGGAGACGGGGACGATGCTGTGGGTAAGCGGCGTGCCGATGCCTTGTTCGCGGGCGCGGGCCAGCAGCATTTCGGCGGTGACAACGTCTTGCAGGGCCGAACCGACCGACTTGTAGACCACGATGTCGGCGGCCTGTTGGCGCCCGGCCCGGCCCGACACAAAATCGGCGAGTGAGACCAGCTTGGACGACACGTCGACATGGGCCTGGCTCGCGGCCAGCATGTCGCCGGTGTCGTGCGCCACTTCTTCGACCATGTCGGCAACGATGAGGGCGGCCCGCGACAGTACCTGTTCGTCCACCTCCCGCTGTTCGGGCAGGGTGGAGCCAATGGACACCACGGTCATGCCGGGCTCCAGCCACGCACCCCGCAGCACGGGCGACTCGTCACGGCTGCGCGCGGCGCACAGGACCACGTCGGCGCCTTGAACCGCTTCTTGTGCGGAGGCCGCCGGCTCCACGCTCAGGGACGCCTGGGTTCGCATGTCGGCGGCAAACCGCTCGCGGCTGGCCGGCGTGGGGCTGAAGACGTTGACGGCGGCCAACTCGCGGATGGAGGCCAGGGCCAGCAGCAGGCCGCGGGCTTCGAAGCCCGAGCCGATGACCGCGACGCGAAGCGGCTTGTTGGGCGCCGCCTTGTCGACGGCGACCGCCGCCGTGGCGGCGGTGCGGATACCGGTGACACGGTTGCCGTCGATCAGCGCGGTCAGGCCCATCGTGGCCTGGTCAAAGAGCGAGATGAGGTAGCTGGCCCGGCGGTGCTTCATCGAAGCCGAGATCAGCTTGCAGCCCATGTGGCCGCCCGAGGGCGAGACCGCGGTGAGTCCTCGCAGCCACATGCCGTCTCCGCGGGCCATCGAGCGCGGCGGCACCATGGCCGGGTTGATGGCGCTGGCGTAGGCCTGGCGCAGAGCCTGCACGGCCGCGTTCCAGTCGGCCAGTTTTTCGACGTCGGCGTCAGAAATGAAGAGGGTCGGCGGCACAACGATGGCCGCATCGGGGTGGGAGATTCCCAAGGCATGTCTCCTGAAGATAGAAGCGCATGCTAGGGATCGGCCGCCTGTTGAGGGAGCCCCGGAACGCGAAAGCAGCTTTCCGGAATCCGGTTGGCCGCGAAGCCGCGCCTTACGAATTCAGCATGGCCGACGCGATGTCCAGAATCAGCCGGGACACCTCGCGCAGCGCATGCGTGGAGGGCCGGTGAAGCGTGGTGCCCAGCACCACCGAGCGCGAGAGCACGGGGTCGACGATGTGCAAGGTGGCCAGTCGCTGGCGCTCCGGCTCGCTCAGATGGCCGGCCGTGATGGCAAAGCCACCGCCATGCGCCACGATCTCGTGCTGGAGGTGGATGGAATCGGCCTCCGCGCCGATCTTGAGCGCAGCGCCGTGCTGCCGCGCCAGCGTCTCCAGCCGCGAGCGCAGGGGGTGGGGATGGGAAGGCAACACCAGGGGCAGCGTCAGGACTTCATGGAAGGCGATGGTCTTGCGGGACGCGAGCGGGTGGCCCAGGGGAACAATCAGCAGGAGCGGCAGCTGGGTCAAAACAGGCTCGTCCGCGCTCGCGGTGTTTTCCTCCCGCAGCAGAAGGGCGAGGTCCAGGCGGCCTTCGTTGAGCCATTCTTCGAGCTGCGCGCTGGAGCCTTCGGTGATGTGCAGTTGCACCTCTGGAAACTGCTTCCGGGCTTCAGCAAAGAGGGGGCCGGCGAGCAGGGCCACGGTGGAAGGCAGCAGTCCGAGGCGAACCTCGCCCATGGGAATGCCCCGGCTCGTTCGGATGTCGTCGGCGAGCTGCTCGCCCTCGCGGATCAGCACCTTGACACGGGGGTAGATGCGCTCGCCCAGCTCCGTCAGCACCACCCCACGGCCGGTCCTTCGAAACAGCCGGCTGCCGGACGCCGCTTCGAGTTGGGCGATGTGCCGGCTGACCACCGACGGGGGCATGTCCAGCGCCGCAGAGGCACGCGACAGGCTGCCCAGTTCAGCGACTTTGGCGAACAGGTGCCACTTGGGGTCCAGGATGGTCTGCAACCGCCCTCCTTCAACCAGGCGCCAGAGCCTGCCGAACCAGCGCATCCAGGTCGGCATCGGCCCGGAACCCTGCCGCCTCGGCGCGTGGCGTGAGCAGCGTTGGAAAGCGCCCGAACAGGGTCTCGATGCGCTCATCGGGAGCCCAGTGAACGAGGTCGGCGGCGGGCGTGCCGTGCACACCGCCGACGGCTTGCACCAGTTCGGCCATGGCAAAGCGCAGGGTGGGCAACGTCAACACCCGGTGGCCATCAGTGGCCGCCACGTCGAAGGTGGCCGCGTGCAGCAACTGCCCGACCACACAGGGCAGCGAGGAGGCCCAGGTGGTGGCCTCGGGCGAGGTGGGGCAGGTAAAGGCCCGGCCCGCCGCCAGCTCGCGGATGAGATCGCTCAGGAAGGCCGAGAGTTGGCCCGTTCGCGCGGGCGGGCGGGCCAGCACGCCCGGGATGCGCACGGCCCGGCCATCGACCCAGCCGCGCCGGCTGAAGTCCTCCACCCACATCTCGCCGATGCGCTTTTGTGTGCCGTAGGTCATTTGCGGGCGGGTGGGCGTGTCATCGTCCACCACGGCGGGCATGTGGCCGAAGACAGCGATGGAACTGGCGAACACGAACACCGGTGCCGGCTGGCCACGGGCCACCTGCTGCTGGCCGTGCTCCAGCAGGGTCTGCGTAGCTTCCAGGTTCACGCGGCGCGACAGCGGGTAGTTCTGCTCGGCGGTGCCGCCGGGGATGCTGGCGAGGTGGAACAGCACGTCGATGGGCGGCCCCTCGTTCAATGCATCGCGCAGCCAGTCCGCGTGGCCCATGTCGCCCACGCAGTGCCGCACGCCATCCGGCGCCTGGCCTTCGAGCGCCAGGTCCAGCAGCGTGAGCCGGGTGACGGCCCGGTCGCCCAGCAGGCTGCCGGGCACCAGGCGCTGCGCCAGGGCCCGCCCCAGAAAGCCAGCCGCGCCCGTGATCAGCACGTGCATGGCAGGGGCTCCTTCACGCCTGCACCACGCGCTGCTGAATGACGCCGAACGGCCCGGCGCGCCCGTCGTCGAACAGGGCCTGCATGCGCACGCGGTCGCCGAATTTCATGAAGCCGGTGCGGATCTCGCCCTGGTCGATTTTCTCGATCACCCGCCGCTCGGCGATGCATGCCGAACCCGCGCTGCGCGACACGTTGCTCACGGTGCCCGAGCCCACGATGGTGCCGGCCGTGAGCCGCCGCGTGCGCGCCGCGTGGGCGACGAGTTGACCGAAGTGGAAGTTCATCTCGCCGCCGTGCGGTTCGCCAAAACGCTCGCCGTTCCACTGCACCATCAGCGGCATCTGCACCCGGCCGTCGCGCCAGGCGCTGCCGAGCTCGTCGGGCGTGACGGCCACGGGCGCGAAGGCGGTGGAGGGTTTGGCCTGCAGAAACCCGAAGCCGGTCTTCATTTCGTGCGGCCCCAGCGCGCGCAGGCTCCAGTCGTTGATCTGCACCACCAGGCGAACGCAGGCCAGGGCCTGTTCGGGTGTGGCGGCCATGGGCACGGCGCCGACGATGACGCCGAACTCGCCCTCGAAGTCGATGCCGTCGGCCTCGGTGGGCAGGGGAACGTCATCCACCGGCCCGAGGAAATCGTCGCTGGCGCCCTGGTACATCACCGGCACGCTGTCGAACAGCGGGATCGCCGGCGTGTTGAAGGCCTGCTCCATCAGGCGGCCGTGGTTCAGGAAGGCCGATCCGTCGAGCCACTGGGGGCAACGCGGCAAGGGGGCCGAGCAGGCGGCGGGGTCGAAGTCAAAAGCGCCGGGCGCGCTGCCGGCGTTGAGCGACTCCGACAGATCGGACAGCGGCAGGCGGACTTCGTCCCAGCGCCGCAGGGCCTCGATCAGGCTGGACGCGATGGCGCTGGCTCGCACGGCGCGCTGCCCGTCGCGAGAGACCAACAGCAGCTGTCCATCAAGGCTGCCGTCACGCAAAGTGGCGAATTTCATGGGCGTTTTCCTTGGGGCTTTGAAACGTTCGGCTGGGCTCAACGCGCCGCGAGCGCTTGAGCGATGGCCGGGTCGTAGCTGCCGTCGACCAGCACAAACAGCATGCGGCAGGGCTTGCCCGAGCGATTCGCCCAGGCGTGGTTGGTGCCACGCTGCACGACCACGCTCCCGGGCAAGAGCTGCACTTCGCTGTCGTCGAGCACCAGGGTCGGTTCGCCTTCGATCACGACACCGTAGTCGACGGACTCGGTGCGGTGCATCAGCGGGTGCGGCGAGTCGGCTCGAACGGTCGAGGCCTTCGTGTCGCCGATCTGCGCAAACGCATCGTGCATGCGCTCGGCGCCGTGGGCCAGGTAGTCGGCCGTGTCGGGCGGCATGTCGACGAAGCGCATGCGGGTGCCCAGCTTGGGCGGCGGCAACACGATGGGGCCGAGCGTCGGGTCGGCGCCGTTGTCCACCGGCGCCGGGGTGGCGGCGGTGCTCCAGACCTCGTGGAACACGGTGCCCGGGATCGCGGCGATCTCGACCACGGTGGGCAGCGGGCCGTTGCTCGCAACGATGGCTTTGCCGTCGGCGTCGTGGCCGGTGACGACACGGTGGATGGGGGGAAAACTCATGGTGTGTCTGTCTTCAAATCAGTCTTCAAAAATGGCCACGGCGCGCGTCCAGCCCGCACTCGCGCCGCGGATCTTGTGCGGGAAGCAACTGATGGTGAAACCCGTGGGCGGCAACACTTCGAGGTTGTGCAGCTTCTCCAGGTGGCAGTAGCCGATGTCGCGGCCCGCCTTGTGGCCTTCCCAGATCAAGGCCTTGTTGCCGGTTTCGGCCACCTTCTTGGCGGTGTACGAAAACGGCGCGTCCCAGCTCCAGGCGTCGGTGCCCGTGAGGCGCACGCCACGCTCCAGCAAATGCATGGTGGCCTCGTAGCCCATGCCGCAGCCCGCGCCCAGGAAGTCGGGCTGGCCATAGCGTGAACCGGCTCGGGTGTTGACCACCACGATCTCCAGCGGCTCCAGCGTGTGGCCAATGCGCGCGAGCTCGGCCTCCACATCGGCGGCCGTGGCCACGTAGCCGTCGGGGAAGTGGCGGAAGTCGAGCTTCACGCCACTCTGGAAGCACCACTCCAGCGGCACCTGGTCGATGGTGATCGAGGGCTTGCTGCCGCCGTTCTTCGCGTCCTGCGTGGAGTGGAAATGCCAGGGCGCGTCGAGGTGCGTGCCGTTGTGCGTGGTCAGCGTGACCCACTCGGCCGCAGCGGCCTCGCCGTCGGGGTAGTCCTCGGGCGTGGTGCCGGGCAGCATCGCCATGAACTCGGGCAGCGTGTCGGCGTGCTTCTGGTAGGTGATCTTGGGTGCCAGCGGCGGCGGGTCGGACAGCACGTCGTTCTCCAGGTAGATGGAGAGGTCGACGAAGCGGCGTTGCGGTTTCATGCCGGCTCCTGGGCCAGCGAAGAAGAAGGCTGCCCCGGCAGGCGCGACATGCAGAAAACGGCCACGCAGCCGATCAGCAGTGCCGCCAGGCCCAGGCTGCCGTAGCCGGCCGTCTTCACCAGCGTGCCGCCGAGCACCGGGCCGATGGCCGCGCCCACCATCAGCATCGCGGGGGTGGCGGCCATGGCGCGGCCGCTGGGTTCGAGCCGCGCCATCAGGCCGAAGGCGAAGGTGTGGGTGAAGATCATCACGGCGGCGAACACCGAGGCCGCCGCGGCATAGGCGTAGAAGCCGGGCGCGTTCATGATCGTCGCCGCCAGCAGCGCCTGGATCACCGGGCCGGCCAGCAGCACGCGGCGCGCATGCCAGCGTTTTTCCAGCATCGCCGCCAGCGCGGCGGGCAGCAGGTTGACCATGCCCAGCACCACCAGCACGCCCGTGATCAGGCTCAGGCTGTAACCCCGGTCGGATCCGACCCGCTCCAGGAAGCTGAAGGTCATGGACTGCACCAAGGCCATGGCGCTGATGCCCACGATGCCGAACCAGACGGCGCGCGAGATGCGCGCCACCGGTGCGCCCAGCGCCGTGGCCTCGCGCTCGGGCTCGGGAAAACCCACGGCGCAGACCAGCGAGGCCAGCAGCATGACCGCGCCGAAGAGGGCGAACAGCATGTAGCCGCCGGCCTCCGCGATGATCTTGGGTGAGGTGCCCAGGAACAGCACCGCAAACACCCCCAGGCCGATGCCGACGAGGGCGAACTTCAGGTGCGGGTTGACGCTGCGCGCGATGGTGCCGTGGGTGACGCTGAGCGCGGCCCCGGCGGCCAGGCCACCGGCCGCGTGCAGCATGGCCATGGTGGCGTAGTCCAGCGGCTGCGACAGCGTGCCGAAGCAGGCGGCGGCCAGCGCATAGCCGCCCGCCGCCACCCAGCGCCCCTTGACCCGCTGGAAACGCGAGGCCAGGAAGACGCTGGAGACCACGGCGCCGATCAGGAACAGCGTGACCAGGCCGCCGGCCTGCTGCGGGTCGAGCTGGTAGTGCTGGATCAGGGTGCCGACCCAGACCGGCAGCGCGACAAGATCGACCATGCCGGCGCAGTGCGCCACGATCAGGGCGACGTGGCCCAGGGTGCTGGTGGAACGCGTGTTCATCGTGTTCTCCAAGTCAGATGGGTTGGGCCAGCGCCATCAGCGACTCGCGCATGATGCGACCGTGTTCTTCCTTGTCGCCGCCGGCGACCTCGATCTCACCCAGGCGGGCCGAGTTCTCCACCACCATGCGGCAACGCTCCCAGCGCCGGGCTTCGAACGCAGCCAGGGCCTCGCTCACCCCGGCCGCCCGGCCCAGCTCCTCGGCCAGCACCAGCGCGTCTTCAATCCCGATGCAGGCGCCCGAGGCCAGGTGCGGCGTGGTGGCGTGCACCGTGTCGCCGATCAGCACCACGCGGCCACTGGCCCAGGGGCGTGGCATCAGAAGGCCTTCGAGCGGGCGGTAGACGATCTGCGAATCGGGGCCGATCTGGTCGCGGATGGCCTGCAGCGTGGGCGCGGGAAAGGCGGCCAGCAGGCCACGCAGGTGGGTGGCGAAGGTGGCCGGGTCGACGTGGTCGTTGCTCGGCCGGGGCTCGGTGACGAAGAGGTACATCTCGGTCTTCGAGACCGGGTTCACGCCGGGTTTGATGTTCGGGCCCATCCACATGATGCAGGTCTCTACTTCGGGGGGGCGCGGCAGCACGGCGCGCCAGACGGCCTGCCCGCTGTACTGCGGCTTCGGCGCTTGCGGGAACACCGCCTCGCGCACCTTGGAGTACAGGCCGTCGGCGCCGATCACCAGGTCGTAACGGCGCTGCTGGCCGTCGGTGAAGCTCACGTCCACGCCCTCGGCGTCTTGTTCGATTTGCGTGAAGGTGCAGCCCAGGTGCACGTTCGCGCCCGAGGCCCGCGTGGCGTCGGCCAGGATGCGGGCCAGCACCGGCCGCAGGATGGCGCCGCCCCCGGGCACGTTGGCCCCGGCGATGCGCGGCGTGGGCAGCTCGGCGACCTGGGGACCGTGCGGCAGGCACAGCTGCACGCCGTCGGCGGCATGGCCGTGTTCCAGGAACGCGTCCAGCACACCCAGGGTGCGGAAAGCGCGCAAGGTGGCGCCGCCCAGGCTGATGCCGGCGCCGTAGCTGCGCCAGCCGGGGTCGATCTCGACCAGGTCGACCTCGGCGCCCAACTTGCGCAGCTGGATGGCCGCCGCCATGCCGGAGAAGCCACCTCCGATGATGAGGATGCGGGATGCTGAGCGGGTCATGTGGATGTCTCCAGAATGTTGTTGGGTGCGAGGTGGACCTCGCCGTTGTTGTGGATCTGCAAAGTGACGGGCGTGAGCGAATCGCCCAGGCAGGGCCCGAGCGTGCACAGCCCGGTGGAGATGTCGAACTGCGCGCCGTGCGCCGCGCAGACGATGTGTTGGCCCGTGCCGTCGAGGTAGGCGTCCTTGCGCCAGGCCATGGGCGTGTCGTGGTGGGGGCAGGCGTCGCGGTAGGCGAACAGCTGTGCCCCCTGGCGCACCACCAGCACCGTGTCCTGACCGACCTGGTGCGGGTCAAAACCCCGGGATGCCCCGTCGGGCAGGTGGTCGATGTGACACAGCCTCATGGTCATGGCCTTCAGTGCGCCGGGGCGCCCGGGGGCGGGCCGCCGCCCGGTGCCCACTTCTCGCGGTGCTGGAACAGGAACAGCTGCGAGGCGTCGGCGTCCAGGGGCACCTCGCGCGCGGCCCAGCGCTCGTCGTGCTGGTCCATGTCGGCGTCGTACTCGACGTGGCAGCCCAGCGGCGAGTTGAAGTACCAGAACCAGTTGCTGCCGAACTTATGGCGTCCTGGCCCCCAGAAGCTCTGGTAACCCTTCTCCACAAAACGCGAGCCGGCCAGCATCACGTCCGTGGGGCCGCCCATGTGGAAGGTGAAGTGCTCGCAGCCTTTCATGAACGGTGGGGTCTGGATCATGAAGAGGCTGTGGTGGTCGTGGGTGCCGGCGGGCCGCAGGAAGGGGCCGACGCCGGTGAAGCGGTCGGTGCAGACAAAGCCCAGCCGGGTGTAGAAGGCCTCGGCCTTGGCGGTGTCGGGCACGAAGTACACAACGTGCGACAGCGAGCGCGGCAGGGCCGGCGCGTTCTGGTCCACCGCGACCGTGTTCGCCGGGCGCTGGGCCGTTGCACCCGGCGCGTTCACGGTTTCGGCGGGCAGGTCCAGCGGGCGGCGCACGCTGACCTGAAAGGCCAACGCAAAACCCAGGTCGTCCAGCGCGCGCACCACGCCGTCTTGCTGCGTCACCGTGCGGTCGCGCGACAGCTCTGTGACGATGGCCTGCAGCGTGGCGGCGTCGGCCACGCCGTAGACGGTTTCGCGCAGCATGCTGGCGGTACCCAGGCCGGGCGGCAGCGTTGCGTCGTCTTTGGCGCGGATGACCACGGCGGTGCCGTCGAGCGCTTCGAAGCGGTCGCCGCCGGCGTCGCGCAGGCCGTAGTCGATGAGGTACTGGCGGCAGGCGGCGAGGTCGTCCACGCCAAAGACCAGGGCGTCGAGTCCGATGATGTTCATGTTGGTTTCCCTAGGTTCGTGATGGTTCAGGCGGCCGTGCGTCCGCCCAGGGTTTCTGCCACCCAGTCGGCGATGTAGTGACCGGCGTTGATGCTGTTGTCGAAGCTGGCGTGCTGCACGCCGCCCTCGCGGTCGGTGAAGACCTTGAGTTCACGCTTCGGGCTGTTGACCAGCTGCTCATAGGTGCGGTGCGCCCACTTGAGCGGGATCTGCGAATCGCGCTCGCCGTGCGTCACCAGGAAGGGCACCTTGATTTTCTCGACCACGCCGTCCAGGTGCACGTCTTCGGCGATGCGCATGAAGTCGTCGACGTCCTTCGCGCCCCAGACCCAGCACACGTGGGCCCAGTAGTGCGGCACCGGGAAGTCGCCCTCTTTTTCCAGCCGGCGCTTTTGCACGTCGCGCCAGTCGTGGTTGGCGCCCCAGGCCACGCCGCAGGCAAACCGCGGCTCCATGGCCACGGCGCGCGGGCAGTAGTAGCCACCCAGCGACACGCCTTCGCAGCCGATGCGTTTCGGGTCCACGGCGGGGTGCTGCTCCAGCCAGTCGACCACGCGGCTGGCCCAGTGCTCAGCGTCGAAGCGCGCGGTCAGGCCCTGCAGGCGCAGCGCCTCGCCCGTGCCCGGCTGGTCCACCATCAGCGACGACACGCCGCGTTTGGCCAGCCACGAGGACAGGCCCACCAGGTGCTTCATCTCCTTGGTGGAATCCAGACCGTTGAGCTGCACCAGCAAGGGCGCGCGCTCGCCGGGCTGCAGGCCTTCTGCGGGGCGGTAGAGCGCCGACAGCTGCCGACCCTCGTAGGGGATCTCGACTCGCTGGACCGGGTCCCCCATCAGGCGCGAGCCCTTGAGGAACAGCTCCAGCTCGCGCTGGTACAGGGCCAGTCGACCCGGGGCGTCGTGGGCCTGTAGGCGCTCGGCGGTGATCAGGTAGCTGGCGGCGCGGCGGTATTTTTCACCGGCCGACAGCAGGCGGCCCTGGGCCTCGTCCTCTTCGGCCAGGCCGCAGAGCCGGTCGGCCATGTTCACCCAGGTTTCACGGAAGGCCTGGGTGCCGGCCGCATCGGGTGCCTTGGCGGCGTCGAGCAAAGGGGCGCACATCTGCTCGATTTCGCCCATGCGCGCGCCCATCTCGATGGCGAGATTGACGGAGAGGTTCCAGACGTAGTTGGTGGGGAAGTACTTGAACATGGTGCTCACTTGGAAGGGGTTTTGGCGGCGCGCGGGCCGATGCCCAGCGAGCCGAAGAAGATGGCGGTGGACTCGTCGCTGAAGTCGGGCACGAAGCGGAAGCCGTGGATCAGGCCGTTGCGCACACGGACGATGTCGGTGCCCACGATACGCTCGATGCCGGCCTTCGAGTGCCAGGGGCTGCGGACCTCTAACCGGGCGCTGACCGTGTCGCCATCAAGCTGGCGGCGCAGCACGGTGAACCGCGCCTTCGGCTGGACGACGGTGGTCTCGATGTAGTGCGCCAGGCAGGTCGGGTTGTCCATCTCCGGGCGGCAGCCGACATAGTCGGAGCGCTCGACGTCGTGCGCGATCAGGGTGCGCACCGTCACCATGTCGCCCGCGTGCACGGCGGCCACGTAGCGGTCGAACACGGCGTCGGGCGACTCTGCGGCCCCGGCGCAGGACGATCCGGCCAGGATGGACAGGCCCAGCAGCGAATGGCGGAGCAAAGAAGGGATCATGGTGAAGTCCTCATGTGAAGGGGGGTGGGCGCGGGCGCCGGGGCGACGGCGGCTTGCGTCCGGGGCTTGAGCAGGAAGTGCGCGAGCGCGGGCAGCAGCACCAGGGCGCCGAGCATGTTCCAGAGGAACATGAAGGCCAGCAGCAGGCCCATGTCGGCCTGGAACTTGATGGGGCTGGCGACCCAGGTGATCACACCGATGGCCAGCGTGACGCCCGTCAGCATCACCACCTTGCCGGTGAACAGCAGGGCGCGGTAGTAGGCCTCGGACAGGCTCTTGCCTTCGCGCAGCTGGGCCAGCGTGATGGAGAGGATGTAGAGCGCGTAGTCCACGCCGATGCCCACGCCCAGCGCGATCACCGGCAGCGTGGCGACCTTCACGCCCATGCCCAGGGCCACCATCAGCGCCTCGGCCAGGAACGAGGTCACCACCAGCGGCAGCACCGCCACCACCACCGCGCGCCAGGAGCGGAAGGTGATGAAGCACAGCAGCACCACGGCGCCGTAGACCATCAGCAACATCGTGCGCCACGCGTCCTTCACCACGATGTTGGTCGCGGCCTCGATGCCGGCGCTGCCGGCGGCCAGCAGGAACTGCGTGTCGGCGGTGTTGTTGACCTGGGCGAACGCTTCGACGTGGTTCACCACGCGGCTCAGGGTGTCGGCCTTGTGGTCGCGCAGGTAGACGTAGACCGTGAGCAGGCCGCAGGCGTCGTTGTAGAGGCCACGCGGCGCGCTGGCGGTCACGGTGTTGAGCATGTCCTGGTTGGGCAGGAACTCGTACCAGCGCGGGTTGCCTTCGTTCAGGCCCGAGAGCACGCGGCGGTTCAGCAGCGCCAGCGTGTTGGTGTTTTCCACGCCGTCGATCTGGCGCAGCTCCCATTCGAGCGCGTCGATCTTGTTCAGCGTGTCGTAGGCCGAGCACTGGCCCTCGGGCGTCTTGACCATCACCGCGAGCACGTCGCTGCCCGCGCCATAGGCCGCGTTCATGAAAGCCACGTCGCGGTTGTAGCGGCTGTCAGCGCGCAGCTCGGGCGCACCGGGGTCGAGGTCGCCGATCTTGAGCTGGGTGCTGGCGGCAAAACCGCCCACGCCCATGAGCAGGCCCACGGCCACGGCCGCCGTGGCCCAACGGCGCTGGGTGAAGCGGTCGAGAAAGGCCCACATCGGGTGCTTGGCCGCGCCGGCGGCGTCGGCCTGCTCGGCGCGCAGGCTGCGCGCGGCCGCCACCGGGCTCACGCCGGTGTAGCTCAGCATGATGGGCAGCAGGATCAGGTTGGTGAAGATCAGCACCGCCACACCGATGGACGCGGCAATCGCCAGCTCACGGATCACCTGGATGTCAATCACCAGCAGCACCGCGAAACCCACCGCATCGGCCAGCAAGGCAGTGAGCCCCGCCAGGAACAGGCGGCGGAAGGTGAAGCGCGCGGCCACGAGTTTGTCCACGCCCCGCCCCACGTCCTGCATGATGCCGTTCATCTTCTGCGCGCCGTGGCTCATGCCGATGGCGAACACGAGGAAGGGCACGAGGATGGAGTACGGGTCCAGCGCGTAACCCAGCAGCGGCAGCAGCCCGAGCTGCCACACCACCGCGATCAGCGAGGCCAGCACCACCAGCAGCGTGGAGCGCACGCAGCGCGTGTACCAGAACACCATGGCGGTGGCGATGGCGACCGCGAGCGCGAAGAACACCAGCACCGCTTTCACGCCGTCGATCAGGTCGCCCACGATCTTGGCGAAGCCGGTGATGTGCACCGTGACGCCTTCGGCTTCGTAGGTCGCGCGCAGTGCGTCCAGCTGGGCGGAGAGACGGGCGTAGTCGATGGCCTGGCCCTCGGCGTCTTTGGCCAGCAGCGGCACGAAGATCACCGACGACTTCCCGTCGCGCGCCACGGTCTGGCCGATCTCACCCGAGCGCGCCACGTTGGCGGCCAGTTGCTGCAGCTTGCCCGCCGAGCCGTCGAAGCCATCGGGAATCACCGGCCCGCCTTCGAGGCCGTCTTCCGTCACGCCGACCCAGCGCGTGCTGGGTGTCCAGAGCGACTTCATGCGCGCCCGGTCCACGCCGGGCAGCAGGAACACCTCGTCGGACAGACGCCTCAACGTGTCGAGGTACTTCGCGTCGTAAATGCTGCCTTCAGGTCGCGCCACCGCGATGCGCACCGCGTTGCCCAGCCCGCTCAGCTCGGCCTGGTGCGCCAGGAAGTTCTGCACGTAGGGGTGGCTGGTCGGGATGGTCTTTTCAAAGCTGGCGTTGAGCTGCAGGCGCGTGGCCTGCCAGCCCAGCAGCAGCGTGACCAGCGCACACAGCAGCACGACGATCGCGCGGTGGTTGAACAGCGCGCGCTCGACCAGCGAGCCGGAGCGGGAATCAAAGGTGCCGGTGTTCATGGGGACTCCTTCGCGGCGACCGGCACCACACCAGCCACACCCAGCGTGAGCAGCGGCCCGCCCTGCAGCGGCAGCAGTGCCGAGGGCATGGGCACCGGCGGCGCCTTCAGCGGCACCAGCGCGTCGCCCTGCAGGCGCATCACCACGCCGGCCTGCGTGGCGAGCAGCAGCCCGCCATCGGCGCCCACCGCCATGGCGGTGATGGTGGCCGGCACCGGCGAGGCCAGCTGGGCCCACTGCGCGCCGCCATCGGTCGAGCGCCACACGTTGCCGCGCAGCCCGGCCAGCACGGTCTGCCCATCGGCGCGCAGCTCGCCGGCAAACCAGCTGCCTTTGTAGGGTGAGTTCATCGCTTGAAAGGTCTGGCCACCGTCGTCGGAGCGGGCCAGCAAGCCCTGCTCGCCGGCCAGCAGCAGGGTGTTGCCCACGCGCCGAGCCACGTACCAGTGCAGGGCCTTGGGGTTGGGCAGGCGGTCCATCCAGGGGGCCCAGCGCTCGCCGCCGTCGGCGCTGTAGAAGGCCAGCCCGTAGGCGCCGACCGCGAGCAGGCGTTTGGCGTCCCACTGCAACACGTCGAGAAAGGGTTTGTCGGGTCCATCGGCGAGCAGGCGCTCGGCTTCCTGTTGCGCCTCGGGCGTGGTGGCGGCGGCCTTGGCCAGTCCGGCCAGGCGACGCCCATCCAGGCCCAGGCGCCAGGTGGCGCCAGCGTCTTCGGTGGTCAGCACCGTGCCACCGTGGCCCACCGCCACGCCATGTTGCTCATCGGCGAAGCGCACCATGGTCAGCGTCACGCTCACCGGGCTCGGCGCCTGGCGCCAGCTGGCGCCGCGGTCGTCGCTCAGGGTCACGATGCCGCGCTCCCCCACCGCCACAATGCGCGGGCCGGCCTGGGCCGCCGCGAGCAGCACGGCCCGCTGCGGCGCCTTCACCGACACGGCCGGGCGCTGCAGCGCTTCGCCCACCGGTGCCTGGGCCTGAGCCAACCCGGCCACCGTGAGGGTGGCAACGAAGGCCGCAACGATGGGAATCAACAAACGCATGGTGCTTCCTGATCAGCGCACGCCGTCGCCGGCCAAGGCATCGCCGGTGAAGTAGCTGTCTGGACGGCGCGGCGCGATCTTGTAGTGCTGGTTGCGCTCGTTGACCACGCCGCTGGCGTACCAGGCACCGGAGATCAGGTCGTTGAACCCCCATTGCTGTTGCGGCGTCGTGGCCGGCAGGTCGGGCATGGCCACCGGGTGCGACCAGATGGTCTTCCAGAGCTGGCCCTTGGCGTCCCAGCGGTCACCCAATACAGCCACCCAGGTGTCTTCGTCCACGTAGTAGCGGCTCTTGGGCGCCTGGTGGCGCTGGCCGGCCTTGAGCGTGGCCTCGACCACATGAACGCGGTGCAGCTCCCAGCGCACGTGGTCCGGGTTGAGGTGGTTGGCCAGCAGCACGTCGCTGTCCTTGGTCGGGGTGTGCAGGCGGTTGCTGTTGTAAGGGATCAGCATTTCCTGTTTGCCCACGATCTTCCAGTCGAAGCGGTCGCTGCGGCCAGCGAACACGTCAACCTCATCGAAGCTGGCCACACCGGCGCTGGCCGGGGTGGGCGTGTCGCAGCAGGCGTTGGGCAGCTTGCGCACGCGGCGCTGGCCGGTCAGGTAGACCCAGGTGGCGCTCTTGTCCTGGTCCAGGCTCTGGTAGCCGGTGATGGCCTCGCCGGCACGCACCGGCGGGCCGCTGTTGACCAAACGGATCGCCCAGTACGCGCCATTGAACTTGTCGGCCTGTCCGTCGGCGTAATACGGCATCTGGAAATCGCCCCGACCCTCCACGGACAGCACGCGCTGACCGCTGGCCGTGCCGAGGTAGCCGCGGAAGTCGGCCTGCCAGGCCTCGCCGCGCCAGTGCAGCTCGTGGTTGGCCATGACCTCCTGCCCGGTCTTGGGGATGGGGAACGGGATACCGCCGTAAGCACCGGTGACCACGTCGCCTTCGATCTTGGCGGTGGTGGCGTTCTTCGCGGTGTTGTCGTAGACCCATTGCGGCGCAGCGGCGGTGCGGTGGGTCTTGTAGACATCGACGCGAAAGCTCTGCGGGTACTTCTTGAGCAGCGCCACGGTGCCTTCGGTCAGCTTGCTGGCGTGCTGCGCCATGTTGTCGGCGGTGATGCTGTAGAGCGGCTTCTCGTTCGCAAATGGGTCGCCGCGGCGGCCACCGTTCTTGAAGCCGGGGATGGCCGTGGTGTAACCGCCGGTCCAGGCCGGGATGCTGCCGTCCTTGTTGCCCGCGCGCTCGCCGCCCAGCGGCGTGAGCTCGCTCTTGAGGCGGGCGGCCTCTTGCGCGGTCACGCCAGCGTGCGCAGTGGTCGTGGCGACCAGGGCGCACAACAGTGCCGGGGCCCAATGGGAAGTGTGTTTCATGAATATCTCCTCGATCAGAAGGTGGTGCGCAGCGACACGGTCAGGTAGTTCCGGTCTTTCAGCGCCTGCTGGTACACGGCGTTGTTTTTGGCGTCGAGCGTGGGCGCGGCCTTGCCCAGGAAATGCACGACGTTCACGCCCAGGTTCCACGACCCGAGGTAGACCGCATTCAGGCCCAGGCTGATGTCGCCGCCGCCATCGACCCCGAAGCCCGGCCCGACGGCCGAGGACTTGCCTTTGGTGTAGCCCAGGCCGATGCTGGGCGAGAGGTCCAGGCCCGGCAGCGCTTGGCGGTAGCTGGGCGAAAACACCAGGCGCGTGCCCACGGCCGATTTGTCGGCGTTGGGGTTGAGCATCTGCTCATTGCGGGTGACTTTCATGCGCGTGTTCCACGCCACCTCGCCCACGAACGACGCTTCACGCGACAGGAACGAAGGGCCGAGCGAGGCGATCCACGAGACCTGCGCGTGCGCCGTCTCGCCCACCGCGTAGCCGGGGTTGCTGTTGTTGTTCAGGCCACTGTTGACGCGAATCGTCGACAGCGTGGACTGCCCGGAACTGGCCAGCGACGTGTTCTGTCGCAGCGACACCTCGCCGGCCCAGCCCCATTCGCCGACCGACTTGGCGAAGCTGGCGCCGAAGGCCCGCACCCCCTCGTGGTACATCCAGCGGTAGCTGGTGGGCACCAATGCGGGCGGCACACCGGTGAGGACGTTGTTGATGTTGCTCGGCGTGGTGGCGTGGTAGCGGATGGCGTAGAGGCCGAAGTCGGTGTCGATCGACGGCGCGCGGAAGCGCAGCTGCACACCGCCCTGCCCGCTGTCCTTGGCGTCAAGGTCGGGCTGGCGCACGAAGGCGGCGGTGGGGCCGGCCTGGATGCGCTCGGCGCCCGGGCCCAGCGCGTCGCTGGAAGAGAGGTAGGCACCGACCGGCATCAACCGGGTCTTCTCCCACTCGTAGGTCAGGTAGGCGCCCAGCGACACGTCGGGGCTGAGCTGCACCTGACCCGAGAGCTTGCCGGTGGGCATGGCGACCTCCTTGAAGGTCGCGTTGGGCACCGAGAGCAGCTTGATCAGGTCCAGCGGCGCCTGGCCGCCCGCAATGCCGTTGGCACCGAAGAACAAGCTCTCACCCCACAGCAGCGTGTGGCGGCCCAGTCGCGCCGAGGCGGGGCGCTCGCCCAGATCGAACTTGCCGTACACAAAGGCGTCGAGCAGCTCGGCCTTGCGGCCCATCAGGTCGCGGGTTTCCGTCGCGAACTCGCTGGCCGGCCGGTGATTGGCGGTGAAGCTGGTGTTGTCGGTCTTGCCGTTGTAGACGCTGTCGTACCAGGCGGCACCGCTGATCCGCGCGCCGTAGCCCGGACCGGCCAGGTCCAGCTCGGTCAGCAGGTCCAGGCGGTTGGACACGAGGCCCTTCTTGAAATTGTTGTCGCCGTCGTCCTGGTTGGCGGTCAGCGGCATCTGCGCCGAAAGCGTGGGCGAAGCGTCCTTCAGGCGCTGCATCAGGCTGTACTTCACGGTGTTGTCCCACCGCAGTTTCCAGTCCGGGTTGCCGGTGTCGATCTCGATCGCCGAGGCCGACTGGGCCGTCAACAGCGCCAGAAAGAGGCAGGAAATCGCGGGGCGTGCGGCGGACCTGCGCGCAGTGGCTTTTCGGGCAAACGCTCGAACGGGCATGGCTTGTCTCCTTGTAGGTGTGGGGTCCTCGTCGATCCGGGCAACGTGATCCGGATCCAACGAGCCGCGACTTTAGGGAGAAGGCCATCTCCTGGGAAATGGGTTGTGAGAATCCTTTCCATCCACTTTTGAAATATCAGGGCAAACCCTAGAGCCCTGCGCGCACCGCCCGGCGCGCCGCCAGGGCTGATGCACACTGGCCCCTACCCCACCATGCGATTCAAGAAACTCGACCTCAACCTGCTCGTCGCACTCGACGCCTTGCTGACCGAAAAAAACGTCACCCGGGCCGGCGAGCGCGTGTTCCTGAGCCAATCCACCATGAGCAACGCGCTCTCGCGGCTGCGCCAGTATTTCGACGACGAGCTGCTGGTGCAGGTCGGTGGCCGCATGGAGCTGACGCCGCGCGCCGAGCTGCTGCACGAGGCGGTGCGCGACGTGCTGGTGCGCATCGACACCACGGTGGCCGCGCGGCCCGCCTTCGACCCGACCGAATCGGAGCGCGAGTTCACACTGTTCGTGTCCGACTACTCGATGGCGGTGCTGATCCCGGCCATGCTGGCGCTGGCCCACCAGCGCGGCAGCCGGACCCGCTTCAACTTCAAGCAGCAGGTGGGACCGCCCCACCGCAACCTGGAACGCGGCGAGGCCGACCTGCTGATCATTCCGTCGAACTTCTGTTCACCGGACCACCCGCTGGACCCGCTGTTCGACGACCGTTTCGTGTGCGCGGTCTGGCAGGGCAGCCCACTGGCGCAGGGCGCGCTGACGATGGAGCGTTACCTGCAGGCGCGCCATGTGGCGATGGTCCCGTCCGATGGCAGCCTGCCGGTGTTCGACACCTGGCTCGCCAACGACCACGGCCTGAGCCGCGAGATCGGCCTCACCACCTACAACTTCAGCGCGATGCTGCACCTGGTGGTCGGCACCGACCTGATCGCCACCGCGCACGCGCGGCTCGCCCTCATGCTTCAGGGCATGCTGCCCATTGCGCTGCGGCCGGTGCCGATGTCGATGAAGCAGTTGCAGCAGTCCATGCAATGGCACAAATACCGCAGCCGCGACCCGGGCCTGATCTGGCTGCGCGACCTGCTGCGCGAGGCCGCTGCGGGCATGGGCCCCTGCCCCGCCGAGCCGGTCAGCGGATAGCCGAGAAACGCTGCTCCATCTCGCGCCGCATGCTCTTGCGCAGCTCGGCCGCCGAGTGGCGGCGGCGCTCGTCGGGCGTGAAGGGGCGCAGCGGCGCCACGGTGGTGGGCTTGCCGGTGTCGTCCACCGCGACCATGGTGAAGAAGCAGCTGTTGACGTGGCGATTTTCCTGGGTGCGGATGTTTTCCGCGATCACCTTGATGCCGATCTCCATCGACGAGCTGCCGGTGTGGTTGACCGAGGCGAGGAAGGTCACCAGCTCGCCCACGTGGATCGGCTGGCGGAACATCACCTGGTCCACGCTCAGCGTCACCACATAGGCGGCCGCGTAGCGGCTGGCGCAGGCGTAGGCCACCTGATCGAGCAGCTTCAGGATGGAGCCGCCGTGCACCTTGCCAGAGAAGTTGGCGGTGTCGGGGGTCATGAGCACGGTCATGCTCAATTGGTGGGCGGGGAGTTCCATGGCGGTGGGCGTGTGTGGCGGTCGGCGGGATACCGGGGCTTTTCAGGAAGCAGCGATGGTGCCACGCCTTGTCACAGCGCGAATCAGTGGAACCCGAAGACCTGGCCAGGCTGAGCACCGCGTGTTCGGCCCTACGCCTCCGGGATGTCCTCGTGGATGCAGAGGTAGTTTCCCTCTGTGTCCTTGAACCAGGCCGCCTTCTCGGCTCCCAGTACGCAGACGTGGTTCACCGTCTTCAGCCCCGGGAAGTCGTAGTCCTCGAACGTCACCCCCGTGTGCTTCAACGCTTCAATGCTGGCGGCAATGTTTTCCACCCGGAAGCTGATCGCCGTGTGGTCGGCCCGGGTCCCTTCAGGCTTCGGAAACAGTGCCAGCGTGGCGCCACCCACCGTGTAGATGAACTTTCCGTCGGGCCTGAACCCACTGGGCCTCAGACCCAGGCAGCCCTCGTAGAAAGCGCGGGCGCGGTCCATGTCCTTGACCGGCAACATCGTCGTGACAGAGGCATCGGACAACATACGCAGTCCTTTCGCTCAACCCGGTCCTGTCCCAGCCACCAGACACCCGGAAGCCGTCCGCCGGAACCACAGCTTATGCCTCTCGGTGCTGTGGCGCCAGTGCAGACGCGGGACGCCATCACCATGCGCGAAATCCAGGCCCGGGGTTTGGTGGTGGCCGACCAGGTGGTGCGGGAATGCGACCTGAGTTTTGTTTGTCTGGCCGAACGGGTGGGGGAACCGGTGATAACGAGCGCTTGGGGGCGTTGGAGGTGGTTTGGGGTTGAGGGGAGTTTCTCGGTGGAGTGTTTCTACCCATTGCGGGCACCCTGCTGACCGGAACCACCGACTGTTACGCATCGAGCAGACGCTCCGAAACTGTTTACCGCTGGCGCCTGATTCGCCTACAGCGGGGTGTGCGGGGTTAGGACCTCCCATTTCGCCATGGGTACCGAAGCTTCCTGAGGCAGCGATCGGGAGGGGCGTCCCAGATGGGCGTTGCGAGGAGGCGGCCGCTGCATTGGCGGCGCTCGTCATCATGAAGGCTAGGCCACGCAATGCCGCATGGGAATTGCCTTCATAACGATTCTTGATTCTCACATGGGGCCACGTATCCGCAGAAATTTCCGAAGGGGCGGATATTTCCGTCGTTGGTTGCAAAACAGATCTGATCTGATCCGCTGGACGTCGCCAATCGAACTGCTACTATGAGTGCCTTGCACGACTAGCAGGGCAGATAAAACGCCCCGGTCGCATGCGATTCAGGGAGGCCTCTTGAACTACACCATCGAAGACATTCGGCGAGCGCTAGACGCCGCTCCACCGGAAATAAGCTCACATGGGATCATTTCCAATGGAACGCTGACCGGGCGAACCGGTACAGTCGACTACACGATCCATTTAGGCTGGGATCTCTTAATCGCGAATTTATGCGATCGATCGTGGGGCGCTTTCAATGTCACGCTTCTGCGACACATCCGGAACCTCGAATCTGGAGGCGTAGATATAGCTCCGATTCTGGAATCGGCACAGCTCGAAGACAATCATTGGCGCTGGCTCGACAAGAGCCTGCACTATAGAGGCGACTGCTACAAGTGGTTTTTTCTGATTGCAGAAAATTACCCACAGGCAGCTTGTCTCGTCTATCATCCAAAAGCCAGCGTCGCCGGCGTGGGAGATATTTTCTATGTTGAATATATCGCGACTGCACCATGGAATCGCGATAACGTGTTGGCTGAACGCGCTTTTAAGGGCGTAGGTCCTAAGCTATTGGATCGCGTTATCAGCTACGCGAAAGACGACTTAAATCTACGCTCGGGATTCTCTCTGCACTCGCTTCCTAAGGCAGTACAGTTCTACGAAAAGATCGGCATGACGGCGTTCCCACAATACGATAAAGAAGGGCTGAGATTCTTTGAGTGGGTAGCCCAAGAAGAGCAAACGAAGGGATGATTTTATGAAAATCCTTGCCACGCTCGAAGAAGATTTCCCGTGTCCAGCCTCCTCGGCGGTTGAGCCGCAAAAATATTACGACGCTTTTCTAAAAGCAGAAGCGATATTGGCGGCAGCCCCCAAACAGTATCGAGACACTGGTGAAAACCGCCTTCCGGAGCTAACGAGCTATCTATACCGCGGCGGTGATGCTGCTGCTGCGCTTTACCGGAAACGAGACGACGCCTCAGAAGTCCTAACCGGCCTTTGGTTGTCTGCGGTTCGACAAACGGCTGGGTGGTACGTTGCAGCCAATGCAACACCAGTCTTTCATGGCTTTGAAAAATCCAGCCTTGCCGATCTGCCTCGACAGTTCAAGAAACCGGCAGATTTGCCCAAAATCGGTCCGTTCTTGGCAGCTTACGGCATCATATTTCTTTGGGAGGATTCAATTCCATCAATGAAGCTTGACGGTGCCGTGTTTTCTCTGTCGTCGGGACAAATCGTCGTTGCGCTAAGCCTGAGATATGCACGTCTAGACCATTTTTGGTTCACTTTGATGCATGAGCTTGCACACACAGTGCTGCATGCTGATCGTTTAAGCATGCCAATTTTTGATGATTTGGATAATATTTCCAAGGATCTAACAGAGCAGCAAGCCGATCGCCTCGCCTCGGACAGTTTGATTCCGAGAAATGAGTGGCGCAGTTGCCCCGCAAGATATAGCAACTCGGTAAAGGATATTGTTAGCTTTGCGAATCGACTTGGCATTCCACCTCAATGTGTTGCCGGACGCCTGCGAAGGGAGCTGGGTCGATACGACCTATTCTCTGAGATTATCAATGAATATAACGTCAGGGAGATTTTGAATGGCCGCCAATCATAACTACACACCATTTTTGAAGTTTAAGGCAAACGAGGTATCGGGCCTTTCCGTACTCAGCTCCGAGCTGAAGGCTGAGCTAACGCCTTTTTTCGATTTGCCTCGAAAAGATGGCATGACCAGGGTCAATTTTGAGAAATTAGTTGGATCTTGCCGCAAGAAATCAGAGAAGTACTTGACGGCCTTCCCCTATATATTTATAGACTCATTCGACATCCCTGATTCAATGGCGATAGTCGGTTCGCCAAATTGCAGGATTGTAATTGAAGCATTCGCAGGCTTCAAATATATCCCCGTACTGGGGTTAGATCGAGCTGCGGATCATAACCAAGCTATTCTTGCCGCGAAGGCCGCTGGTGAAATAGTCTCCGACACTGTGGCAGTGCGACTTCAGTCGGATGAATTTTCCTCTTTTGACTTGATCAATGACGAGTTGATTGATCTGATTACTGCCGGATCGGACCTCTTTACCAATTGGATTTTTGTATTTGATTGCCGAGTCTGTCTAGCAGGCAATCGAATGAAGCTCGCAACGGATATCGCAAATTTTGTCACGGCAGTTGATGACGCCATTGAGGTTCAGAAGTACATAATCGTGGGATCCTCCATTCCTGCCATGATTACGGATATTGCCAGACCAAGCGATGAGTCGGTAATAGCCAGGGCCGAACTTGAAGTTTTCCATGCTGCTCAGGAAATGGTTGGAGCCAATCTCATCTCGCTGGGCGACTACACCATAGTGAGCCCGACATACTCGGAACTCACCATTGCACCGGAGTTGCTGCTCAGCGTAATTGCGCCAAAGGTGTTCTATACCTTTGACAACTACCATTACATTGCCCGAGGTGGGCGCATAAAGACTAACGGATACGGGCAATACGATGAAATTTTCAAGGAGATAGTGGGCAAAAGTTTCTACCGAGGAGCGCCATACTCTTGGGGAGATAATCTCATTAAACAGAGAGTCGACGGGATTCGCGATAAGAATGTTACTCCTTCAACGATTCTGAAGCCAACAATCTGCGCCCACATTACATATATGGCACAGGACTACTCAACATAGTATTGCGTGGATTGCGTTCTGCAAGCGCCCGCCCCACACTCTCGTTGATTACGCTGATTGGGGCGCTCGAAGCGATGAGCGCAGCGATCTTTTGTCTATTCATTTTTTCCAGAGATGCGGTGCTGGCGCTAGGGAATTTGATCAGCTCTGAACGCCATAAACTCAGCAAGGCGATCTCCGGGCGATACGACGGATTTCGGGATGCGCCCCTCACATGCCTTAAGACCACCGAACTGCAGTGGGAAGGATTGGCTAGCACGATCCCCCAATGCTTTGGCGCGATAATCTCGGCGCTTCTTAGGTGGTTTGCAGTCGTGACCAGCGATACAAGCGGAAAGGCCAGGTCATAAAACTGAGATTGTCGGACAATCCGATTTATTGAATCAGTTTCGCCTTTGATTTCATAGCAGTGCATTGATTTGTAGACCGCGACCACATCTGCAATTGCACTGCCATTGCACACGTGTACCTCCTCCAAGGTAGCACGTGGTGCGTTCGCTCTTCGACCTAAATTGGCAATGAGCGCTTGTCTTATTTCTTTGTCCGTCAGCTTTTGCATGTGGAAGGAATTCTTCGCGCAACTGAAAGGCGTTCAGTCGCACAACGCTAGGGGTGACATCGAAGGAATGTCCTCGTATTTTCGCCGATAACCCTTCATCCATGCTCCCACGGCGATGAGGCATGTCGGTCCTGTATGTGGGTTATGTTCACCGCGAGCGCCAGCGCCGGCTGTAACTCGGCGGTGGACGCTTGCGTCAGGCCGCCCGGCAGGAGCGGCAAACGTGGCAATCCGCCGACCCGGTCAGCGGATTGCCACGAAGCGCGGCTCCTTCTCACGCCACATGGTCTTGCGCAGCTCGGCCGCCACGAGGCGGCGACGCTCGTCGGGCTTGAAGGGGCGCAGCGGCGCCATGGTGGTTGGCTTGCCGGCGTCGTCCACCGCGACCATGATGAACGTTGGCGTTGTGGATCAGCGCGGTTTCATTCCTTGAAAGTCAGCTTGGCATCCGTGACGATTCGCCGATGAATCGCCATGTCCTGCTGGACGGCGTTCGCCAGGGCCGAAGCTGGCCCGCTGGCTGGCGTGATGCCCATGTCTTCCATCTGCTTGACCAAGCTGGGGCGGCCAGTGCTGCGTTGACGGCCTTGTTGAGCCTTTCCACCACCGCCTCGGGCGTGCCCACAGGGGCGAACAAGCCCAGCCACAAACCCAAGACAAAATCCTTCAGGCCGCTCTGCGCCGCGGTGGGGACGTTGGGCAGGCGAGGGTCACGGTGGTCTCCCGTGACGGCGATGATCTCCACCTTGCCAGCGTCGGCATATGGCTTTGCCGTTGCGTCGAAAGCCAAGTCCAGCACGTCGCCGGCCCCGAGCCGGGCGGCGACTGACGGCACCCTTCAGGCGCCCGGCGCCTCTTTCGCCCCCGGGGCACGCCGCGCACCCCGACGCGGGAGGTAAGGCAACGCGAACAAGTACAGCCCCGTCAACAGCAGCAGCCCCAAGGGAAGCAGCGGCGCGTAGGTCACCCAAGGTGGAGGCTCGCCCTGCCCTTGCGCCCGGACGACGAAGTTGGCGATGACCGTCGCCGTGAAGGCCATGGAGACCCAGCGGTGGGTCCGGCGAAACAAGGTGCTGCCGCTCATGTCGAGCCCTCCGCCGCCTGGATCATCTTCCAGCCGTTGCCCGCCGGGTCGCGGAAACCGGCGTCGATGCTGCCGAAGCGTTCCACCGGCTCCTGCGTGAATTCCACACCCAGGGCCTGCCATTGCCCGTAGGTGGCCCGGCAGTCGGCCACGGTCAAGACCAGCGGCGGCATCGCGCCCTTGGCCACCATGGCGCGCAGCGCCTGCGCCGTTGCTTCGTCGTGCACGGGCGGCCCCGGTGTAAACAGGCCGAGCTGAAACGATGGCTGCTGCGGGTGCTGCACCGTCAGCCAGCGGTAGGCGCCATTGCGCACGTCCGTGTGCACACGAAAACCGAGCTTGCCGACGTAGAACTCCAGCGCCTCGTCCTGGTCGTTCACGTACAGGCCCACCACATTGATACCTTGGTTCATCACATCTCCTTGGTTGAATCATCCTTGAGGGATGACCGGTTTGTACCCGTCGCTGCGCGGCGCCGCTTCTCCGAAACTGCTGTGGTGAGGTCTGGCCTCTGCGCGGCCTTCAGCACGCAGGCGGGCACGCGGTCGAGTGGTCCCGCTGCGGCCCTGGCCTGCAGGCGCAGGGTGCTCGGGGTCTGGCCGGTGATGTCGCGGAATATCCGCCCGAAGGTGCCCAGGCTCTCCCAGCCTGTGGCGAAGGCGATCTCGGTGATGGGCAGCTCGGTGTCGCGCAGCAGCGTGGTGGCCTGCTCGATGCGCCGCGTCAGCAGGTAGCGGTGTGGCGGGATGCCGAAGGCCTGCTTGAACGAGCGCGCGAAATGGGCTTCGGACACACCGCTCACCTCGGCCAGCCGCTTCACGGGCCAGGCTTCGTGCGACGCGGCATCCATGCGGTCTTTCGCGCGCAGCAGGCGCCGCAGCAGGGCCGGGTCTTGCAAGCCGCCCGCTTCCGGCGATGCAATGGGCGATGCGTCAGGGGGTTGGCGGGGTGGCATGCTGCAAGGGCGTCGAAGGGGTTTGCCAGTGTCGTCCACCGCCACCATGGTGAAGAAGCAGCTGTTGACGTGGCGCTTGGCCTGGGTGCGGATATTTTCCGCGATCACCTTGATGCCCACTTCCACTTTGCGAGCGCCTGGGGGGCGTTGGATGGTGGGATTTGGGAGCGATGTTGTTCTCTTTGGTTTAAATTTTTGTTAGAGTTAAAGACTTTTTAAACTCAACCCAAGGAGGCTTCATGATTGCAGATCGCATCCGCCAAGCGCGATTGGCGGCAGGTCTGACCCTGGGTGCATTGGGTGAACAGGTGGGGGTTTCTCACACCGCCATCCAGAAGTACGAGAAGGGTCTTCTGACCCCCTCGTCGTCTCAGCTGCTCAAGCTGGCCCGTGCCTGCGGCATCCGGACTGAGTATTTCTTTCGCACGCATACGGTCGAACTGCTGGAGCCCGAGTTTCGCAAGCTCTCGACCTTTGGCAAGACGGCGCAGGATGCGCTGAAGATCAAGGTCGTCGAACTGGTGGAAAAGCGCGTGGAGTTGCTTGGCGCTTTTCCCGAGCTACCGTTTCCGGCGTTTGCACCGCCCGCGAACCTGCCTGAACACGTTGCCTCGCTGGACGAGATCGATGCGTTTTCGGCTGCTGTCCGCAACGCTTGGCAGTTGGGCATGAATCCGATTGCCGACCTCACCGACACCCTCGAAGGGCTTGGCTTGCTGGTCATCGTGGTCGATGAAGAGAACCCGGGGTTCTCCGGCTTGACGGCCAAGGCGCGAACCGAAGATGGCCGGGAGTATCCGGTCGTGGCTGTTTCCAAACGTTGGCCCGGTGATCGGCAGCGGTTCACCCTCGCGCATGAGCTGGGGCATCTGCTGCTCGAAGGACGACTGGCCGATGGCATCGACGAAGAGAAGGCCTGCGACCGTTTCGCCGGTGCATTCCTGGCTCCGCGTGTCGCGGTCCTGCAGTTGCTCGGGGCGCAGCGCCATGCACTGGAGTGGCAGGAGCTCTATGTGCTCAAACATGAGTTTGGCTTGTCGATGGCCGGATGGCTGCAGCGCGCCAAACAGTGCCGCGTGGTCACCGACGAGGCCCACCTTGCGATGGTGAAGCGGTTTTCGGCAAAGGGCTGGCGCAAGAACGAGCCGGGCGACCCGCTGCCGCAAGAGCATCCGCGGTTGTTTGATCAGCTGGTGTACCGAGCCTTGGCCGAACAGTACATTTCCGAGGGCAAAGCGGCGGAACTGCTGGGCATCCCGATGATGCGCTTCCACAAAGAACGCCAGTTGGAGTCATCGGATGCGCTTGCTCATCAGTGATGCCAACATCTTGATTGACATGGAAGCAGGCGCGTTGATGAACACGCTCTTCCAGCTTCCGATGCAGTTCGGCATCCCTGACCTCCTGTACTACGAAGAAATTGAACCCGGCAGTCCGGGCCTTGAAGACATGGGTTTGCTGATCATGGAGGTCAGCGGAGGCTTCGTCGCGTATGCCCAGCAGCTGCCAAGCCAGCACAACCACCTGCTTCCGGCGAAAAACGGCCCCAAGCCCAGCCACAACGACTACCTGGCGCTGGCGCTTGCAAAACAGGAAGCCTGCACCCTGCTGACGGGCGACACCAATCTGCGACTGGTTGCCGACAAAGAGCAAGTCAACGTCATGGGCACCCTTGGGCTGTTGCGCGCCATGATCGAAAACCAGTTGCTGACAGTCGACGACGCCTTCAAGGCGCTCGGCCGCATGAAGACGGGCAAGCGACGGCTGCCCTGGCCAGAAACCGAGAAAATGCTAAACGCACTGCTTTGAGGCCATTCATCACCCCAACCTCGTACTGAGGGTGATCGACATCGGCAATGGCGGTTGGTGTTTCGACCCTGCGCTGCGGTGGGGCACGCCGTGAACCCGCCGAGCCGGTCAGCGGATAGCCGAGAACCGCTGCTCCATCTCGCGCCGCATGGCCTTGCGCACCTCGGCCGCGGCGTGGCGGTGGCGTTCGTTGGGGGAGAAGGGGCGCAGGGGGGCCACGGGGACGGGTTTGCCAGTGTCGTCCACCGCCACCATGGTGAAGAAGCAGCTGTTGACGTGGCGCTTGGCCTGGGTGCGGATGTTTTCCGCGATCACCTTGATGCCCACTTCCATGGACGAGCTGCCGGTGTGGTTGACGGAGGCGAGGAAGATGACGAGTTCGCCCACGTGGATGGGTTGGCGGAGCATGACCTGGCCTACGCTGAGGGTGACGACGTAGCTGCCGCGTAGCGGCTGGCGCAGGCGTAGGCCACCTGGTCGAGCAGCTTGAGAATGGTGCCGCCGTGCACGTTGCCGGAAAAGTTGGCGGTGCCGGGGGTCATCAGCACCGACATGCTGAGCTGGTGGGCGGGCAGTTCCATGGGGTCTTGGCAGGGTGTGGGTTGAACGGGCGGCTGCGGTGCACGGGACGGGCAGCCGCGATGGTGCCACGCAGCGCAAGGGCCCGCCAGCGGGCGGGCCATGAGGCCGGCCGTGGCAGGCTCGGCACGGGCCACGGCCCCAACCCCTCTCAGGCGCTCAGGCCCCCGCGGTCTGCCAGCCCTGCCACAGCGTCCACACCCCACCCACCACGAGCAGCCAGCCCAGGCCTTGCCCGGCGAGCACCTGGGCGCGCCCGCTGCCGCGCAGCCAGGTTTTGACCCTCACGCCGCCCAGCGCCACGGCGCCATACACGCCGATCTGGGTGGCCGCGATGATGGCGCCCAAGGCCACAGCTTGCACGGCCAGCGGGCCGTAGGCCGGGCGCACGAACTGGGGGAACACGGCGACCATGAACAGGTAGGCCTTGGGGTTGAGCAAGCAGGTGAGCAGACCGCGCCGGAAGGTGGCTGCGAGCGGGCGCGAGGCCTGCGCGCTCACCTCGCCCAGCGCGGCGGCGCCGCGCACGAGCTGCCAGCCGATCCACGCGAGGTAGAGCGCGCCGGCGATGAGCATGGCGTTGAACAGCTGGGGCAGCGCCTGCAGGGCCAGGCCCACGCCGAGGCTGGCCATGACGGTGTGCACCACGCCGCCGGCGACCACGCCCGTGAGCGCGGCCAGGCCGCCTTTGAGGCCGTCGACCAACGTGCTGCCGAGCACGAAGGCCATGTCGAGCCCGGGCAGCGCGATGATGCCGAAAACGAGCAGAAAGAAGAGCCAGAGGTGGGCGGTGTGGGCGAGAGGGAAGCTGAGCCAGTCCATGGGGTGTGCGGGTGAAAGTTGCGATGGGCAGAGCTTGCCTGACATAACATGCCACCTGATGTCAGGTATAAATTCAACACACCCCCGCCGCGCTTCGCGCGACCCCCTCAAGGGGGCATCACCAGAGGCCCGGCAAAGCCGGTTCCTCGGTGATCGCTGGGTTGGGGCATGTCATGCGTTGCGCATGTCACTCCGGAGCCATGGGACATTGAGATGAAAGCGAGCCGCCTGCTGTCGATCCTGATGTTGTTGCAGGCGCATGGCCGCCAGTCGGCGCCGGTGCTGGCGCGCGCGCTGGAGGTCTCGGTGCGCACGGTCCTGCGCGACATTGACCAGCTCTCGGCGGCGGGCGTGCCGCTGTGGGGCGAACGTGGGCGCCAGGGCGGGTTTCAGCTTCGCGAGGGCTGGAGCACCACACTGACCGGCATGACCGAGCCCGAGTCGCAGGCGCTGCTGCTGGCCGGGTTGCCGGGCGCGGCGACCGATCTGGGCCTGGGTGCGGCGGCGGCTTCGGCGCGGCTGAAGATGGTGGCGAGCCTGCCGGCCGAATGGCGCGAGCAGGCCGACCGCGTGGGCGCGCGCCTGCACATCGACCCGGTGGACTGGTACCGCGCGCAAGAGACGCCGGCGCACCTGCGCGAGGTGGCCGAGGCGGTGTGGAACGCGCGGCGCGTGGCCGTGCGCTACGAGAGCTGGCGCGGCCAGGCTGAGCGCGAGCTGGAGCCGCTGGGCCTGGTGCTGAAGGCGGGCACCTGGTACATGGCGGCGCGTGCGTCGGGGCAGGACGCCGTGCGCACCTACCGGCTTGGCGCCGTGAAGACGCTGCGCACGCTGCCCACGAAATTCCGCCGGCCCAAGGCGTTTGACCTCGCGGCCTACTGGCAAGCCTCGGCCGCGCGCTTCGAGGCCGAGTTGCGCACGCTGCAAGCGCGGGTCGCCGTCTCGCCGCGCGCCCTGGGCTGGCTGCACAACGAGCGCATTCCCTTTGCGCCCGACGCCGCAGCGGGCGCTGAGCCGACCCGCGCGGGCTGGGCCACGGTGCTCATGCCCATTGAATCCATCGAACACGGCGCGCGCCGCCTGCTGTCGTACGGTGCCGAGGTGGAGGTGATCGCGCCGCCCGCGCTGCGGCAGCGCTTGCTCGACGAGCTGGCGGCCACCCGCACGCATTACGCCGGCGCGGGGTGAAATTCGTGGGCCCGGAGCGCAGGGGCACATCTCGGTGCGAAATGCCCCCGCCCAGAACGCGGCGGAACTGGCTTTGCCAGGCCGCTCGCGTTGCCCCCTGGGGGGTCGCGCAAAGCGCGGCAGGGGGTCTAACTCCCCAGGAAAAATCGCAGCATCTCGGCCGAAGCGTCGGGGCCCGCGGCATCGGTGAAGGAGCCCGACGGGTCGCCGCCCGACCAGGCGTGGCCCGCGCCGTGCAGCGTCCACTGCTCCACGCGCGGCTGGCCTTGGGCGTCGGCGTGCACGGTGCGCGTGTAGCGCCGCCCGCCGGTTTCGCCTTCTTCGGTGGTGCTGACGAGGGCCAGGGCCTTTGGCAGGCGCGCGTGGGCCGCCCTGGCCTGCGACACGATGGTTTCGCCGTTGCTGTGTTGCACCGTGTGGTCCCGGTCACCATGAAACACGATCACCGGCACAGCGTGCGACGCGTCGAGGCGCGGGTCGTCGGCCGTGCCGGGGAAGTGCCCGCGGCCCATGGCGCCGCGCCCCTTCATGGCGCCCAGCGCCGAGGGGATGTCGTGCGCGGCGGCATAGGGCAGGCCCGAGTGCGCGCCCACGGCGGCGAACAGCTCGGGGTAAGTTTCACCGAGCACCACGGCCATGGCCGCACCCGCCGAGAGGCCCGCGACGAACACGCGCTTCGGGTCCACCGCGCACTCTTTGCCCACCGCCTCCACGATGCCCGCCAACAATGCCGGCTCGCCGCTGCCGCGCTGCTGGTCTTCGCTGCGAAACCAGTTCCAGCAGCGCGAGGGGTTGGCGCTCGAAGGCTGCTCGGGGTAGACCACGAGAACGCCCCGCTCGTCGGCGAGCCGGTTCATCTGCGTGCCGGCGGCGAAGTCGTCGGGCGACTGCGTGCAGCCGTGCAGCATGACCACCAGCGGCATCGGCTGGGCGGCCTGCGCCGCGGTGTGGGCGGGGATGTAGAGCTTGTAGGCGCGCGCGCCAGCGGGCCCGGTGAAGCTGCGCAGGAGGAACTGGCCCGGCAGCTTGTCTGCCGTGGCCGCCTTGACTGGTTTGGCGGGTTTGGCTGGCTTGTCCACCGGGTCGGGCGTGTCGGTCGGCATGGGCGTTGGCATGGGCGTGTCGACCACTTCGCGGGCATGCACGTCGATGGGCACGTCGCGTGCCTCACGGCTCGGCGCGGCCGGCTTCGCCGGCGCCGGTGTCCCGCCCAGGCCTGCGGAGGCCAGTGCTTTGCGGATCGTCTCGGTCACGCCACGCAAGGGGCCGCTCTGGGTGTTGAGCCCGGCGGACGCCAGAGCGCGTTCGATGGTTTCCTGGATGTTCATGGCGAGGGCGCTGGACGCCACCGTGTTGGAAGAGGGTTTCAAAAGCGCTTTCGGGAGCGTCTGCAAGAAAGAAGAAAGGGGTGAAAAGGACAACAAAGAAGGAGCGGGTCAGACCATGCGGCTGGCCAGGGCCTGCCGCACCGCGAGGCTGGCGTGGAAGGCGCCGAGCACCGAAACCGACCCGATGGCGGCCAGCGCCAGCTCGGGCGGCACGTCTTCGTCGATGCGCGCCAGGCCCACGACCTGGATGCGCAGCATCTCGCCCGCGGCCACCGCGCGCTCCAGATCGGCGCGGCTCAGGTGCTGCAGGCCGATCATCAGCGTGCGTCGCGCCACCGTCTGTCGCACCGACTCGGCGTGCGTGGCAAGCAAGTTGCGCACCGCCGTTCGGATCAGGTCGGAGCGGTTGGAATAAAAGCCTTCCTGCACCAGCAGGTCGATCTGGCCAAGGTCCACCACGCCCAGGTTGATGGTCAGTTTTTCGGTGTCCCCGATGCGGGGTTTGGGTTCGATCAGTGCGGTTGCCATCTACATACCATCCATATGGAATCTATCTGGAGGGCATTTAACCATGTTTTCCGCCAGTGGACTGTGCGGCACCCCACAAAGTCTGGTTTGTCCGACACGCAGGCAGGGGGAAATGTGATGACGAAAATAAAACTTTTGTTGCCAGGAGCGCGCCATGCCAGCTGCCCTTCGCCCCGAGGCCCTGAGCCGCCGGTGGCTCGTGCGCTGGGTGCTGGTACTGTGCATGGCCTTGGCTGCATCCGCGGGCGCAGCGGGCGAGCTGCCCGATGCCCAGGCGAAGGCCGTGCGCGCCGTGGTGCAGGCACAGCTCGACGCCTTTGCCAACGACGACGCTGAACGCGCCTTCTCCTACGCCGCGCCCAGCCTTCACGAGTTGTTCGGCGACGCCTCCACCTTCATGGCCATGGTGCAAGGCCAATACGGCATGCTCGTGAAACCCGAGTCGGTGCTGTTCCTGATCCCCGAATCCGTCCACGACGACGTGATTCAAGAGGTGCTGCTGCGCGACAGCGCGGGCCGCCTGTGGCGCGCGGCCTACCGGCTGGAGCTGACGGCCGAAAACGGCTGGCGCATCAACGGCTGCGCGGTGAGGCCGGACGACGGCAGGTCGTCGGCCTGAATGGAAGCCACCCCCGCCGCGCTGCGCGCGACCCCGCCAGGGGGCGATGCGAGTGGCCCGGCGGAGCCGGTTCCACCGCATCCTGGTTAAGGCATTTCGCGTCGGAACGCTGCCTTCCTACTACAGTGGCGCCATGCAAAGCCTCTACCAGCCCGCCAGCGCCGTCGAAGGCCACATGCTCGCCGACCTGCTGCGCCAGCAGGGCATCGAAGCCACCGTGCTGGGCGAGCACCTGCAAGGCGCCATCGGCGAGCTGCCCGCCGCCGGGCTGATCCGCCTCATGGTGGCGGAGGAAGACCACGCCCGGGCCCGCGAGATCATCGAGCGCTGGGAAGCCACCGCCGTGGTGGACCCGGTGCAGCGGCCGGCGCCCTCTGGTTCGCGCCACGTTGTCTGGGGCCTGGCCGGCCTGCTGATCGGCGGCGCGCTCTGCTTGGCCTGGCTGCGTGCGCCCACACGGGAGCTGGAGATGGACCGCAACAAGGACGGCATCGTCGACGAGCGCTGGGCCTATTCGCCGGCGGGGACACCGCTGGAAGGCGCGTTCGACCGCAACTTCGATGGCCGCATGGATGTCCGGATGTTTTACGACACCAAGGGCATGGCCGTGCGCAGCGACAGCGACGACGATTTCGACGGCACGTTCGAGAGCCGCCACCAGCTCCGCTTCGGCGACGCCGTTCGCTCCGAGGTGGACACCGATGGCGACAAGCTCGTCGATCTGGTCGTGGGCTACCGCAACGGTGTGATGGAAACGACGAGCTACCTCCAGCCCCTCACCGGGCAACCCACGCGGATTGAACACATGCGCCTGAGCCGCCTCGACCACGTCGACCGCGACACCGACCTTGACGGCACGCTGGACGCCCGGGACCACTACAACGCACTCGGGCAGGTGACGCGGTCGGAGCGGCTGGCGGCGCCATAAAGCCCAGATCGCCCACCGCCCCGCCGCTCAATCCACCAGCTGCGCGCTCAACGCCTGCAACTGCTCGCGCAGCGAAGCGTTCTCCGCCTCCAGCTCGGCCACCCGGCGGCGCAGCGCCTGCAGCGCGTCATCTGGCTCGCCGCCTTCGGCCTGAACCGGGGCGGCGTCAGCCGCTGCTTCCGGGTTTTCCTCCGGCTTGCGGCGCGATTCGCGCACGCGCTTGACCACCAGCTTGAGTTCATCCTTGCCGGCCAGCGCAGCGGCCTTCTGCTCTTCGGCGGGCAGGCTGGCCACCACGGCGGCGGCGTTGAGCGAGATCGCGCCGGCTTTCAGCGCCTCCACCAGCTCGGGCGCCGCCTGCTTCTGGATCTTCTCGATCATCACCACCTGGCCGCTGCTCAGGCGAGCCGCGCGGGCGATGTCTTCGCGGGTCTTCAAGGGCTTCGGCGCAGGCGCTTCGACGGCGGCCGAACCGCCCGACCCGGTCACGTCTTCCGACTCAGCCAATGAAGAAGCCGGAGCCGCCGCCGAGGCGCGCCCGCGCCGCTCGGCCTCGATCTCGCGCCGGCGCAGCGCCAGCACGCCGCGCTGGAAGTCCGACACGCTGCGGCGCCCCAGGTGCTGGTCGATCATCCAGAGGTGCACGTCTTCCATCGACTGGAAGCGCGG
This sequence comes from Hydrogenophaga sp. A37, assembly GCF_002001205.1. Classification (GTDB taxonomy): domain Bacteria; phylum Pseudomonadota; class Gammaproteobacteria; order Burkholderiales; family Burkholderiaceae_C; genus Hydrogenophaga. Next base: position 98,377 of record NZ_MUNZ01000062.1, read on the forward strand.
GTTCTGCACCGTCTGGAACGGCAGGCCGTGCTTCTGGCAGATGCCATAGCGGTTGTGGCCGTCCACCAGCACGTCCCCCCAGAGCACCAGCGCATCGCGGCAGCCCTCGGCCAGCAGGCTGCGCTCCAGCGCGTCGTGCTCGTCGGGGGTCAGCGGGTCGATGTAGGCCTTGAGGTCGGCGTTGACGGTGATGTTCATGGGGTGGGGGTGTGGCAAATCAGACAAAGGGGCGGGATTGTAGAGTGGCACCCTGAACCGGCTGGCACCCCGCCAGATCGCCGCCGCGCCGACAACACGCAGGCCGCTCAAGCAGAACAAACGAAGGGAGCCCCATTGATCGACCCCACCGACTGGTTTGACACCCCTAAAGGCCTCGTGCTCGGCGTGCTGCGGGTGCTCTGGTGGCTGGCCATGGACCTGCTCATCCAGACCGTGGGCTGGTCGATCGGCTGGTGCGTGCTGCGGGTGCTGACCCTGGGAAACTACCCGGAGGAGCGGCTGGGCGGGGTGGATGAAGCCGGAACCTACACAGCGTTCGTGGTGGAGGTGGT
>NZ_MUNZ01000177.1 GCF_002001205.1 Hydrogenophaga sp. A37
AATTTGGGGTGGCCAAGGGTGGGGGAATTTGACCTGGCCATCGGGGGCGAACGAATCAGGTATTTGCACTATAGCTTGCAGACAGATAAGGCTTATGCCTGCAGAGAATCTGGTTTGGCGAAGCCTGTCTCGGTGCACACGCTGCGCCACAGTTTTGCAACCCACTTGCTGCAATCGGGCACTGACATTCGCACGGTACAGGAACTGCTTGGTCATTCGGATGTGTCCACCACAATGATTTACACGCATGTGCTCAAAGTGGCAGCGGGTGGCACGGCCAGTCCACTGGATGCCATGGCTCTGGAGGGTTGAGTGACCGGTTTCCGGAATGTGTGCGACCGTCAGCAACGGGTCGGGAGTGCCACTTCGCCCCATGCGAAACCGGTCCTTCACACAGAACTTGGTGCCATCCATTTGCGAGTACCCGGTTTTGGTAGTGATGCGGTCGCCTGCATGGTCGATCACTGAATGACCGCTGTTGACGATCTCGACTGTTCTTCTCCGCCGTTCCCGAGTGACGCTGATCAGCATTTATGTAGAGCTCTACATAAAGGCTGTTATGCACAGGTCCCAGTTATGAACAGTTGCCGAAGTCGATCGAGCTGAGTACATGGATTCGTCTATGCCACTGACAACGGCGGTCTTCGTGATCTGTACATAAGCCAGGGGCCAACACAAGACTGGTGATCTCACAACTGGAGATCACCATGGATTCAATCCGTTCGCTGCACCCGTTGGCCAGGGCCTGGTTACTTGACGGCCCGCTGTCGCCATATGTCGATGCGTTCGAGGCGTTGATGGAACGAGGCCGGTACGCCGAGGGCACCGTGTCGACGGACCTTCGAGCGTTGGCGCACTTTGCCCATTGGATGACACGGTGTCGGCTGGCCGCCGATCAGCTTGACGAGTCCCTCGTCGAGCTGTTCCTGGATTCGCACGTGCCGAGATGCGATTGCCATGCGACGGCGTTGCGCACCCATGGCGACTTGCGTGCCAGCCTCGTGCACTTGCTGGCGCTGTTGCGTGAGCAGCAGATCATCGTGGAGCTGCCCGGTCCAAGCGGCCCCATCGCGGAGGAATTGCACCGCTACAACGTGCATATGCGCGACGCCCGTGGTCTTGGTGTCGGCACGCGCAAAGGTCGCCTGGCGATCGTAGGCAGGCTGTTGCAGTGCAAATTCGCCGGCACCGCCATCGCGATTGGAGAGTTGCAGCCAGAAGACGTTCGCGGCTTCATTGCCACTGAATTGACACGGGTGAACAGCGTGTCCCACGCCAGTGCGCTGGCTGCTGCACTGCGAGCCTACTTCCGCTATCGCGCCACCTGCGGCGATGCCTTGCATGCTTTGCTGGGTGTCATCTCCTCACCGGCGCGATGGAGCCTGGCATCGCTGCCGCGTGCGCTCACGGCCGAGCAGGTTCAGCTGCTTCTGGCGAGTTGCGCCGATGCCAGGTCGACACCGCTGCGTATGCTGGCCATGGTGCATTTGGCACTGGACCTCGGTCTGCGCGTGGGCGAGATCGCCCGGCTGGAGATGAACGACTTCGACTGGCGGGCTGGAACCGTGACCTTGAAGGGCACGAAGTCACTGCGTCAGGATGTTCTGCCACTGCCAGCAGCTACCGGAGAAGCGCTGGCCGCGTACGTGATGCATGAGCGGGCGGCGACCACGCTGCCAACCCTGTTCGTGCGGCGGATGGCGCCGCACGACAGACCTATTGGCGTAGACGCGGTGAGCCGCGCCATCGGGCGTGCCCTGCGACACGCCGGCATTGATCGCAGTTGCCACTCGTTGCGCCACACCCTCGCTTGCGACCTTGTAAACCACGGCAGCTCAATCAAGGAGGTTGCCGACGTGCTTCGGCATAGGTCAATGAACACCTCTTTGATCTATGCAAAGCTCGACAGGCACGCATTGGCCGAGGTGGCCTTGCCTTGGCCCGGGAGCACAGCATGAACGCCCCGGAAGGCCCCAGCAATGACCTTGCCTCCAGGGTGCAGCAGTTCCTTGATGAACGACGTCGATTGGGTTTCAAGCTGCAAGCAGCATTCCGGATGCTGCCTGCATTTGAGCGTTTCGTTGCCAAGGCCGATCACACCGGACCTCTGACGATAGACCTGATGGTGCAATGGGCCAGCCAGGTTCATGACAGGCACATGGTGGATGGTCAAGCCGACCGTGGCACAGTCGCGCGCAGGCTGGTGGTGCTACGGCCATTCATGCGCTGGCTACAACAATTCGAGCCAGCCACCGAAGTCCCAGATGACTCCAGTGTCGGGGCTCTCCCTGGCCGTGTTGCTCCGCACATCTACTGCGAAGCAGAGATGGTCGCGCTGCTCGAAGCTGCCCGCCAGCTCGGTCCGTCCGATGGCCTTCGTGCCGCCACCTATACGACACTGTTCGGGTTGCTTGCTTCGACCGGTTTGCGGATCTCCGAAGCGCTCAACCTGAATGACGTTGACGTGGACCTGGACGGCGCTCTCCTGACCATACGGCAGACCAAGTTCGGCAAGTCTCGTCAGGTGCTCCTGCATCCCAGCGCAATCGGACCATTGGCGACCTACCGGGCGTTGCGCCGGCAGCATGTGCGTTCGAGCCTGAACACGACGTTCTTCGTCAGTTCGCGCGGCGTGCGTCTGGGCGCGCCGCTGGGTGACAGGCAGGCCCACCGAATGTTTGAGCAGTTGCGAAGGCAACTGGGCTGGGTGGATCGCGGTGGGCATGGACAGCCTCGGATCCACGACATTCGCCACAGCTTTGCCGTGAGGCGCTTGATCTTGTGGCATGAACAAGGGGCGGACCTTGATCAGCGGATGCTGGCGCTGTCCACGTACATGGGCCACGTCAAGATCTCCAATACGTACTGGTACCTGAGCGGGGTGCCGGAGCTGATGGCCTTGGTCGGTGCCCGGTTTGAACACTATGCCGACCTCGGGGCGTGCGACTATGAATAGGCCCAATCAACACAAGCCGCCGAGCTTCGGTGCGTTGGTGCAATCGTTCTTTGCGAACCATCTGACCCAGCAGCGTGGGCTGAGTGCACGTACCGTGGCAGCCTATCGTGATGCGTTCCTGTTGTTCCTGGAGTTTGCCCAGACTCGACTGCACAAGGCTCCCACGGCAATGCAGTTCTCGGACCTGACGCCCGCTCTCATCATGGCCTTCCTTGACCATCTGGAGGTCGACCGGCACAACTCGGTTCGCAGTCGCAATGCGAGGTTGGCCGCGCTACGCACGTTTCTGAAGTTCGTGGCGCACAAGGATGTGGCCTCGCTGCATATCGTCGAGCAGGCCCTGGGCGTCCCAATGAAACGCTTCGAGCGGCCCATGCTGGGGTTCCTGACGCGCGAAGAGATGCTGGCGGTGATCGGAACGCCCGGCGTGGGCTGGGTCAGTCAACGCGACGTCTTGCTGCTGGCCCTCATGTACAACACCGGCGCTCGGGTGTCGGAGGTGATCGGCGTGAAGGTGGCCGATGTTGTACTCGCGCCCGCTGCCTGCGTGCACCTGCACGGCAAGGGGCGCAAACAGCGCTCCGTGCCGCTGTGGCGCTCGACGGTGAGGTTGCTCCGCGCATGGCTGCGACTGAACCCCGACCTGGGCCCGGCGTCGGCCTTGCTACCAAACCGGGAAGGTCAGGCGATGACACGATCCAACGTGACGCAGCGGCTGGCGTTGGCCGTGCAGGCAGCCACGCGCACACAGCCCAGCCTGGCCGGTCGCCGAATCTCTCCGCACACTTTGCGTCACTCGACGGCAATGCATCTGCTGCAGTCCGGCGTGGATATCAGCGTGATCGCGCTGTGGCTCGGCCACGAGAGTCCGACGACAACCCATCAGTACATCGAAGCCGACCTCGCGATGAAGGAGAAGGCGCTGTCCCGGCTGCAGGACCCCGGCGTCGTCGCACGCCGCTTCCGGGCAGATGACGCGCTCTTGGACTTCCTCAAGACCTTGTGACTATGTATAGCCCTTGGACGCGGCGGCTGTTCTCGTTCGAGCGAGCGCCGCTGCCAAGTGGGGCAAACTGTTCATAACGGAGGCCTGTGCATAACAGCCTTTATGTAGAGCTCTACATAAAGGCTGGTTGCAGCCATTCAGGGTCGGCAGGTGAACGGCAGCCCGAGCCGAAACCCGTCGCAAGATCGTCAAAAAGGAGGATGACCGCTGCGCCACCCTGACCGGTCACTCGCGCAGCGCAGCCTACCCGTCGGTCCAATGACTCCTGCTGCTCCTGTGCACCACCCATGGCTGAAGTTGACCTGCAGCCAACAGAAGCGTCAAAGACTGGTGGAGCCCTTCATAATCAAGGCCTGCCCCCCGCTTGTTCGAGATACCGACCTTTCATTATGGATAAATTCTTGCTGCAGCAGGTGCTGAAACGGCTCGCCGAAGACCTGCTTCAAGCCGAACAGGCAACGCGGGCGGCCCATGAAACGGCGACTCACGAAGAAACCATCGCTGAAAACAAATACGACACTTTGGGACTCGAAGCCGCCTAACTGGCCACCGGCCAAGCTCGTCGCGCCGCAGCCATAAGCCCGGCGATGGCCCATTGGCGCCAATTCCGCCGGAGCCCCTACGACGCCAGAAAAGGTATACAGCTCGGCGCGCTGGTCTGGCTGGTGCTCTTCAAGCAGGTGCCGAATGCGCAGGATGCTCACGCGACCGGAATGCGCTCGGTTCCCGAAAGTCCCGCGAAGTCGCGGTATAGCAGCGTCTCGAACAATGCTCCATGGCCAGGTCAGACAGGCCGAACCACTGCTGCAAAAAGTGAATGCGCAGCGTAGTCTCATGTGCAAACGGCGGGCGCCCTGTGCTGGGCACTGGCGAACCTGCCGCAATCAACGCGATCAGTTTGCGCCATGGCACCAGGAAAACCGCCTTGCGCTCAGGTTCAACCCCAGTTATGCTTTTTTTTCATGCATGATTGTTCCCCCTCGCCGACCTTCATGTCATCGGGCACTGCACGCGTTTTGAACACCATCCCTAGGCTGGTCCGGAAGTCATGGCATAGGGCTTGCTTAAGCTTCTAAGATTTTTTTAGGAGATCGTGTGGATTCGTTACCTTTAATAGCACGGTTCTCGACGGGAGAGGTTCATCCACAAAGACGTCTTGCTGCCTGGCAGGATTTCATGAGCGATGTCTACTACCCGATAGACGTGGCGGCCTACAACCCGGCATCGTTCTGCGGAGTTATTGAATCCACCCAGATCGGTGCAGTCGGCATTACTCGCTTTGGCGCTGATGCGCAACGGGCTGTGCGCCGCAAGGTACATGCTGGACGCGACGATTCGGATTTTTTCGCACTCGTCATTCCGACCATGCAAACTGAGCAGTTCACGCACCTGGGCCGATTTGGAGACTTTGCACCAGGCCAGGTCTCTGTCTTCAATTCCGCAGAAACCTATCAACTGGATATCCCCAACGGTACGAGAAACGTAACAGTCAAAATACCGGCCGACCAATTCAGGGCGATGTGTCCGAAAATTGATGCGCGTTGTGGTCGCGTTGACGTCGCCAATTCGCGTTTCGTGCCGCTGCTAACGCAATTCGCGTTGCAAGCATTGGAAAATGCCTCCTGCCTTTCCCCCGAGCATGTCAGAAGCTTGGAGAGAGGATTGCTGGAATTGGCTTTTTTGATGATGGATGTACCGGAGACCGATGCAGCGGGGGATTCACGAACCGTCATCGATCACTTCTTTCACCGTGTCATGGCGTATATCACGGCAAACTTTCACGACGCGGACCTTACACCTGAGCGAGCAGCTCAAGCTCATCGCGTTTCCATCCGCTATGTCCACAAGGTTTTCCAAGTTCACGACACGACGTTCGGGCGAGAACTTCGTCTTGCTCGGCTCAGGCACGCGCAGAAGCTTCTGCGCGAGAAAGCGCTGCACAAGGCTCGGCCCACGACTATTGCGGAAGTGGCCTACAACTGTGGTTTTTCCAGCCAGTCGCTTTTTTCCGTCCGGTTCAAGGAAGCTTTTGGATACTCACCTCGAGACGAAAAAAGCCATTAGTCCCACGCGATGTTAGATCGGCTTCAACCAAGTCAAACAAATAGGCGTTAGCGAGAACGTCAAGTTTGAAGGCAAGTTTCATCAGAACGGCATGCAAATCAACCGGCAGACGCAAAGAAACCGTGAAGCGCTTGCCGTAGGTGGGGGTTCGGGCGCGTCTGGCCTTCTCCACGCACCGAAATGGCATGGCATACCCCGCAAAGACCCGTGCCGTCATACCCCAGTTTGCGCCCCCACCAGTGCCGCCGTCAATTCGGCCGGCCCCGGCCCCACATCTTGCTGGGGCACATACACGATTTCGCGCTGCCCGGCAGCGAACCCGTCTACTGTTTGCAACCACTGCTGGCCAGGCCAGCGCAGCTCTACCTGGTCGCTGCGCGGGCGGTAGATGGCGCTGTAGAGCGTGCCGTAGCCGCGCAGGTATGCGGACTGGTACAAGGGCGGCTGCAGCAGTGCGTTGCTGGCCTGCTGCAGGCTGCCGGGGCCGTCGATCTGCTGCTGCAGTCTGGCCAAGCGCAGCTCGGCGTGGGTGGCGCGGGCGTGTTCGGGCCATTCGACCCGGTGCTGGAAATTGGTGACCGCGTTGCGCCGGGTGACCTCGGCCGGGCGGTCGGGCGAGACGAACACCGTAGCCCAGTCGGCGTGCCGGTCCAACACCGTGATGGTGTAGCACATGCTGATGGGCAGGCGCTGCAGCAGGGCCATGGCCTCGGCGGTGGACTGGGCCACTTCCAGCACGTAGCGCAACACCAGCGGAATCCCAAAACCGATGCCGGACACGGTGCGTCCACCGAACGATAGCGACGCAGCCAAGCCGGCCGCGTTGAGCCCGTCCAGCGCGCCCCACAGGCAGTCGCCCATGGCCAGCACACGCTGGTCGCGCCAGCTGGTGGCCAGCCAGTTGCCTTCTAGCAAACCGGGGGCAAAGTCGTAGTTGCGCAGCAGCGCGGGCTCGCCGTCACCGCCCGCACCACACCACACCGCTTGAGAGCACCCTGCGATATACGGCGGCGGGCACCACAGGGACAGGAAACGGGCTTCCACGTCGCCGCCCCCGGCCAGCTCGACCAGTTGCTCCCACACCGGCACCAGCTCGGGCATGTGTTGGCGCATCGCCTTGCGGCATTCCATGAAGCTGGGCCGTCCCATCACGCCGCTGCGCAGGAACCAGGCGCGGTAGCCCGGCCATAGCCGCTGGAACAGCGCCTGCCACTGCGGGCCAGGCTGGTCTTCGATCAGAGTGCTGAAACGGACCTGGATAGCCATCACAGAATCTTGAACGAGCCTGGGGCCGGAGCGTATGCGTGCTCGGTGGTGACGATGGGCTTGCCGTCGTAGTGCTGTTTGATGCCTTTGATCCAGTCGCGGGCGCGTAGGTTGAGTTTGAAGTCATCGTCCATCGAACGGCCACGGGTGATCAGAATGCCCAGATCGGCGCCTTCGTAGCGGAAGTCGCCAGGGCCGGTGATGCGCTGGAAGAAGGCTTCGCGCTCGCTGTCAATGGCTTTGCGGTTGTAGTCAAAGCGCTGGTAGGCGACGCTGCCGTCCTCGCCCATGCGGTAGATGCCGGTGGCGGGGGCTCGGGTGACCTGGTCCACGCGGTCTTCGGTGAACTTGATGACAACCTGCGACCAGTTGTCTATGAAGTGTGGCTGGGCCCAGCGCTCATTGAGCTCCTTGACGTTCAAGTCAAACGGCACGCCCGAGAATTCCAGCAGGTGGAACAGGAACAACGGCGCGTCGGCGTAGGCAAAGGCGGCGTGGTTGGTCATGGGGCTGGCGCCGCAGATGCGCGGGTTCAGCTCGCCCAGATAGACTTCGCCGTTGTCCTGGTCGATCAGGAAGTCGAGGTCAAAGTAGCCGCGGTAGCCTTCGGCCAGCAGCTGGTTTCCAAAGCGCTCGGCCATGTCGCGGGCCTTGGCGCGCACACCATCCGAGAACGCGCCGGGAAAGACTTCGTTGCCACACCAGCCGCCTTTGTAAGGGGTGAGCTCCTTGGCTCCGACCACCTCCGTCAGCAATGGACCCACCAGCGTGCCGGACTGGGTAGCGCAGGCTTCCAGCGTTGCACCACGGCAGTTGATGCGCTTCATGATCTTGACCTCGGGGTCGTTGATGATCTCGTCTTTGTGCTTGTCGAATTCGGCCTCGTTGGAGATGAAGAAAGTGGTGTGACCCGAGTCGCCAAAGGCCGATTGCACTACCAGGTCACGGCCCAGCCCGTGGCGTTCGGCAATCTGCATCAGGTGCGCGAAGCTGTTGACCTTTTCCAGCGCATTGGGTACTGACAGCACACCGGCCTTATTGCCAATGCGCACGGTTTCCATCTTGTTGTCGCAGCGCTGGCGCAGCTTGGCGGGGGGAAACCAGATGTCCATCTTGAGCTCTTTGGCAAGCTCTTCGGTCTTTTCGTCAAACATCAGAAAGGTGCCCACCGGCTTGCCGCCTCGGCGCTCGATCATGTCGATGACTTCCTTGTGCTGCAGCAGGTGGTTGGTGATGTCTTCGATGGAGCTGAACTCTTCGTGCGGGGTTTCGCTGGGCACGAACACGTTCGGGTGGCGGCCATCAAAACAGTCGATGTAGTTGATGGCGCGAAAGCGGTTGACCCAGCGGTCCATGCCCAGCAGGTTGAAGTTGGTGGCGCTGACGAAGTAGATCGGGCGCTCGTTGCGATGGAGCATCAGCAGTAAGTCGGATATGTTTTTTACTATGGTGGACATGGCTCGGTCTTTCGGGGTTTAAACAACTTGCACAGTGGGAATGGAAACGCGTTGCTGGTCGGCCTCAGTGGGCAGGGCAGCGCGGCTGGACAAAGCCACGGCGGTGCGCGCGGCGGTGGCCTGGGCAGCCCGTGCCAGGGCCGCATCGTTGAAGATGCGAAAGCCGGGGCTGCGCTTGCTCTGCACACGGCGGTGCAAGGCGTTTTCTTCGCTGGGAGTCATCTCATCGACGATCAACACCTCGAAGTACGGGCGCGACAGCTGTGCCTGGCGCTCGCTGTCGCTTTCGATCTGCGATGGCAGCTCACCCTCGCTCTCCAGTGCGCTAGTTTCGTGGCGGTAGGTTTGCGCCGCCAACATGCGGTGGATGCGCCGCGCCGCCTGGTGGGCGCGGGCCAGTTCGCCCCGCTCAACCCAGGTGCACAGTTCGCCAAATACGCGCCCGCCCGGAAAAGCCCAATAGCTCTCGATGGGCATAAGAGCCGCCAGTGTGCGGCGCACATGCTCCAGGCGGTCGGCGCAGTCGGCGTGCTCGCGCGGCAATGTGCACACGTAGCCCAGGTCGTCCACCAAGCCAATCCAGACATCGGCGCGCATTTCCCATACGCTGCGGTGGCGACTTAAAGAGGACGCAGTGTCATGCGCTGCGGCTGTGCTTGGGGTCATTTTTGTCTCCCGGCACCGGGCACACAGGGGTAGGCTGCTCGGTCAGCGGCATCCGCATGCCTACTGCGGTTTGACCAAAGGCCCCAGTGTGTGCAGGTAGCTATCTTTACCGGCGTTGGGGTCGTAGATACCAAAGTTGCAGACACGGTCGCGGAAGCTTTTCAGCGGCTGGCCCAGGTTGCTACGCATGCCGCGTTCGCGCTCACGGCGCAGGCGGACAAAGTCCACCTCGATCGGAATGATCTCCGCGCCCGCGCCGGACAGGTGCAGCACATAGCCCGAGGGATCGCAGACGATGGAGCGGCCCACGCCGCCGTCGCCCACGCCGTTGATGTCGAAGAAATACACCTGGTTGGTGGCCGCCGAGGCACGGGCAATGGCCAACTCCACGTCGCGGTCGATGGTGTCGGTCATGGTCGGATGCAGAATCACCTCGGCCCCCATTGCCACCAGCGTGCGGGTGGTTTCGGGGAACCACATGTCGTAGCAAATGGACACGCCAAAACGGCCAGCTCCCGGTACATCGAAGACGCAAAAGTCTTGCCCGCCCGCAACATCTCGCTCGTAGGGCCGAAACGGAAAGAGCTTGCGAAACCGTGTCACCACCTCGCCCTGCGGGTTGATCACCGGACTGGTGTTGTAGACCACTCCGCCGTCCTTCGTGTGCACCTGCTCGAACAAGGAGCCGGGGATGAGCCACAGCCCGGTCTCCTGCGCCAGCGTGCACAATCGCGCCTCGGTCGGTCCGGGCAAGGGCTCTGCCTTGCCATGGTTGGGCCCGCGGGCGGCCAGCTCCGAAAACAACACCATACGGACCCACGGAAAGCGAGTGCGGATGTGGCGCATATACGCACCCATACGTTCCACGTTGTCCTCAAAGGCCGACACCACCATCTGCACACCGGCTACCCCAAAGGTGGGCTCGGCAGCCAGCTCCACTGCTAGAACTGCATTCCTCATCGGTCCAGCCCTCCCAGGCAGACGTACTTCATCTCCATGAACTCATCCAGCCCGTACTTGGACCCCTCACGGCCCAGACCGGACTGCTTGACACCGCCAAACGGGGCTTCCGCAGTCGAAATCAGGCCGGTGTTGACGCCGACCATGCCCGACTCGATCTGCTCGGACACGCGCATCACGCGGCCGATGTCGCGGCTGTAGAAGTAGGCGGCCAGGCCGAACTCGGTGTTGTTGGCGCGTTCAATGACTTCGGCTTCGGTGTCGAAGACGAAGATCGGAGCCAGTGGGCCGAAGGTTTCGTCCTTGGCGAACAGCATGTCTTCGGTGGCGCCGCCGATGACCGTGGGTTCAAAGAACAGGCCACCCAGTGCATGCGGCTTGCCGCCGGCCAGTACCTTGCCACCCTTGGCGACGGCGTCGGCGATGTGCTCCTTGATCTTGGCCACGGCCTTGGCGTCGATCAACGGGCCTTGGGTGCTGCCCGCGTGCACGCCATTGCCAACCTTCAATGCATTCACCTTGGCCACCAGCTTTGTGGTGAAGGCCTCCAGCACGCTGCGCTGCACGTAGATGCGGTTGGCGCAGACGCAGGTCTGGCCGGTGTTGCGGTACTTGGAGATCATGGCGCCATCCACAGCGGCATCCAGATCGGCATCGTCAAAAACGATGAAGGGTGCGTTGCCGCCCAGCTCCAGCGACAGCTTCTTGATGGTGTCGGCCGACTGGCGCATCAGCGTGCGGCCAACTTCGGTGGAGCCGGTGAAAGTCAGCTTGCGCACGATGGGGCTGCGCGTCATCTCGCCGCCGATCTGGCTGGCCGAGCCGGTCAACACCGACAACAAGCCCTTAGGCACGCCCGCGCGGTCGGCCAGCTCGGCAAATGCCAGGGCCGAGTACGGCGTTTGCGTGGCGGGCTTGACCACCATGGAGCAACCAGCGGCCAGCGCCGGGCCGGCCTTGCGGGTCAGCATCGCGGTGGGGAAGTTCCACGGCGTGATGGCGGCCGTCACGCCGATGGGCTGCTTGATGGCCATCAGGCGGCGGTCGTCGCTGGGCGTGGGGATGGTGTCGCCATAGCTGCGGCGGGCTTCGTCGGCAAACCACTCGATGAAGGACGCCGAGTAAACGATCTCGCCCTTGGCCTCGGCCAGCGGCTTGCCCTGCTCGGAGGTGAGTATCAACGCCAGGTCGTCCTGGTGTTGCAGCATCAGGTCGTTGAGGCGGCGCAATATGGCCGCGCGGTCCTTGCCCGACACATTGCGCCACTGGCGCTGGGCGGTTTCGGCGGCGGCAATGGCGCGCACAGTTTCTGCTGTACCGCACATGGGCACGGTGCCCAGCACCTCGCCGGTGGCGGGGTTGGTGACCGGCACGGTTTCACCGTTGTCGGCATCGACCCAAGCACCGGCGATAAAGGCCTGCTGGCGCAGCAGGGTGGGGTCTTTGAGGTTCAATTTCGCAGTCATGCAGAAATCCTTAAGCGGTCATAGCGGCGGACAAGATGTCCAAACCTTCGGCCAATACGGTGTCTTCGATGGTCAACGGGAACAGGAAGCGGATCACGTTGACGTAGACACCGCAGGTCAGCAGGATCAGGCCGGCGTCGTGTGCGCGCTTCTGGACCAGCTTGGTGAACTCAGGGTCGGGTGAGCCGTCGGCCTTGTTGAACTCCACCGCCACCATGGCGCCCAGGCCGCGGATTTCGGCGATCTGCGGCACTTTGGTACGCAGGCTTTCCAGGCGGGCTTTCAGTGTTTGGCCCAGGCGCTCGGCGCGCTCGCAGAGCTTTTCTTCCTCCAGCACATCCAGCACCGCGTGGGCGGAGGCGATGGCCAAGGGGTTGCCGGCGTAGGTGCCGCCCAGGCCACCGGGCGCTGGTGCGTCCATCACTTCGGCGCGACCACAAACCGCCGACAAGGGCATGCCACCGGCCAGGCTCTTGGCCATGGTCATCAGGTCGGGCACCACGCTGTGGTGGTCCATGGCAAACATCTTGCCGGTGCGGGCAAAGCCGGTCTGGATTTCATCGGCGATCAGCAGAATGCCGTGCTGGTCGCACAGTGCGCGCAGGGCCACCATCAGCTCGGACGGCATCACATAGAAACCACCCTCGCCCTGGATAGGCTCGAGGATGATGGCCGCGACCTGGGTCGGTTCGATATCGCATTTGAATATCTGCTGGATGGCGTTCAGCGTGTCCTGCACCGTCACTTCATGCAGTTCGGTCGGCGCGGGCACATGGAAGATGCTGCCGGGGAACGGGCCGAAGCCGACCTTGTACGGCACGACCTTGCCGGTCAGCGCCATGCCCATGAAGGTGCGGCCATGGAAGGCGCCGGTCAGCGCGATCACGCCGGGGCGGCGGGTGGCGGCGCGGGCGATCTTGATGGCGTTTTCCACGGCTTCGGCGCCGGTGGTGAAGAAGGCGGTTTTCTTGGCGTGGCTGCCGGGCGCCAGCGCGTTCAGGCGTTCGGCCAGGCGCACCGAGCTTTCATAGGGCACGACCTGGTAGGCCGTGTGGGTGAAGCGCTCCAGCTGCGCCTGGATAGCGGCGATCAGCTTGGGATGGCGGTGGCCGGTATTCAGCACGGCGATACCGGCGGCGAAGTCGATGAAGCGGCGGCCTTCCACGTCCCACAACTCGGCGTTCAAAGCGCGGTCGGCGTACATCGGTGTACCGATGCCTACACCGCGCGGGGTGGCGGCGACGCGGCGCGCATCCAGCTCATTATTGCTGAGGGCGGGGGTGAGGTGGCGGGTGTCGGTAGCGGTGTTCATGAGGTCCTTGAGGGCGATGGTGTAGGAATGGAGCGACGTTTAGATTCGATTTGGCCAATCAAGCGCAAGGGACTGACCAAACTGGTGCCCAAGCCAGCACGCTGCCGGACTTCGTGCTGCGCCAGTTCGACCAGCACAGCCCGCAGAACGACCACCGCCAGCTCTACAGCATCCTGCAGGGCGGCATCCGCCAGCAGGTGCTGGCAGCGGGCACCAAACTGCCACCCACCCGGGTGCTGGCGCAAGCGCTGGCCATTGCGCGCAATACCGTGGTGCATGTGTACGAACAGCTGGCACTGGAAGGCTATGTGCAGGCAGGCGTGGGACGCGGCACCTATGTGGCCGCCATCGGCCCGCGCCTGGTGGACCGCAGCGCGGCCCCACCAGCGGCCAGCGGTGCGCGCACGGCGCTGCTGTCGCGCCGCGGCAGCCAGCTGGTGCGCGAGGCCACCGGTTCGACGCCTACGGTAAATGCGGCGTTTGTGCACAGACAGTTCGCGACCCTTAGGCGAATAGACATAGCGTCGAACATGGGACAGCCTAATGAATGAACAATAAAGTGCTTCAACCTACTTGGTGGTGGCACTACGCGCAGCCTGTAAAAACAAGACTGCACGGGTGCATTTCAGCATTCGGGTGAGCGGCCGCAGAAACGACGGCACAGTTCGGTCAGTGCTTGATCATCACGTGGCGAATCACGGTGTAATCCTCCAAGCCGTACATCGACATGTCTTTGCCGTAGCCGGACTGCTTTACACCACCGTGTGGCATCTCGCTCACCAGCATGAAATGGGTATTGACCCAAGTGCAGCCGTACTGCAGGCGTGCCGCAAGACGGTGAGCTCGACCTACGTCAGAGGTCCACACCGAGGATGCCAGGCCATAGTCAGAGTCGTTTGCCCAGGACAGCGCCTGGGTCTCGTCTTCAAATTCGGTCACGGATACCACTGGGCCAAAAATTTCCCGGCGCACCACTTCGTCGTCTTGCCGCGCGCCGGCAAGTACCGTGGGTTCGAAGAAGTATCCGGGACCTTCCACGCGTTTCCCGCCCGTCACAACTTCTATGTGTGGCAGTAGCCGTGCTCGATCCACGAAGCCGACGACACGGTCCAAGTGCTGTTGGGTGATCAGCGGCCCCAGCTCAGTCTCAGGATCATCCTGAAGACCAAACTTGATACTGGATACGGCGACGCCGAGCTTTTCAACGAAGCGAGCGTAAATACCCTTTTGCGCATAGATCCGGCAGGCTGCGGTGCAATCCTGGCCGGCGTTATAGAAACCAAAACTACGTATGCCCTCTACAGCCGCATCGATGTCTGCGTCGTCGAAAATGATGACGGGGGCTTTGCCTCCCAATTCCATATGCATACGCTTAACGGTGTCAGCAGTGCCGGCGATGATATGACTGCCGGTGACCACTGACCCCGTCAGTGAGACCATCCGCACTTTCTCGTGGGTAGTAAGCGGCTTGCCGACATTGGGCCCTCGTCCGAAAACTACATTGACCACGCCAGCAGGGAAAACCGTCGCCATTAACGAGGCTAACCTTAGCGCCGTCAACGGTGTCTGTTCGGAAGGCTTGAGGACAACGGTATTGCCGGCAGCCAAGGCTGGAGCCAGTTTCCACGCGGCCATCACCAGTGGATAGTTCCAAGGCGCAATCGAGGCGACGACACCCACGGGATCGCGCCGGATCATCGAAGTATGACCTGGCAAATACTCGCCCGCCGCCGAGCTTTGCAAACACCGGCTCGCACCGGCGAAGAAACGAAATATATCGGACACGTTAGGCAGTTCGTCGCTAAAGGCGGCCGCGTAAGGTTTGCCACAATTATTCGATTCCAGTCGGGCCAGTTCCACGGCATGGGTATCGATGAGGTCAGCCATTTTGAGCAACAACAGCGAGCGATCCTTTGGCGTGGTCTGGGACCAGCTCTCGAAGGCGGCGTCAGCGGCTTGCACTGCGCAATCAACCTGTGCAGGCGTAGCCTCGGCAATGTCCACTAGCGCGGTCCCCAGAGAAGGGTTCATTACCGCGAGCTGTTCGCCTTCGCCTGCGACCAATTCGCCGTTAATAAGCATTTTAATATGCATAGGTGTCTCCAATTAGTGAAAGCGCCTGATACTTGCACTCAGAAATAATTTAGGTTTAGCGGACAAAAAGTTGCTGACTGAGTCAGCAGTCCAGTTGGGGCGTCACGACAGCTTTGCGTATCGGCCACATGGTTTTTTCATGCAGCATTGAACTCATAGTGGGGCTCTATACGGGCATATCCAACGATTGTTTACCTTTCAGAATCCACGCGATGATGCCACCGAGTACGAGCCATGCGACCCCGACGAGTTGGGCGTTCGAGTTCGCACTGAACAGTGCGTAGCAGAGGACAGCCGCACCCAGCACGGGGGAAACGAGATGTTTGAAGAAAGAGCGATCAGTCTTGCCCCTGAAGAAAGCGATGACAGAAGCATGCAACATCACATAGGCACTCAATGCGCCGAACGTGACCATCGTTACGATGGCTTCAATCTCGTCTTTGCCGACAATGGCAATCACCAACGAGAGCGCAGCGACCAGGTACAGCGCGGTCGTTGGTGCTTCATTTTTATTGAGTTTGGCGAGCACCCCAGGCAGCTTTCTATCGCGAGCCATGCAGTAGATGACTTTCGATGTGGTGGCCTGGGAGATGAGCGCGTTAGCCAGCAAGGCTATCAATGCATTCGTCAACGTGATGACCGGCAGGAACCACGTCCCCACCACTTGGGTGCTGACTGTGTAAAAGGCAACATCAGCGGCGCCATTCTGAAATGTCGATCCCAAGGGAACGAACACAGACGCCAAGTAGGCTTGCGCAACGAACAGCACTGTCACGATCACAAGCAACAACATCGTGGCCCGCGATACGGTTTTACCGCCCCCCTCGGCCTCCTCGTTCAATGTCGAAACAGCGTCGAAGCCGATGAAGGCCAAGGCGGCGATTGGTAGGGCGCCAAACACGGCGGACATGCTGAATTGCGACGGGTTATAGAAAGGCGCTAACAGTTGCTCCTTGGAAACCGCTCCCCCGGCGATAAGGCCAACCGCAGACACGACGAAAATCGAGAGTACAGCCAACTGGATGACCAGTAGCACCTTTCCCACATTCACGTTAACGGTGATACCGAACAGATTAATGATCATGGGCACAGCGACGAAAATCCCTAACCAAACCACCTTGTCGATGCCGGGAAACAAAGGTTGCAAGGCCGCCGCACCGAGAATGGCCAGCAACGCGGGAAGCAACAGATAGTCCAGCAAGATGGCCCAACCCGCCATAAAGCCGAATGTGGCATTGGTGCCCTTTGTCACATAAGAATAGACCGATCCAGAAAGAGGGATTCGTTTCGCCATTTCGCTGTAGCTGATTGCACTGAACACCATCGCGATGCCAGCCAACGCATAAGTCAGCGCAGTCAGCCCATTGGACGCGTTGTGAATCGCTCCAAAGACAGAGACAGGAGCAATCGGAACGAAGTAAAGTAATCCGTAGACAATGACATCCGTCAGCGAAAGTTTCTTGCTGAGTTGACGACTGTCACTGGGTACGACCAAGGTATCGCTCATTTTTTTGCCTCTTGATGGTTGGCCCGGATCTTCACCCAGGCATTATTTAGGTACGGTTGCCGCGTGTCTTCAGCATTGCTATGAAACCGCGCACCTCTTGTGCTATTTGCACATCGGAACTGGACAGAAACTATTCACTCGGACACCAAGATGGGTGTTTTGGTGCTCGATGATTTCAGTTTAGGCGCTCCTGTTACTGTCGACTATCAAACCAGCGAACCGCACTTTTCGTGTGAGTGCACAGCGCCTTTACTGCTATGAACTTGTCGCGCCCAATGGGCAGTCGGGCGTCGCTGTCCCTTGGGCGCGATCAAACTATGCACCGCTGCCTGAGCCGCTCACCGAGACAAAGCATCGGCCGGGCTAGGCGCTCATGCATCTGAATGGTTGGTCAATTGCAATCGATGACGACGCTTAAAGGTTCGGGGTGCAGGAACCGCTTGAGCACATTGCCGGTGAGTCGCGCGACATTGTTGTCGTAACGGTTGTGGGAAAGTGAACCGGTGTAGGCAACCGATCCCACTGAAAATACGCCACCCCCTCCTGGCAATGGACACAGAACGATGTCCGCGCGGACACGGGACTGCTCGGTCCCGCCAATGCCGGGGATTGATTCGTAGACGTCTTCGGCGGCGAGAAGGTAGGCATCCGATAACGGCCCGGACGTCGCCAGTACAAGCGCACCCGGCGGGGACCCTAATGACGGATCGTACCGGTCGATCTCCGCGCCGGCGGCACCACCGCCCATGAATCCAAAGTCACCAATGCGCTCGTCACTGCTAATCCCTTCAAACGCAAAAGCGGCGAGTGGGTCGTAGCTGTCGGTGAGGCGTTCGTAATACGTGCAGCGGTCGAAACCTTGCGCGGCGAACCCCACGCCCAGCAGTCGCTGCGGCGCCTTACCCTTGTTGCGCCATAAACCGGCCACTTCACCGGATGTCTGGTGGCGGCGATCTCCAAACGGCGACTCGTGGGGACGCGTACCCGCATCTGACCTGCGCAACTCCATGACATGCCGCTCCTCCGGATCAAATGAAACGGTCGCGAAAAAACCGTTTCCGCCCAGGTACATCAAGCGTCCGCCGTTCCCTGTGAAAGACTCAATAGCATTGAGTTCGTTGCGAGTCACATATTCTGGATGACTGCCCGTGATTAGAACCTTGTAGTCCTTGAGAAGGTCGACGCCTTCGCGATCCAGGTCTTCATCCGTCAGCGCGTCGAATTCGCAGCCGATTGTGTCGAGCCAATGAACGATGCAGAGATCAGCAGGAAGCCCCCATACGCCCTCTGCTTGGAACCAGGCGCGGTGTTTGGGGTTGAGCGTCAGGATGGGGCGCCGAGTGCTTCCAAAGACGACGCCAGAACCATCGTTATGGATTTCATAACAGGAACGACCGAATTCAGGATGGTTCTGAAGCGTCAGGTCTTGCCGATCAATGATCGGTGTCCGACTGACGATGATTTCCGCGCCATTGGCTTCAAAGGCTATTCGGTCGTTGGCATACGCCAGATAAGTCGCCGTAGAGAAAAGCACCGCCACTTCACGCTTCTGACGTCCCGGCCTGACGAAGAACGGGATGTATTGTTCAACGCCTGCACCGCACAATTTCGCGGCGTATACACCACTCGCGAGATCATCCGGGACCTGAATCTCGAACGCCGTTGGCCACTGGGCGTCGGTGATGTCATCGTCGTGAAAATGAATTGCATCAAACTCGTCAGGCGCCCCCCGGAAGTCGTCGCTCAACCCCTTAAACCTATGGCCCGCCACTCCCCGCGTCGGCATGTTGAAGCAGCGTCCAAGCAAACCATTTTCGGACAGGTCTACAACATCGGTGAGCAACAGGCCATCGTCACGAAGGCTTTTGCCAAAGTGCCAGGCGGCCAGCTCGGCAACAACCGCATCGCCGAGAGAGGGACGCAAAATGCGGACTCCACCGATTTTCCCGTTGTAAGCGGCATTCGCCAGCCATCGACCATCTTGCTGACGGGCCAGCGCCCCGATCCTGAAGGGTGCCTGACTTTCAGTCAGTCTCGCGCCGAACGGGACAGTATGCGATTCTTCGCGCAAAGCACTGGCGCTCGCTGAGAGACGGTTCATGATGTTGTCGATTGGTGTCTGCTCCAGGCAGACCGTCCCAGCATTCGATTTGACACTGACTATGACGCGATACCACTGGTGTGCAATAAGTGGAGTTGCCAATGAAACCTTCTTTGTCTCACCATCTTCCACCCAGATGAACGTTGGCCGACCTTCCTCCAGCACAAGGGCGTAGCCAGAACAATCGGCCACGGACCAGTTTCCCAAAATAGCCTGTAGGCCCGAATCACTCTCAAATGAGTTCTGCGTTACGTGGTAGGCCCCGAAGTTGCCCGAGCGCGTGCCTTGCGGCAGCGTCGGATAGACATAGGCTTCAATGACCAAACCGTTAGGGGATCGAAGAAGTCCTCGGGTGTCGGTGATTTCCACATATGAGCCCGGCTGGCACTTATGCTGAATACCCTCGTAGTTCCCTTCGAACGACGATTTAACAGGCGCCTCAAGGAAACCGGGGCCCGCCTCCCCCGTAAATCCGTGCCGCAGCTTTACAAGTGAGGCGTCATATCTCGCGACCCCTTCACAACTTACCTTGAAAGAAAGACTTTCACCCGGCGAAACAGAGAACCTATCGCTATAGCCGAAAATTTGGTTACTTACCTGGTTCATTTTCATTTCATCCGTTATGCGACTGAGAATCCGTTTCGCGCGACTCGGCAGCGAAAAAGGCTTGGCATCGAAGTGAAAAAACGTGACGCAAAGCGTCTTCGTAGGTCAGGAACATGCCAGGACTTCGAACGAAGTTGCCTGGCTCTCCAATCACAATGTTCCCGACGCCCCATGGCCCGTCGGTACCCAGCGAAATGACAATCGCCTTGCCGGCTATAGACGCACCGCCCAGCGCACGCACGACCCTTCGAGTCTTGTCATCGTGTGGCCCAAGCGGAGACCGTTCGTAGGCGCCGATCACGCCAGAGTCGCAGTCGTCACGCAGGCGCTCAAAAAACCGAGCCTGGAACAAAGCGGCCAATTCAGCTTCGCGATCTGAGGAGGTACGCATGGTCATCCCCTCAGCGCGATAGTTATTGAGTGTGTTCATAGTTTTCCTTGCTTGTCAGTCGATTGCGCAGATAGCTAAAAATGCGCCTGGCCGCGTAACGGCGCGCGCGTCCGAATGGGGCACGCTGACCGCCATGTATCGGTAGCGACATCGTCCGACGGATCGCCCCCACGATCTATCGCATGAGAGAACCAAGATTTTCGTCAGCGCGCACGGCGCGCAAAATGGGTGCACGAATGTGGTCTTTGCACGCAACCGGCTCACCTATAGAGCAACGGCTCACGGCATACCTCTGCTCCCGTGACGTCTCCCCCATATCCGGTCACTTCTAAACTGGAGTCGGGCTGTCCAAAGGATAGGGAAGCGGTCGGTGGCGCGGTGCCAGCAAGGTCGCGGGAGTCCTATGACCGCTGTACCTCGTACAGCCGCCATTCGGCCCAGCACCAGTTGCCATGCCCAACAGCCGCTTCGTGGCAGTCAGCGTGAGCGAACTTGGCTGCAACCACCGACGGCACTCGCTGCCAACCGGGCCATCAAACTTGTCCTCATAGGTAGACAGTTTCCTGGGGTGTCCGAAGTCTTTCCGCCCTCACCCCATCCCCAGCACCTTGCGCTGCTCACTCCAATCTAGTGTTATGTCCCGTTAATAACTGGCATTAATCGTGCATGCCGATGCGGTATCTTGGGAATGGAGATACCGCGATGAGAACTGGCAGACCGAAGGTCCAATTGTTGTTGAGCGAGCAAGAGCGTG
>NZ_MUNZ01000171.1 GCF_002001205.1 Hydrogenophaga sp. A37
CGCCACCCCTGTCCCCTGCCGTGCGCTGGACGCGCACGCTCGCTGTGGGCAGCCTGCTGGGCCTGATCGCGCTCGGCCTGGCCTGGGAGCTGTGGCTGGCGCCGCTGCGCCCGGGCGGTTCGTGGCTGGTGATCAAGGTGCTGCCGCTCACGATCCCGCTGGCCGGTCTGCTGAAGAACCGCATGTACACCTACCGTTGGGTGAGCCTGCTGGTCTGGCTGTATTTCACTGAAGGCGCGGTGCGCGCCTGGAGCGACACAGGTCTCTCGGCCGCGCTCGCCGGCATCGAGGTGCTGCTGTGCGTGGTGCTCTTCGTGGCCTGCGCGATGCACGTGCGCGTCCGCCTGCGCGCGGCCGGCAAGGCAGCGGTGGCCGACGACACGGCGCGTCGCGCGGCAGCGGCCGGTTTTGCCAGTGACCCGGTTCCCACCAAGGCCAAGACATGAACCCCTTGCTCGACATCCTTCGGGGCATCGTGGGCGCGGCCCAGGTGCTGACCCACGACGACCCCGGCGCCGACCTGGCCGCCTGGGAGCAGGACTGGCGCCAGCGCTCGCGCGGTCGGGCGCTGGCCGTGGTGCGGCCGGGCAACACCGCCGAGGTCGCGGCCGTGGTCAAGGCCTGCGCAGCGGCCGGCACGCCCATCGTGCCGCAGGGCGGCAACACCGGCCTGGTGGTGGGCTCGGTGCCCGACGACTCGGGCACGCAGGTCGTGCTCTCGCTGACCCGCCTGAACAGCGTGCGCGCCATCGACGGCGCCAACCTCACCATGACGGTGGACGCGGGCTGCGTGTTGCAGAACCTGCAGGACGCTGCGGAGACAGCGGGCTTCCTGTTTCCGCTGTCGCTCGCGGCCGAGGGCAGTTGCACCATCGGCGGCAACCTCGCCACCAACGCGGGTGGCACCCAGGTGCTGCGCTACGGCAACGCGCGCGACCTCTGTCTGGGGCTGGAGGTGGTGACGGCGCAGGGCGATGTCTGGCACGGCCTCTCGGGTCTGCGCAAGGACAACACCGGCTACGACCTGCGCGACCTGTTGGTGGGCAGCGAAGGCACGCTCGGCATCATCACCGCGGCGACCATGAAGCTCTACCCGATGCCCGCCGCCCGGCTCACGGCCTGGGCCGCCGTGCCCGACCTGGCATCGGCCGTGGCCCTGCTGGGCCTGGCGCACCAGCACCTCGGCGCGGGCCTCACGGGCTTCGAGGTCATGGGCCAGTTCGCACTGAGCCTGGTGGTCAAACACTTCCCACAGCAGCGCGTGCCGCTGTGGGAAGACACGCCCTACTGCGTGCTCCTGGAAAACAGCGACAGCGAATCCGAGGCGCACGCCCGCGAACGCTTCGAGCGACTGCTTGAAACCGCGTTTGAACAAAGCGTGGTGAGTGACGCCGTGGTGGCCGAGAGCCTGCAACAGGCGCACCAGCTCTGGCACATCCGTGAAAGCATTCCGCTGGCGCAGGCCGAAGAGGGCCTGAACATCAAACACGACATCAGCATCCCGGTCTCGCTGATCCCGGATTTCTGTGACGCGACCGACGCGCTGCTGCAGCGGGAGGTGCCGGGTGTGCGGCTGGTCAACTTCGGCCACCTGGGCGACGGCAACCTGCACTACAACGTGCAGGCGCCCGAGGGCAGCGATGGCAAGGCCTTTCTGCGCGACATGGAAGAAACGATCAACACCCTGGTGTTCGATCAGGTGAACCATTTCGGCGGTTCCATCAGCGCCGAACACGGCGTGGGCTCGCTCAAGCTGAACCACCTGCCCCACTACAAAGACCCCACCGCGCTGGCCCTGATGCGCTCGATCAAACAGGCGCTGGACCCGTTGAACCTGCTCAATCCGGGTCGGGTGGTGGAGGTGGTGGCCGGCTCCACGGCATCCTGAATGGCCCTCAACTCGCCCCGCGTCAGGGTCAGGTCACAGGCGACTGCATGCGCGCTTCGTTGAGACGGTTGGCAACAACGGCCGCCGGCCGGGACAGCAAGCGCGTCACATAGGCCTCGAACACCGGCCGCTTCTCGATGGTGCCGAACATCAGGCCCCAGCCCAGGCTGGAACCCACATACACGTCCGCTGCCGTGAACCGCTCACCGCAGATGAATGGCCCCGGTGTCAGCGCCGTCTCCAACGCATGAAGCGTGTCCGTGTAACTGCCAAAGCCCACCATCGCGCTGCGCCCTTCGGGCACCTGCCAGCCCATCGATTTCGCTGTGACTGCCTGTTCCAGCGGCCCGGCCGCAAAAAACAGCCAGCGGTAGTACGCCGCGCGGTCCGGGTCGCCCGGCGGCGGTGCCAACTGCTTCTCGGGGAAGGCATCGGCCAGGTAAGCGCAGATGGCGGCCGCCTCGGTGACGACCAGCGCCCCGTGTTTCACCGTCGGCACCTTGCCCATGGGGTTGACGGCCAGGTACTCGGGCGCCTTCATGGTAGTGCCGTAGTCCAGCCACACCGTGCTGTAAGGCTCACCCAGCTCCTCCATCATCCAGTGCGCGATGCGCCCGCGCGACTGCGGGTTGGTGTAGAAAACCAGTTCACTCATGCCATGTTCCTTTGAGGGGTGGTTGATCAGCCTTGCATCCTAGTCCGGGTGCGGAACGGGCACAATCTTGGACGGCCCTCCCAGCACACCGTTGACCCACGCCCCACCATGACCGACCGCCCGACCCCGCGCCCCGTGCGCGCCCAGTACGAAGACTTCATGCGCCATGTGTTCACCGACGGCGTGAGCAAGGGCGACCGCACCGGCACGGGCACCCGCAGCGTCTTCGGCCACCAGATGCGTTTCGACCTCAACGAAGGCTTCCCGCTGGTGACCACCAAGAAGGTGTTTCTGAAGGCCATCATCGTGGAGCTGCTGTGGTTCCTGCGTGGTGACAGCAATGTGAAGTGGCTGCAAGAACGTGGCTGCACCATCTGGGACGAATGGGCCCGCGCCGACGGCGACCTCGGCCCGGTCTACGGCGTGCAGTGGCGCAGCTGGCCCACGCCCGACGGCGGCCACATCGACCAGATCACCGACGTGATCCAGACGCTCAAGACCACCCCTGATTCGCGCCGCATCATCGTGAGCGCCTGGAACGTGGCCGAACTCTCGAAGATGGCGCTCATGCCCTGCCACGCCTTCTTCCAGTTCTACGTGGCCCCCGCCACCGAGCCCGGCGGGCGCGGCAAGCTGAGCTGCCAGCTCTACCAGCGCAGCGCCGACATCTTTCTCGGCGTGCCGTTCAACATCGCCAGCTACGCCCTGCTCACCCACATGGTGGCGCAGCAGTGCGACCTCGACGTGGGCGATTTCATCTGGACCGGCGGCGACTGCCACATCTACAGCAACCACCACGAGCAGGTGGAACTGCAGCTGGGCCGCACGCCCTTCGCCTACCCGACGCTGAACATCAAACGCCGCCCGGACTCGATCTTCGACTACCAGTACGAAGACTTCGAGGTGGTGGGCTACGAGTGCCACCCGGCCATCAAGGCACCGGTGGCGGTATGAGGCTGCCCGAGGGCTGGAGCACCGAGGCCCACGGGCTTTGGGAAGCGGGCCAGCCCCACCCGGCGATTCAGACCATCGTGGGCCTGCTCAACACGGCGGCGGCTCAACAAGATCCCTCGCCCCGCCACCACGAACAGCTCAGCTACTACCTCTGGCTCGGCAAAGACCTGCCGGGCGCGCTGCGCATGCAGGAGCAGGCCTGTGAGCTGGACCCGGAGCGCACCGAATCGCGGCGCAACCTGAGCGTGTTGTATGGCCGCATGGGCCTGCACGACAAGGCCGTCGAGGCGGCGCAGGCCGTGCTGCGCCAGACACCGGACGACCCGGTGGCCTGCGACATGCTCGCCGCCGAACTGCGCCACCTGAACCGGCTCGACGAAGCCCGCGCAGCCGGCACACGGGCGCTCGTGGTCAAAGACCAGCGCTCGGTGGCGGCAGCCGTTCTGCGCCCCAACTGGCACCTGCCCGCGATGCGCGCCAGCGCGGGCCAGCGCCGCATCGGCAACCGGCCCAACGTGATCGCCTTCAGCCTCTGGGGCGCCCAACCGCGCTACCTGCGCGGCGCGCTGCGCAATGTGCTGGTGGCACCCGGTCTCTTCCCCGGGTGGACGCTGCGCTTCTATGTGGACGACAGCGTGCCCGCCGCTTTCCTGGCGCTGCTCGACCAGTTTGGCGCCCAGGTGGTGACGCACACGGGCATCGCGGCCAGCCAGCGCCAGCGCCTGTGCTGGCGCTTCCAGGTGGCGAACGATCCCGCCGTGGGCTACTTTCTCGCGCGCGACGCGGACTCGGTGCTCAGTGAGCGAGAGGCCGGCGCGGTCAACGCGTGGTTGGACGGCGGCGCGCACTTTCACGTGATCCGCGACTGGTGGTCCCACACCGACCTCATGCTGGCCGGCCTCTGGGGCGGTGTCGCCGGGGTGCTGCCCTCGATGAAGCTCATGCTGAGGACCTACCAGAGCGCCATGCTGGAAACACCCAACATCGACCAGTGGTTCCTGCGCGACCGCGTCTGGCCGCTGGTGCGGCACTCGGTGTGCATCCACGACCGCCTCTTCAACTTGCCGGGCACACAGCCCATCCCCGGTCCCACGCCGCCCGCTGGAAGCCACCTGCACATCGGCCAGAACGAACACGCGGTGCGCGCCGACGAGCAGGCCCGCCTGCTCCAGCACTGGATTGACCGCCATCACTGGCTCTGACCCACCCACTTTCCCCATGAACGACCTCGCACCCGCCCGCCTGCACCTCATCTACGCCCGCGCCGCCAACGGTGTGATCGGCAAGGACAACGCCATTCCCTGGCACCTGCCCGAAGACCTGGCGCACTTCAAGCGCACCACCCTGGGCTGCCCGGTGATCATGGGGCGCAAGACCTGGGACTCGCTGCCGGCGAAATTCCGCCCCTTGCCAGGGCGCCAGAACATCGTGGTCACGCGCGACAGCGGCTGGCGCGCCGAGGGCGCCGTGGCAGCGCATTCGCTGGACGCGGCGCGCGCCCTGTGCCCGCCCGGCAGCGACGCCTGGGTGATCGGCGGCGCGCAGATCTACGCGCAGGCTTTGCCGCTGGCCAGCACGGTGGTGGTCACCGAGATTGCGCGCGACTTCGAGGGCGACGCCTTCGCGCCCACGCTGGGCGCTGAATGGCAGGAAACCGCGCGCGAAAGCCTCGTGGCAGCCAGCGGCCTGCCGTTGGCCTTCGTCACCTACCGCAAGGTGAACGCAGACTGATCACCGACTGAATGCGGACCCCGCCAAGGCGGGCCCGACGTTCACTTGGCCTTGACTTTGTCCAGCAGTTGGCGCACCTCGGTTCGGCGGCCTTCGTCGGCCACTGCGCGGCCGGCGCGGGCCGGTGCCTGCAAGGCTTTTTCGAGGTGGGCCACGGCCTTCTGTGGCTCCTCGGTCTGCACGAGAAAGTCGGCGTAGAAGTAGTTGGGATCGATGCCGTTGGGGTTGATCGCCAGCGCCTTCTGCAGCAGCTCGCGCGCCTTGGCCTTGTCGCCAAATCCCAGTGGCCAGCCGGGCACTTTGTAGTACAGCACGCCCAGGCTGTTGTAGGCCGAACCGTCCAGCGCGTTGCCGTCGATCCGGATCGCCGCCTCGTACAACGCCTTGGCCTGCTTGACCAGCGAGAGCGCACCCAGGCCGCCCTTCTCCCCCGCCCAGGAGCTCAGGATGATGCCTTCCCAGACCATGGGTTCGGGCTTGCCGGTGAACGACTCGCTGACCTTGTGCGCGCGGCCGGCGAGCGCTTCGAACTTCTTCTCTCGCTCCACCGCGGGCGTCCTGTAGTTGATCAATTCCCAGGCCTGCTGCAGCTCAACCACCGCTTCGTCAGGGGTCGCGGCCCAGACCGTCGGGCTCAGCGCCATCACGGCGGTGGCCAACAGCGACAGGGTGGCACGGCGGCGTGTGGCGCCGATCATCAGGGGGCTCGAGGCAGAAACAAATCGCATGGCATCTTCTCCAAAAAAAACGGTTCAGGAATGGGCCAGCAGCGCCGGCGCCACCGGCGGCAGGCTGTGGCAGTGCTTCTTGAAGCTGCCATCCAGCCAGGACGGCGCCAGGCCGTTGAGGCGCACGGCCAGCTTCTCCGGGTAGCCCACAAAACGTTCGGCCGCCTCACTCTCCATCAAGGCCAGCAGCTCCAGCGCCACCTGTTCAGGGCGGTCCATGGCGGTGCCGGTGGCGCGGTTGTAGGTCTCGACGGCCTCGCTGTTGAAGGCGGTGCGCGTGCTGCGTGGCCCGAGGTACTGGACCCGCACCCGCGTCTCGCACAGCTCGCGACGCAAGGCCTGGGCAAAGCCGCGCAGGCCGAACTTGCTGGCGCTGTACACGCTGTAGCCCGGCAGGCCGATGGCCCCCAGCGCGGAACCGACGCAGATCACCTGCGCCTGCGCCTGCGCCTGCGCAAGCAGGTGGGGCAACAGGCTCTGGGTCAGCAACATCGGGGCGACAAGGTTGGTGTGCAGCACCGCCTGCACGTCTGCCGCTGGCAGGTCCTGCAGGCGACCGAACGAGGCCAGGCCGGCGTTGTGCACCAGCACGTTGCAGCCCCAGCCAGCGGCCAGCACCGCCAGGCTGGCGAGGTCTTCAGCGCGTGAGAGGTCGGCCAGTCGGTGCTCGACACGCGAGGCATCGACGCCCGTCTCGCGCACCAGCTGCCGCGCCTGTTCGGCCAGCCGGGGGGCCGAGCGCCCCACCAGCATCACACTCGCGCCGGCCTTGAGCAGCGCCGCAGCGCTGGCGTGACCGATGCCGCCACTGGCGCCGGTGAGCACCACCCGAGCCGCAGAGGCCTTCATGCCGCCACCTCGGTCGGGGCCGCTGCGGTCTGCGGCAACGGCAGGCCGCGAAACACATCGCCGTAGAGGCGGAAGAAGGCGCGCGCGCCGTGCACGATGTCGAGCTGGTCCCGCAGGTCTTCGATCTGGTCCATGAGCAGAGCGAAGTGCGCGGTGTGCGCCTGGTCGAGCGTGCCGTGCGAGCGCAGGTAGCTGAACGCGGCGTCGGGCAGCTTGAGCGGCTTCTGGATATTGTCGGCCGCGAGCAGCGCGAGCGACACGCTGGTGCCTTCGAGCACGTGCACCATGCCGAAAAATCCAAGCGGGTTGCGGCGGTGGATGGTGTCGTAGGCGTAGGCGATCATCACCTCGGCAGCGTGGCCGGGCTGGCCGCGCCGCACCGCCTCGGCGTCGCCGCCGCAGGCACGGATGTCGTCGAGGATCCACTCCTCGTGACCCCGCTCTTCCTCCACGTACTCGTCCATGGCGTCATTGAGCCAGGCGTGGTGCGGCGGCAACGCGGCCTTGCAGGCCTGCAGCAACGGCACGGTGTGCTTCACGTGGTGGTAGGCCTCGGTCAGGAAGGCGACATAGCTCGGCAGCGACACCTCGCCGCGCAGGCAGCCCTGGATGATGGGCGCGGAGAGCAGCCCCATGCGGGACGTTTCGGTGAGTTGCAGCAGTTGGGCATGAAACGCCATGGTGGTCTTTCGTCAATGGTTCAAAGGGCAGCGGCCGTGGCCGAAACGAAGCCAAGCGCCTGGGCATGCAGGTCAAGGATGGCGCTGCGTTGCGGACGGCCATTGGCCGTGGCCAACCCCGTGTCGGCGGAGAACGCGGCCTGGGCGCGGACCCAGTGCCGCACCTGCGCGTAGTCGGGCAAGGTCTGGTTGGCGGCATCGATGCCGGCCTGGATCTGCACGTCGGTCATACCCGCCGCCAGCGGCCACACCACCGCGCTGAGCGCCGGTTCGCCGTCGCCGAACACCACCGCCTGGGCCAGCGCCGTGCCGCTGCGCAGCGCCGTCTCGACCCATTCGGGCGAGACGTTGCGGCCGAAGGCGGTGATCAACACATGTTTGATGCGTCCCCGCACGTGAACGAAGCCGTCTGCGTCGATCTCGCCGAGGTCGCCGGTGGGCCACCATTCGCCTGTTGAAACCGCTTCGCCGAGGTAGCCAGAAAACAGGCTGCCCGCGATCTCGATCTCGCCGTGTGCGGCCACGCGCAGCCGCGCATGCGGCAGGGCCTTGCCGGCGCTGCCGGGGCGGTCGGCACCCGGCAGGTTGAGCGTCTGCACCGAAGCGCCTTCGGACAGACCATAGCCCTCGTGGGCCGGGATGCCCACCTGGCGCGCGGCGAGCACCAGTGGCGCGCCCACCGCGGCCCCGCCCACCGCCACCAAACGCAAACTGGCGGGCGCCCGCAGCCCCTGTTGCATCAGCCAGCCGGTCCAGGCGCGCAGCATCTGCGGCAGCAGGATGAGGCTGTGCGGCTGGAAGCGCTCGACCGCCGCGTGAAAACGGGCCGGCTCGAAACCGGAGGAACCGGTCAGCCCCAGCTCGGCCAGCGGCGGCACGATGCACTCGGCACCGCGGGCGAGCGGCGCCATGACACCGGCGATGTTCTCCAGCAGCACGGCCAGGGGCAGCGCGCACAGGTGGCGCCGGATGTCCATCGGCTCCAGCGCCTGCACCAAACCGCGGGTCACCCGTTGCATGGCCTGAGCGTTCAGGCACACGCCCTTGGGTGTGCCAGTGGTGCCGGAGGTGAAGGTGAGCTTGGCGGTGCCCGCCGGCATAGGCAGGCCATCGGCCGGCAGACGCAGGCAGCGCAGCGGCGTGCCCACGACGTCCCAGTCGAAGGCTTCGGCTTGAGGCCAGTGTTGAGCGAGAGCGTGGACGGTGAGCAGGCTATCGACGCCGGCCACCCGCAGCGCGTGCGCCAGCTGCTGGGGCGTGAAAAACACCGGTAGCGGCACATGCACGACACCGGCCTGTTCGGCCGCGCGATCGGCGACCACCCAGGCCATGGCGTTGTCCATCAGCGTGGCCAGCACGCGGGTGCCTTGCGTTCGCAGGCGCTCGGCGAGCGCGTCCACGCCCGCCCGCAGCTCGGCGTAGGTGATGCGGCGCTCACCGTCGCTCAGCGCGATGGCGTCGGGCAGCGGCATCACAGGCGCGGCTCCTGCGCCGGTCGGCGGCGCTCAAACAGCCGCAAAGCGTGCTGCACCTGCCCGGCCAGCACCACCGGGTGGTGCTCGTAGTAGCTGCCCCACTCGCCTGCGTCACCACCGAGCGCGGCCGCGTCGGCACGACCGAGCGCCAGGGGCGTGATGCCGAGGCGGACGAACAGGTGCCGCAGCTCTTCGGTCAGGGTGCTGACCACCCACTGCGCGCGATGCTCGGCGAGATGGCGGGCCATCAGCAGAATCAGGCGCCGGCCTTCCCCGGCGCGTTCCGCGGCCAGGTGCCCCACCTCGAAGATGCCCTCCCGCGAGGGAATCTGAACGCCGGGTGCTGACAGGCATTGCTCAACCGGGCGGTCCAGGTAGCGCTCCAGAAACAAGGGCGCCACGCTGGCTTGGCGGTAGCCGGCGGCGGCCACAATCTCACCGCTGGCCCGATCCCGCAGGCTGACCAGGTGCGGCGCAAAGTGCCGCACCTGCGCACCAAAGTGGCGTGCATACACGCGCTGAACGAAGCACTCAACCTCGGCTCGGTCCGGATCGACGGGGGAATGCCAGCCAAAGAGCGACGCTGTGGGCGCGCCCTCGGGCTTGGGCAGGAGGGGCCCCTGGTTCGGGGCGAAGGCCAGAGGCATCCGGATTCCTTGGGCGTCGACCCGATGAGGTCGGCATGGGGGCGGATGGTGGGCAGCACAGATTAAGTGAGTCTTATGGGCGCGGCCGCAGGGTGGAAAACCTAGAATGCTCCGACCTCTTCACTCCTCGCTGAACACCCATGCGCCTGGCCACCTGGAACATCAACTCCCTCACCGTGCGCCTGCCGCAGGTGCTCGACTGGCTCGCCTTGAATCCGGTGGATGTGCTCGCGCTGCAGGAGCTCAAGCTGACCGACGACAAGTTTCCCGTGCAGGCCTTCACCGACATCGGTTACCACGCCCAGTGGTTCGGGCAGAAGACCTACAACGGCGTCGCGCTGCTGAGCAAGCTGCCCGCCGAGGACGTGGTCCGAAACATTCCGGGCTTTAACGACGAGCAGGCGCGTGTGCTGTGCGCCACCGTCGCGGGTGTGCGCGTGATCGGCGCCTATTTCCCCAACGGCCAGGCCCCCGACAGCGACAAGTTTGTCTACAAGATGCGCTGGCTGGATGCGCTGCGCGAGTGGGTCCGCGCCGAGATGGCGACACACCCGCAAGTCGTGCTTATGGGCGACTACAACATCACCTTCGACGATCTCGACGTGTGGGACCCGGTGGGCCTGCGCGAGACGATCCATTGCACCACCGAAGAGCGCACACACTTGCAAGCCCTGATCGGTCTGGGACTGACCGACATGGTGCGCCTGTTCCCGCAGCCAGAGAAGAACTACAGCTGGTGGGACTACCGCGAGCTCGCGTTCCGCCGCAACCGGGGTCTGCGCATCGACCACATTCTGGTCAGCGAAGCGCTGAAGTCACGCGCCACGGCCTGCGTGGTGGACAAGCTGCCGCGCAAGAACGAACGGCCCAGTGACCACGCGCCGGTGGTGTTGACGCTCGAATAACAACTGCAAGAGTCTGGAGGGAAGCCCATCCAGGAACACCGCGGAACCGGCTTCGCCGGGCCGCTGGTGTTGCCCCCTACAGGGGGTGGCGCGAAGCGCCGCGGGGGTCACTCGAGATTCAACTCCTGGATCTTGCGCGTGATGGTGTTGCGTCCGATGCCCAGCTTGTGCGCAGCCTCGATGCGTCGCCCCCGGGTGTTGGCCAGCGCCGTGAGGATCAGCCCGGTCTCGAAGCGGCGTGTGAGCACGTCCCACACATCGGTGCGGCCCGCCTCCAGCAGCGAACGCGCTTCGGCCTGAAGCCCGGCCTCCCAGGCCGAAGCCAACAGGAGCGGTGCCTCGGCCACGGGAGCCAAAGCCACGGGCATCGACGTCACCACGGGAGTCCCCATGGTGTCGGGCACCATCACCACCGGGGGCGCGCCCAGCGGGGCCGGCGCCTCCACCAACGCTTCCGCCATCGCACCCGCGCCGGCGAGCACTTCCGGCGGCAGGTCTTTGAGTTCGATCACCTGGGCCGGTGCCATGACGGTCAGCCAGTGGCACACGTTTTCCAGCTGGCGCACGTTGCCCGGGAAGTCGAACGTCCCCAGCAGGCGCAGCGCGCCGTCGGAGATGCGCTTGGGCTCCACGCCGAGTTGTTTGGCGCTCTGCTGCAGGAAAAAACGCGTGAGCATGGGCACGTCTTCGCGGCGCTCGCGCAACGCGGGCAGGCGCAGGCGGATCACGTTGAGGCGGTGAAACAAGTCCTCGCGGAACACGCCTTCTTTGACGCGCTGTTCCAGGTTCTGGTGGGTGGCGGCGATCACGCGCACATTGGCTCTCACCGCGCTGTGGCCGCCAACGCGGTAGAAGTGGCCGTCGGACAAGACGCGCAGCAAACGCGTCTGCAGGTCAAACGGCATGTCGCCGATTTCGTCGAGAAACAGCGTGCCCCCGTCGGCCTGCTCAAAGCGGCCCCGGCGCATGGTCTGCGCGCCGGTGAAGGCGCCGCGTTCATGGCCAAACAGCTCGGACTCCAGCAGGTCCTTCGGGATCGCGGCCGTGTTGATGGCCACGAACGGCCCACCCGCGCGTGGTGAATGCTTGTGCAGTGCGCGGGCGACCAACTCCTTGCCTGACCCCGACTCGCCGGTAATCAGCACCGTGACCTGGCTCTGCGACAGCCGGCCGATAGCGCGAAACACGTCCTGCATCGCGGGCGCCTGGCCCAGCATCTCGGGCGCGTCGGTGATCGACTCTTGCGAGACCTCTTCGCGCTGGCTCTCTTCAACCGCGCGGTGGATCAGCTCGATGGCCTTGGGCAGATCGAATGGCTTGGGCAGGTATTCAAACGCACCGCCCTGAAAGGCCGACACCGCGCTGTCCAGATCGGAGAAGGCCGTCATGATGATCACGGGCAGGCCGGGCAGCTTTTCCTTGACCTTCTCCAGCAGATCAAGACCAGACCCGCCGGGCATGCGGATGTCGCTCACCAGCACCTGCGGGCCTTCATGCTCGGGCGTCTCGGCCAGTGCCTTGAGCACTTCCTGGGGGTTGATGAAACTGCGTGTCGGAAGGTTTTCTCGCAGCAGCGCCTTCTCCAGCACAAAGCGGATTGATTGGTCGTCATCCACTATCCAGATCGGCTTCATGTGAGCGTCTTCCCTTCCTCAATCGAGGCGTTTTGGTTTCAAGGCAACGGAATCAGCAATTTGAAATCCGTCTGGCCCGGCGCGCTTTCACACTCGATCAATCCGTGGTGCTGTTGCACAAAGGTCTGGGCCAGTGTGAGCCCCAGACCTGAACCACCATCGCGCCCCGACACCAGCGGGAAAAAGATGCGGTCCTTGATCGAGTCGGGCACGCCAGGCCCGTTGTCGATCACATGCAATTCCAGTGCCAGCCGGTAGCGCTGCTTGCCGAAGGTGACCTGCCGCCCCACGCGGGTCTTGAAGGTGATCTGCGCATCGCCCGAAGCGATGCGTTCGATCAGGGCCTGGGCCGCGTTGTGTGCGATGTTGAGCACGGCCTGGATCAGTTGCTCGCGGTCTCCCCGGAACTCGGGAATCGAGGTGTCGTAGTCGCGCACCACGCGCAGGCCCTTCGGAAACTCGGCCACGATCAACGAACGCACGCGCTCGCACACCTCGTGGATGTTCACGTCACCGACCACGTGCGGGCGGCGGTGCGGCGCAAGCAAGCGATCCACCAGCGACTGCAGGCGATCGGCCTCGTGGATGATGACCTGGGTGTATTCGGTCAGCTGTTTGTTGTCGAGCTCCAGCTCCAGCAATTGCGCTGCACCCCGAATGCCGCCCAGCGGGTTCTTGATCTCGTGAGCGAGGTTGCGGATCAGCTCCTTGTTGGCCTGAGCCTGGTCAATCAGGCGCTCCTCCCGCTCCTGGCGTGTCTGCTGCTCCAGTGGCAGCAACTCGACGATGACCTCGCCCAGCGTTTCGGTCTGCGCCACGACCACATGCACCGGCAAGGGCTCGTGGGTCACGCGCTTGAGCCAAGCGTCATAACGCAGGGCCGCAAACTCATTGCCACGGGCACCGGAGAGCGCGTTCTGCAGCAGTTGTGGGTCGGTGAAACAGTCCTGCAGAAACGCACCCGCGATGCTGCGGCGGGACATGCCCAAGGCATCCTCCAGAGCCGCATTCGCATACAAAACCGCACCGTCGGACGCCACCACAGCGACCAAGGTGGCCAGCATGTCGAGCGATTGAAAACGGCTGTGAGCTGATGCGGCGCGAGAACCGGTCTTGCCGGGCTGGGCCGATGCGCGAGAGGAAGGCGGAATGGGGTGAAGGCTGGGATTTTTCAAGCCACTATTTTGCGGCAGATTCAGGCCCGCCCGGCGTGCCGGACGCTGCGGCGCCGGAACCGGCTGGCGGCACACCGCCCATCCGACCCAGCTCGCGCCTGAGGCCGTTCACATCGCTCTCGGCGCGGGCCACCGCAGCCTTCAACTCGGCCACACGATCAAGGTAGCGCTGATGGTTGCGCGACTCGATTCCTTCTTTTTCTGGCTGCCCGTTGGCATAGGCTTTCTGAGCCTGAGCCAGGCGGTCTTCGGCTTTCCGAAGCTCGGACTCAAGAATCAGGCGCGCATCGCTGTCGCGAGCGCGCTGCTCGGCCGAATCGTTGCGGGGGGTGCTGCGCGGTGCAGTGGGAGCAGTGCCAGTGCGCGGCGAGGCGCCTGCCTGTGGCACGGTGCCCTGCACGATGGTGATGTTGCCTCCCTCCATGACCTTGCATCCACGGCTCTTGGCCACCACCGCGTTGTTGGTGTACTCGTTTCCACAACGGTAGATGCGCTCCTGTGCCAGCGCTGGCAGCAGAAAGGCAGAGGTGATGGCGAGGGCGATCCAGCGAATCAAGGCAGTGGGTGTGATGTTCAGCAACGCAGAGTCTCCATGCGCCAGCGGGCGCGCAACAGTTCACTTTCCAGTATGACCGAAAACATGCCCTGCGGTTCCAGCAACCGAACGAC
This sequence comes from Hydrogenophaga sp. A37, assembly GCF_002001205.1. GTDB lineage: Bacteria > Pseudomonadota > Gammaproteobacteria > Burkholderiales > Burkholderiaceae_C > Hydrogenophaga. Next base: position 13,991 of record NZ_MUNZ01000171.1, read on the forward strand.
CGGTGGCGAATGGCCGATCAAGAACGCAAAAGGGGGACGACTTTGGGTCGTCCCCCCTTTGTGGTTTTGACCCGGTAGAACCGGGTCAGTGCATCACAGGCTGAAGTACATGTCGTACTCGACTGGAGCCACTTCGATGCGCCCGCGGTTGACTTCGCCCATCTTCAGCTCGATGTAGGCGTCGAGCATGGAGTCGGTGAACACACCGCCCTTGGTCAGGAAGGCGCGGTCCTTGTCCAGGTACTCCAGCGCCATGTCCAAGCTGTGGCACACGGTCGGCACCAACTTGTCTTCTTCCGGCGGCAGGTGGTACAGATCCTTGGTGGCGGCTTCGCCCGGGTGGATTTTGTTTTCCACGCCGTCCAGACCGGCCATCAGCAGGGCCGAGAAGCCCAGATACGGATTCATCAGAGGATCGGGGAAGCGGGCTTCCACGCGACGGCCCTTGGGGTTCGGCACGTAAGGGATGCGGATCGAGGCCGAGCGGTTCTTGGCCGAGTAGGCCAGCTTCACCGGGGCTTCGAAGTGCGGCACCAGACGCTTGTACGAGTTCGTGCCGGGGTTGGTGATGGCATTCAGTGCACGGGCGTGCTTGATGATGCCGCCGATGTAGTACAGCGCGAATTCGCTCAGGCCGGCATAGCCGTCGCCAGCGAACAGGTTCTTGCCGTCTTTCCAGACCGACTGGTGCACGTGCATGCCGGAGCCGTTGTCACCAGCGTAGGGCTTGGGCATGAAGGTCGCGGTCTTGCCATAGGCGTTGGCGACGTTGTGCACCACGTACTTCTGCAGAATGGTCCAGTCGGCGCGCTGCACCAGGGTGCTGAAGCGGGTACCGATTTCGTTCTGGCCAGCGCCCGCCACTTCGTGGTGGAACACTTCAACCGGAATGCCCAGCGATTCGAGGATCAGGGCCATCTCGGCGCGCATGTCTTGCGTGCTGTCGACCGGGGGCACGGGGAAGTAGCCGCCCTTGACGGTGGGACGGTGGCCGCGGTTGCCGCCTTCGAGCTTGGCGCCCTTGTTCCAGGGGGCTTCGTACTCTTCGATTTCGTAGAAGGTGTGGCCCGGGGCCGTGCTCCAACGCACGCCGTCGAACAGGAAGAACTCGGGTTCCGGTCCGAAGAAGGCGGTGTCGCCCAGGCCGGTGGACTTGAGGTAAGCCTCGGCGCGCTTGGCGATGGAACGGGGATCGCGGTCGTAGGCCTTGCCGTCGGCGGGCTCGAGCACGTCGCAGGTCAGGATCAGCGTGGTCTCTTCGTAGAACGGATCGATGTTGGCGGTGTTCGGATCAGGGATCAACTGCATGTCCGAAGCTTCAATGCCCTTCCAGCCAGCGATGGACGAACCGTCAAACGCGTGACCCGAAATGAACTTGTCTTCGTCGAAATGGGAGACGGGCACAGTGGTGTGCTGTTGTGCACCACGGGTGTCGGTGAAACGGAAGTCAACGAACTTGACGTCGTTGTCCTTCACCATTTGCATTACGTCTGCGACGGTCTTTGCCATCAAAAGCTCCTGTAGCGGGGTGGGTGGAAGAGATAAACCAACTAGGGTGTTAAGCAGTTTTTGTGCCACAAAAAGACCGACTGATCCGCATCCGACACAGCTGTTTCACACGCTCGCGGCGATTATGGCGCAGCACATCGGCGGGCCTTGTCGGTGCCGAACGGAAAAGGCGCTGCTGCATCTTGGGGCGACAAAGATCCCAATGTGATGCACTGTAATGGTGCCAATCTCAGATGCACCTTGTTGAGGCAAGTCTTCATTGCACCATTTCAGGGCCCAACTCGACACCAAAGCCATTGAGCTCCAAGACCAGCACTTGAAAGGCAACGGCCACATGCGCAGGCTCCCCTTTGACCCCCAACTCAATGTGCCGCCCGTGTACCGGGTGGTCCACACTGGGCAGACTGAACACCTTCACCGGGTGCTCGCGCTCGATGCGCTCCATCAGCGGCGTGAGCGCGGCTTCCATCGCACCCATGACCACGACCGATCGCTCCTGCCAAAGGCCTTGGCGGTGCCAGTGGGCATAAGGGCCGTCCAGCAGCGACTCGATCATGGGCCAGGCCATCACTGGAAAGCCGGGCACAAAGTGCACCGTGCTGCCGCCCGCTCCGACGCAACTGAAGCCCGGGATCTTGTTGTACGGGTTCGGAATGATGCTGGCGCCCACCGGGAACACGCCCATGTTCAAACGGTGCACGTTGTCAGGGCGGGCCGTATCGTGGGTTTCGCCGCGCTCGGCGGCCAGATCGCGCATGCGCTGTTCGATCAGCTCACGCGCCTGCGGGTGAAGGGCCAGATCCACCCCCAGCGCCGCTGCGGCGCACTGGCGCGTGTGATCGTCTGGCGTGGCGCCGATGCCGCCACAGCAAAACACCACATCGGCGCCGGCAAACGCATCACGAAGGGCGTCCGTGATGCGGGAACGGTCATCACCAATGCAGCGCACCCAGGCCAGCGAAAGCCCCCTCGCCTGCAGCAGCTCAATCACCTTCGGCAGGTGTTTGTCGGCGCGTTTGCCCGACAGGATTTCGTCCCCGATGATGATCAATCCGAACTCAGGTGTCTTGAGGTTCATGGCACAAAAAAAGTCAGAAGCCAGGTGGCAGGCCGGGGGGAGACGAGGTTCCGTCCGCCGCCTCCACCAGAAGCGGTGGTGGTACGCCAGCGTTGGAAACCGGGTCCAAAACGTCCACCACCTGTGAGGCGCGAAGGCGCTGCAGGGCCGCCAGGGTGAAGTGGGCGAACCAGAGCGAGGCGAAGGCAAAAACCAGCGTGTAAATCCAGATCGCCACCGGCACCAGCAAGGGCGCCAGCGCCACCAGCATCGCACCCGAGGCCCAGAGCAGGCTGGGCGCTGCGCCAAGGTAACCGCTGAGCACACCCATCAACAACAACGTGCCGCGGTGCTCGCGAAGAATGGTTTTTCGCTCTGCGCTGGAGGCGTGCTGAGCCAGGGCGTCGAACGCAAACACGCGGTAGGTGAGCCAGCCCCAAATCAGCGGCGGCAAGATCAACACCAGGGGCGGAATCAGCCACAAAGGCATCGAAATCACCAACACCAGCAAGGCGGCGATTGTCGAACCCAGCGACCAAAAAATGCTGGCCAGCAGCGACCCACCGCGTTTGCGCTCCAGCTGCACAAACCGGCGTTGGCCAACCAGCTCGACCATCGCTGGCGACATGAGCAGCGCGACGAGCAAAAGACACAACAACACGATGACCGGCGTGGCCAGCACCAGCACCACCAGCGGCGCGAACACGGTGCGCAAGGACCCCATGCCCGCGCGCTCCAGCCAACCAAGAAAACCCTGCATCAGCTCGTGAGCCTCCAGCGTGGACGCCACCGAAGCCACCGCGTTGTCCCAAAAGAAATAGCCCAGCCCCAAGGACAGTGCCACCATCAGCACCAAGGGCAAAAAAGACAGTCCGATCACGCGCGGGTGCATGCAATAGGCGACCGCGCGCCAGAAGGAATCGAGCATCAGATTCATGTGACGAGAATACAGGCTTTCACTCTCGCCCAACGTCTCCAGCCCATCAGAAACCCAGCCATGGATCGCGCAGACATACACGGTATCGAACTGGAAGTCGCCCACATTCCAGGACCGCAGGAACGGGCGCCGTTGGTGTTCCTGCACGAGGGACTGGGCAGTGTGTCCATGTGGACACAGCGCGGGCGCGACTGGCCTCGCGAGCTTTGCGCTGCCACCGGGCGCGCGGGCTGGTTGTACTCGCGCCGGGGCTATGGGCAGTCCGACCCGGTGCCCGACGTGCGGGATGAACCGCGTGGTGGCGCTTTCTGGCACGCTGGGCGTCATGAGCCCGACTACATGCACCTGGAAGCCAGGCAGGTGCTACCCGAACTGCTCCGGCAGTTGAACGTAGATCGGCCCGTTCTCATTGGTCACTCTGACGGCGCGAGCATTGCCCTGCTGCATGCGAGCCAGTTTCCCGTTACCGCCTGCGTGGTCATTGCACCGCACGTCTTCGTGGAAGACATCGCGATTCGGTCGATTGACGAGGCCCGTCGGCTGTACGAACACGATCCAGGGGAGCGAGGGTTGCGGCAACGCCTGGAGCGCTACCACGCCGACGTGGACAACGCCTTCTATCAGTGGAACGACGTCTGGCTCAGCGCTGCGTTTCGGCACTTCGACATCCGCGCAGATTGCAGGACCATCCACACCCCCTTGTTGGCGATCCAGGGACTGAATGACGAATACGGTAGCCTTCAACAACTGCGCGAGATCGAGGCGCATATTTTGGGTGCCCAGACCCTGGAGCTGTCCAGCTGTGGGCACAGCCCCCACCGCGATCAGCCAGAGCAACTCACTGACGCCATCGCGAGATTTCTGAACAGTGTTCCCTGATCCCCCATATGCGGGATGTTCGGGGCAATGCTGCTGGTGCACAATTTGCTGTTTTGCCCCCACCGACACGGCTCACGCACCCTCTTCTGCGCTGACCCTCAGGCCCCGATGCGCAGCACCCTGAGCACCCCGCGCCCAAAACCACCCGTTTGTTCGATGAAATGAGCCAAAACCATCGATTGGCATCCCGACCGCTGCCCGCAAGTCCCTACAAACCCCAAGAAATTCACGCTAGTGACGTTCCAGAAAACGACAAAACCATGTCTTTTCTCGCCGTTTCAATACATTAGGTTACAACCTACCCCAGCTCTCTATGACCTTTTGGAATGAACCATGGCTACTCGCCGTGCTGGTGCCCGCGCTGCTGGCCATCGGCGCGATGCTGTACCGCGCCTGGGAAGACCGGAAGGCCCGGGCGCGTCGGCGCATCCCCAAACAGTGGCCACTGGACACTCGAGCCGTCGCCAACAGCGAAGAACTGCTGGTCTGGCACTGGCTGTCCCGGGCCTTCTACGACCATCATGTGATGATCAAGATGCCCGTGACCCGCTTCACCTTGCCAAGAGAAAAGGAAGAGGGCATGGACTGGTACCGGCTGCTGAGCGGTGTTTATTGCACTTTTTCGATCTGCAAGGCCGATGGCAGGGTGGTCGGATGTCTGGACGTGCCAGGGCGCGCAGGCATTCCTCGAAGCACCCGACAACTCAAGCACTCCCTTCTCACCCAATGCGGCTTGCCCTACTGGGTGGTCCGTTCCAACAGCCTGCCCACCGTCTCCGAGATTCGAGGTGAGTTTCTCGGCGAAGTACCGACGCCTGAAACTATGCGCGACCGGGAGCAGGAAGAGCGCGCCATGATTGCAGCGCAGACCAATCTGCGCTCTGCGTTGACCCGTCAGCGCAGCAACCGCCACAGCGACTTCAGCCCCTTGTCCTCCTGGCCAGCCAGCACCACCGGAGACTCCAAGGTGAGTGACCTGGGCTCCCATTGGCAAGACAACTCGTTCTTGGTGCCACTTGACAGCCGCAAAGGCGATCTGCTCTGAGATGTTCGCCTGGGGTCAGGCGGATCTGACCGCTTTCTGGGTCAACGACTGAACTTCAGCAGCCGTCAACCAGCGCCACTGCCCTGGCAATAAGTTCTCAGGCAAGGCAATGCTCCCGACGGACGAACGGTGCAAACCCTCCACGCGGTTGCCCATGGCCGCCACCATGCGCTTGACCTGGTGGTATTTGCCTTCGGTGAGCGTCAACTCTAAGTGGAGGGTGTCCACTGCCCGACAGTCGGCCGCGCTGACAGGAACCGGATCGTCGTCCAACACCACGCCCTGCCGCAGGCGCTCAAGCTGGCGATCATCCAGCGCGTGCTTGACCCGCACCTGATACACCTTGGGCACATGATGGCGCGGAGAGGTCATGCGGTGGATGAACTTACCGTCGTCAGACAGCAGCAGCAACCCCGTGGTGTCCTGGTCCAGCCGCCCCACCGCCTGCACGCCCGCCGCCGCACCACCACCCCGATTGCGCAGCGGGCCTGGCAACAGCGTGTAAATGCTGGGGTAGGTGCTGGGTTTCTGCGAGCACTCGGTACCTGCTGGCTTGTGCAGCATCAGGTAAGCCAGCGCGTGGTACGCCCACCGCTCACCCTGCACCCAGAACACAAGCCCCTCTTCGTCCAAGCCCTCGGCCGGATCGACGCAGACCTGCCGCGACTCCCCCAGCTGTACCAGGCCCTGCTGAACGAGGCCACAGCAGACGCGTCGCGTGCCAAAACCCTGTGAAAAAAGAATGTCCTGAAGCTGCATCATGCGAAGTCGATTTTTTCCTGCGCTGCGTTGCGCTGTCACCAAAAAAAAGCCCCAAAACAGTGATGTTTTGAGGCCTTTTCTGTTGAAGTGCTGGGGTCTATTGAAAGTTGCCTCAGAGCCCGCAAAAGCACTTGAATTTACGTCAAAAAAGAGCGGTTTTGTTCCCCGGTTTGTTCCCCGGTCTCGCGCTCACTTCCACGTCTTGTTCACGTTCATAGGAAAAAGCCCAGACAGAATTAAAGCACGATGCAAGCACGCTTGAACTAGTGTCCTGTCCCGCTGATACGTGAACAAAGTCGATGCAGCTTTTCAAGGATGGAATCGGCAGTGGCGGTCCACCTGAACGGCTGGCAGTTTTCGTTGTGAGCGGTGACGAAGTGGTCGATGCGT
>NZ_MUNZ01000178.1 GCF_002001205.1 Hydrogenophaga sp. A37
CCCCCAAGCGCGCTGTCCTGCGTCACCTGCGCCCCTCAGACCTGCGGGCCGCGGCCCAGTTGGCCTCGCAGGCGACGCAGGGCGTGATCAACATCACCGAGGGGGTGCACCAGTCGGTGCGGCGGCGATTGGGGTTTTCCGGCGGGGCGTCGGACGAACAGGCCAGTGGCCTGACGGGGCAGACTTACCGGGGCATTCGCGGCGTGGCGCACATCGTGGGCCATGGGCTGGACGGCGCGCTGGCCGCGCTGCTGCCGCTGGTGGACGACCCTGCCGACCACCCCGCGGCTTCGCCTGCGCGCGAGGCGGTGCTGGCGGCGCTGAACGGCGTGCTCGGCGACCGGTTGCAGAGCTTTGGCAACCCGTTGGCGCAGGCCATGGAGCTGCGCCAGGGCGGGCGGGCTTTGCCGTTGGCGCCGGTGGCCTTGAAGGGGCAACTGGGCGAGCAGGTCAGCCCGCACCTGCTGTTGCTGGCCCACGGCCTGTGCATGAACGACACGCAGTGGCGCCGCAGCGGCCACGACCACGGTGCCTTTCTGGCGCAGGCGCTGGGCTGCACGCCGGTGTACCTGCGCTACAACTCCGGCTTGCACACCTCGACCAACGGGCGCGAGCTGGCGTCGCAGATGGAGCGGCTGGTGGCGGGCTGGCCGGTGCCGCTGGAGCGCATTACCGTCGTGGGTCACAGCATGGGCGGGCTGGTGGCGCGCTCGGCCGTGCAGGTGGCGCGCGAGACGGGCCAACGCTGGCCGGGGTTGCTGCGTGAACTGGTGTTCCTTGGCACGCCGCACCACGGCGCGCCGCTGGAGCGCGCGGGCCATGGGGTGGACTTGCTGCTCGCTTCTTCGCCGCACACGGTGCCGTTCGCCCGGCTGGGCAAGATCCGCAGCGCCGGCATCACCGACCTGCGCCATGGCCATGTGCTGGACGCGGACTGGCAGGGTCGCGACCGGTTTGAATCGTCCGACGACCACCGCGTACCGCTGCCCCTGCCCGAGGGCGTGGCCTGTTTTACCGTGGCCGCCACGCTGGCGGGGCAGCGCGGGCTGCTGGCCGACCGGCTGACGGGCGATGGCCTGGTGCCGCTCCACAGCGCACTGGGTCAACATGATCAGCCGACGCGCCGGCTGGTGTTTGCGAAGGACAGCCAGCACATCGTTTACCGCACCGGGCACTTGGATCTGCTCTCCCGCCCCCAGGTGGCGGCGCAGCTGCTGCACTGGCTGACACCGGCTTGATCAGATCGACGTGGTGGAGCGGCGCTGCGGCAATCTGTTGAGCAAGGGGTCCGGGGTTTCGGCATTGTGCAACCCAGCCGCCAGGGGGATACTGCAACTGTAAAAATTGAAACAGTCACCGCAGAGCTGTAAAGGTGAGAACCTGAGTTTTCGAAGTTGATGCCTACCAAACCGCACCGAGGAGACCGGTTATGAGCGAGATGAGGGCACTCCTGCTCGTGAAGGGCGTCGCAAAGAATGGCCAACCAACGATGGAACACGCGGCGCGCGGTATCGCCTGCTTGTTCGGCCCGGTGGCCTTTTCTGAATGGGTTGTGGCCGTGACGCAACGCGGGGGGGCCGTCATGTTGACGACGGGCCTGTTGCTGTGGCCGTTGCCGAACGCCATCGCGGGCCATGCTGTCCAGGTTGAGCCTGCGAGCCGTTCGGCGATGGACGTGGCCGGTATGGACATTGCTGACCTGGTCAATGTCAGGGTTTCCCCTTTTGAGGTGTCCACCCATCTGGACCAGGGTTACCGGGCCTCGAATTCGGTGTCCGGCTCGCGCTTCGACGCGCCGATCCGGGATCTGCCGTTCGCCATCCAGGGGTTCACCCAGGCCTTCATCCAGGACCAGAAGCCGTCCAACCTCTTCGACGTCGCGCGCTACTCGCCGGGCGTCACCTACCGCAGCAACGACTTCAACGAGGGCAACGCCAACCTCGCCATCCGTGGCTTCGCGGTCAGCGCCACGCCCGGCAACGTTCAGGTGTTGCGCGACGGCTACCACGGCCCCTCGATCTTCGATTTCACCAACATTTCGCGCGTCGAAGTCGTCAAGGGGCCGGCTTCGTTTCTTTATGGGCAGGTGGCGCCCGGCGGCATCGTCAATGTCATCACAAAAACCCCGCAACGGACATTTGCCGGCCAGGCCGCAGTGCGGACGGGCTCCTATGGTCAGTACCGACTCGAAGCCGACCTGACCGGACCGGCCACAGAAACGCTCTTCTACCGCATCGCGGCTTCTCACGATGAGGACATTCACTACTGGAAGCCCTACGACGCCCATTCCCGGAACATCTCGCCCTCCCTGCTTTGGCAGCCCAACGACCGCGTCAGTGTGTCGCTCAAGTACGAAGCCTTCGACAAAGTCGAGACTCCGCAGGTCATGCAAAAGCCTGGCTACAACGTCCAGGCCGGCATCGCGCCGACCCCGGCCGACCCCAACCGGTCCGGCGTCGACGTGCCCGGCCTGCCGGACAACTGGAACAGCATGTCCTACGCGGACTACCGTCGCAGCAAGACTCGGGCCCTGAGCGCCTGGGTCGACGTCAAGGCGGATGAGCGCTGGAACCTGCGCGCAGGCTACGCCCGCCAGTCCTACGAGATTGACGCGCTGTTCTCCGGCAACCTCGGCATGGCCAACAACACCACGCTCATGCAGGGTCGCCGCCTGAGGGGCCAGACCTACACCAACGCCGACGACACCTTCGGGGTCCACGGCGTCGGCAAATACCAATTGGGTGAAACCAGCCTGCGCCTGCTGGTCGGCGGGCAATACAACAGCCGCCGGTTCGACAACTGGGCCGCGCAGGCGCCCAACGACCCGGCACTCGGCCGCGATCCCACGGCGTCGCCGCTGCCGCTGTGGGACTTGAGCGATCCCGCCACCTGGAACCGCCATGTCTCGATTCCGCTCTCCGCGCTGACGGAAAACGCGACCGATACGCGCACCGACTATGTCGACAAGTCGGTCTATGGCGGGTCGACCTTCGGCTTCTTCGACGACCGCCTGCTGTTGCTCGCAGGATGGCGCAAAACCGCCACGCAGAGCCAGCTCGACAACCACCTGACGGGCGTGTCCCAAGTCAAAATCACCGCCAGCGCGGTCACGCCTCAATACGGCGTGCTGTACAAGCTCACGCCGGAACTCGCGGCATTCGCCTCCTACGCCGAGTCCTTCGTTCCCGGTACACAAATCCTCCGGAACCCCGATGGGACGAGCCAAGCGGCCGAACCCACGAAGGGGCGCGGCCACGACATCGGTCTCAAGGCAGATCTGTTTGACGGGCGCCTGTCCGGCACGCTCACGTTCTTCGACATCCGCAACCAGAACATCGTCAACGACCTGGCCTCCACGGATGCGCAAGGCAACGTGGTGATCTCCAACGTGCAGAGCGGCGAACAGCGCTCGCGCGGCTTCGAACTGGACACGACGGCCGCGCTGACCGACCACTGGCAGCTGTATGTCTCCTACAGCCGCATGAACGCCCGCATCACCGAATTCAGCGGCAACGACGCGGCCATCCTCGCCCAGGACCCGGCCACGCTCGACGCCTCCGGGCTGGTGAACTACAAGAACGTGCTGCGCTTCCACAACGCGCCCTTGCAGATGAGCGCGCCCCAGCTCGCCAACCTCTGGACGCGCTACAACTTCACACAGAGCGGACTGCAGGGGCTCTACCTCGTCGGCGGCGTCAACGTCGTGCGCGACCAGACCATCCTGCCCGACGGGCCGGCGTCGTCCCGCCAGACCTACACACTCGTCAATGCCGGTATCGGCTACGCCTGGCGGTCGAATGGCCGGCGGATGAGCGTCGACCTCATGGGCAAGAACCTCACGGACGAGAAGTACCGCCCCTCGCAAAGCACGCGCGGACGACCGCGCGAGTTCTTGCTCACCTTCGTGGCGGGGTTCTGATGCGCACCGAATCCATGAAAACCCATTTCCGTTTGTGGGCCATCGCACTGCTGTGCATGTTGCATATGCCGGGTCTGGTCGCCAGCCAGGAACTGGCGCCGGCCAACCCGAACCGGGTCAAGGCCGCCTTCCTGCGCAATTTCGCCCACTACGTCAATTGGCCGGTCGACGCGTTTCCCAACAGCAGCACGCCCTGGCACATCTGCGTCCTCGGGCCGGATCCTTTTGGCGACATCCTGGAAACGAGCTTGCAGGGCCGCACGGAGCAGGGGCGCTCATTCGAAGTCTTTCGCGCCGAAACGCTGGATCAACTGCCGTCGTGCCACATTGTTTTTCTCACCTACACGGACGATGCCAGGCGCCGTGCCGCCCTCGACAGGTTGAAGAACAAGCCGATCCTGACCGTCGGCGACGCACCGGAATTTCTGCGCGAAGGGGGAACCATCCGTTTTCAGGTCGACGACCGCGTGCGCCTGAGCATCAACCTGGACCAGGCCCGCGTTGCGACGCTGACCATCCAGACCCGCATGCTGGAGGTCTCCAGTGAGGTACTCGACAACGGCGTGGTCAGGCGGATGAGGTAGGCCATGTTTCGCCAACTGAACATCCACAAACGACTCACGTTTGTGCTCTGGGGAACGGCCGTGCTGGCCTTCGTCGTGGCGGGGGTCGGGTTGCTGCTCTATCAAAGCTATACCCGCGAGCACCGCGCCCGGCAGATCATGGAGCCCTACGCGCAACTGGTCGCGGTCGGCACCGACGCCGCGGTGGCCTTTGCGGATCCCGTTCGAGCACAAGAAATTCTCGATACGCTGCGCGCCAACCCGCAGATCCTGGAAGCGGACATTTTCCTGGACGACGGCCGCCTTCTGGCGAACTTCAACCGGGTGTCGGACGCCAGGCCGCAGCCGCTGGCCGAGCAACCGGACGGCCTCTACCTCGGCGCCGACGCCACGCAACTGCTGCAGACCCTGCCCAAGGGCGGGCGCCTGCGCATCAGCATGAACCTGGAGCAACTCAGCGAACAAACGCACCAGGTCATGTGGCTGTTCGGCGCCGCCATGCTCGTCCTGCTGGCGGCCACGCTGGCCCAGATGGCGGTGCTGCGGCGAACGATCGCGCGGCCGATCGCATCGCTGACCGAAGCGACCGAACGGGTTCGCGCCGGGGCGGATTACACGCACCGCATCCCGGTCTCCGGCGACGACGAGCTGGCCCGGCTCGGCCAGAGCTTCAACGCCATGCTTGATGGCATCCAGCAGCGGGAAGACGACTTGCGCCGACTGGCCGCCTTCCAGCGCACCATCCTGACCAACGCGGCCTACGGCATCATCTCGGTGGCTCCCGACGGGACTGTCACCAGCTTCAATCCGGCGGCCGAGCGCCTGCTGGGCTACGCCGCTGACGAGGTCGCCGGCAAGCACATGCCTGCACTTTGGCACGACCCCCAAGAGGTGGCGCAACATGCCCAGTACCTGTCATCGGAACTGGGCGAGACGATCACGTCGGGATTCGAGGTGTTTGCGGCCCGCCCGCGCCGGGGTCTGACGGAGGAACGGGAATGGCGCTTCACTCGCAAGGACGGGACCCGCTTTTCGGCGAGTCTTTCCGTCACCGCATTGCGAGACGCGGGAGGCCGCATCACCGGATTCGTTGGTCTGGTCTACGACCTCACCGAGCGCAAACAGGTGGAAGCAGAAATCCACAAGCTCAACCAGGAACTTGAACAGCGCGTCGCCGAACGCACGGCCCAGCTGACCGAGGCCAACAAGGAGCTGGAAGCCTTTGCTTACTCCGTTTCGCACGATCTGCGGTCGCCGCTGCGCCACATCGACGGATTTCTCGGCCTGCTCAGGGAGCAATTTCCGGTGGCACTGGATGCGCAGAGCGAGCGCTACATGGACACCATCTCCAAGGCGGTCAAACGCATGGGCGAGTTGATCGACGACCTGCTGTCCTTCTCCCGAATGGGCCGCCAGGAAATGACCAAGGCGCCCGTCGATCTGGGTGCGCTGGTGAAAGAGGTCATCCATGAGTTCGAGCCGGAAGCCGAGCACCGGGCCATCGACTGGCATATCGGGGAGCTGCCCGTGGTCTTTGGCGACGGCGCCATGCTGCGGGTCGTGCTGGCCAATCTGATTTCAAACGCACTGAAATTCACCCAGACCCGCCAACAGACGATCATCGAGATCGGGTGTTTGCCCGTTCAGTCCGGGCACGAGAATCAAACGGTTGTCTTTGTGCGCGACAACGGCGTCGGCTTCGACATGCGGTACGCCAACAAGCTGTTTGGCGTCTTCGAGCGCTTGCACAGCCTCAAGGAATTCGAGGGCACCGGTATCGGCTTGGCCAACGTGCACCGCGTCGTTTCCCGAAACGGCGGAACGACATGGGCCGAAGGCAAGGTCGACGGCGGCGCAACCTTCTTCTTCTCGCTCCCGCGAGAAAAACCGACGGCGGCGGCACAGATCATCCCGAGCAAGCCGACAGAGTCACCATCCTGTTCCGACTGCGAGGGCTTGGTGGCACACGTCGGCAGCGAGAAGAGATGCCCCCTGCACCCGCTTCAATAGCCCGCGTGGTCAAACCGTGACCACGGTCTTGCCCAAAGCGCCCCGGGCCAGGTGGTCAAACGCGGCAGGCAGCTCGCTGGCCAGGCGGTGAAGGGCGGCGCCCATGCCGTCGGTGACCTCTTGAAACAGAGCCGGCCGCCGCCATTTGGTGTCCGGGTCCGCGTGCCGGTGACAGAATGCCGGTCCGCGCCATGCGCTATTCGATCCGGTTCGCCGGTCTGTCGTTCTCCAGCCAATTGAAATCATGAGCAAACAAACCCTGTCTTTCCAGGCCGAGGTGGCGCAGCTGCTGCACCTGGTCACCCATTCGCTGTATTCCAACCCCGAGATCTTCCTGCGCGAGCTGGTGTCCAACGCGTCGGACGCCTGCGACAAGCTGCGGTTTGAAGGTTTGAACAATGCCGCGCTGTTTGAGGATGCGCCAAACCTCGACGTGCGCGTGGCCTTCGACAAGGAAGCGAAGACCATCACCATCACCGACAACGGCATCGGCATGAGCCAGGCCGAAGCGGTGGAGCACCTGGGCACCATCGCCAAGAGCGGCACCAAGGACTTCATGAGCCACCTGAGCGGTGACCAGAAGAAAGACGCGCAGCTGATCGGCCAGTTCGGCGTGGGCTTTTATTCGGGCTTCATCGTGGCGGACAAGATCACCGTCGAATCGCGCCGTGCCGGCCTGCCGGCGGCCGAGGGCGTGCGCTGGACCAGCGGTGGAACCGGCGAGTTCGAGGTGGAGACCATCGAGCGCACCGCGCGCGGCACCACCATCACCTTGCACCTGCGCGACGACGCGGGCGAGTACCTGAGCCACTGGAAGCTCAAATCGCTGATCACCAAATATTCGGATCACATCAGCCTGCCGATCCTCATGCAGAAGGAGGAGTGGGACGCCGAGAAGAGCGAGTACGTGCAGCAGGCCGAGTGGGAAGCGGTGAACTCGGCCAACGCGCTGTGGGCTCGCAGCAAAAAAGACATCTCCGACGAGCAGTACGCCGAGTTCTACAAGAACATCAGCTACGACCAGGAGGCCCCGCTGGCCTGGAGCCACAACCGGGTGGAAGGCAGCACCGAATACACGCAGTTGCTCTACATCCCGGCCAAGGCGCCGATGGACCTGTGGAACCGCGACCGCAAGGCTGGCATCAAGCTCTACGTGAAGCGCGTCTTCATCATGGACGAGGCCGAGGCGCTGATGCCTTCGTACCTGCGCTGGGTCAAGGGCGTGGTGGACTCGGCGGATTTGCCGCTCAACGTGAGCCGCGAGCTGCTGCAAGAAAGCCGCGACGTGAAGGCGATCCGCGAAGGCAACACCCGCCGCGTGCTGGCCATGCTGGAAGACCTGGCGAAGAAGAACGTGGCGCCGAAGGCCGAAGAGGGTGTGGACGGTGTGACCGACGTGGTCAGCGAAGAAGAGAAGGCTGCGGCCGAGAAGGACGCCGGCAAGTACTCGGCCTTCTACGCTGAGTTCGGCGCGGTGCTGAAAGAGGGACTGGGCGAAGATTTCGCCAACCGCGAGAAGATCGCGAAGCTGCTGCGCTTCGCCTCGACCACCACCGACGCGGTCAGCGTGAGCCTGGCGGACTACAAGGCGCGCATGAAAGAAGGCCAGGCCGCCATCTACTACATCACCGCCGACAGCATCGCCGCCGCCAAGAACAGCCCCCAGCTCGAGGTGTTCAAGAAGAAGGGCATCGAGGTGCTGCTGATGGCCGACCGCGTGGACGAGTGGGCGGTGTCGCACCTGCACGACTTCGACGGCACGCCGCTGCAGAGCGTGGCCAAGGGCGCGGTCGATCTGGGCACCCTGCAGGACGAGGCGGAAAAAAAGGCCGCCGAAGCCGCCGCCGAGAGCTTCAAGCCCATGCTCGACAAACTGAAGGAAGCGTTGAAAGACAAGGCGCAGGACGTGCGTGTGACCACGCGCCTGGTCGATTCGGCGGCCTGCCTGGTGGTGGGCGAGGGCGACCTCTCCAACCAGCTTGCCCGCATGCTCAAGGCCGCCGGCCAGCAGGCGCCGGCCACCCAGCCCATTCTGGAGGTGAACGCCGAGCACCCGCTGGTGAAGAAACTGGAGGGCAGCGCGCACTTCGACGACCTCGCTCACATCCTGTTTGACCAGGCACTGCTGGCCGAAGGCGGCCTGCCGGAAGACCCGGCCGCGTATGTCAAAAGGGTGAATGCGTTGCTGGTTTGAGCGGCGCGGCGGAGCACATGGGCCGCCGAGACGGCTCCGTTGATGGCGTGTGCAAAGGGCCCGGCCGGTGGAATCCGTGCCGGGCCTTTTCGTCAGAAAGGGCGATGGCGTCCGAATCGGCAGCCGATCCAGACACCATCGTTCGCAGGTGACTACACTGGCGTTCGAGCTCATTGTTTTTGGTCGATGCATTGCTCGGCCTCTCCACTTTTGATAGCAAACACGCCGTGCAACTCCAGCGTCCATTTGACCCCGTCGTCACATTTCGCAACAGCCAGGGTGAGATTGCACGTGGGACCCTGACCAGCCTGCAGCGACGCTCGTTGGCGATGGAGGTCTACAACCCCTACTCCATCGTTCAGGTCAGCGAGGTGCTCACCGAGCTGAACATCCGCTCCGATGGCCGCAGCATCTACAAAGGCAAGGCGGTGGTGGTGAGCCTGCTCAACACCGGGCTGATGGCCGTGGTGTCGTTGGCTCTGATCGACGAGTGGTCCGACTTGAGCGTGGACCGGGGCAACTTCGGCAGCGTGGGGCAGCAGGCCCAGCGTTTCGTAGAGGACTGGTTCGGGCGGTTCAAGATCAAGCGGGGCTACCTGGTGGCGGTGAGCGAGATCCGTGCCTACCTCACGGAGGTGTCCCGGTGGACCGACCATGCCGACTTTTCCACTGCCCTGCCGAGGAATGCTGACGGCCGCGTGGCGCCGGCGGTCTTCCAGGAAATCGCTTCGCCGGTGATGGCGGCGGCGGCCAACTACTTTGCCGCGCTGGAAGCCGAAACCCTGGACGTGCCCGAAGAAGACCTCGCCACCTACCGCAGTTTCGCCCAGGCTTCTTTGCATCCCTTGCTGTTGCGGGCACCTTTTGTGTACCGCACGTTTGCCAAGCCGCTGGGCTATGCCGGTGACTACGAGATGGTGAACCAGATCCTGTCAGATCCGCAGCAGGGCGGTACCACCTATTTCCAGATGATCAATGCCTTGTTCTTGCAGTCCGCCGTGGCCCAGGCGCATCGCAACCGCATTGACATTCTGGTGGATCATCTGAAGCAGGTCTGCGCCCGGGCGCAGACCCTGGGCCGGCCGGTGCGCATCCTGAACATCGGGTGTGGACCGGCGGTGGAGGTCGAGCGCTTCCTTCTGGGCGGTGGCGACCCGGGCAGTGCGCATTTCACGCTGGTGGACTTCAGCGAAGTGACACTGGAACACACCCGCGCGAAGATGTTGGAGGTGGGGCAGCAACTGGGCAAACCGGTGCAGTTCCAGCTGGTCAACGACTCGGTGCACAACCTGCTCAAGCGGGCCACCCGGGCCGACGCCACAGAGGCGAGCGAAGCCTACGACTTCGCCTATTGCGCCGGCTTGTTCGATTACCTGTCGGACAAGGTTTGCAGCCGCCTACTGGAGTACCTGCACGCCAGAACCCGTCCGGGCGGGCAGGTGCTGGTGACCAATGTGCATTCCAGCAACTCGCAGCGCGGCGTGATGGAGCATGTGCTGGAGTGGTACCTGATCTACCGCGATGAAGTCCGCCTCCAGGGTGTGCTTCCGAGCCGGCGCAGCGACGAGCGGATCTTCACCGACGCCACTGGCGTGAACGTGTTCGCGTCGTTCCTCGTTCCTGCGCTTGAGCGCACCACCGCCTGATGGCAGTCAGCGCTGTTCAGTCACTGGGCGCGGCGGTGCAAGACGTGCGGCTGGCTTTCAGCAAAACCGGTTGCGTCACGTCGGCCGTGCTGGTGCTGGCGGGCATCGGGCTGGACGCGGCGACCTATCCCGAGCAGGTGCCGAGGTTTCTGCTGGTGCGTGCGCTGGTGGCGGTGGCAACCTTGCTGATTCTGTGGGTGATCCAGGGCGAGTTCGGGCGGCGCCATGTGCGAATGCTGACCTTTCTGTGGCTCGTTCTTCCGCAGGTCATGATCGGCTGGATGATTGCCCAGACCGAAGGCGCGGCGTCGATCTATTTCGTGGGCCTGCACCTGGCCTTGTACGCGGTGGGCATGATTGTTCCGATCAGCTACCTCGAAGGGCTGGCGTTCGGTGTGTTCACCTGCCTCATCTATGCCGTGGCCTGCTTCTGGCACGCGGGCGGCATCGTCATCACCGGGCAGTTCGTCGCGCACCTGTTGTTCACGGCTTTCTCGGCCATCATCTGTGTGGGTTGCACCTATTTTGCCGAGCTGAGCCGCCTTCGCCTGTTCGCCCTCCGGGAACAGGTGGCGGAGCAGAACGCGCGGCTGCAGGAGACCAACCGCACCTTGGCCGAAGTCAAGGGCCAGTTGCTTCAGCGCGAAAAAATGGCCGCCATCGGCACGCTCTCCGCCGGCCTGCTGCACGAACTCAACAACCCGGTCAACTACAGCCTGATGGCCATCAACATGGGCCTGATGGTGCCCGCTGCGAAGACCGATGCGATGCTGAAAGAGAGTCTGGACGACGCGCTCGAAGGCATGACCCGGGTGCAGAACATCGTCTCTGATCTCAAGACCTTCGCCTACCAGAAGCCGGGGGAAGACAGCCAACGTCTGTTTCTGCTGGAAAACGCCGTGCGTTCGGCCCTGCGGCTGGCCGGGTACGACCTCAAGGGCATCGAGGTCACGGTGGACCTGCCGCAAGACACCCATGTGCTGGGGGATGAGCCGGCGATCATCGGTGTGCTGATCAACCTACTGAGCAATGCGGCACACGCCTTGCAGGCGGCGCAGCGCCAGTCGCCCCACATCGCGGTGCGTGTCCAGCAGCAGGGTGATCGACTGGGCCTGTCAGTGCGAGACAACGGACCCGGCATCGATCCGGCCAACATCGGGCGGGTGTTCGAGCCCTTTTTCACAACGCGCGATGTCGGCGCTGGGTTGGGCCTGGGTTTGAGCGTGAGCTACGGCATCGTCCAGCGCCACGGCGGAACGCTGGCGGTGGACAGTGTGCTCGGCGAGTGGACCGAATTCACCTTTGATCTGCCGAGGCCCCCCACATGAAGCCCGATGCCGCCGGTTTGAGACACGCCGCGCTGGACGCCCACGCGGTCCTGCTGGTCGATGACGAGCCCCAGGCGCTCAAGTGGTTCGCTCGGCTGTACGGCGACGAATTTGTCGTGCTCACGGCCAGCGGGGTCACGCAAGCGCTGGCCTTGCTGGCGCAACGTGGGCACGAGGTGGCGGTGCTGTTGACCGACTACAGCATGCCCGGTCAGGATGGGGTGGCGCTGCTGAGCGCCGTGCGCCAGGAGCACCCTCATGTGTCGCGCCTTCTGGTGTCGGCCTTTGCCGACAAGGACGTGGCCATGGCGGCGGTCAACCAGGGCCAAGTGGAGGCCATTCTGGAGAAACCGCTGGACGAAGCGATCACGCGGCAAGCGCTGCGCGAGGCGCTGGCCACCAGCCGGCAGCGCACACGCGACAAGGCGCTCATCGAACGCCGCGAGGCCACCTTGCGCGAGACATTGGGCTTTCTGGCCCACGAGGTGACGACCCCGCTGGCCACCGTGAGTGGCTACCTCACGGCCATGCGCGACCGGCACCAGGAGGCGTTGGCCTGCAAGCCCGAGGTGGCTTTCATCGGCCAGCGCCGGCCGGGGGAGGTCAAGGCCATGCTGGATGCCGCGCTGCGCCGTTCGGACTACGCCCAGTCGCTGGTGTCCTCGTTTGTGCAAACCGCCCGTGACGCCTACCATGCCGACAGTTCGGCCAGCTTGCGCGCGAGCGATCTGGTGCAGGCGGTGCTGGACGAATACCCCTTTGATGAGGGCGAGTCCGGGTGGTTGAGCTGTGACCTGGAGCGTGACTTCACGTTGCCAGGCCGACGCGACCTGTTGTATCTGGTGATCTGCACGCTGGTGAAGAACGCGCTCATGGCCTTGCGGTCTGCGCCGCCCGCGCAGCCCCGTGTCCACCTGGTGTTGAACCGGGCGTCGCCAGCGCCAGGCCTGCCGCCGCAGGCGGTGATCCAGGTGATCGACAACGGTCCCGGGATCGCACCCGATGTGTTGCAACGCCTGACGCACGAACCCGTGACGACCCGGGCGGCCAGTGGTGGCAGCGGCATGGGTTTGGTGTTTTGCCAGCGGGTGATGACCTCGATGGGCGGCACGATCGAGGTCCGCTCCGGTCCCGATGACGGTGCCGTGGTCAACCTGTATTTCCCCTCTATCGAAGAACGCCTTAACGAGGAACCGACATGAAACCCACCAAAATTCTTTATGTCGACGATGAAGCCATTGCGCTGAAGTATTTCGAGCGTCTGGTGGGGCCCTTGGCACCCGTGCTCACCGCGATTTCGGTCGAAGAAGGCCGTGCGATGCTGGGCGCGCACCACGCCGAGATTGCGGTGCTGGTGTGTGACCAGCGCATGCCGGGCGAGCGCGGCAACGAGCTGTTGCGCCATGCCCGTCAGCACTACCCGAACATCGTGCGCATGCTGACCACCGCCTACTCCGAGCTGGGCGAAGCGATCGATGCCATCAACACCGGTGAGATCTACCGCTACATCGCCAAGCCCTGGGAGCTGGAGAGCCTGCGCACCGATCTCAAGAATGCGCTGGAGCTGGCGGACCTGCGAAGCGAGCGTGACGGGCTGGTGCGCGACAAGCTGATGGCGCAGCAGTCCCGCTTGCTGGGCAACCGGCTGGGCGCGCTGTTGATGGTCAGCGCCGCCGTGCACGAGCCCACGCACGAGGCTGCGGTGTTCAGCTTGGCCCGTGCGGCCCTGGTGGTGGGTGGCGCGGAGCCCGCCCTGGACTGGAACCGGTGGGACCATGCCGATCTGTTGCAGGCCGAGGCGCGCCGCGGCGCGGGCATTGCCGCGCATCTGAGCCACTGGATGCAGCAATGGGGCGCGCGCGCAGACGATGCTCAGGCGCTGTCGGTGCTTGCTCAGGCGACGGGGGGCGAGGTCCGCGGCAGTGTCGTGCACCTGCCGGCCGCCACCGGCTTGACCGCGTTGCTCGCCGCCCCGGCAGGCGAAGGGGTGTCGGCGCCGGCCTGCGCCTGGCTTGCGTGGTTGCTCTGGTGCGGCAGCGCTGCCCAGGTGGAGGCGGAGCCGGACGGCTGGCGCGTGACGCTGGCCGAGCGCGAAAACCTGCCGCAGGACTGGCTGGCCGACGCGATAGAACGGCTCGGGCACACCCGCTGAAATCGACCGGCGTTTGGCCTGTGTCAATGGCCCGCGCAGGGTGGGTCGGTACACTTGGGGCTCCTCGCGCCCTACAGCGCACGCCCTGTTCTGCGTGGACGCACCCGGTGCCCCGCTGACCGGCGGTGACCCCTCCGTAGCGCGCCCGCCTCCTCGAAACCCGATCTCATGAAGCACGCCAAGACCCTGTTCAAGTGGCTGATGTACGCGGCCGTCTTGGTTGCCTTCGCCTATTTCCTGCTGGCCTTCAAGAAGCACGTTGAACAGCTGCCACCGATTGCTTTCAATGCCAAGACCGTGGCGGTGGCGATCCTGAGCATGTGCAGTGTGGTGCTCACCCACTTCTTCGGCACCCACGTCTGGCGCCTGCTGATGTCCGACCAGGGGCACCGCGTCCCCACCCGCATCGCGGTCCAGGTGTTTTTCATCTCGCAGCTGGGCAAGTACCTGCCGGGCAACGTCGGGCAGTTTCTGGGGCGCGGCGTGCTGGCCAAATCCACCGGCATTCCGGTGGGCGTGGCGGTGGGCACGGCGGTGTTCGAGGGCATCTGGAACCTGATCATCAGCTTGTCGCTGGCCTTGTTGTCCACCTGGGTGCTCTGGGACCTGAACACGGTCCAGGAGGTCAATCCCAACTTCACCTCGCAGGCCGCCTGGCTGCTGCCGCTGGCGCTGGTGCTGCCCTGGCTGGGCATCAAGGTGGTCAACATGGTGTTGCCCAAACTGAGCATGAAGATCGGCGGCGGGCAGCTGCTTCGCTTGCCACGCTTGCGCACATCGCTACTTGTGTCCCTGTTGATCTTGGTCAACTTCATGCTGCTGGGGTACGTGCTGAAATTGCAAGCCGAAGTTTTCTTCGCGCGTCCTGATGTCGATTGGTTCAGCATCACCTTGCTGTTCAGCAGTGCTTGGGTGATTGGGTATGTGGTGCCGGGTGCACCCGGTGGTCTGGGGGTCCGTGAGGCCATGATGGTGGTGTTGCTGTCTCCGCTCACGGGCGAGGCGGTCGCCACCGGGTTGGCGGTCAGCATGCGTCTCACCACGCTGCTGGGCGACGGGCTCACCGTGCTGGTGGGCGTTCTGGGTCGTCACCTGCAGTCCCGCAAGTCGCAGGAGCCGCGCACCTGACCCTGCCGCCAGCCCGTCGTTTCAGGACTTTTTTGTGAAGGGGCCGTTGGTCGGTCCCGTGTTCAAAGGAGTCCCTTGTGGAACTGAAAGATCTGGCCCACCGGTTTGTGTTTGACGATCCCCGCTACCAGCAGCTCTCCAAGGAGGGCGAGGCCCAATACAAGCTGGGCACGCCCTTCAACCACATGGCGTTCGACAACTTCCTGCCGCCCGACATTGCTGAAGCGATGTGGCAGGAGTTTCCCAAGGCGCAGGACATCGAGTGGCACAACTACAACCGGCCTGCCGAACAGAAGCTGGTGTGCGTGGATGAAACCAAGTTCGGCCCGGTCACGCGGCAGATGCTTTACCAGTTCAACTCGGCGCCGTTCCTGCGTTTCCTGGAGAAGGTCACAGGGATCGACAACATGATCGCCGACCCGACCATGCGCGGCGGTGGCTTGCACCAGACCCCGCGTGGTGGCCTGCTGAAGTTGCACGCGGACTTCAACAAACACGACGCCAACTTTCTGGACCGCCGCATCAACGTCATCTTCTACATGAACAAGAACTGGAAAGAAGAGTACGGCGGCAGCCTCGAATTGTGGGACCGCGAGGTGACCTATTGCGGAGCCAAGATTCTGCCGATCTTCAACCGCCTGGCCATCTTCTCGCCGACCAGCAACACCTTTCACGGCCACCCCGATCCGCTCACCTGCCCAGAGGGCGATTCGCGCAAGTCGCTGGCCTTGTTCTACTACACCAACGGGCGGCCCGAGGCCGAGGTGAATGGCGCACACACGACGATCTTCGCCGAGCGCCCCAATGAAAAAATCGGTGGGATGCGCTGGAAGATCTCCCAGGACTACACGCCGCCGGTGCTGTTCCGTGCCATGCGCCGTTTCCGTGAACGCCACCTGGCCAACACGATCCAGAAACGCGGATAGCAGGAAACACCCCCCGCGCCGCTTCGCGTCACCCCCCAAGGGGGGCGGCACTGGCCGTCCGGCAAAGCCGGCCCGGCGGTGCCTCTTGGCTGCATCGCTCAACGCCGCAGACCTTGCCTGAATGACAGAGGCCCTTCCCGGTTGCCCGGGAAGGGCCTCTTTTCATGGTGTTCGCGAAATCAGGCCAGCGTGATCGTCACGTCGATGTTGCCGCGGGTGGCGTTGGAGTAAGGGCAGACTTGGTGGGCGGCGTCCACCAATGGCTGGGCTTGCGCGCGGTCCATGCCCGGCAGGTGCACCGTCAGGCGGGCGGCGATGCCGTAGGCCTGGCCCACGGGGCCGAGGTCCACCTCGGCGTCCACCGCCACATCGGCGGGCACGGTCAGCTTCATCTTGCCGGCCACGGCCTTGATGGCGCCAATGAAACAGGCCGAGTAACCCGCAGCAAACAGCTGCTCGGGGTTGGTGCCGGTGCCGGGTGCGCCTGGGGGCGTGTGCGTCACGGCCAGGCGACCGTCGTCGGACTTGGAGGCACCGTCGCGGCCCCCGGTGGTGTGGGTGCGGGCGGTGTAGAGGACTTTGTCGAGGGATGCCATGGTGGTTCCTTGGTGGGTGGGTGCTTCGGTGAAGCGGGGGTGAAAAATGGGATCAGGCGATGAGCCGGTCGCGCAGAGCCTGCACCTGGCGGGTGAGCGCTATGGCTTCGGCCACATCGCATTGCGAGGCCTGCAGCACGCAGCCTGGAATGCGTTGGGCGCGGGCCTTGAGCTGTCGGCCCTCGGGGGTGAGACGGATCAGCACACGTCGTTCGTCGGCCGCATCGCGCAGCCGCGACACCAGGCCGGCCGCTTCCATGCGCTTGAGCAGTGGGGTGAGCGTGCCGGAGTCGAGGTTCAGGCGATCGCCCAGCTCGGACACGGTCACGCCGTCCTGTTCCCAGAGCACCAGGAGCGCCAGGTACTGCGGGTAGGTCAGGCCCAGTTCGTCGAGCAGCGGCTTGTAGAGTTTGGTCATGGCGAGCGAGGCCGAATACAGCGCGAAGCAGAGCTGGTTGTCCAGGCGCAAGGCCTGGTCAGACAAGCTGTTTCGGGGGGTGTTTCGCGTGACCATGGGGTGAACTGTACGGCGCAATTCAATTGTGTGCAATTTAATTGCCAATAACCTTTCCGAGCAAAAGGTCGGCCTTCATGCCGCAGCGGTGAGGCTCTACCTCATGCTACGAGAGGGGTCTGCTGCATCTCTTCGATCTGCTCGGTGAGCATGTCCACCTGGCCCTGCCAGTAGTCGCGGCTGCCGAACCAGGGGAAGTTGATCGGGAAGGCCGGGTCTTCCCAGCGCCGTGCGATCCACGCGCTGTAGTGGATCAGGCGCAGGGTGCGCAGCGGTTCGATCAGCGCCAGCTCGCGCCGGTCGAAGGGGCGGAACTGCTCGTAGCCGTCGATCAGGGCACCGAGCTGCTGGTTCTGCTGCCGACGCTCGCCGCTGAGCAACATCCAGAGGTCCTGCACCGCCGGGCCGGTGCGCGCATCGTCCAGGTCCACAAAGTGCGGACCGGCACCGGGCTGGCCTTCTGGGGTCCACAGGATGTTGCCGGGATGGCAGTCGCCGTGCAGGCGGATGCGCTGGATGCCGTCTTCATCGGCTGGCGCTTCGAGGCGCAACACCGGATGGGCCTCGATCAGCGCCAGCGCTTCGGCCAGCGCGGCGGACCAGGCGGTCTGCACCTCGGGCGCGACCATGCGGTGCTCCATCAACCAGTCGCGCGGCTCGTGGCCGAAGCCGGCCACGCCCAGCGCCGGGCGGGTCACGAAAGGGCGGGCCGCGCCCACGGTGTGGATGCGCGCCAGAAACCGGCCGATCCATTCCAGCACCTCGAAGTCCTCGAGCTCGGGCCGCCGCCCGCCGCGGCGCGGGCTCACGGCAAACGCAAAACCGCCGAAGTGGTGCAGCGTCTGCCCGTTCACCGCCAGCGGCGGCACAACCGGAATCTCGGCCGCCACCAGCTCGGCCGCGAAGGCGTGCTCTTCGGCAATCTGCGCGTCGCTCCAGCGCCCGGGGCGGTAGAACTTGGCGACCACCTGCGCGTGGCCTTCGAACGGCGATTCGAGGTGGATCTGGTAGACCCGGTTCTCAAAGCTGTTGAGCGCGGACAGGCGCCCGTCGCCCCACAGACCGATCTGGCCCAGCGCGTCCTGCACCACGTCGGGCGTGAGGGCGGTGTAGGGGTGGGTGGCGGCGGACGGTTCTGGGGAATGCATGAGGGGCATTGTCGCCCGTGGGCCGTGCCAGAATCGAACGATGACTCGTTCAAGACAACGCCGTCGGCACATCATGCGCCGCGGTCTCTGGTACTCGCTGGCGCTGTGTCTGGTCATCATGCTGTTTGGTGGTGTCGGCTTCTGGATGCTGGAGCCACAGGTGATTACGCTGCAGGATGGCCTCTGGCTGGCCTTCACCACCGCAGCGACCGTGGGTTACGGCGACATGGTGCCGCAGACCCATGCAGGGCGGGTGTTTGCCGCGCTGATGGTGTTGCTGGGGTTGTCGGTGCTGTCGCTGGTCACGGCCTCGCTGGCGGCCATCTTCGTTGAGCAGGAGGTGGAGGACGAGGTGCAGACCGAAGAGCGCAAGATCGAGCATGAACTCATGCGCGAAATCCGTGCGCTGCGCGAGCAGGTGCGGGCGCTGGATCAGCGGCTGAACGGACCCGCACACACCACAGAACAAACCCCTGAAAACAACCGCCCGTGAAAACCAACAAGGCATCCCACAAGCCCTCACAAAAGACCCTGCAGGAACAGCTGCCCGAACTGCGCGAAGGCCAGTCCATCGAGCTGTTGCAGGAACTGCACATCCTCACCCGCGAGGGCAAGCTCAACCAAGACACACGGCGCAAGCTCAAGCAGGTCTACCACCTGGTGCAGTTCATCGAGCCGCTGCTGGCCGAGGTGCTGAAGGAGCGCGGTGACGTGACCCTGGCCGACCACGGCGCGGGCAAGTCGTACCTGGGCTTCATCCTCTACGACCTGTTCCTCAAGGCGAAGGCGGTGGGCCACGTGGTCGGTGTGGAGACGCGCGCCGAGCTGGTCGAGAAATCGAAGGCGCTGGCGGAGCGGCTGGGGTTTGACCGCATGGCCTTCCTGGCCACGACCGTGCAGCAAGCCCTCAGCCACCCCGAGCTCCCGACGCAGATCGACGTGGTGACCGCGCTGCACGCCTGCGACACGGCCACCGACGACGCCATCGCCTTCGGGCTCGCTCGGCAGGCGCGCTTCATGGTGCTGGTGCCGTGCTGCCAGGCCGAGGTGGCCGCGGTCATGCGGCAACACAAGGCGCTCTCGTTGTCGCGCACGCCGCTGGCCGAGCTGTGGCGCCACCCCCTGCACACACGCGAGTTCGGCAGCCAGATCACCAACGTGCTGCGCTGCCTGCAGCTCGAAGCCCACGGCTACAGCGTGACCGTGACCGAGCTGGTGGGCTGGGAACACTCGATGAAGAACGAGCTGATCCTGGCGCGCCGCAACGAGGCGCCGCGCGTCCAGCGCGAACGCGCCCGCGAGCGGTTGGGACAGATCCTCGATGAGCTGGGCCTGCAACCGCTGAGCGAACGCTTCAGGGTTTGACCCACCCCCGCCGCGCTTCGCGCCACCGGCGGGCCGTCAACGCGGCCCCTTCAGCCTCACTTGGCGGGCTTGGCCGGTGCCGCCGGTTTGGTGGTGGGGGCTGAGGCCTGTGTGGCGACCCTGAGGCGGTCGCCGAGTGTCTTTTCGAGGGCCTGCACCCGGGGTTCGACGGTGGCGCGGGTGTCGCCCACCAGCTTGGCCTGCAGGGCCTGCTGCATCTCGCCGCTGAGCTGCTGGTACTTGGCGTAGGCCGGCGACTCCATGACGGCCACGACCTGGCGCAGCTCCTCTTCGCTGAATTTGTTCTCCAGCACCGCGCCGATGGTCGAGGGAGCGAGTTGCTGGGCGCTCTTGCGCACCTGCGGCACGGTGTCCTTGAGGTACTTCTGCACGTCGGCCTGCATCTCTTTGGAGAGGGCTTCCTGGCGTTCTTTGGGCACGTTGGCGGCAATCACCACCGATGCGCGTTCAACCAGCAGCACCGCCGGCTCTTCGGTCATGGCGGTGGCCAGTCGTTCGATGCCGCTTTGCTGGAGCTTGAGCAAGCGCTGGATCAGCTCTTTTTTGGCGGGGCTGGAGGG
>NZ_MUNZ01000182.1 GCF_002001205.1 Hydrogenophaga sp. A37
ACGCGGCTGCCCATGCACAAGGCCAGCCGCATCGACGAGCTCTTGCCGCACCGCTGGCAGCCCACTGACATCTGATCGTCAGACAGGACTGTCGGCGGTGGTCAACATGGGTTCGCCGGACGCTTACCGATGGTCATGGATATCAGATGTCTTGTTGCGTGTGCGGAAGTGTATTGACCGTCGGCTTCTGGCCGAGGCTGTGTGGAAACAGGTTTGCACGGCGGTGCATCGAATTCCGGTGCTGCCGATGATCTGATGAGCCTCCCAGGCCATGCTTTAGGCCGATATTTCAGATTGATTGTGTGTGTGGTGCGCTGAGGCAAAATCCATCCCAATAATTACTCAAAAAAGACTCGAGGCCAACGGATACCCCGGGGGCTGAGCCAATTTGTTTTGAATTGGAAAATTCTGATCTCTTTGTAGTATATAAATATGCCCATCAACATCGATCTGCACTTTTATTACGTCATCTTTATCAACGTACGCAGGATCTAGGATATTGTGCCCCTCCTCAGATATCACCTGGGGCGCATGCAACGAGGGAAAATACTTCCAAGTTAAAGCCCCATGTTGAACCTCAAAACTCGTACTCGTCAGAAGTATTCTCTTGAACTGTTGAGGTGCAATATTGGTTTTTCGACCACCAACATCAACGATTAAAGTCAATGCAGAATTATTAAACACCTCAGCGCTTAACCCCTTGGTGCAAGCAGAGCATAAAACAAAAGCAACCAACATTAAAAATTGCAGAACTCGGACCACGGTTCACGTACTCCCATTTCGAATTTGGCGGGTCTGGGCCTCGATTTCGTGAGCAAATGACCACGGTACCGGCCAATTTGTCGTACCAACCTTGCTTCTTCGGTACATGACCAAGGACCGCTGGCGGGCTTGACAGCGAACAGGCAGTTCCGGCCAGGAGTGGAATGTGGCGAGTGTCGGCTTGCCGGCCGCCTGAATGTGCGCGCGGAATCCTTCGCGCCGCCAAATGACCGTCGGATCCCGCTGCATTGCAGCCCTCGCGACGGTCACTCATCCTCGTCGTCTCCGGCGTCGGAAACAGGGTTGTCGCCATCCTGGGCTGGCTCGTCGGCGACTGGCGCTTGTTTCAGTAGTTCGTCGTGCATTGCCTTGACCATGCCGCTGAGCGCCTCGACGCCTGGACGAAAAGCTTCCTCCAGCAGAAGGTGGCGTTTGATGCCGAATTCCAGGATGCTGCAGTCGTCAGGCGGCACCCAGTTGTCCGGAATCGACTCGGTCGCGACCATGGTTTGGCCCGAGTGAGCTCTCTTCAGGATGGTGTCGAGCATCCGCCCGAGGCTCACAGGGTCCTGACCTGACTGTTGCGGCGTGTCGACGATGAACGGGAACATGGGGCCATCGCCGTACTCCGAGTGAGCCGACAGCAGCGCAAGGTGGTTTGCCAATACTGCGCGTGGCGCGTAGCTCCCGCTTGCGTTCGGCGAGCGCGTGCCAATCGTCACCTTCGACGCAATTTCAACCTTGGCGATATCGAGCATATCGGCGTAGGAAATCAGGTCCTCCTTGAACGATGCACGAATCCGCTTTTCTCGTTCCTTGTCGGCCAAATCCCTGAGCCTGCTGTCGTACTCTTGAAGCTCCTCGCTGGCAATGTCGAGCTCCGCCGCGAGGTCGCGGCGTGTGACGTCGTAGGCGTCCTTGAGTACGGACAGGCTCTTTGCGACCACTACGTCAGCCACGGGTCGTCCGTCGCGCTGCACCGTCAGAGACTCGTTCAACGAGCGTAGGCGCTGGGCAACAGCACTGAGCTTGGTCTGGAGAGCCACCTCATCGCCTTGCAGCTTGTCTCGTGCCGTTTGCAACCGAATGACCACTTCGTGGATGTCGTGCGCGTCGGTGGCAAGCGCCTGTCGTGCATGGAATGTCGCCGTGTGGACGTGAGAGCAAGTGGGGCAGACCAGCGGCTCGTCGTCTGAATAGTCGGCGAGGAAAGCTTGGTCCTCGACGAGTTCACGTTCGCTGGCCAAGGCCATGTTCAATTCGGCCGTGAGCTGCTGCCGATTTTGAGCAAGCTTGAATAGGTCCGCGCGCACCTCGTCTTGTTCGTCGCGCAACTTCTTCGTCAAGTCCGACACCTCGCGCAGCTCGTGCGCGAACTGGCTTTCGTCGAGGGTGGTTGTCTCCGCTGGGAGCATCTCCACCACACGCTTGTAGGAGGTCTCCTGTAGCTTTAAGTGCACCTTGGCGGTCTTGAGCTGAACAGCCGACCGCTCTCGATGCACCTGGGCCTCAAGGTAGGCCGCGGTCTTCAAGCCGGTGAATGACGAAAAGAGCGGCGTTTGCCACTTCACGAACTGGCCCAGGTACGGAAAGGTCGCCCATTTCGGGCCCCATCCGCTGTCTTGGTCGATGTAGAACGGAAGCATGGCGTAGTCGGGCCCAGCCAAGCCGAACTCACCTTCCTCCTTGCGCTGAAGCATCAGCTTGAAGCCGAAGGTCTCAGAGAAAAACTCACTCCACCTCGAGCCGGACTCGGTCGCAAACACAAGGTGGCCCAGTTCGTCGAATGCGGCGCGCTTGCGGCCTTGCCGCAGGAAGGTGAACTTCCCCGACGAGCCAACAGACAGCTCAAGGGCTGCGACCACGTTCGAGTCGAACTCGCCCGCGGCACGTCTTGCTGGGTCGCAGCCGAGCGCCCAGACCAGGTGCTTCAGGACACGCGACTTGCCTGTGCCGTTACTTCCCGCCAGCAGGTTGCGTCGAGAATGAAACTTCAGCTGCCTCGCGCTCGCGTCTCTTTCGGACAGCAGCCAAAGCTCGTTGAACACCACGATGGGGCTCATGATGCTGCCTCAGGTTGCGAACCAGTCGCAGCAGTTGAAAGGTGTCGGAGTGGTTGTGCATCTTTGAGAGTCATCGCCATCAGGCAGTAAAGGAAGCCATTAGAGTACAGGTGTGAGTCCCGAACCTTCATCGCACGGAGGTCCGCCAGCCACGCCGGCAGTCGAGCCTTGAGGTTTCCGTTGGCCTTGTATTGGTTGTTCTTGACGTATAGGTCGACCAGCGCTTGGGCAGTGAGCCAGACCACGCTAGCGCGATTAGTGACTTCCGCGCAAGCGGTGTTCACCGCAACCTCCATCTCCTGGACCATCTCGTAGTCGGCCACCTCGGCATTCAGCCGCGCGATGACCTGCTCTACCAAGTCTTGCGTTCGGACGTGGGTATCGTTGGCTGCAGCGAAGTACTGGGTTACCTCAGTTCTTGTAACAGCGCGCTCAAGCAAGCCCGCGAAGTCCTTGGCGTAGGCTCGCTTGCCGGCTCGCTGCTGCACATACGACGCTACGAGACAGATGGCAATGAACGGGGCATTGACCTGCGGCTCAATTTTCTTGAGCTGACACAGCTCCACCAACTCGCCAATGGCAAACTTGTGGGCCTCCTCAGTGGGGCAGTTGGTCACAGTCAAGCGGAAGCCATCAAGGGCAATCGCTTCGTTTTCAGGTACTTCGAGTTGCTTGCGAAAAGCCTCTTGGACCTTGGCGACTGATGCGGCTGGCAAGTCGCATAGCTCTACTGAGGTCACGGTTTCGTTTTGGTCATCGTCCCCGACTCCAACGTAGAACGGTGCGTTCGAAGCGAAGACGAGTTCCGGAGGCCGCGTGAGCGCAGAAAAGCGCTGGCGGTGGAAATACAGTTTGGCCAGCGGGGACTGTCCCAGCTTACGCGAGCGAATGGCAATCCGTCGCTTTGGTGCGGTCGGAGCGCCTGTCTCATCGATGGTGGCCTGCACTAGTTTTGCCGCAGGTGCCGGCGGTGGTGCCAGCAGGCCATTCAAGGTCCAGTGGTGCGTCGACTCGTTTTTCTTGAGCTGGATGAACGTGACGCGCGTGGGCTGCTTGGACGAGTCGAGGACCGCGATGTCCTGCTGCCATTCAAGTACGACGGCGTAGTCCTCGCCGGTCGCATGTGCCTTCAGTGTCTCAAGCACGGCTTGCCAGACCTGAAAGCTGAACCCACGGACAGCATGCTGTCCGCCGGTCTCGTCTCCGCTCCTGTCTTTGAACAAGGAGAGGACGTCGTGAAGGCTCGGTTCCCCGCCTGAGCTCGCGTTTTTCATACGCGAAGGTTACAACAGTTGGTAACGCGGTCGGTAGTTCCGAGCACTACCCGCACACGTATATGCGGTCACGGGAGTCGGACCTGGCGCGCTTGCTCTGGAAATGCGAGAGGTACGAGCTTGCCGTTGACGCATGTGTGGCCATCGACCACCTCAATGAGCATGTTGCCAAGGCGGCTCTGCCCGACGTATCGCAGCGCGCCTTCGGTTGCCAATGGCAGCTCGACCTGAGGTTGTGGCCTCGCGATGGCTGATGACCTCCTGGAAGGCCGCGTGGACATGGCTTCGCTACATATATGCATAAAAACACAGTGTGAGCAGGCGTCGATATGGCCACCACCATAGGAGCGTCGGATCAGCTTGGAGCGGTGCGCAGCGACGTCGTGCGCCCACAGCTATGCAGCGGGAACTGTCTACTGCATGAGCTCGTGGCGATCGTCAGGTCTGGGGTTGCTGGTTTCGAACCTCGACTGACTCCTGTGGGTCGACTTGCGCCGTCGGAGTGCTGGGGGAAACAGTCATTCGACCCGTCTCTACTGCGGCCGCCGGCGTCCTGTCCCCGGCCACCAGCGGTCTTCGGTAGTGTCGGCCACGGGGAGACATGTCAAAAACCATATGCTCATCGAATGGGATCGCTGGATCGCCAGCGAGGTGAACATGCGGACATTACGCCAACCAAGCTTCTATTCCTCAATGACTCTTTTCAAGACAACCCGCCGCACGCTTTTGAAGCTTATCGGTGGTCTGGCCGCCTTCCGAGGTGCGCGAAGCGGTACTGTGGACTCATTCACGCTGATTCCAGAACTCTCTACGGGGCAGTTGCTGCAATATCGCCAGGACTTGAAATTGATGCGTGACGGCGTGATCGCACATCGCTCCCGATCGACCGTGGCACTAGAGATTCGTGAACGTGTTACGGAAGGATGGATAGCACGTTGGATCACCTCGGGTAGCGAGGTGATCGAAGCCGATCCTCGCGTGCGTCCAATCCTGGAGGCAATGCATGCGCTGTGGGATGGCATCGCAATCGATCTTGTGCTGGATGAGGGCGGGCGCCTCACCGGCTTGGCTGACTTCGCGGCCGTGCGGGAACATGGCGTGAAATCCCTCGATCGGCTTGTGGCAATGTTGGCGGCCGATCCGGCACGCGCCCCATTGGCCGAGCCACTGCGGGCCGCAATGCGGGCGACTCTGGTCGACGGCGGAATGCTCGCCCAAAGTCTGCTGAAGGAACCTGCGATTTTGCTCGGTGCGATGGGTCACGATTACGGCGTTGGCGAGCCTTTAGAAGTTCGTACTCGAATCCCTTCACCGATGGGCTCGGGAGAGGTTCCGGTTCTTGGGCGCTACCAAGTGCGGGGCATATCCTCGCAGGAGCCGCGCGCCGACATAGGCTGGCTGATGGTATTCGATCGAGCCAGTATGTCGCGCACATTGGGCTCCGAGGTCTTGGGTGTCGTGCGGCAGTTTGAGACCGCCAAAGCGGCGTCAACAGGCAAGGAGCAAGAACCGGTCGCCGCATCCGTGGTCACCGACATGGCTGCAACGATTGACTTTGATGACCGCGGTGACTTCATTGTCGACACCGCGACCGCGTGGCCTGTGAACGTGCGCCATGTACGACGCGTTTCGGTGGGCGCAGGCTCGCGGGTCGATACAGTCGAGCTGACGAGACTAGAGGCCTAGTTGCGACCGAGCCGCGCGCCCGAGGGCCTCACAAGCGGAATCGGCCACCAGCGGACAAATGACCTAACTACTCGAAGACACATGCAAACCCTCGATCCCGACGGTACGAAGCTCCTTATACAGGTCGTTGAATGGCTCGTTGTTGGAGACTTCAATGCCGTTGCCGCTACGTCAGGGCACTCTCGACTGACAGCCGCGCAAATCGAAGAGGCTATCCGCTCTGACGGACGCACCTTGGTAATTCCGCCTTCAAACGCCTTGGAGGATCTGGACGTAGTTCGCGTAAAGGGAGCTTCTGAGCCAACTTGGTCGGTTCGTTTCGACTTGTGGACTCTTGAGGACGGTCGCTCCGATTTGTCACTTGAATGCACTATCTGTAGACGGCTGCAATCAGCCGGCGCAACCATCGAAATCGACGGTATTCACGTGCTGTAACTTTGACACCTGTCGCGGTCCCGATCCCGATCCCGATCCCGATCCAGAATGATCGAGCATGACGAACAACGACCAGAAGCGGACAAACTGACATGAACCCGTCCTATCGTTTTACTTTTGAAGACAACTGGGAAGTGTTTCCCATGGCTTTTTGGGTGCACACGCGCGCGGACGACGGTTCGAACGAATGGAGCCCACCCGTTCCTATGGAAGTGCAACACAAAGGCTTCCCGGTACTCAGAGTAGATTGGGGTCAGCACGAGCTGCAGTTCAGTGCACCGGGGCAACTCGCGCACTTCATTGACGTGCTTTCAACGAAGCCTCTGCCGACCTCCAAAATTCTGTCTGCTCGGAAGAACGCGCCAGTGGGTCCCAATGGGCATTGGTTGAGTCGGCTGCCTGGTGACTTGAAGTCCCCGCGAACGCGCGAGAAGCTCGTCGACGCAATGAGGCAGGTCTACAGCGAGGCTGTGACGAGAGGCGGCTCAGATTTCAAAGTGAAATCGTAGTCCTGAACCGGGGATGTTGATGTCTGTTTGGGCTCGGGTACAGCCACTCACCTTAGGCGCGAGGGGTCGTTCTCGAAGCACGAACAGGCTCGCATGTGTTGAGACCGGTGACGGAGGTGCAGCGGTCGTTCGACCAACCAATCCTTGAAGGACAGGTGACCTCGTCTACCGACATTCAGGAGTTCAAGGTCACCGGCAGCAACCAGCCTGTTTCGGTCCGTCGGTCTCGCGGGTCGAACTCACACCGGACATGGTTACAAGGCGCGAAACGCTGAAACATAGTTGGGGGAACGCCCCTGCCACAAAGCAACGCACGGGGTTCGGCTTGCGCTACGTCTGCTGAAGACCTCTGATCTGTTTCTCACCCGACCTTGCCGAGTACCGAGTCAGCGCATCCAGCACCTCCACCTCGATGGGCGCGCGCCGCCCACCATAGACCTCGGCCTTGAGCCAGGCCAGTTCGGCGTTCAGGGCGTCTTCACTGCCCAGGCTGCAGAACCAGACGCGGGCATCGCCATCCCAACGGTAGCCGCGCCCTTTGAGCTTGTCTTTGCTTTCAAAAGGCGCACCACAGGCTCGCAGCTTGTAGCTGGATTGAGCCACTGCCGTGATCAAACGGCTCAGCCCCGTGGTGGCGCTTTCGGCATCGCTGCAGCTGAGCACCTGCAGCAGTGCGTGACAGTCCACCAGCGCGCGGTGGGCGTCGTAGAACCAGCCGCGGTCCTGCGCCAATGCACTGAGCTTGGCCGACGCTGCGCCTTGAGTCTTCCAGTCAATATCCGCGAAAGAACAGGCCCAGGGTTTGTTCAAAAAACCAGGGAAGCGCGCCTCCACAAACGGTCGATCAAAACCAGCGTTGTGTGCGATGACCAGGTCGGCGCGGGCCAGCAGGTCTTCTACGCGGGCATCGTCCAAATGCTGCCCTCGCACCATCTCGTCGGTGATGCCAGTGACCTGCCTGGCGACCTCCGGGATGGGCATGCCCGGATCTTCAAAACCTTCGAAGGTTTCAACCCGCCCGAAGGGTTGACCGGTGGCGGTGTCTACCTGAACCAGCAGCATCGCCAGTTCAATGATCTGGTTGCCGGCGTGGGACAGCCCGGTGGTTTCCGTGTCGAGGATCAGCACCCGCCTCGCTGTGGCATTCACATCGTGTCCACTGGGCGAGGCACCGTAGTCCCCCACCGGCACCAGCCGCCGCAGCACTCGGAAGTCGGGGTGAGACTCCAGTCGCTACGCCATTTCTTCCGGCGTGAGCTGTGTGGTTGCAGTGTTCGCGGTGGGCAGCGATGCGCGCTCCTGCGGAGGCGCAAATTCGAAACTGAGTTGACTCATAGGATCAGGCCGATTTGCCCGGCCATGGTGACCACTGAATCTGGGCCAAGAGACCGATGGTCGAAACATGTCGGGACGGTGCGAACGGGAAAGTTGGATGGGCCACGCGTGGGCCATGGATGGGCCACAGCATGAACCCATCCACCGATAAGACCATGGGTCTCAGCGGCTACATGGCCTTGATGCAAGACGAGAAGGAGCCCGGAGGGCATGACTTGAAAGCGGCGTGGGCCATGAAGATCCCACGTAAGTCATTGATTTTGGTGCGGCTGGCGGGGATCGAACCCACGACCCTTGGCTTCGGAGGCCAATACTCTATCCACTGAGCTACAGCCGCATGCTGTAAGGAGACCAATAGTCGAATTGTTGCATGCCGGGTCAGTGACCATAGGCTTCGGAGGCCAATACTCTATCCACTGAGCTACAGCCGCACGGACAAACAGCCCGCCATTCTCGCACAGCCGCCGTGTTGGCTCCGCCCTGACGGCGGCTGCGGGCCGTTGCACGGGGCTCAACACCGCGATCCAACGCCTCTAACTTCGTGTACTTTTATTACAGTGCAATCAGTTGCACTACACGGGTTTTCCCACCCCCAATTTTCGTTGTTTTTCAGCGATTACGTACTGGTTACAACGTTTTGTTCAGGGTTTTCACTCACTGCAACCGTTTGCACCGGTGGTCGAATTGCGCTGCTTTCCTGCTCGATTGCTTTCGGCAAGGGTTGAAACATTGGTACAGGAGAGAGCAATTCACAACATCTACTCCGGAGTTCCCTCATGCAAAACGTTTTCAAACTCGCGGCTGTTGCCGCCCTCTGCGCCTCTGCCGCTGCCGCCCACGCTGACGTCGCCATGGACGCCAACCTGGAACTCGACACCACGTACCAGAGCAAGGTGAAAGACGCCTCCAACGCCCGTGACAGCGACCTGAACATGGGTGGCCGCGTGGAATTCAACGTGGGCGCCAAGGCCACCAACGGCGACGCCTTCGTCGCTGCACGCGCTTCCCTGCTGCTGAAGAAAGACGGCGACGCCGCCACCGACGACATGTGGGTCCAGTTCGGCAACGCCGGCATGGACGTGAAGATGGGCCGCTTCGAAGCCATGGACCTGTTCCCCCTGGGCAAGGACGTGCTGGTCGAGAACAGCGGCTACGGCGGCTACCACGCCAACAAGCTGCGCGGCCGCTTCGGCAAGGACAGCGTGCACATCGCCCCTGGCTTCAACGCCGGCCCGGCGCGCATCGAAGTCGGCCTGGTCTACAGTAAGGAAACGGGTGAGGCCCGCGGCGTGCGTCCGGCGGTCAGCTTCGCCTCCGGCCCGTTGACCTTGCGCGTGGGCGTTGAGTCGGTCAAGGTGGTTGGTGGTACCGACAGCACCAACGGTGCCGGCGTGTCCCTGGGCTACGCCCTCGGCTCTGACGCCAGCATGAACCTGAGCTTCGCCAAGATGGAAGACGACAAGTCCGTCGGCCTGAACGGCACGTTCGGTCCGGCCGGTTTCGGCGTGATCCTGGACAAGGGCGCCAGCGGCGCCAAGAACAACACGTTCTACGCCGCCTACTCGCTGCCGCTGTTCGGTGTGAAGGGCGCGACCATCACGCCAGCCGTCAGCTTCGCCAAGGGGGGCTCGGGCAGCAAGAACCAAACCGCTGCCCGCGTGCGCATCAACTACGCGTTCTGATCGGGGTCACTCCCAATCAATCCCCGGTGGGCGGAGTCGCAAGGCAAGCTCACCATTTCCTCTCGGCAATCAGAGTTTGGCCCGGGTTCCGCAAGGCGCCCGGGCTTTTTTTCACCCTCGTGGCCCTCACCATGTCCGACCTTGTGTGCGGGTCGTTATGGAATGAAATAATGTGCCAATGCCCCGCTCCCCTCGCAAGACACCCTCACCCACCGCCGTCCCGGTCCCACCAGCCCCCTCGATGAGCCTCGCGCCACCCGAACAGGGTCGCCGCCGCATGCAGATGGCCGACATCGCTCGGCTGGCGGGCGTGTCCGCGTCCACCGTGTCGCGCGCGCTCAGCGGCAGCCCGCTGATCCCGGAGGCCACGCGCAAGCGCATCGCCGAGCTGGCGAGTTCGCTCAACTACCGCGTCAACGTGGGCGCGGCCAATCTGCGGCGCAAGGACGTGCACACGGTGGGCGTGATCATCCTGGGCGACAGCATGCAGTCCATCTCGGATCCGTTCCTGCTGAGCATCCTTGGCACCGTGGCCGACACGCTGGACGAGCGCGGCATGAGCCTGCTGCTCTCCCGCCTGAAAGAAGGCCAGCCACACCAGCTGCCCGCGTTTGTCGAGAGCGGCCAGGTGGCCGGGCTGATCGTGATCGGGCAGCTGACCTGGCACGAGCACCTGAACCGGTTGGCCGCGCAGCGCATGCCCATGGCGGTCTGGGGCGCCTGCCTTCCGGACGCGATGTACCCCGTCGTGGGTGGCGACAACGAGCAAGGCGGCTACCTCGCCACGCGCCACCTGGTCGAGCGCGGCTGCCGGCGCATCGCCTTTTTTGGCGACACCACACACCCCGAAGCCGGGCTGCGGCACCGCGGTTACCAGCGGGCGCTGGCCGAAGCGGGCATCCCGGAAGACCCGCGGCTGCAGCAGTCGTTCCTGTTCGGCGATGTGCGCATCCGCCAGACCATTGACGCCTGGCTGGCCCGTGACCTGCATTTCGATTCGATCTTTGCCAGCAGCGACGTCACCGCCATTTCCCTCATGGGCGCGCTCAAGGAGCGTGGCATCGATGTGCCGGGCCGGATCCGGATCGTGGGCTACGACGACATCGCCTTGGCGGAACACGTGCACCCCTCGCTGACGTCCATCCGCCAGCCCACGGAAACGGCCGGCAAGGCGCTGGTCGAGCTGCTGTTCGAATCGATCGCCGGTCAGCCCCCGCGCGCGGTCACCCTGCCCGCTCAGCTCATCGACCGCGAAAGCAGCCGGTGACTTGGACTACCCCCGCCGCGCTGCGCGCGACCCCCTGAAGGGGGCAACGCGAGCGGCCTGGCGGAGCCAGTTCCGCCGCGTTCTGGGTGGGTACATCGCTTCTCGCTACTGCCGCGTTCTGGGTGGGGCATTTCGCGCCGGAGATGACCCCGCTCACGCTGCGCATGGCTCGCCCCCTCGCCCCGTTACGTACCCAAAACAAGTAGGAAACCTAGGGCAAACCCGATCATGCAATCGTTTGCACCAATGCTTAAATACAAACATTCGGGCTGAAGCGATCTCACGCGGCGGCCCAGCACCCCTGGTCCATCCTTGAGGCATTCCGCAATGAGCCAATCCAGTCTGCGACTGCGTGACATCCAGAAGAGCTACGGCAAGATCCATGTCATCCATGGCGTGAACCTGGACATCGAGCCCGGCGAGTTCGTGGTCTTCGTGGGGCCTTCGGGCTGTGGCAAGACCACCTTGCTGCGCATGATCGCCGGCCTGGAAGACATCTCCGGCGGCACGCTGTCCATCGCCGACCAGACCGTCAATGACCTGCCGCCGAGCGAGCGCGGCGTGGCCATGGTGTTCCAGAGCTACGCGCTGTACCCGCACAAGACGGTGTACGACAACATGGCCTTCGGCCTGAAGATCGCCAAGGTGCCCAAGGCCGACATCGACCGCCGGGTGCGCGAGGCGGCCGAGATCCTGCAGATCACCGAGTACCTGCAGCGCCTGCCCAAGGCCTTGTCGGGCGGCCAGCGCCAGCGCGTGGCCATCGGCCGCGCCATCGTGCGCAACCCCAAGGTGTTCTTGTTCGACGAGCCGCTGTCCAACCTGGATGCGTCCTTGCGCACCAAGATGCGCGTGGAGCTGGCCACGCTGCACCGCCGCCTGGGCGCGACCATGATCTACGTGACCCACGACCAGGTGGAAGCGATGACGCTGGCCGACAAGATCGTGGTGCTCAACAAGGGCCGCATCGAGCAGGTGGGCGCGCCGCTGCACCTCTACAACCACCCGGCCTCGCTCTTCGTCGCGGGCTTCATCGGTTCCCCGCAGATGAACTTTCTCGGCGGCGAATTTGCCCGGCAGCACGGCGCCACCACGGTCGGCCTGCGCCCCGAGCACCTCAAGGTCATGGCCGGTGGCAGCCTGCAAGGCACGCTGCGCCACGCCGAAATGATGGGCAACGAAACCTTTGCCTATGTGGACGCAGGCGAGCTGGGCGAGATCACCGCCCGCATGGACGGCACACTGCCGTTGCGACCGGGCGAACGCGTGGAGCTGGGTTTTGACGCGCAGCACCTGTACCGCTTCGACGCCGAGGGCAAAGCCCTGTAGGCACCTATTCAACGGGCCCCGAGGGCCTGTCACCGTTTTTGCGCTGTGGATGGTCTGCGGCGCATTTTGTGGAGCAAGAGAGACATGTTCAAGAAAACCGCAATGGCCGGCGCCGCCACCCTGGCGCTGGCCGCATCCGTCGCTCCCGCGATGGCCGCAGACTACAAGGGGCCCGACCTCAAGGGCGAAGTGGTCACCGTCACCTGCCCCTGGACCGGCGCCGAAGAGGGCATGTTCAAGAAGGTCATCGCCAACTTCGAGAAAGCCACCGGCGCCACCGTCAAGCACTCGTGCTCACAGAGCTCCGAGCAGCAGATCGTGATCGACATCAAGGCCGGCTCGCCGTCCAACATCTCGGTGTTCCCGCAACCCGGTCTGGCCGCCAACATGGCCGCCATCGGTGGCCTCACGCCGCTGGGCAACAAGTCGCGCGACTGGGTCAAGGCCAACTACGCCGCCGGCAGCTCGTGGGCCGACCTCGGCACCTACAAGGACAAGGCCGGCAAGGAAGCGTTCTACGGTTTCTTCTACAACGTCAACGTCAAGAGCCTGGTCTGGTACATCCCCGAGAACTTCAAGGAAAAGGGCTACAAGGTGCCCAAGTCCATGGAGGAGCTGCAGGACCTGACCAAGAAGATCGCCGCCGACGGTGGCAAGCCCTGGTGCATCGGCCTGGGCAGCGACGCCGCCACCGGCTGGCCCGCGACCGACTGGGTCGAAGACATGATGCTGCGCACCCAGAGCCCCACCGTCTATGACGAGTGGACCAGCAACAAGATGAAATTCAACGACAAGCGCGTGGTCGAAGCGATCGAGGCCTATGGCTGGTTCGCCCGCAACGACGCCTACGTCGACGGCGGCGCCAAGGCCGTGGCCACAGTGAGCTTCAAGGACAGCCCCAAGGGCATGTTCGGCTCGCCGCCCAAGTGCTACATGCACCGCCAGGCCTCGTTCATTCCGGCCTTCTTCCCCGAAGGCAAGGCCGACGACGCCGACTTCTTCTACTTCCCGTCGTACGCCGGCAAGAAGCTGGGCAACCCGGTCCTGGGTGGC
Organism: Hydrogenophaga sp. A37; assembly: GCF_002001205.1. Taxonomy (GTDB): domain Bacteria; phylum Pseudomonadota; class Gammaproteobacteria; order Burkholderiales; family Burkholderiaceae_C; genus Hydrogenophaga. The sequence goes on from NZ_MUNZ01000182.1 coordinate 13,396, forward strand.
GGCACGATCATGACGATCACCAAGGACAGCAAGGGCGCCAAGGCCTTCATGGAGTACCTGCAGCACCCGCAGGCGCACGAGATCTGGATGGCCGAAGGCGGCTTCCTGACCCCGCACAAGGGCGCCGATCTGGCCAAGTACAAGACCAAGGCCCTGCGCAAGCAAGGCGAGATCCTGCAAGGCGCGACCACCTTCCGCTTTGACGGTTCCGACCTGATGCCCGGCGCCGTGGGTGCCGGCAGCTTCTGGAAGGGCATGGTCGACTACTCGGGTGGCAAGTCCGCCCAGGCCGTGGCGGATGACATCCAGAAATCCTGGGAAGCTCTGAAGTAACCCCCCGCGCCGCCGTTGGCGTCACCCCCCAGGGGGCGATGCCAGCGGCCCGGCGGAGCCGGTTCCGCGGCATCCCCGGTGAGGACACCGCGTGCCGGACAGGTCTCTTCAGTTCCTTTTTGCGGTTGTTCCCGCTGCCAACCAACTTGCACTGACCACCATGAGTGATTCGATCTTTCAAACCCTGCTCGCTGTGGTGGTCAGCATCGGTGCCTGCCTGCTGTATTTCGCGGGCAGCAATTTCGTGCTGGACCGCATCCTGGCCCTGCCCTTTGCGACGCGCAACCGGCGCGAGGCGATCCGCTCCAACGTGCAGCCCTGGCTGTTCATGGCGCCGGCACTGTTGCTGCTGGGCGTCTACCTCGTCTACCCGCTGGTCGAGACCTTCCGCCTGAGCTTCTTCGACGCGGTGGGCGAGACCTTCGTGGGCCTGGCCAACTACGTCTGGGTGTTCAAGGACGACAACTTCTTCATCACCATCCGCAACAACTTCCTGTGGTTGCTGGTGGTGCCCGCCGTGTCCACGGCGCTGGGCCTGATCGTGGCCGTGCTGGCCGACCGCGTGTGGTGGGGCAACGTGGCCAAGACGCTGGTGTTCATGCCCATGGCGATCAGCTTCGTCGGTGCCAGCGTGATCTGGAAATTCGTCTACGACTTCCGTGGGCCGGACAACGAGCAGATCGGCATCCTCAACGCCCTGGTGCAAGGCATGGGCATGGAGCCGCAGGCCTGGGTGACGGTGCCGTTCTGGAACAACTTCTTCCTCATGGCGATCCTGATCTGGATCCAGACCGGCTTCGCCATGGTGATCCTCTCGGCTGCGCTGCGCGGCGTGCCCACCGACACCATCGAGGCGGCGCGCATCGACGGCGCCACCGAGCTGCAGATCTTTTTTGAAATCATGGTGCCGCAGGTGATGTCCACCATCCTCGTGGTCTGGACCACCATCACCATCACCGTGCTCAAGGTGTTCGACATCGTCATGGCCATGACCGGCGGGCAGTGGGACACCAGTGTGCTGGCCAACCTGATGTACGACTGGATGTTCCGCGGCGGCGGCGACTACGGGCGCAGCTCCACGCTGGCCATGGTGCTCATGTTCGCCGTGATCCCCGTGATGGCCTTCAACATCCGCCGATTCCGCGCCGAGGAGGCCCAGCGATGAAACTCCGATTCAATGCCACCGCCGTGGTCTCGCACGCCCTGCTGCTGGCCATCGTGCTGGCCTGGGTGCTGCCCACCTTCGGCCTGCTGATCTCCAGCTTCCGCGACCGCGAGCAGATCGTGAGCAGCGGCTGGTGGACCGCCCTGTCCACCCAGACCCGGCCCGACATGCGCCGCACCGCCGGAGCCCAGAGCGTGGTGCCCGAGGGCGAGCGCTTCGTGATGGCCGGTCGCCTGTTCCCCGAAGGCGCCTCGGTGAAACTGAGCCGCTTCTCGCTCAAGTCGGCCAACCCCGGCGAGTTCCCCGTGGGCCAGCCGGTGGAGCTGACGGACGCCCAGGTGTTCGACGACGAAGACGGCCAGCCCGACGGCACGCTCACCGTGAACGCCGACGGCAGCTACCGCATGGTGCTGAACCAGGCCTACGAAAAAGACCGGGGCATCCGCATCTTCTTCGTGGCCGAAACGCCGCCCTCCTTCTCGACCACCAACTACGAAAAGGTGGTGGCGTCCGAGGGCGTGGGCGACGCCTTCCTCAACACCTTCAAGGTCACGATCCCCGCCACCTTCATCCCGATCCTGATCGCCGCGTTCGCGGCCTACGCCTTCAGCTGGATGGAATTCCCCGGTCGGCGCTGGCTCTTCGTGCTGGTGGTCGCCATGCTGGTGGTGCCGCTGCAGATGTCGCTGATCCCGCTGCTGCGGCTGTACAACGACCTGGGCGCCACGCTGGGCATGCCGTCCAAGTCGTACCTGGGCATCTGGCTGGCGCACTCGGCCTTTGGCCTGCCGCTGGCGATCTATTTGCTGCGCAACTACATCGCCTCGCTGCCGCGCGACATCATCGAAAGCGCGCGCATGGACGGCGCCACGCACTTCCAGATTTTCACCAGCATCGTGCTGCCGCTGTCGGTGCCGGCACTCGCGAGCTTTGCGATCTTCCAGTTTCTCTGGGTGTGGAACGACTTCCTGGTGGCGCTGGTCTTCCTGGGCAAGGCGCCCGACCAGGTGGTGCTGACCATCAAGCTCAACGACCTGCTGGGCTCGCGCGGCGAGAGCTGGGAAATTCTGACCGCCAGCGCCTTCGTGTCCATTGCCGTGCCGGTGCTGGTGTTCTTCTCGCTGCAACGCTTCTTCGTGCGGGGGCTGCTGTCTGGCTCGGTGAAGTGAGCCCCCCCCTGCGCCGCTTTGCGGCTTCCCCCCAGGGGGACCACGCCCTTGGACCGGCGGAGCCGGATCTTCGGCGTGTGCTTGAACAGACACCTCGCTTCGGCAAATCCTCTTTTCACCATCACTTCTCACCCATCACCGATGAACGACGGACTGAATTTTCCTGCCGCTTTTGAATGGGGTTGCGCGACCGCCGCTTTCCAGATCGAGGGGGGCGGCCGTGAGGGGGGCAAGCTGCCGAGCATCTGGGACGATTTCTGCGCTCAGCCCGGCCGCATCAAGGATGCGAGCGACGGCCTGGTCGCCTGCGACCACTACCACCGCTACCCCGAGGATGTCGCGCTGATGGCCTCGCTGGGTTTCCGGCACTACCGCTTTTCCATCGCCTGGACGCGCGTGGTGAACGCGCAGGGCCACGCCAACCAGGCCGGCCTCGACTTCTACCGCCGCCTGCTCGACGAGCTGCAGCAGCACGGCATCACGCCCAACGCCACCCTGTTCCACTGGGACCTGCCCTCGCACCTCGAAGGCGGCTGGTTGAACCGCGACACGGCGCACCGCTTTGCCGACTACGCGGCCCTCGTCGCGCGCGAGCTGGGCGACCGCCTGCCCCGCGTGGCCACGCTCAACGAACCCTGGTGCAGCGCCTTTCTCGGCCACGATGTCGGCGTGTTCGCGCCCGGCGTGCAGGACCGCGAAGCCTCGTTGCTCGCCGCCCACCACCTGATGCTCGCGCACGGCTTGGGCGTGCAGGCCTGGCGCGCGGTGCGCAGCGACACCTCGCTCGGCATCGTGCTCAACCCCGAGCTGAGCGACCCGTTCAGCAGCGCGCCCGCCGACGTGACCGCCGCGCGCATGGCAGAGCTGGAGCGCAACGAGGTGTTCCTCAACCCGCTGTTCGGCCGCGAATGGCCGGCCGAGATGCTGGCCCAGATCGGCTCGCACGCCGAGGCCCGCCACGCGGGCGACCTGGCCATCTGCGCCCAGCCGCTGGACTTCATCGGGCTGAACTACTACACCCGTTCGGTCGCGCGCGCGCCGGTGAGCCAAGGCGATGCGGCCCGGGGCTACACCTTCGTCGCGCCCGATGGCGACCAGCTGCCCCTGACCGACATAGGCTGGGAGATCTACCCCGTGGGCCTGCGCCGCGTGGTCGAGAACCTGCTGAAAGCGTGGCCGCTGCCGCCGATCTGGATCACCGAAAACGGCGCCGCCGACAACACCGGCGTGGTGAATGGAGAGTGCCGCGACGACATGCGCATGCGCTACCTGCAGACCCACATGGCCCAGCTCGCCGCCATGGTGGACGCGGGCATCGACATCCGGGGTTACTACGTCTGGAGCCTGCTCGACAACTTCGAGTGGGCCCACGGCTACACCCAGCGTTTTGGCGTGGTCCACGTGGACTACGCCACCCAGGCCCGCACCCCCAAACACAGCGCACGCTGGCTGCAGGCGCTCATGCAGCGCCACGTCACCACGCCCGCCTGACCACCCTACCTTTTCCTGCACCGCACCGTTTCACCCATGAACCACCCTTTCCCCCAAGCCCCCAACAACGGCTGGTGGCGTGGCGGCGTGATCTACCAGATCTACCCGCGCTCCTTCCAGGACAGCAACGGCGACGGCATCGGCGACCTGCCGGGCATCACGCAGCGCCTCGACCACATCGCCGCGCTGGGCGCCGACGGCATCTGGATCTCGCCCTTCTTCAAGAGCCCGATGAAGGACTTCGGCTACGACGTGAGCGATTACTGTGACGTCGACCCGATGTTCGGCACGCTCGACGACTTCAAGGCGCTGGTGGCGCGCGCCCACACGCTCGGCCTCAAGGTCATGATCGACCAAGTGCTCTCGCACTGCGCCGACGAGCACCCCTGGTTCGTGGAAAGCCGCGCCAGCCGCGACAACCCCAAGGCCGACTGGTTCGTCTGGGCCGACCCCAAGGACGACGGCAACCCGCCCAACAACTGGCTCTCCATCTTCGGTGGCAGCGCCTGGCAGTGGGACACGCGGCGCTGCCAGTACTACCTGCACAACTTCCTCACCAGCCAACCCGACCTCAACTTCCACAACGGCGAGGTGCAGGACGCCCTGCTCGCCACCGTGAAGTTCTGGCTCGACCTGGGCGTCGACGGCTACCGCCTCGACACCGCCAACTTCTACTTCCACGACGCCCAGCTGCGCAACAACCCGGGCCGTGGCGCGCCCGACCCGAACAACCCCGACCCGGCGGTCAACCCGTTCAACCCCTACGGCTGGCAACGGCACGTGCACGACAAGAGCCAGCCGGAAAACCTGGTGTTCCTGCAGCGCCTGCGCGCCCTGCTCGACCAGTACCCAGACACCACCATGGTCGGCGAGATCGGTGACGACGACGGCCTCGCGCGGGTGGCCGAATACACGGCGAGCGGCCCGAACGGCGAACGAAGGCTGCACATGGCCTACTGCTTCGACCTGCTGGGCGAAGCGCACGATGCCCCGTTCCTGCACGGTTTTCTCTCACGCTTCGGCGAGATCGTCGGTGACGGCTGGCCCTGCTGGGCGTTGTCCAACCACGACGTGGTCCGTTCGGCCACACGCTGGGGCGGGCCAACCCCCGACCCGCGCCTGTTGCGCCTGGCCGCGACCTTCCAGGCCAGCCTGCGCGGCACGGTCTGCCTCTACCAGGGCGAAGAGCTGGGCCTGCCCGAAGCGCAACTCGCCTTCGAAGATTTGCAAGACCCGTACGGCATCACCATGTGGCCCCAGTTCAAGGGCCGCGACGGCTGCCGCACGCCCATGCCGTGGTCGGGCGACGCCGCGCACGCCGGCTTCTCCAGCGGTCCCAAGACCTGGTTGCCTGTGCCCCCCGAGCATCGCGCACTTGCCGTGGACCGTCAGCAAGGGCTGGCTGAGAGCCTGCTGAGCCACTTCACCCAGCTGCTGCACTGGCGGCGCGCGCAACCTGCGCTGCGGAACGGCCGCATGGCGCTGCTGCCCGTCCACCCGCAGGTGCTGGCCTTCGAGCGCGACGACGGCACGCAGCGGCTGCTGTGCGCCTTCAACTTCAGCGACGCCCCGGCCGAGCTGACGCTGCCCGCCGGCTGGGCGCAAGCCGCACCGCTGGCCGGCGGCGTCGCGACCGGCGCGCGGGTGACAGATGCTGCCGTGTTGTTCGACGCTTGGGGCTGCGTGTTCCTGGAAAAGGCCTGACGGTTTCGGGTGGTCACAAGGCCTGTCTGAATC
>NZ_MUNZ01000113.1 GCF_002001205.1 Hydrogenophaga sp. A37
ACCCGCAGCCCCGGCGCCAGGTGCCCACCCACGCCGGTCGCGGCCCGCTCATCATCTGCCTCGACACCTCGGGCTCCATGCGCGATGCGCCGGAGAACGTCGCCAAGGCCTGCGTGCTGCAGGCGCTGCGCAGTGCCCACACGGGGCACCGCCCTTGCCGCCTGCTGGCATTTGGCGGCCCCAGCGAGTTGCTGGAGCGCGACCTCACGCTCGATGCCGCGGGACTTGAGCACCTGCTCGACCTGATGGGCCAGAGCTTTGACGGCGGCACCGACGTGCAGACGCCGATCGAACGCGCGATCGAACTGGTGCAGACCGCCGGCTGGGAAGAAGCCGACCTGCTGGTGGTCAGCGACGGCGAGTTCGGCGTCACCCACGCCACGTTGCAACGGCTGCGCGACGCCAAGCAGCGGCTGGCGCTGCGCGCCCACGGCGTGCTGATCGGCGACCGGGAAACCATCGGCCTGCTGGAGGTCTGCGACCACCTGTACTGGGTGCGCGAATGGCGGCGCTACGGCAGCGGCGCCGCGACGGTGGGGGAGAACTTTTCCCCGGTGCACAGCCGCAGCCTCACCGCGATGTATTTCCCCAACGCGGTGAGGAGGTAGCACCCCTGCCGCGCTGCGCGCGACCCCCTCGAGGGGGCAACGCGGTGCGGCCCGGCGAAGCCGGGACCAAAGCGTTCCCGGTTCAGACACTTCGCGCCTGAGGTGCATCTGTGAACACTTGCTGAGCAACGGAATCGGACTTTTTGCACGGCATGCGTCACCGTTGGTCCGCACCGGGGAACCCGCTCTTGCAAGCAAAGTCACAACCCCCACACTGTGCAGTGAGCGCTCAGCCTGACCTGGCGGATGCTCGGTGTGCTGGGACTTCTCAACTGGAGAAATACGATGTGGAAACGACTGTCGGTGCTGTGGGTGGTGGTCAAGGGCGACGTGCGTCGCCTGTGGTTCGCGCTGGGGCATCCGCAGGCGCCGGGCTGGCTCAAGGGCGGCGCGGCGGCCGTGGTGCTGTATCTGGTGTCGCCAGTCGACCTGATCCCCGATGTGTTGCCCGTGATCGGTGTGCTGGACGACCTGGTCATCGTGCCCATGGCGCTACGCTGGCTGCTCGCGCGCCTGCCGGAACACATCCGCCACTACGCGGACGAACGCGCCGCCGGGCGCACCGCAACGGCCCAGGCCGACTCCACGTCCGAAAGCGCGCGCGGGCGCATCAACCGGCCAGGGCACAGCCGGTAACACCACGCAGCAGGATGATGCGGTTGAGTGCGAATCCGCATCAGTTGTTCATAGCGCCGGAGCACCACCCGGCGCGTGAAGCGGCCCAACCCCAGGGCACCGCCGGGCCGGCTTCGCAGGACGGCCAGTGCCGTCCCCTTGGGGGTCGCGCGCAGCGCGGCGGGGGTGCATCCCTTCAAGGCACCAGCGACAGGAACAGGAAGGCCGCGAACAGCACCAGGTGCACGGCCCCCTGCATCACATTGGTCCGGCCCGTGGCCAGCGTGATGGTGCTGACCAGGAAGCTGAGCATCAGCAGCACCAGGTCTTTGGGCGCAAGGCCCAGCACCAGTGGCAGGTCGAGCAGCACCGAAACGAGCACGACGGCTGGGATGGTGAGGCCGATGCTGGCCAGGGCCGAGCCCAGGGCCAGGTTCATGCTGGCCTGCAAGCGGTCGGCGCGGGCCGCGCGCACCGCCGCCCAGGTTTCGGGCAGCAGCACCAAGAGCGCGATGGCGATGCCGATCACCGCCTTGGGCGCGCCCATGGCCGCCACGCCCGATTCGATGCTGGGCGACAACTGCTTGGCCAGTCCCACCACCGACACCAAAGACACCAGCAGCAAGCCGAAGCTGACCCAGGCCTGCGCAACCGTGGGCGGCGCGGCATGGGTGTCCTCGTCGGAGGCGTTGGTGGGCGGCAGGAAGTAGTCGCGGTGCCGCACGGTCTGCACAAACACGAACACCGCCCACAGCACGAGCGACGACACCGCCACGAAGGCCAGTTGCGACACGGTGTAGAGCCCCACGCCGGCGCTGGTGGTGAAGGAAGGCAACACCAGCGACAGGCCCGCCAGCGCCACCAGGGCGGCCAGCGCCGAGCTGGCGCCGTCGAGCTGGAAGGTCTGTTCGTGGTGGTGCAGGCCACCGACCAGCAGGCACAGGCCCACCACGCCGGTGCTGATGATCATCACCGCCGAAAAAATCGTGTCGCGGGGCAAGGTGGCTTTGTCTTCCCCCCCGGCGAGCATCATCGAGACGATCAGCGCGACCTCGATCACGGTGATGGCCACCGCCAGCACCAGGGTACCGAAGGGCTCGCCCACCCGGTGCGCCACCACCTCGGCGTGGTGCACCGCGGCGATCACGGCACCGATCAAGGCCAGCGCGCACACCGCCATGAGCGGAACGCCAGGCGTCCACAGGAGGGCGCCTCCCAGCAGGGCAGCGGCGGTGAACGGCACGTACGTGGGCCATGAAAGCATCAAACATCCTCTCTTTGTGGTTGGGGGTGCCCGCGCGGGTCGGCGGGCTTGCACGGTAACGCATTGTCCCGTTCCCCCGGGTGCCACCGCTGAAGCGCCGGGCGAAAGCCCTGAAAAACGCTGCTCTGGCCGGTCGGCACCGGCGTGTCGTGCAGACCCTGATCGGGGTCGTGGTGTGGTCAACGGCGCTGCGGGGGCCGTCGCGGCCTCAAGGCGCGGTGCGGTCCAGGTGCGTTCCGGCGCCGGCTTCCACCGGTGACGCGGCCCGGCCGTGCACCAGCACATCGATCACCGCCAGCACGGACGGGTCGGCCGCGTGGAAGGTGTGCTTGCCGAACCCGCGCGTTTGCACGACCAGGCGCGGCGCCACCAGCCCGTCCAGCGGTTTGAACCGCAGCAGCTTCACCTGGGCGACGTCGCTGAGCTGCACACGGCTGCGCCACAGCCATCCCTGGGTCAGGGCCTGGCCGCTGATGCCCGTGGTGCTGAACAGGATGTGCAGGTAGTGCCACACCACGACCAGCCCGGCCAGCCCCCCCAGCAACGTCAGCTCGGGGGGCAGCGCCATGCCCGCCAGCTCACCGCGCGCGGCCCACACGCTGGCCAGCAGGCCGGCCATGGCCATGGTGGCCAGCACCTGGACAGCGCGGGGAAACGAGCGGCCCTGCACCGGGGTGAACGCCGGCGGGTTCACTTGCCGGTCTCCGGCTGGGCGGCCGCTGGCCCCATTTCTTTGAGCAGGTCTTCGGTTTCGATGGCCTCCTGTGCGCCCAAGGTGTCCTCCACGGCCGGCATGTCCACCTTGTCCAGATCGACCACCAGCGGCTTATCGAGAAAGACGGTCACGGACTGCGGCACGAAGATCACAACCACCACGAGCACCAGTTGCAGAAGCACGAACGGGATCGCGCCCAGGTAGATGTCGCGCGACTGCACCTTGCGCGGCAGGGCGCCGTTCTTGAACAGCGAATCGGAGATGCCACGCAGGTAGAACAGTGCAAAACCAAAGGGCGGGTGCATGAAGCTGGTCTGCATGTTCACGCACAGCAGCACGCCGAACCAGATCAGGTCGATGCCCATCTTCTCGGCTACGGGCCCGAGCATCGGCAGGATGATGAAGGCGATCTCGAAGAAGTCGAGGAAGAAGGCCAGAAAGAAGATGAAGATGTTGACGACAATGAGAAAGCCGGTCTGGCCGCCCGGCAGGTCGCCCAGCAAGTGCTCGATCCAGATGCCGCCATCCACGCCCTGGAACACCAGGGAGAACACGCGCGAGCCGATCAGGATGAACACCACCATGGCGGTGACGCGCATGGTGCCGATCATGGCGTCGCGCACCAGGATCCAGCTCAGTCGGCGGTGCAGCGCGGCCAGCACAAACGCGCCGGCCGCGCCCATCGCGCCGGCTTCGGTGGGCGTGCAGATCGCGGTGGTGATGCCGGGAAGCCCACCCATGCTGCCCAGCACGGCGAAGATCAGCAAGGCCGACGGGATGATGCCGCGCAGGCACTGTTTCCACAGTGCCCAGCCGCTGGCCGTGCGCGCTTCCGGCGGGACGCCGGGCAGCGCGTGGGGGCGCAGACGCGTGAGCACGAAGGTGTAGGCCAGGAAAAACAGCACCTGCAGCACCGAGGGGCCCCACGCGCCCTTGTACATGTCGCCCACCGAGCGGCCGAGCTGGTCGGCCATGACCACCAGCACCAGCGAGGGCGGCACCAGCTGCGTGATGGTGCCCGAAGCCGCGAGCACTCCCGTGGCGTAGCGCATGTCGTAACCGTGGCGCATCATGATCGGCAGCGCGATCATGGCCATGGCGATCACCTGGCCCGCCACGGTGCCCGTGATGGCGCCCAGGATGAAGCCGACCACGATGACCGAATAGCCCAGACCGCCGCGCGCCGGGCCAAACAGCTGGCTCATCGATTCCAGCAGGTCTTCGGCCAGGCCGCATTTCTCCAGGATCGCCCCCATCAGCGTGAAGAAGGGGATCGCCAGCAGCAGGTCGTTGGACAGGATGCCGAACAGGTTGAGCGGCAGGTTGCCCATGAACGAGGCTGGAAACCAGCCCATGTGGATGGCATAGAAGCCGCAGGTCAGCCCCAGCACCCCCAGCGAGAAAGCCACCGGAAAGCCGATGAGCATGACGAAGATCAGCCCCGCGAACATCAGCGGGGCGAAGGTTTCCATGCTCATTGCAGCGGCCTCTCGTAGTGGGTGTCCATGTCGTGCACGTGCATCAGCCAGCCCACGCGTTTGATGATTTCGGCAACCCCCTGCAAGGCCACCAGGCACATGCCCAGCGGGATGGTCAGCATCGCGGGCCAGCGGACCAGGCCGCCCGCGTTGCTCGACATCTCCTGGCTTGCGATCATCTTGAGCAGCACCGGCAGCGACGAGTACGCGATGAACAGCGTCATGGGCAGCAGGAAGAAGCACAGGCCCAGCAGGTCGACGAGCACCTTGATGCGCGTGGGGTACATGCCGTAGAAGATGTCCACGCGCACGTGTTCGTTGACGCGCAGCACCTGGGCCGCGCCGAACATGACGCAAACCGCGAAGAGGTACCACTGGATTTCGAGGAATCCGTTGGAGCTGTAGTCCAGCGTGTAGCGGACCACCGCGTTGGTGGTGCTGATCGCGCAGGCGGCCAGGATGGCCCACCACGCCACGGTCGCAAAACGGTCCGTGAACGCGTCGATCAGCCGGGCCAGTGCCAGCAGTCGTTTCATGCCAATGTCTCCTCGTGGTTGGGGTCGACCCGGGGGTCTCCCGGGGACGTTGCGCAGCGTACGGTCGAGGCTGTAAACGCCGCGTAAAAATGCCGTCGGCGCAACGGCCGGCGTCAGCCGCCCGTCAGACCCTGCCGCTGGCCGGGAGCAGGCGGTAACCCACGCCCGTCTCGGTCTGCAGGAAGCGCGGCTGGGTCGGGTCGACCTCAAGCTTCTGGCGTAACTGGCGCACGTAGATGCGCAGGTAGTGCCCCTGCTCGCCATGGCCCGGCCCCCACACCTCGCGCAGCAGCTGCCGGCCGCTGACCACCCGCCCGGCGTGCCGTGCCAGCACCTCCAGCAGCCGCCACTGGGTGGCGGTCAGCTTGATCGGCTCCCCGGCCCGCGCGACCGTGCGGGCCAGCAGGTCGATCGTCACGTCGCCCAGGGTCAATGTTGTACCGAGGGTCGCTGGGGTGCCCGCGTGCCGCAGCGCGACACGGATGCGCGCGTGCAGCTCGGCCACACCAAAGGGCTTGGTGACGAAGTCGTCGGCTCCGGCGTCCAGGGCATCGACCTTCTGCGACTCCTGGGTCCGGGCCGACAGCACCAGAATGGGCCGCTGCGTCCAGCCGCGGATGTCGCGGATGAGCGCCACACCGTCGCCGTCCGGCAGACCCAGGTCGATCAGGAACAGGTCCACCCGGCGATTGCCCGCCAGCGTGGCGCCTTCGCGCGCCGTGGCCGCCTCGATCACACCGTAACCCTCGGCCTGCAGCGTGGTCCGCAGCAGGTCACGGATCGCCGGCTCGTCGTCCACGATCAGCACCTGCAGCAAGGGCGGCTGGTTCATTCGGGCAGCTCCAGGGGCGGCGGCTCGGCCACCGGGCAGGGAAACCACATCTCGAACACGGCGCCACCGTCGCTGCGCGCGGCGATGCCGCCGCCGTGCAAGCGAGCCACGACCTCGCAGATGGCCAGGCCCAGCCCGGTGCCGGCCGCCGAGTGGGTGCTGCCGTCGCGGTAGAACTTGCGAAACACCTCGACCTCCTGACCCGGCATCAACCCCGGGCCCTGGTCCCGCACGCTCAGCGTCCAGGTGTCAGGGCCCACTGTCACCGTCAACGCGATGGCGCCGTCGGCCGGCGAATGCTGCGCGGCGTTGAGCAGCAGGTTGCTCATGGCCTGGGTGATCAGGCGTGCGTCGCACCACACCACGTCTTCCTCCTTCGCCTGCAGGTCCACCCACCGCGTTCCCAGCGCAGCTCGGTTCATGGCCAGCGCGTCGCGCACCAGCTCGCCGACCGGACACCATTCGCATTCGGGCCGCACCGCGCCGTCTTGCAGCCGGGCGAGGTCGAGCAGGTCACTGGTGAGGGACTGCAGGCGCTGGGCCTGGTCGAGCATGTGGTGCAACAGCGCGTCGTGTTGATCGGCGGTGATCTGCCGGCCCTGCATGAGCACCGTGGTAGCAGCCCCGATGATGGCGGTCAGTGGCGTGCGGAAGTCGTGCGAGATGCCGGCCAGCAGCGTGTTGCGCACGCGCTCGGCCTCGGCTTCGATCGCCGCCTGACGGCTGCGCAGATCGGCGTTGCAGCGGTCCAGGGCGAGTGCGGCCTGGTTGGACAGCGCCTGCAGCAGGTGCAGGTCTTCGGTGGTCTGCCGAGCCGTGGGCAAGCGCGCCACTTGCAGCACGCCCAGGGGGCCATCGGCGCCGTTGAGCCCGAACCGGTACACGCCGTCGGGCGAGGGCGCGACGGTGTGTACCGGCGCGTCCGGGGGCAGCGCCTCGCCCAGCTGGATCTGGCCTTGTGCGCCCACGCCACGCTCGATTTCACCCAGCAGCGTTCGAACGATTTCATCGGACGTGCGTGCAGACGACAGGCTCTGCGCGAGCAAGCCGAGCGACTGGGCACGGTCGGCCAGCGCCAGCGCCCCCACCGCAGCCTCGCGTGCACGCACGGCCAGGCGGCTGACCGCCAGGCCCACACACAGGGTGATGGCGAAGGTGAAGAAGTAGTCCGGGTCGGTGGGCTTGAGCGACCAGCGTGGCATCACGAAAATCCAGTCGAAGATCAGGATCGCCCCCAGCACGGTGGCCACCGAAGCGACGAGGTCGCGCTTGAGCGCCACGTACACCACGCCCACAAGGTAGATCAGGATCAGGTTGATGGGGTGCAACTGGCTCGCGATCACCGCGCTCAGCGCGGTACAGATCAGCAGCACCGCCAGCGGCAAACGCCAGTACCACCGCGACCCACGGACCGAGCGCAGCGCATCCAGCCCCCTGTTCCAGCCTGGCGTGCCGCGCGGCTGGCGCGACTGGCGCCGCGCCACCAGGACGTGCACCTGGGCATCGGGCACGCGGTTGCCCAACATCTCGGTGAAATCGCTCAAGCGCTCGCCGAAGCCCGGCCAGTAGACCGTGCCCGTGGCCTGATCGCCGATCAGGACATCCGACACCGCGCCGCTCCTGGCCTGCTGGACGATCTGCTCCATCAGGTCCCCGCTCGCGCTGATGTGGAGGCTGGAGTGCACGATCTGAGCACCTTCGGCGTCGGCCAGTTTCAGCGCCTGTTCAAGATCCTGTTTCACCGCCTGGCTGGCGCTGCGGGCCGACACCGTGTCCAGGTGCAGCACCCGCCAGGGGTCGCCCGCCGCCTGTCTGAGCCGGCGGGCATGGCGGACGAGCTGCAAGGCCTGGCCGTCGGCCATCACGCACACCAGCAGCAGGGCCGTCTTCATGCACCGCGCGCCAGGCGTTCCACCACCTCGGCACAGCAGCCTCGGCGCAACAGATCGATCAACACAGGGTTCATGTCAGGGTCGCGGATGCATTCAAGCAAGGCGTGGTCAGCAGGTGAAGGTGGGTAGCGCACGAGCAGGGTCAGCACGTCTCGCACGGCTTCATGGTCGGACACGTCCATGGTAATCGCGGCCTGCAGCTGGATGTAGATCAACCGCGCACGCGGCAACCTGCGCACCGCCGCATGCGGCACGGCCACGCCACCGCCCAGCGAGGTGCCGCGCCGGACCTGGCGCAGTGCCAACTGGCGCGCCACGGCACCGGTCTGGATGCGCTTGCCATCGCTCACGATGTGGTCCACGAACTTGAACAGTTCCGTGGCGTCGGACAGCGCCACGCCAACGCGCGCTTCCACATCGAGGCGAAGCTGGGCCAGATCGATCACGTTGCGGGGACCGGGAAGTTGAACGGCACCACCCCAGGGTGGGTGCATCCGCAGGCCCCGATTGGAGCAACGGCGGCGTAAAAACGGCGTAACAAAGGGCCCCCGCTCGCCGCCATGGGCCAGAGACCTGGAACCGGGGTCGTTCAAGGCCAGCGGGACGGTTCAGCCGCCCTGAAAGCCGTCCCGCCGAAAGGTCAGCACCAGCGTGTCGCGCCAGCCGAGTTCGCCGGGCGACATCGGCTGGATCGGTGTGCTCTCGTGGATCACGCGCTCGTCGTCCAGCAGCAGCAGCGACCAGGGCTCGGTGAGGGTGAAGCGCTGGCCGCCGGGGCCCTGAGCTTCAAAAACCCGGCTCTCGCCGCCCTTGATGCGGTGTCGCCCCAGCATGAACACCGCCACCATGTCCACCCCGTCGCGGTGCGCGCCCTCAGGGGTGGGCCGCCCGATGCCGTCGGTGGTGTCGATGCGAAACGGGTGCGCCTCCACAAACCAGGGCCGCGCGCCGTGCAGTGCCGACACCGCGTGCCCCACCGTGCCCAGCAGGCGCTGCCAGAGCGGCAACGCCACCACGGCCGGGTCCATGGGCTCGAACCAGCGCTGCATGCCGCCGTGCAAGGCGTTGTATTCCAGCGGCTGCCAGTGCGCACGGTGCGGCACCTGTTGCACCGCGTCGCCATTCACCACGAAGCAGCTGTGGCGACGGCGCCGGTAGCGGCCGCCGTCCATCAGGTAGGCGTCACTCGGCAGGTCGTCCCAGCTGGCGTGCAAGGCCTCCAGCTGCTCGGCGTCGGTGTGCAGCCAGCGCTGCACGTCGCTGGCGCAAACGAGCGCAAAACCGGTGGTTCTGAGGGTGGAATCGAGCCCGCTCAAGGGTACATAGGGGGGTTGAAAGGCAAGTCGAGTCATGGCCGGGCAGTGTACCGGTGCGTACCGGCGCCTCACTGGACGACCCTCCGTGCTGCGCACTGCGGGGCTGAGCGCCTTCGGAACGGCCGGGCGGCGCTCACTGGAGACCTTCGCCCTGCGGGCTGCGGTGCGAGCTGGCTTGGGAGCGGCCCGACGCGGCGCTCATACGGCCACCGCGGTATCGCCTGCGCTGTTTCTGCGCTGGATCAAAACCGCCACGTTCGCGCGATGTCAAGCTGTGGGCATTGCCAAGGAGGCCGCTATGAACACCGTTGAATGGTCCGACGCCCTGCTGCTGGACTTTGAACCCATGGACACCGTGCATCGCGAGTTTGTCGACCTGCTCGCGCTGGCCCAAACCGCGCCCGACGACGCCCTCGCGACCACCTGGCGCGCAGTGGTCGCCCACACGGTGCGCCACTTTGGAAGCGAGGACGACTGGATGCGCAAGACCCGCTTTGCGTCTGCCGAGAACCACATCCTGCAGCACCGCGTGGTGCTCAACGTGCTGCGCGAAGGTCTGGTCATGGCCGAGGCCGGCAGGCTGGCGGAGGTACGCGACATGGCCGGCGAACTGGCGGTCTGGTTCGCCAAACACACACAGTCGCTCGACGCGGCATTGGCGTTGCACATGCGGCGCGAGCCTGCCGGTATCAGCGCTGGTGCCGGGGGTGGCGCCACACGCCAGACAGCGGGTGGCCACACCGCCCAGGCGCGATACTGAAGACCCGCCCGTCGCACCACCGCGGCCCAGCGAAAAACCCTACCTTCACATGGGGTAAACCATGTGGGTGTCGATATTGGCCAATGGTTATATTGTTGGCCAACCGGAGACACCCATGGCACCAGCCCTTCACGCCATTGCCGAAGCCGCCGACGAGCCTGCACCGGCAGACACCCCCACCCACATCACACCATCCGACGACGAGGCCGCGCGCGGCCCGTCGGTTTTTTCGCTCGAACTCGCCACCCTGCGCATGTCCGACCCCATCCAGTGGCTCAGGCTGGGCTGGGCGGATTTCAAGCGTTGCCCGCGCATCGGTCTGTTCTATGGCCTGTGTTTCTTCGTGATGGGCCACGCGCTGCTGGCGCTGTTCCAGAAGGCGCCCGAGTACCTGCTGGCCTTGAGCGCAGGCTTCCTGCTCATGGGGCCGTTCCTGTGCCTGGGCTTGTACGACGCCAGCAAGGCCATGCAGACGCACAGCCACCGGCCCTCTCTGCGCGCCTCACTGCAAGCCTGGAGGCCCACGCGCGGGACCATGGCCATCTTTGCCGGCGTGCTGCTGATCCTGGAAATGCTCTGGGGCCGCGCGGCCCTGGTGGTGTTTGCGGTGAGCTTCAACACCCTGCCCGGCAAGGCCAACCTGCTGGCCATGCTGGTGGACCCGGAAAACATCGGCTTCGTGATCACCTACTGCCTGGTCGGCGGCGTCTTCGCCGGCCTGATCTTCGTCACCAGCGTGATCTCCATCCCGATGATCATGGACCGTCAGGTCGACGCCGTGTCGGCCGGGTTGACCAGCATCCGCGCCTGCCTGCAGAACCCGGGGGTCATGTTGTTCTGGGGCGCGCTCATCACCGGCGTCATCGTGCTCGCCATGTTGCCGGTGTTCCTGGGGCTGCTGATCGCCGGCCCGGTGATCGGGCACGCCACCTGGCACGCCTACCGGCACATCGTGCCGGCTGCCTGATCAGGCCCCTTCGTCCTTTTCCAACGGAGCAGACCCGCGCCAGAGTCGGGCGAGCAACCACCAGCCCGCCAGGGTGTTCAGCAAGGCCAGGGCGGTGAGTACGCCGCGCAGCAGGCCCTGCGGCTGCAGCACCATGAGCAGGGTGGTCATGATCGACGAAAGCAAGTTGAGCACCACCACCAGCCAGAACAGCGGGTGACGGGGCTGCCAGAGCCGGCGCAGAAACGAAAGGGGCGAGGTCATGGCCGATTGTGCCGGCCGGGGTTCACACCGGCTCTTTCGGCTCTTTCTCCTGCAGCAACCGCCACATCACCTTGCCACTCCCGCTCTTGGGCAAGGCGTCGACGAACTGCACCACGCGCGGCGCCTTGTAGACCGCCATGTTCTCGCGGCACCAGTGAATGATGTCCTGCTCCGTCGTCTGACCACGCGCGGCATCGCGCAGCACCACCACGGCTTTCACGCTCTCGCCCCGGTAGTCGTCCTTCGTGCTGATCACGCAGGCCTCAGCGATCGCCGGGTGACGGAACATCAAGGCCTCGACCTCGGCCGGCCAGACCTTGAACCCGCTGGCGTTGATCATGCGTTTCAGGCGGTCGGTGATGAAGAAATAGCCGTCTTCGTCCACCTTGCCCAGATCACCTGATCGGAAGAACCGCTGGCCTTCGAAATCGATGAAAGCCGCCTCGGTGGCGTCGGGTCGCTTCCAGTAACCACTGAATACCGAGGGCCCGCGAATGATGATCTCGCCCGCCTCGCCCTGCGGCATTTCCTGCAGCGTCTCCGGGTCCACCACGCGGGCCTCGACGCTCATGAACGGAATGCCCAGGCACTGCTGTTTGGGGGCGTCCGGCGGGTTGTTGTGCGAAGGTGCCGCGGTTTCGGTCAGGCCGTAGCCCTCGGCATAACGCAAGCCGTACTGCTCAAACAGGCGCTGCGCCACCGCCTGCGGCATGGCCGCACCGCCACCCCCGATGTACTGCAGGCTGGATAGGTCGTACTGGTCAAAGCGCGGGCTGGCCAGCAGGTCGATCACCATGGTGGGGATGTTGGTCCAGTTGGTGACCCTCCAGGCCGAGATCAGGCGCCCGGCCAGGTCGCGGTCCCAGCGTGGCATCAGCACCACCGTGGCGCCGACATACAGGCCGGCGTGCATGCCCGCCACCATGCCGGTGATGTGAAACAGCGGCACCACCACCAGAGACACGTTTTCCGAGGTGCTGCCAGCCCAGAGGCAACCCGCCACCGCGTTGTGCATGATGCTGGCGTGGGTGTGCATGCAGCCCTTGGGCAGACCGGTCGTGCCGCTGGTGTAGGGCAACACGCACAGGTCAGCGGCTTGGCGGTCGTGCAGCGGGGCCGCCTCGGTGCACGCCAGGGCATCGGCCCAATCGGTCACCGTGCCGCCCGGCAAAACGGGCAGCGCATGACGCGCGCCCAGCCAATCGGTCCAAGCCGGCGGCACCTCGGCCTGCGGGCCGATGGCGTCGTGGTAGTGCGCCACCACGAGGTGTGTGAGGCGTTGCGCCTCGGGCAGCGCGGCGTTGGCCTGCAGCAACTCGCCCGCGAGATCGGCCGCGCTGATGGCGAACTTCACGTCCGGATCGGTGATGTAGTGCTTGAGCTCTTCGGCGCGGTTCATCGGGTTGACCGGCACCACCACCGCATTGGCACGCAGGATCGCGTAATGCGCCACGATCCACTGCGGGCAGTTCTGCATCAACAGGATCACCCGGTCTCCTGCCTTCACACCGCGCGCGTGCAGGTGGGCCGCCAGACGTTCGGCCTGTTCGAGCAGCTCACGGTAGCTGGTGCTTCGATCAAAGAACACCAGCGCTGGCTTGTCGGGGTAGCGCTGGGCATTGACCACCAGGTTGTGCCAGAGCGAGGTGGCCGGCGGGGTGATGCGGTGCGGCAGGCGCTTGGGCCAGAAACGGTGGTGCGGCCGGGCGGCGGCGGGCGACACCGGTTGGATGGAGAGGGATGGCATCGGTGGTCTCCTGATGGTTCTCCGGCCGCAGCATACGGTCGCGTGCTTCGAAAAGGAAAGCAGTGTTGTCGCTCTTGAGACGGGTTGCCGGCTGGGGCACTGGCATGGAACCTGCTGCTGTGACCGTCTCGGAAGGGTGGCCGGGGGCGGAGCGATGCGGTCATACATTCTTCGCATAGTTTTCCCACGTAAACCCCGATGTGCCAGCCTGCGAGGGGGTAATACAGTCGCCCTGCGGGTGCGGACTGCCCTCTTCTGGTGCAGTGTTACCTGACGATCAACCTCTATAGAAAACCGGAGAAACCATGAAATTGAATTCACTGAAACTGGCCGTGTTGGGCCTGGGCGCAGCCTCGGCATTGGTGAGCTTGCCCGCCCACGCAGGCAAAACCGTGGACGCCATCAAGGCGCGTGGCCAGCTGGTGTGTGGTGTGAACGTGGGTCTGGCCGGCTTCTCCGCCGCCGACAGCGCTGGTGCCTGGACAGGTCTGGACGTGGACTACTGCAAGGCCGTGGCCGCAGCCGTGTTGAACGATGCCAGCAAGGTCAAGTGGGTGCCCCTGACGGCCCAGCAGCGCTTCACCGCCCTGCAATCCGGCGAGGTCGATGTGCTCGCTCGCAACACCACCAACACCCTCTCACGCGACGCCTCGCTGGGTCTGCATTTCGTGGGCGTGAACTACTACGATGGCCAGGGCTTCCTGGTCAACAAGGGCAAGATCACCAGCGCCAAGCAGCTCAAGGGCGCCACGGTGTGCGTGCAGTCCGGCACCACCACCGAGAAGAACCTGACCGACTTCTCACGAGCCAACAAGCTCAACATCAAGGCCGTCGTGTTTGAAAAACTCGAAGCCTCTACCGGCGCTTACTTCGCTGGCCGCTGCCAGGCCTACACCACCGACGCGTCGGGCCTGGCATCGATCCGTGCCAAAGAAGCCAAGGTGCCTGCCGACCACGTGATCCTGCCCGACCTGATTTCCAAAGAGCCCCTGGGCCCGATGGTGCGCCGCGGTGACGACGAGTTCTTCGCCATCACCAAGTGGGTGCTCAACGGCCTGGTCGAAGCCGAGGAATACGGCATCACCCAAGCCAACGTGGAAGAGATGAAGAAGAGCACCGACCCGCAGGTCGGTCGCATGCTGGGCTCGACCGAAGACCTCGGCAAGCACCTGGGCCTGGACAAGGAATGGCTGGCACGCTCGATCAAGGCCGTGGGCAACTACGGTGAAATGTTCGAGCGCAATGTGGGCCCGAAAACCGCCATCAACCTGCCGCGCGGCAAGAACAACCTCTGGAGCGCTGGCGGTTTCATGTACGCGTCCCCACTGCGCTGATCCGCAACCGGCATTTGGCCGTCGCAGGCACAAGTGCTCTATGAACTGGTTTCGTAGGGCACTTGTGCCGATTTTTTTAGATTTTCATTTCTGGAACTGCCCCTCATGTCCCATCAGCCCATGATTGAAGCGCGGCCGCTGCCCGCCAAAAAACGGCGCTCGATGTCCTGGAACAGCCGCGAAGGCCGCAGCGTCATTTACCAGATCGTCGCCATCGCTTCGGTGGTGATGCTGGGATGGCTGCTGGTTCGCAACACCCTGCGCAACATGCGCGAGCGCGGCATCCAGAGCGGCTACGACTTCATGGGTCAGCCGTTCGGTTTCGACATCAGCGAAACCGTGATCCCGTACGACGTGATGAGCACCTACTGGATGGCGTTCTCCATCGGTCTGCTCAACACACTCAAGGTCGCTGTCATCGGCATCGTGCTGGCCACGATCCTGGGCACCCTGATCGGCATCGGCCGCTTCTCCACCAACTTCCTGGTGCGCAAGCTCTGTTACGGCTACGTCGAGTTTTTCCGTAACGTGCCCATCTATCTGCAGCTGCTGATCTGGTACATCGTCTTCACCGAAATCCTGCCCAGCTTCGAAGCAGCCTGGCAGGTGGGTCACTTCTACCTGAGCAAAAGCGGCCTGGCCTTCCCCTGGCCGGTGTGGAAACTGGGGCAGACGCTGGCGCTCATCGGCCTGGTGCTGGGTGTCATTGGTTCGTTCATGTACTCGCGCAAGGCGCAGCGGCATTTCGACCTGACCGGCCAGCAAAAGCCGGTGCTTTGGGTGTCGCTGGCTCTGATCGTCGGACTCGCCGTCGCGGGCTGGCTCGCGGGTGGAGCGCCCACCGGTTGGGACTTGCCCACAAAGGGCGATTTCCAGATCGAAAACGGTGCCGTGTTCAGCCCCGAGTTCACCGCGCTGCTGCTCGGCCTGGTGCTCTACACCGCGTCGTTCATTGCCGAAATCGTGCGCTCGGGCATCGCATCGGTGTCGCTGGGCCAACATGAAGCAGCCGCTTCGCTGGGCCTGAACAAGGGCCAGTCGATGCGACTGGTGGTGCTGCCGCAGGCGCTGCGCGTGATCATTCCGCCACTGACCAGCCAGTACCTGAACCTGACCAAGAACTCCTCGCTCGCGGTGGCCGTGGGTTACCCGGAGCTGGTGTCGATCGCGAACACCACGCTCAACCAGACCGGTCGCGCGATCGAGGCCTTGTCGATCGTGATGTTGGTCTACCTCGCTCTCTCCCTCATCACCTCGGCGCTGATGAACTGGTTCAACGCCAGCGCAGCCATCCAGGAACGTTGACCATGCAACAGATTTACCAAAATATTCCCGCCCGCCCGATGCCAGGCCAGAGCACGGGCGCCGTGGCCTGGCTCAAGACCAACCTGTTCGCCAACCTCACCAACAGCATCATGACGCTGTTGGTGCTGGCGGTGGTGGTGCTGGCCGTGGTCAAGAGCCTGGACTGGGCGCTGCTCAACGCCGTGTTCGGCGCCCACCTCGAGGTCTGCAACAACATGCGGGGCATCGGCGCCTGCTGGGGCGTGGTCACCGAAAAGGGCCGCCTGATCGTGATGGGCCGCTACCCGCAGGCCGAGCACTGGCGCCCGGTGATCGCCACTGCGCTCATGCTGGGCGTGGTCGGTATCAGCTGCATGCCACGTTTCTGGAACCGCTGGCTCGGCCCCATCTGGCTGGCCATGCTGGTGGTCTATTTCATCCTCATGAAGGGCGGCGTGCTCGGCTTGACAGCAATCGACACCGACCAGTGGGGCGGCCTGCCCCTGACCGTGATGCTGACGGTGGTGTCGATGACCATGGCGTTTCCGCTGGCGATCTTCGTGGCGTTGGGCCGGCGTTCCAACATGCCCGCCATCAAGACCCTGTGCACGCTCTACGTGGAGCTGATCCGCGGTGTGCCGCTGATCACGGTGCTGTTCATGGCCTCGTTCATGCTGCCGCTGTTCATGCCCGATGGTGTGAGTGTGGACGTGCTGATCCGTGTGGTGATCGCCATCACGCTGTTCTCGGCCGCCTACATGGCCGAAGTGGTGCGCGGCGGCCTGCAGGCCCTGC
The DNA here is from genome assembly GCF_002001205.1 of Hydrogenophaga sp. A37. Classification (GTDB taxonomy): domain Bacteria; phylum Pseudomonadota; class Gammaproteobacteria; order Burkholderiales; family Burkholderiaceae_C; genus Hydrogenophaga. The sequence continues at coordinate 16,387 of NZ_MUNZ01000113.1, forward strand.
CCAAGGGCCAGACCGAGGCAGCGGCGACGCTGGGCCTGAGCTACTGGCAGGCACAACGCAAGATCGTGTTGCCGCAGGCGCTGTCGATGGTGGTGCCGTCATTGATGAACACCTTCATCGGCATGTTCAAGGACACGTCGCTGGTGACCATCGTCTCTCTTTACGAGTTGACCGGCGCGCTGGCGCTCGCGCTCAACGCCGACGCCGACTGGCGTCCCTTCAAGCTCGAAGCCTATTTCTTCATCACGCTGATCTATTTCGTGTTCTGTTTTGCCATGTCGCGCTACAGCCTGTGGGTTGAAAAACGCACCGCCGTCAGCAAAGTCCGCTGAACACAGAACATCCCCAAAAAGCAGAAAGCCTCTCATGACCCAACAAGAAGCCCCCATCATTCATTTCGAAGGCGTCAACAAGTGGTACGCCAGCAATGGTTACCACGTGCTGCGCGACGTGAACCTCAGTTTCGCCAAGGGCGAGAAGGTCGTGATCTGCGGCCCCTCCGGCTCGGGAAAATCCACCCTGATCCGCTGCGTCAACGCGCTGGAGGAATACCAGGAGGGCAAGCTCACGGTGGACGGCACCCTGGTCGGCGACGATCTCAAGGGTGTCGACAAGGTGCGCCGCGAAGTGGGCATGGTGTTCCAGCAATTCAACCTGTTCCCTCACCTGACCGTGCTGGAAAACCTGATCCTCTCGCCCACCTGGGTGGCCAAGCTGCCGCGCAACGTGGCGATTGAAAAGGCCATGGTGCAGCTGGAGCGCGTGCGCATCGCCGAACACGCCCACAAGTACCCGCTGCAGCTTTCGGGCGGCCAACAGCAGCGCGTGGCCATCGCGCGCGCGCTGTGTCTCACGCCCAAGATCATGCTGTTCGACGAGCCCACCTCGGCGCTCGACCCGGAGATGATCAAGGAAGTGCTGGACGTGATGATCGGCCTGGCCGATCAGGGCATGACCATGTTGTGCGTGACGCACGAGATGGGCTTTGCCAAGGCCGTGGCCGACCGTGTGATCTTCATGGACCAGGGCCAGGTGGTGGAGCAGAACACCCCGACCGAATTCTTCAACCACCCGCAGACCGACCGCAGCAAGGACTTTTTGTCCAAGATCCTGGGGCATTGAAAGCCCCCCGGGCCGTCGCGCTCGGCCCAACCGGTTTCGAACGAGGCTGTCACCCTGTGGCAGCCTTTTTTCTTGCACATGCGAGCCCCTACAAACCGTGCTGCCGAGCGCGCCCTCCAGGCAGGCGCAGACGCTCGTCGCGCATTGATCGGCTCAGCGTAAGAAACGCGCGGCGCCGCCGACCCATGGGCACACCCGTCCAAGGAGCCCACCATGCCCGCCACCCGACCTCAAGTCGCCTGCCTGCTCGCCCTGCTCACCGGCGCGCTGCTGCCGGGCCTGGCCAGCGCACAGCGCTGCGAGGCGCGCTCGGGCGAACGGCCCCTGACCGTGGTGGAGCTGTACACCTCGCAAGGCTGCAGCTCCTGCCCACCGGCCGACCGCTGGCTCTCGGGGCTGAACGCGCCCACCGAGGTCCTGGCATTGGCCTTTCACGTCAACTACTGGAACCACCTGGGCTGGAAAGACCCATTCGCGTCCGAGGTCACCACCCAACGCCAGCACCTGATCCGGGCCGCCCATGCCGCGCCGCATGTCTACACGCCCCAGGTCGTGGTCAACGGCAAAGACCACCGCACATGGTGGGGCCAGAACGCGAAAGATCTGCCGCGCGCCGATGCAGCGCTGGCGCCCGGGCTGCACCTGGTGCGCGAAGGCAACCAAGTGACCGCCCACGTGAGCGCCAGCGCCGCATCGCAGAACCTGGCGGGGTACTGGGCGGTGCTGCAGGACGGGTTGACCAGCCCGGTGACCCGAGGCGAAAACAGCGGCACCACGCTGCGCAACGACCATGTTGTGCGCCTGTACCAACCGGTGGCGGCCTGGCCCGCGCGCGGCGGAAAGAGTTGGCAGCTCAGCTTGCCGGACAACCCGCCCGGGTTGCGCGGGCTGCGAATCGCCTTTGTGGTCACCGACGCCAGCCTCACCCGGCCGCTGCAGGCGCTGGCCTTGCGCTGCACCTGATGGCCGCCGGTCGACTTTCAGAATGAACTTCTGGCGTCCGCACGTATCATTCCCACCCATGCGTCACTGGCTGCTGATCCTCCTGATCGCCCTGCTCCCCCTGCGCGCCTGGGCCGGCGACGCCATGGCGGTGGCGATGCCATCGGCGCCCGGCACCACGGCGCACTGCGCGGACCACCCCGCCCCCACCAACGTCAGCGGGCTCACCGACGCCACCGCTGACGACCAGCAGACCCACGATCTGTGTGATGTCTGCAACGGCCCGGCCATG
>NZ_MUNZ01000057.1 GCF_002001205.1 Hydrogenophaga sp. A37
CCCCCGAACCCGCCATGAACGACAGCACCCCACCGAGCAAGCTCATCACCCGCCATCTGCGCATCACCGGCCGCGTGCAAGGCGTGGGTTACCGCTGGAACATGGCGCAGCAGGCGCGCGCGCTGGGGGTGAATGGCTGGGTGCGCAACCGGCTGGATGGGAGCGTGGAAGCCATGGTCTGCGGGCCCGCTGGGGCGGTGCAGGCGTTGGTGGGCTGGGCGCAACGCGGGCCGATGGGCGCGCGGGTGGATGGGGTGGAGATGGGTGAGGTGGAAGGAGCGTTTGAGGGGTTTGAACAGCGGGAGACTGAGTCGCAGTGAACCCCGCGCTCTATCATCGTGAGTCAAACAGGAAGGAGACCATCATGGTCGTGTTTCTAGTCGATGCCGACAATCTGTCCTCTGCTGCCTGGGTGGACGAGGCGTTCAATGCCGTCGAATCCAGCGAAGGGTCGATTGCCGTGCGGCGCGCCTATGGCAGTGCCGAGAACCTCAAAGGTCTGGCCGAGCCGATGCGCCTCTGGGCCATTCGGCCTTTCGTCAACCTCTCACTGTCCAAGAACACCACCGACATGGCGCTGGCCGTGGATGCCATGGAGCTGGCGTGTCAAACCCCGTCGCCCAAGACGGTCGTCGTTGGTTCGGGCGATGCCGACTTTGTGCCCTTGGTCGTCAGACTCCGGGAGCGCGGCATCAAGGTGCTCTGTGTGTCTGAATACCGCAAGATGGCGCCAGAAGCCGTGAAGGCCTACGACAACGTGATCTATGTGGGCCGAGATGCCGAAGCGGCAGAGACTGCTGCTACGCCGAAGCTGGCAAAGCTCAAATCGGCGGCAAAGACGGTGGCGCCGCCAGCAAGCAAGAAGGTTGCTGCCAAAGGGCCCACCAAAGCCGCTGCAAAGAAGGCACCCACAGCGAAAAAGGCCGCTGCCAAAGTCCCCGCGGCGGTGGTCGAAAAAGTCACCCCCGAGCTGGTGCTGGAGGCATTTCCCTTGTTGCGCACCGGGGAGTGGTCCTCTCTGGGGGATGCTGCCAAAGCGCTTCACGACAAGAAGCTGCTCGGCAAAAACGCGTCCAGCGCCAAGCTCTTTGGCAAGTTACCGGGTCATTTCGAGTTGAAGCCAGCGAAGCAACCGAACCACGTTCGGTTCATCCTGCCGTAAAACCAAGAACCCCCACGCACATCACACGTCGATGTTGCCCGCACGCAAGGCGTTGGCCTCAATAAACTCCCGCCTCGGCTCCACCTCATCGCCCATCAACATCGTGAACACGCGGTCGGCTTCGATCGCGTCGTCGATCTGTACGCGCAGCAGGCGGCGCACGGTCGGATCCATCGTCGTTTCCCAGAGCTGGGCGGGGTTCATTTCGCCCAGTCCTTTGTAGCGCTGGCGGCTGGTGGTGCGCTCGGCTTCGCTGATCAGCCATTGCATGGCCTGGCGGAAGTCGCTCGCCTTTTCTTCCTTCTGCCTCTCGCCTTCGCCGCGCATGACCTTGGCGCCGTCGCCGAGCAGGCCGCGGAAGGTTTCGGCCGCGTTGGAAAGCGCGGCGTAGTCGGCGCCGTGCACGAAGTCTTGGGTAATGACGCTGCTCTTGATGTTGCCGTGGTGGCGGCGGCTGATGCGCAGGATGGGCTTGTCGGTGCGCACGTCGAACTCGCCGGCCACTTCGGCGGGCACGCCGGTGGTGCTGAGTTCGCGCAGCTTGATCTGCAGCGCGACGGCGCTGGCTTCGGCTTCTTCCACGGTGTCGAGCTTGATGCTCACGCCGTCGGCCATGGCGCGCAGGGCTTCGGCGTCCATGAAGTTGGAGAGACGTGAGATCACGTGCTCAGCCACCTGGTGCTTACGCGCGAGCTCGTTGAGCGTGTCGCCTTCGAGCGTGGTGTTGGTGGCGCCGCCGGTGACCACCTTGGCGTCTTTCAGCGCGATGCGCAGCAGGAAGCCGTCGAGCGCCGGGCCGTCTTTCAGGTACAGCTCTTCCTTGCCGGCCTTCACCTTGTACAGCGGAGGCTGTGCGATGTAGATGTGACCGCGCTCGACCAATTCGGGCATCTGGCGGTAGAAGAAGGTGAGCAGCAGGGTGCGGATGTGGGCGCCGTCCACGTCGGCGTCGGTCATGATGATGATGCGGTGGTAGCGCAGCTTGGCGACGTCGAAGTCGTCCTTGCCGTCACCGTTGGCGCTCTCGCTGCCCGCCTTGCCGATGCCGGTGCCCAGGGCGGTGATGAGCGTCAGGATTTCGTTGGAGGTGAGCAGCTTTTCGTAGCGCGCTTTTTCCACGTTCAGGATCTTGCCGCGCAGCGGCAGGATCGCCTGGAACTTGCGGTCGCGGCCCTGCTTGGCGGAGCCACCGGCGGAGTCGCCCTCGACGATGTAGATCTCGCACAGCGCCGGGTCTTTTTCCTGGCAGTCGGCCAGCTTGCCGGGCAGGCCCATGCCGTCGAGCACGCCCTTGCGGCGCGTCATTTCGCGGGCCTTGCGGGCGGCCTCGCGGGCGCGGGCGGCTTCGACGATCTTGCCGCAGATGATCTTGGCGTCGTTCGGGCGCTCCTGCAGGTAGTCGGCCAGCAGGCGGGAAACGATGTCTTCCACCGGGCCGCGCACTTCGCTGGAGACCAGCTTGTCTTTGGTCTGGCTGGAGAACTTGGGCTCGGGTACCTTGACCGACAGCACGCAGCACAGGCCTTCGCGCATGTCGTCGCCGGTGACCTCGACCTTGGCCTTCTTGGCGAACTCGTGTTCTTCGATGTACTTGTTGATGACGCGCGTCATCGCGGCGCGCAGGCCGGTCAGGTGGGTGCCGCCGTCGCGCTGGGGGATGTTGTTGGTGAAGCAGAGCACCTGCTCGTTGTAGCCGCTGTTCCACTGCATGGCCACTTCAACGCCGATGTTGGTGCCCTGGTCGCTAGCGCGGTCGCCCATGGCGTGGAACACGTTGGGGTGCAGAACCGTCTTGCCCTTGTTGATGAAGTCCACGAAGCCCTTGACACCGCCGGCGCCGGAGAAGTCGTCTTCCTTGCCGCTGCGTTCGTCCTTCAGGCGGATGCGCACACCGTTGTTCAGGAAGCTCAGCTCACGCAGGCGCTTGCTGAGGATCTCGTAGTGGAAGTCGCTGTTCTCTTTGAAGATCTCGTAGTCGGGCAGGAAGTGCACTTCCGTGCCACGCTTTTCGGTGTCGCCCGCCACCTTCATGGGGGAGACTTCGATGCCGTCGGCGTTCTTCTCGACGATGCGGTTCTGCACGAAGCCGCGCGCGAAGTCGATCTGGTGCATCTTGCCTTCGCGGCGCACCGTGAGGCGCAGCCACTGGCTCAGCGCGTTCACGCAGCTCACGCCCACGCCGTGCAGGCCGCCCGAGACCTTGTAGCTGTTCTGGTTGAACTTGCCGCCGGCGTGCAGCTCGGTCAATGCAATTTCTGCCGCCGAGCGCTTGGGCTCGTGTTTGTCGTCCATCTTCACGCCGGTCGGAATGCCGCGGCCGTTGTCGGTGACGCTGATCGAGTTGTCGCTGTGAATGGTGACGACGATGTCGTCGCAGTGACCGGCCAGCGCTTCGTCGATCGAGTTGTCCACCACCTCGAACACCAGGTGGTGCAGGCCGGTGCCGTCAGACGTGTCGCCGATGTACATACCCGGGCGCTTGCGCACCGCCTCCAGACCTTCCAGGATCTGGATCGCGCCCTCGCCATATCCCTCGCTCGCGCCAGCCTGGTGGGCGTCGATGGTGGGCTGGAAGTTGGAGCTGGCGGACCCTGCTTCGCCGGTGTTGACGGCTTCGGAACCGGGTTCTGCGGGCTGGTTGGCTTCGGACATGGTGAATTTCTCTGACTTCTAGAAACGCCAAACCCGCACAGTGCGGGTCGAGCTTGGGGTAACGGCGGCGCGCTGGTTTCTCAACCCAGCGCCGCAAGCGCTGCAGGGGGCGTCATATCCGCATCGGCATGACGACGTACTTGAATGCGTTGTCGTCGGGGTTGGTGACCAGTGCCGAGCTGTTGCCGTCGGCCAGTTCGATGCGAACCATCTCCTGGCTCATGTTTTGCAGCGCGTCGATCAGGTAGGTGACGTTGAAGCCGATCTCGATGGTGTCGCCGCCGTAGTCGATGTCGAGTTCGTCGACAGCTTCTTCCTGCTCGGCGTTGCTCGACGCCACGCGCAGCGCGCCGGGTTCGACGTTCAGGCGCACGCCCTTGAACTTCTCGCTCGTCATGATGGCGGTGCGTTGCAGCGAGGCCAGCAGCGGCGCGCGACCGAGCGTGACGATGTTCTTGTGGTTCTTCGGGATCACGCGGTTGTAGTCGGGGAACTTGCCCTCGACCAGCTTGGTGACGAACTCCATGCCGTCGAAACTGAACTTGGCCTGGTTGGCGGCGAACTGCATCTCGATCGCGCCTTCCTTGTCGGACAGCAGGCGCTGCAGCTCGATCACGGTCTTGCGCGGCAGGATCACTTCCTGCTTCGGCACTTCCACGTCCAGCTCGGCGCTGGCAAACGCCAGGCGGTGGCCGTCGGTGGCGACCAGGCTGAGCTTTTTCCCCTCGGCCACGAACAGGATGCCGTTGAGGTAGTAGCGGATGTCGTGCACGGCCATCGCGAAAGACACTTGGCTCAACAGGCTCTTGAGCGTCTTCTGCGGCACGGAGAACACAGGGCCGAAGCTGGCCGATTCCTGCACCAGCGGGAAGTCTTCGGGCGGCATGCTTTGCAGTGTGAAGCGGCTCTTGCCACCCTTGAGCACCAGCTTGCCGCCGGTGTTTTCCAGGCTGACGGTCTGATCCGATGGCATGGTGCGCAGGATGTCGATCAGCTTGCGTGCGCCCAGAGTCGTGGCGAAGTTGCCGTCGTCGCCGTCGAGTTGGGCCGTGGTGCGGATCTGGATCTCCAGATCGCTGGTGGTCAGCTGGACGGATGAGCCGGTCTTGCGCAGCAGCACGTTGGCCAGGATCGGCAGGGTGTGTCGGCGCTCCACGATGCCCGCGACCGACTGCAGCGCAGCCAACACCTTGTCCTGGGTGGATTTCAAAACGATCATGTCAGACTCTTTCGTCTTTGGTTGACTGGTGGCGCTCCGCTCCGGCGCACTCCTCGGGCTTGCATCAGGGCCCCCTCAGAGCCCAAAACTCGCCTATTTTCACCTTTTTGTGCGGGCCTACCGCAAACCACGGCCCTCACCCCTTGAGCGTCTGTTCCAGCACGTGCAGCTGCTGGTTCAGCTCGCTGTTCTGCTGGCGTTCGGCGCCGATCTTGCGCACCGCGTGCAGCACCGTGGTGTGGTCCCTGCCGCCGAACAGCTCGCCGATTTCCGGCAGGCTTTTTTGCGTCAGTTCCTTGGCGATGAACATCGCAATCTGGCGCGGGCGAGCAATGCTGGCCGGGCGCTTCTTGCTGTACATGTCCGCGACCTTGATCTTGTAGTAGTCGGCCACCGTCTTCTGGATGTTCTCGACCGAGATCTGCCGGTTCTGGATCGACAACAGGTCTTTCAGCGCGTCGCGCGCCAGCTGGATCGAGATTTCCTTCTGGTTGAAGCGCGAATAGGCCAGGATCTTCCGCAAGGCACCTTCGAGCTCGCGCACGTTGGATCGCACGTTCTTGGCCACGAAGAAGGCCACTTCTTCAGGCATCACGGCGCTCTCCACCGCGGCTTTGTTGATGAGAATCGCCACCCGCATTTCCAGCTCGGGCGGCTCGATGGCCACCGTGAGGCCGGAGTCGAAGCGCGACACCAAGCGCTCATGGATGTCGGCCAGGCCCTTGGGATAGGTGTCGCTGGTCAACACGATGTGGCTCTTGCGGGCCAGCAGGGCTTCGAAGGCGTTGAAGAATTCTTCCTGCGTTCGCTCCTTGTTGGCGAAGAACTGCACGTCATCGATCAGCAGCAGGTCGAGCGAGTGGTAACGCTCCTTGAACTCGTCAAAGGTCTTGCGCTGGTAGGACTTGACCACATCCGAAACAAACTGTTCGGCGTGGATGTACAAAACCTTGGCCTGCGGGCGGTCCGCCAGCAGGTGGTTGCCAATGGCGTGCACCAGGTGGGTCTTGCCCAGGCCGACGCCGCCGTAGATGAACAGCGGGTTGTAGAGCTGGCCCAGACTGCCGGCCACATGCATGGCGGCGGCGCGCGCCATGCGGTTGGCCGAGCCCTCGACCAGTGTGGAAAAGGTCAGCGCGGGGTTGAGCCGGGTGCGCGGCCCGGAGGGGTTGTTGGCTTCGGCGGGCGCCACATCGGGCAACTCGGCCAGCACCTGCTCTTGCACCGTGCGTGGCGCAGGCGACGTGCGGCTGGGGCCTTCACGCGGAGCGAGCACCAACTCCAGTGCCACCGGCGCTTCGTGAATGCTCGCCAACAACGCGCTGATGCGGCCCGAATACTGGGCTCGTATCCAGTCCATCTTGAAACGGTTGGCCACGGCGATCGTGACCTTGGACGCATCCGCGGCGACCACGGCTGACAGCGGCCGGATCCAGGTGTTGAACTGTTGTTCAGGAATTTCCTGCGCCAGGCGATCGACGCAGGTGGACCAGAGCGACGTGGTGTCGCCGGTGGCATTCAATGGGGGGGTGCCCTCGATCATGTAAAGGAAACTGTTCTTGTGGACAAATGGCTCGGGGCTGGCTCGGCATTGTACGGCGCCGGAGGACTTATCCACACACCGGGTTTGCCCCCTTGGCCGCTGTGCGGGGGCTTCGTCGAGATGAGGTGTTGCAGCGGTTAAAAACGCCAAGTGCTTGCCGTGCATGGGATTTTCTTGCGATAATCTTGGGTTTCCCTTTAACTTGAATGCCCACGGTCAAAGCCTGGGTCCACTGCCATGGCAATGAAACGCACCTACCAGCCCTCCAAGATCAAGCGCGCCCGTACCCACGGCTTTCTCGTGCGCATGAAGACCCGCGGCGGCCGTGCCGTGATCAACGCCCGCCGCGCCAAGGGCCGCAAGCGCCTGGCTGTCTGAGCCTGCTCGCGCCTGCAGCCCATGCCGGTCGGGTCGATGCTGTTCGGCATGCCTGCCACCCGGTCCGGCTGATGCAGCGCATCCGGTCCAGGCCGCAGTTCCAGGCCGTCATGGCGGGTGATCTCGTGGCCAAAACCCCCCACTTTGCCCTCCACCGGCTGGCATTGCCCAGCCCGGGAGAGGGCCGTGCGCTGTTTCCGGTGGTCGACACCTGGCTGGGCGTGATGCTGCCCAAACGCTGGGCCCGCCGCGCTGTCACGCGAAACACCATCCGTCGCCAGATCTACGAGGTCTCCCGCGTGGCGGGGTCGACGTTGCCGCAGGTCGCGCTCGTGGTGCGTTTGCGCAGCGAGTTCAGCCGCAAGCAGTTTGTGAGCGCCACGTCGGACGCCCTCAAGGCCGCTGTGCGCGCTGAGCTGACCCAGCTGATGGGCCGTATTGCCGTGAAGACGGTTCCCGCTGAGGCCGCGCCATGCTGAGCGACTGGCCGCGTCGTGCCTTGATCAGTCTGGTCAAGGGCTACCGTTTGCTGCTGAGTCCCTGGCTGGGCAATGGCTGTCGTTTTGAGCCCACGTGTTCGATCTACGCCATCGGTGCGCTGGAACGCCACGGTGCCCTGGCCGGCACCTATTTCATGCTGCGCCGCATCGGTCGCTGCCAGCCTTGGTGCCGGGGCGGTCACGACCCGGTGCCCGAGCGGGCGCCGCGTCTGTTTTCGCGTCTGATCCCTTCGTCCCCTGAAAAGAAGATCCCGTCATGAACGACATCCGCCGCTCCATCCTCTGGGTGGTTTTTGGTTTTTCGATGGTCCTGATCTGGGACAAGTGGCAGATCCACAACGGCAAGGCGCCGACCTTCTTCCCGACGTCCGCTGTCACGGCGCCCAAAGCCGCTGGCGCGGCCGCTCCGGCAACGGGCGGCAGCGCCACTGTGCCGGCCGCCACCGCGGCAGTTGCTGGCGCAGCCGCCGCGCCTGACGGCACACCCGCGCCGGTGGCCCAGCGCATCGACGCCAGCACCGACGTGCTGAAACTCACTTTCAACAGCGAAGGCGGTTCCCTGATCGGCGCCACGCTGCTCAAGCACGCCAGTCAGCAACTGGGCTCCGAGCCGTTGCAGCTGTTGGCGCAGAACGACAAGCACACCTATGTGGCGCAAACCGGCCTGATCGGTGGCAGCTTTCCCACCCACAAGACGCCCATGACGTTGGTCGCTGGCCCGACCGCGCTGGCCGATGGTCAGGACAGCTTGACGCTGCGCTTTGAGTCGGCCGACGTGGGCGGCGTCAAGCTGGCCAAGACCTACACGCTGCAGCGCGGCAGCTATGTGATCGGCGTGAGCCACGAGGTGGTCAACACCGGCGCGGCGGCGGTCACCCCACAGCTGTACCTGCAACTGGTGCGCGACGGCAACAAGACCGACAGCGAAACCCCCTTCTATTCCACCTTCACCGGCCCGGCTGTCTACACCGGTGCCCAGAAGTACCAGAAGGTCGAGTTCAAGGACATCGACGCGGGCAAGAACAACTTCGAGAAGACCTCGAACGACGGCTACGTGGCCATGGTGCAGCATTACTTCACCTCGGCCTGGCTGCTGGGTGACGGCACGGCGCGCGAGAACTTCGCCCGCAAGGTCGACAACAACCTGTACTCGGTCGGCGCGATCGCGACGCTGCCTGCCGTGGCACCCGGTCAGAGCCAGAAGCTGGATGCGCGCCTGTTCATTGGCCCGCAACAAGAGACGGTGCTCGAAACCGTGGCCCCAGGCCTGGAACTGGTGAAGGACTACGGCTGGTTGACGATCCTGGCCAAGCCGCTGTATTGGCTGCTGGAGAAGATTCACGGCTTTGTCGCCAACTGGGGCTGGTCGATCGTGCTGCTGGTGGTGATGCTCAAGGCGGCTTTCTACTGGCTCAACGCCAGCGCCTACCGCAGCATGGCCAAGATGAAGGCCATCAACCCGAAGGTCGCCGAGATGCGCGAGCGCCTCAAAGGCAACCCGCAGCTGATGCAGCAGGAAATGATGAAGATGTACCGTGAGGAAAAGGTCAACCCGCTGGGCGGCTGCTTCCCGATCCTGATCCAGATCCCTGTGTTCATCGCGCTGTACTGGGTGCTGCTGTCGTCGGTTGAGATGCGCAACGCGCCCTGGATCGGCTGGATCACCGACCTGTCCACAAAAGACCCGTTCTTCGTGTTGCCCTTCATCATGACGCTGACCACCATCATCCAGACGGCGCTCAACCCGCTGCCACCGGATCCGCTGCAGGCCAAGATGATGTGGCTGATGCCGCTGATGTTCTCGGTCATGTTCTTCTTCTTCCCGGCCGGCCTGGTGCTGTACTGGATCACGAACAACGTGCTCACGATTGCGCAGCAGTCGTTTATCAACAAGCGCATGGGCGTTCCGCTGAAGATCACGAATCCGTTCGAACTGTTCAAGAAGTAACCCCCTGCGCCGCTTCGCGGCTCCCCCTTTCAAAGGGGGCGACACCAGAGGCCCGGCAAAGCCGGTTCCTCGGTGTCTCTGGAAAGGGATACTTCACGCCATCGGGCCTGCAACTGCAGGCCCTTTGTTTTTCCGCTTTATCCTCTCGCTCCATGCTCGCTGCCTTCCGTGACCCCATCGTCGCCATCGCCACCGCGCCCGGGCGCGGTGCGGTGGGCATCGTTCGGGTGTCGGGCCAAAGCCTGACGGCGTTTGTGCAGGCTTTGCTGGGCCGGTTGCTGAAGGCCCGCGAGGCGACGTATCTGCCCTTTTCGGACGCGGCTGGGCAACCCATCGACCACGGCTTGGCGCTGTGGTTTCCGGGACCGCACTCGTACACGGGCGAAGACGTGCTGGAATTGCAGGGCCACGGTGGGCCGGTGGTGCTGCAGCTGTTGCTGGCGCGTTGCCTGCAGGTGGCGCAGGTCACCGATGCAAACGACCAGCCGCTGCTGCCAGGCCTGCGCCCTGCGCGCGCGGGGGAGTTCACCGAACGCGCCTTCCTGAACGACAAGCTCGATCTGGCCCAGGCCGAGGCGGTGGCCGACCTGATTGACGCCAGCACCGAGGCCGCCGCGCGCAGCGCCAGTCGCTCGCTGGCGGGCGTGTTTTCAGAACGCATTCACGCGCTGCGCGACGCGCTGATCAACCTGCGCATGCTGGTGGAGGCCACACTCGACTTCCCCGAAGAAGAGATCGATTTCCTTAAAAAAGCCGACGCTGAGGGGCAGCTCGCTCGCCTGAGCACCGCGCTGACCGATGTGCAGGCCCAGGCACGCCAGGGCGCCTTGCTGCGCGACGGCCTCAAGGTGGTGATCGCCGGTCAGCCCAATGCCGGGAAGAGCTCGCTGCTCAACGCGCTCGCTGGCGCCGAGCTGGCCATCGTCACGCCCATCGCCGGCACCACGCGCGACGTGGTGCAGCAGACCATCCAGATCGAAGGGGTGCCGCTGCATGTGATTGACACCGCCGGGCTGCGCCAAGGCGCTGACGTGGACGAGGTCGAGAGAATCGGGATCGAGCGCGCCTGGGGTCAGATCGAAGCGGCCGATGCGGTGCTCTTCCTGCACGATCTGACCCGGTGCGAGAGCGCCGAGTATCAAACGGCCGACGCCGCCATTGCGGCGGCATTGCCGACCGGTGTGACGGTGCTGGAGGTCTGGAACAAGCTCGACCAGTGCAGTGCGCTTCAACAGACGGCACTCGTTGAACGTCTGCGGGCTGGTGATCTGGCGATTTCCGCCAAAAGCGGCGACGGCATCGAGGGTCTGCGTCAGGGCTTGCTCACACTGGCCGGCTGGCAGCACGCGGGCGATGGCCTGTTCATGGCCCGTGAGCGCCATCTTCAGGCCTTGCATCGCGTGGCCGAGCACCTGGCCATCGCGCACACCTGCCTTCAGGCGCGCGCCGAGCACCTGGACCTGCTGGCCGAAGAGCTGCGTCTGGCGCAACACAGCTTGAATCAGATCACCGGTGCGTTCAGCGCCGACGACTTGCTGGGCGAGATTTTTTCCCGCTTCTGCATTGGCAAGTGAACCTGGGCGCCGTCTGGCGACCGTTCGCTACCGCTCGGAACGAAGCTGTAAGCATCGGTAAATACTGCTTGTGTTGTGGCCGCTGCCGCCGTTATGGTGAGGCGATGAATGCCTCTCAGATCTCTTCTGGGCGTTTCGACATCCAATCGCTGGCCCAGGCCACGCGAGGTTGCAGTGCGCTGGACGCCGTTCCGCTGAATCTGACCGAGGCACAGTGGACCACGCTGGCGGACTACCTCCAGCCTGTGAGCCTTCAAATGGGTCAGGTGTTGATCGAGCAGGGCGTGAAAGACCGGACGGTTTACTTCGTCGAAAGCGGCAGCCTCACCGTGCACTACGAAGACGACAAAGACCGGGTGCGGATCGCGGTGGTCGGTGCTGGCTCTATCCTGGGAGAAGGGGCTTTTTTCAGTCACCTGCCGCGCAGTGCCACGGTGAACGCGGGCAGCCATGCCCGTTTGTGGTGCATGACGCCTTTGCGGTTCCGAGAACTCTCGACCCGCTATCCTTCCATCGCGCTCGACCTCACCGTCGCCATGGCGGCGGTGCTGGCCCGCCGCATGTACAACAAGCCCAAACGCGTGGCCGTGACCTGATGATGGTCTTGGTCGCCTTGTGGCTTCGATTCGCTGGGCGATTTCAGCAGTTTTTCTTCATTCCAACCCTTTGACCGAAAGGCAACTCCAGCCATGTCTCTGTTGCGCTGGCTACAAGCCAAAAGATCCGATGCTGGTGAGGGTGCTGGCCGAAAAAAGCCCCGACGCTCTTTCAGCCAGACCACTTTGCCCCTGATCTCGCCGCGGCGAGGTCGTCGCATCCTGCGCCGGGAGCAGTTGTTCTCGGTGGTTCGCGAGTCGTTGATCCGTGCCGGCGTGCTGTCCACCAGCTACGACTTCAAGGTGCTCGCACTCGACTCCACGGGTGACGGGTTTCTGGTGCTGGTGGATCTGGCCCTGCCCGCCGAGGCCATGCCTGATGAATACCTTCTGGAGATCGAGCGCTGGATCCAGAGCAGCGCTCGTTCACGTCACTCGATGCAGGTGCAGGCGGTGTACTGGCGGCGCAAGGCGGCTCACGATCAACGTGGCATGGCCTTGAAGGCTGCGGTGTCGGCGCAAACCCAGCGCGAGGCGGCCCTCACTGGAACGGCCATCCCTGCGCCCAACATGACTTTGTCCAATGGCCGGGTGCAGTCCTTGGCGCCCGAGGAGGTGAACGCCTTTCGCCAAGCCTTGCGCCAGCCGGCGATGCCTGCGCACCGCATGGAATCACCGCCCGATGGGATCGAGGCAGAGCCTGAGGTGCACAGCGATTTCTCCGAACTGAGCGAGACCCAGTACGGCAAGCTCTGAGGGTCGCGAGCCCGTCGGGTGTCGGGCCACGGCATCAATGCCCTGCGAAGTTCACCAGCGTGAACAGCGGCAATCCCGACGCTCGCAGCTTGTCCGAACCACCCAGCTCGGGAAGGTCCACGATGGCTGCACCCTCCATCACCTCGGCGTCCAGCTTCTCCAGCAACCGCCGCCCGGCCATCATCGTGCCGCCGGTGGCGATCAGGTCGTCGATCAGCAGCACGCGGTCACCTGCCTTGACGGCGTCGGTGTGCAGCTCGACTGTCGCGCTGCCGTACTCCAGCTCATAGGTTTCTTCCACCGTCGTGAAGGGCAGCTTGCCCTTCTTCCGGATGGGCACAAAGCCCACGCCCAGCTGGTAGGCCACCACCGAGCCGATGATGAAGCCGCGCGCGTCCAGGCCGGCCACCACCGTGGGGCGCAACGCCGGGTCCATGTAGCGGTGCACGAAGGTGTCGATGAGCACACGGAACACCTTGGGGTCCTGGAGCAGTGGCGTGATGTCGCGGAACTGCACGCCCGGTGCTGGCCAGTCGGGCACGGTGCGGATGTGCGAGCGGAGGTAGGCGGCGTTGTCCATGCGCCGGATTATCCCCGCGCTCTCGCCACAGAGCCACAGATCGGGCACGCGCGGGACGTGAGACCCAGCCGAGCCTCAGCGACCGCCGAGCAACTTCGCTTCAGCCAGTGCCAGTGCGGGCGCCTTGCCGCTGAGCACCAGGGTGTCACCGCCTTCCAGCACGGTGTGATCGTCAAACGGAGCGTTCTGCCCGCCCGCGCGCCGCAGATTGGCCACGCGCACGCCCATGGCGTCCAGCGCTGCACTGCCGAGGGTCTTGCCCACTTTGCGCCCTCCCTGTGGGATGGTGACGGTGGACAGGCGCTCGTGGTCGGCTTCTTCGATGCCGTCATCGTCGGCGCCATGAAAGTAACCCTTGAGCAGGTTGTAGCGCGCATCGCGTTGGTCTTGCACCACGCGGATCACGCGCCGCATCGGCACACCCACCAGCGCCAGCGCGTGGCTGGCCAGCATCAGGCTGGCTTCGATGGCCTCGGGAACCACTTCTGTCGCACCGGCCTGGCGCAGCTTGGCGTCGTCGGTGTCGTCGATGGTGCGCACCACCACCGGCACCTGCGGCGCATGTTCGTGGGTGTGGTGCAAGACCTTGAGCGCGCTGGTGGTTTCGATGTAGGTGATCACGACCGCGCTGGCGCGGTGCAGGCCCGCCGCCATCAGGGCCTGCAGCCGCGCAGCGTCGCCGAACACCACCGAGTGCCCGGCCGCGGCGGCCTGGCGCACCCGGTCGGGGTCAAGGTCGAGCGCCATGTAGGGAATGCCTTCGGCTTCCAGCAGGCGCGCCAGGTTTTGTCCGCAGCGGCCATAGCCGCAGATGATCACGTGCTTGTCGGCGTTGATGGCCTTGCGCGCGATGGTCGTCATCTGCACCGACTGCATGAGCCAGTCGCTGCCCACCACGCGGGTGACGATGTCGTTGGTGTACATGATCAGGAACGGTGTGGCGAGCATGGAGATGACCATGCTCGCCAGAATGGGGTTGAACAGCTGGGGCGGTACCAACTGGTGCTGCCCGGCCAGCGTCAGGAGCACCAGGCCGAACTCCCCTCCCTGACACAGGTACAGGCCGGTGCGCAACGCGGTGCCCATGGGTGCGCCGAGAGCGCGCGTGAGGCCCGAGATCATGGTGATCTTGAAACTCAGCGAGAGCGTGAGCAGCACCAGCACGAGGGGCCAGCGCTCCAGCACCAGGCGCCAGTCCAGCATCATGCCGATGGTGATGAAGAACAGGCCCAGCAGCACGTCGTGAAACGGGCGGATGTCGGTCTCCACCTGGTGTTTGTATTCGGTTTCTGAAATCAACATGCCGGCCACGAAGGCGCCGAGCGCGAGCGACAGGCCGGCGTGTTCCGTCAGCCAGGCCAGGCCCAGCGTGATCAGCAGCAGGTTGAGCATGAACAGCTCTTCGCTCTTGCGCCGCGCCACCAGCGTGAGCCACCAGCGCATCACCCGCTGCCCACCGGTGAGCAACACGCCGAGCAGCACCACCGCTTTGATGAGGGCCAGGCCGAGGGCGGGCAACAGATCTTCCGGTGCGGAGCCCAGTGCGGGAATCAGCACCAGCAGCGGCACCACGGCCAAATCCTGGAACAGCAGGATGCCCACCACGCGCTTGCCATGATCGGATTCGAGCTCCAGCCGTTCGGCCACCATCTTGATCACGATGGCGGTGCTGCTCATCGCCATCACGCCACCCAGGGACAATGCCATTTGCCACGAGAGCTTCCACCAGTTGGGCAACAGCACACCCATGGCCAGCGAGGCCAGCGTGGTGAGCACCACCGTGAGCACCACCTGAGACAGGCCCAGTCCGAACACATGGCGTTTCATGCTCCTGAGCTTGGGCAGTGAGAACTCCAGCCCGATCACGAACATCAGGAACACCACGCCGAATTCGGCGAGGTGCCGCAGACCGGCCGAGTCCTGTGCGAGCGCCAACGCATTCGGGCCGATCACCACGCCCACCACCAAGTAACCCAGCATCGGCGGCAGCTTGAGCATGCGGCAGCCCACCACGCCCAACACGGCGGCCAGCAGGTAGAGCAGCGTGATGTCGAGCGAGTTCATGTCCAGATGTTAATCGGGTGACTCAGTGTGCGAAGCCCGTGTTCGGTGCCTGCGGCGATAATCTTCCGATGAGTCTGCTCCCCCCCCTGGATCCCGTGCGCACCACCGCCTTGGCCCGCGAAGCACTGGACATTGAAGCCCAGGCGGTGCTGTCCATGGCCGGTCGGCTGGACGAGCGTTTTGTGCGCGCGGTCGGCCTGTTGCTGGCGTGCCGGGGGCGCGTGGTGGTCATGGGCATGGGCAAAAGCGGACACATCGGACGCAAGATCACCGCCACCCTGGCCTCCACCGGCACGCCCTCGATGTTCGTGCATCCGGCCGAGGCCAGCCACGGCGACCTGGGCATGATCACTGCCGCGGATGTGGTGCTTGGCATCAGCAACAGCGGCGAAAGCGAGGAGCTCACATCGATCCTTCCGCTGATCAAGCGCATGGGCGTGCCGCTGGTGGCC
Organism: Hydrogenophaga sp. A37; assembly: GCF_002001205.1. GTDB lineage: Bacteria > Pseudomonadota > Gammaproteobacteria > Burkholderiales > Burkholderiaceae_C > Hydrogenophaga. The sequence goes on from NZ_MUNZ01000057.1 coordinate 15,425, forward strand.
TTCACCGGCCGGGTCGCGTCCACCCTGGGTCGACATGCCGATGTGGTGCTCGATACCTCGGTCGAAAAAGAGGCCTGCCCACACAACCTCGCCCCCACCGCCAGCACTACCGCGCAGCTCGCCCTAGGTGATGCGCTGGCTGTGGCGTTGCTCGACGCGCGGGGTTTCAAGGCCGACGACTTTGCCCGGTCGCACCCCGGCGGTGCTTTGGGCCGCAAGCTCCTCACGCTGGTGAGCGATGTGATGCGAAGCGGTGACGGTGTTCCCCGGGTGTCACCACAGGCTGGACTGATGGAGCTGATGCGCATGGTCAGCGCCAAGGGCTTGGGCATGAGTGCCATCGTTGATGCGGACGAGCAGGTGCTGGGCATCTTCACGGACGGCGATCTGCGTCGCTTGATCGAGAAAACCGGCAGCAGCGCCGATCTGCGCGCACTCACCGCTGCCCAGGTGATGCATCCCAGCCCTCGCACGGTGCGGGCCAATGTCCTGGCGGTGGTCGCTGCCGACCTGATGGAAGCCACCTGCATCACCAGCGTGCTGGTGGTCGACGAAGCGGGGCGGTTGTGTGGTGCGCTCAACAGCAACGACCTGATGCGTGCGAAAGTTATCTAACCCCCCGCGTCGCCTGCGGCGTCACCCCCAGGGGGCGGCGCTGGCGGCCCGGCAAAGCCGGTTCCGCGGCGCCCTGGCCGAAGGCTCCTCACTCGACGTCCTCTCCCGTTAGCATTGCCCCATGTCTTCTGATCTTCCGCCGCTGCGTCCCACGCTGAACTTCGCGCCCGAGCTGTTGCTTCGCGCTCAGCCGGTGCGCGTGGTGTTTTTTGATGTGGACGGTGTGTTGACCGACGGCGGCCTGTACTTCAGCGAAGCCGGCGAGACGATCAAGCGTTTTCACACGCTCGACGGCCACGGCATCAAACTGCTGCAGCGCGCTGGCATCACGCCCGCCGTGATCAGCGGGCGCGACGCGCCTGCGTTGCGCGTGCGTCTGGGGGCGCTGGGCGTGACCCATCTGCGCCTCGGCACCGAAGACAAATGCCCGGCGGCCGAATCGATCTTGGCTGAACTGGGGCTGGACTGGTCACAAGCCGCCGCGATGGGCGACGATTGGCCCGATTTGTCCATGCTGCGCCGCGCGGCGTTGGCCTGTGCACCGGCAACGGCGCATGTCGAGGTGTTGGCGCTGGCGCACCATGTCACCGCGCGTGCGCCGGGCATGGGCGCCGTGCGGGAGCTGTGTGACTTGCTGTTGGTGGCAAGTGGCCGCTATGCGTCAGAGTTGGAGGCGGCCGCGAGATGAGTACGGCGGTTCCCATCGTTTCCCCCGCCGCAGCGCCCACCCGCAAGTTCGGCTTTGGCCACTGGTGGGACAGGTTGTCGATCTATCTGCCTGTGCTGCTCATGATGCTGCTGGCGCTGGCGTCCTATTGGTTGCTGCGTGCCACGCCGGAGGCAGAGCAGCCCGCCGCCGAGCGGCCTGTGACCCATGAGCCCGACTATTTCATGAAGCGCTTTTCGGTCAAGGTGTTCGAACCCGGCGGCGCACTCAAGACCGAGCTTTTTGGGACCGAGGCACGCCACCATCCCGACACCAGCACCCTGGTGGTGGACGCTGCGCGCATCCGTTCGTTCAATCCCCAGCGCCAGCTTTCCACGGCCACCGCGAAGATGATCACCAGCAACGACGCCGGCACGGTGTTTGTGCTCGAAGGTGATGCCGCCGTGGTGCGCCAGGCGGGGCGCGGTCCGAGTGGACAGCCGTTGGCCCGCATGGAATTTCATGGCGAGTACCTGCGTGTGTCGGTCGACCCTGATCACGTCATGTCCGACAAGCCAGTCCTGCTGGTGCGCGACAAGGACCAGATCACTGCCAACACCCTGGACTACCAGGGAGACACCCGGGTTGCCGTGATGACCGGCCAGGTGCGAGCCCGGTTCGCGCCCCGTTGATGCCATGAATGAAGCCCACACCGCCGGTGCTGAGCGTCCTCTTGTCTTGATCACCGGTGCATCCAGTGGTATCGGACAGGCGCTGGCGCTGCGATATGCGCAGGCTGGCTACCGACTGGCACTGGTGGCCCGACGCAGCGAGGCATTGCAGGCCTGGGTGGATGCACAGAAATGGGATGACCAGCGCTGCCGGGTGTACCGGGCGGATGTGGCCGAGACAGGGAGCGTCATCGAAGCGGGTGAGCGCTGCCTGGCCGAGCAGGGCGTGCCCGACGTGGTGATCGCCAACGCCGGCATCAGCATCGGCATGGACACATCCGAGCGGGATGATGTGGAGGTGATGGCCCGCACCTTCGCCACCAACAACACCGGCCTCGCCGCGACGTTTCACCCCTTTGTGAGTGCCATGGTCGCGCGCGGCACCGGCCGACTGGTGGGCATCGCCAGTGTGGCGGCCATTCGCGGTCTGCCCGGCCACGGGGCCTATTGCGCCAGCAAGGCCGCCGTGGTGGCGTACTGCGAGAGCTTGCGCGGTGAATTGCGCAGCAGCGGGGTGGCGGTGGTCACGCTGTTGCCCGGCTATGTGGACACACCGCTGACGCAGGAGAACCGATACGCCATGCCGTTTCTGCTGAGCCCCGAGGTGTTTGCCGACCGCGCCTTTGACACCATTGAAGCCGGAACGAGTTACCGCGTCATTCCATGGCAAATGGGGGTGGTGGCCAAGCTGCTCAGGCTGTTGCCCAACCCTTTGTTTGATCGCCTCCTGGCCGGTCGTGCGCGCAAGCACCGGCAGGGTGAGGGCCGCGCGACTGGCTGAATCGCATCGGGCGAAATCCAAAAAGCGAGCACCAACAAAAAAGCCCCTCGGCATGCCGGGGGGCTTTTGCACTTCCGGGCTCAAAGGCACCGGAAACGGCTGGGGGTGGGCGATCAGTAACCGCCGCGGCCACCACCGCCACCACC
>NZ_MUNZ01000146.1 GCF_002001205.1 Hydrogenophaga sp. A37
TCGCCAGGCCACTCGCGTTGCCCCTTGAGGGGGTGACGCGCCTAGTGGCGCGTCACCCCCTCAAGGGGCAACGCGAGTGGCCTGGCGAAGCCAGTTCCACCGCGTTCTGGGTCAGTCATCTCGCTCCGGCGACTCTTGTGCGCCGCTTGCTGGATAGCAAATCTCCCCAATTCAGGAGTTCTCTCATGAGCAGCATCGCCTCCAAAACCTACGAATCTGTTGCGCCGAAGAAGGTCGCTTTTCTCGGCCTGGGCGTCATGGGCTTTCCCATGGCCGGGCATTTGTCCAAGGCCGGGCATTCGGTGACGGTCTACAACCGCTCGCCGGCCAAGGCGCAGACCTGGGTGGCGGAGTTCGGTGGCGCCGCCAAGGCCACACCCCGCGAGGCGGCGGTGGGCGCCGACATCGTGTTTTCCTGCGTGGGCAACGACGACGACCTGCGCTCGATCACGCTGGGGGCCGACGGCGCATTCGCGGGCATGGCACCGGGCGCTGTGTTCGTGGACCACACCACCGCATCGGCCGATGTGGCGCGTGAGCTGTACACCGCCGCAAAGAACCTGGGGCTGTCATTTGTCGATGCCCCGGTCTCTGGCGGCCAGGCGGGTGCGCAGAACGGCATGCTGACGGTCATGTGTGGCGGCGATGCCCCAGCGTTCGACGCAGTGCAACCGGTCGGCATGGCGTTCTCGCGCGCCTTCACGCTGTTGGGCGCCAGCGGCGCGGGGCAGCTCGCCAAGATGGTCAACCAGATCTGCATCGCAGGGCTGGTGCAAGGGCTGTCGGAAGCCATCGCCTTCGGTCAGAAAGCCGGCCTGGACATGAACCAGGTGCTCGACGTGATCGGCAAAGGCGCGGCCCAGAGCTGGCAGCTCGACAACCGTGGCAAAACCATGGTGGCCGACAAATTCGACTTCGGTTTCGCCGTGGACTGGATGCGCAAAGACCTCGGTCTGGTGCTGGACGAGGCACGTCGCAACGGTGCCCGTCTACCGGTCACCGCGCTGGTGGACCAGTTCTATGCCGACCTGCAGGCCGCTGGCGGGAACCGGCTGGACACCTCCAGCCTCATCAAGCGGTTGAAATAGGCCCACCCCGCCGCGCTATTCGCGCGGCCCCCTCAAGGGGCGGCACTGGCGGCCCGGCAAAGCCGGTTCCGCGGTGCCCTGAGACCAGCCCCCTCTCCGGCGCGAAATGTCTTGATCCAAGGATGCGGTGGGCCCGGCTCCGCCGGGCCACTCGCATCGCCCCTGGGGGTGACGCGAAGCGGCGCGGGGGGTTACTTGATCCTCGCCAGCTCTTCTTCCGTGATGATTTCCAACACACGCACCACACGCTGGGCGCCCTTGGTGGTGCGAGCGACTTGCGTGGCGATGTCGGCTTCGCGCTGCGTCACACGACCCATCAGGTACACCGTGCCGCGCTCGGACACCACCTTGAAGGAGTTGGCCGAGATTTGTTTGGTGTCAAGCAGGCCCGCCTTGACCTTGCCGGTCAGCAGCGAGTCTTCGGCCTTTTCGGTGAAGGTCGGGCTGTTGGCGATGCCCAGCTCGTTGTAGACCATGAGCACGTTGTCCACCTGCTTGCCCACCGTCTCGGCCAGCGCCTTGTCGTTGGCATTGCCCACCTCGCCGGTCAACAGCAGGCGGCGGTTGTAGCTGGTCACGTTGATGCGGGCGCGCGTGCCCATCTGGTCGCGCAGGCGGTTGGCGGCACGCAACTCGATGCCCTGGTCGTCGAGCTGTGCGCCCGAGCTGCGGCGGTCGCCAACCACCATGGCACCGGTCAACGCAGCGCCGCCCACGGCCAGGGGTGCGCAAGCCGACAAGGTCGCGGCAGCGGCCAGGGCCAGGACAGCGACCGTCAGGCGGCCTTGAGTGTGGAAGGTCTTCATTTGGGGTTCTCCAGTTCGTTGGACAAGGTTTCGGGCAGACCCAGCAATTGGGCATCCACGCCGTCACAAATGCAGTGCAACACCAGGTGATGCACTTCGAGGATTCTTGCCGGCACGTCGTGCGGCACGCAGATGTGCACGTCGGTGTCGCGCAGCAGCTGCGTCAAGCGCCCGCCGCGCGCGCCGGTGAGCGCCACCACGGTCATGTCACGCTCATGGGCGGCCTCGACCGCCGACAGGATGTTCTGTGAGTTCCCTGAGGTCGACAGGGCCAGCAGCACGTCACCAGCCTGCCCCAGGGCGCGCACCTGGCGCGCAAACACCGCGCGCACATCAAAGTCGTTGACCAGACCGGTCAGCACCGCCGCGTCCGCCGACAGCGAAAACGCAGCCAGCTCGGGGCGCTCGCGTTCGTACCGACCGATGAAACTCGCGGCGAAGTGCTGGGCGGCGGCGGCCGACGCGCCGTTGCCACAGGACAGCACCTTGCCGCCCCCGGTGACACTGGCCAGCACCGCTGACGTGGCCGCCTCGACCACCGGTGCCAGCGACTGCGCGCACTGGTACTTCAGGTCGGCGCTGTCGATGAATTGTTGTTGTATCCGTTGCAGAAGCATGTGTTGATGATAGCGGCGCGCAGGGTGTCAAAAAGTGGCGGATGCATCAAAGGCACCGCGCAGCCACTCGGGTGCGATGCGCTCGTCCGGACCACCCTGGATCAGCACCACATCGAAGCGGCATGGGGGTTCTGATCCGAGCCGCATCAAAAAGTGCCGCGCGGCAAACACGATGCGCCGCTGCTTCAACGGCGTGATGCTTCCGCCGGCCCCGCCGTGGCTGGCGCTGCCCCGCTGCCGCACCTCGACGAACACCAGCGTGCCGTCTCGCTCGCGCATAATCAAATCGACCTCGCCACCGCCGCGACCGGGGGTCTTGAAGTTGCGCTGCACCAGCCTCAGCCCCTGCCGTTGCAGATGGTCCAGCGCCGCGTCTTCGGCCGCATCGCCCCGCTTTTTGGTGGTGACCGCGCCCGTCTGATCGGACGGATTCACCGGTTTTCTGGATAACCACATTGTCTGTTTCTCCCTCCCTGCTGACCGCCGCGCGTGACGCGGCAGCGCACCAGCATTATCCGCAGGGCGCGCTCTACATGGTGGCCACGCCCATCGGCAACCTGGCCGACATCACCTTGCGCGCCTTGCATGTGCTGTCGCTCGCAGACACCGTGGCCTGCGAGGACACACGCCACACCGCCTCCCTGCTGCAGGGCTACGGCCTGCACAAACCGCTGCTGGCCCTGCACGAACACAACGAAGCCGAAGCGGCGCAAACCGTCATACAGCGCCTGCGCGAAGGCCAGCGCGTGGCCTACGTGAGCGACGCCGGCACACCAGGCGTGAGCGACCCGGGCGCGCGCCTGTGTGCGGCCGTGGTCGCGGCCGGTTTGCGCTGCGTGCCGCTGCCTGGCGCGAGCAGCATCACCGCGCTCATGAGCGTGGCCGGCACCGGCGGGCACGACGGGCGCTTTGTCTTCACCGGTTTTCTCTCGCCCAAGGCCACCGAGCGCCAGCGCGAGGTGCAGACCATCGCCGCCGACAACCGGGCCTGCGTGCTGCTGGAGGCGCCGCACCGTATCGAGGCGCTGGCCAAAGACCTGGCCGCGCTCTGCGAGCGCCCCATCACGGTGGGCCGTGAACTCACGAAACAATTTGAAGAAGTTGCCCAGATGCCCGCCGTCGGTTTCCCCGCCTGGCTGCAGGGCGGAGCGCACCGCACGCGGGGCGAGTTCGTGTTGCTGGTGCACCCGCAGGCCGCCGTCGACAGCGGTGCGTTCGACGCCGCCACCCTGCGCACGCTGGACCTGCTGCTGGCCGAGCTGCCGGTGAAAACCGCCGTGAAGCTCTGTGCCGACATCACCGGCGCAGCACGCAACGCGCTCTACCAGGCGGCACTGGCAAGGCGACAGGCCAGCGCCGAGGAAGACTGAGCGTTCAGCGCAAGCGCTGCAACGGCTGCTCTGCCGTGGGTCGGGCAGCGCCCTCGGACACCTCGGTGGCGTCCACGTCCACCACCTCCCCGACGGGCTCCCGCCCGGGCCACACACCCTGCGTATAGCGCTGCGACTGCGCGCGCATGCGGCTGAACATCACCACCGGCGCCGGCTTGCGCCCGGTGATCAGCGACCACAGCGAAACCCCAACCACAACCACGATGGCGGCCAGCAGAAAGCTGAAAACGAACACGCCTGCGGCCAGCACCAGCATCAGCTTGATCAGGCCACGCAATACGCGGCCCAGGAAATCGGTCAGGTCATTCATGGTGTGAGGGAGTCGGCCGTTGGCCCAACGTTCCCTGGAAAGGACAAACAAACTGTCAGATAGGGCCATTGTCGGCCAATACAAGTCTGTTCGGAGATGCTCGAAACGTACCCGGCTGCTATGCTGGAAACATGACACCACCCACCCCGCCCGAACCCGCCCCGAAGCGCCTCTCGCAGTACTTCTTTCGCGGCCTGATCACCTTCCTGCCGCTCGCCATCACGGTGTACGTGCTGGTGCTGTTCGTGACCTGGACCGAGGGCACCGCCATGCAGATGCTGCGCCCTTTCATCGGTGATTTTTACCTGCCGGGCCTGGGCATCGCGCTGGGCGCGGCGTTGATCCTGGCGCTGGGTTTTCTCGTGTCACAACCCGTCACGGGCAAGCTGCTGTCGCTCATCGAACTGCCCTTCACCAACCTGCCGGTGGTGAAAAGCATTTACTCGTCATTGAAGAACTTCGCAGACTACTTTGCACCCCACGAACAGGACGCGCAGCAGGTCGTGCTGCTCAAGATGCCAGGCCACGAACTGAGCACCGTCGGCCTGGTGACGCGCCAGAGCATGAAAGGCCTGCCCAAGGGGCTGGCCGAGCTCGAAGACCAGGTGGCCGTCTACCTGCCCATGGGCTACATGATCGGCGGCTACACCGTGTTCGTGCCGCGCAGCTGGACCACACCCGTGGACATGACGGTGGAAGAGGCGATGCGCATGGCGCTGATCGCGTTCATGTCCTCTGGCAAACAGGACAAGTCATGAGCATCCGCCACCTCGACGCCCTCTTCGCCCCCCGCTCGGTCGCCGTGTTCGGCGCTTCCGAGCGCCCGGCCAGCGTGGGCGGCACGGTGTGGCGCAACCTGCACGGGGTGTTCCCCGGCCGGCTCTACCCGGTCAATCCCAAACACGCCACGCTCCATGGCGTGACGGCCTACGCCCATGTCGACGACCTGCCCGAGGCGCCCGACCTGGCCGTGATCTGCACGCCAGCCACCACCGTGGTGAAGCTGATCGAACAACTTGGCCAGCGCGGCACGCGCGCGGCCATCGTCGTCACGGCAGGGCTGGACAAAGCCACCAAGCAGGCCATGCTGGACGCCGCCAGGGTGCACACGCTGCGCATCCTTGGGCCCAACTGCATCGGGTTGCTGGTGCCGCACCTGGGCCTGAACGCCAGCTTCGCGCACATCAGCGCGCTGCCCGGCGAGCTGGCTTTTGTGTCGCAGTCGGGCGCCCTGGTCACCGCCATGCTGGACTGGGCGGCGTCGCGCGGCATCGGCTTCTCGCACTTCGTCTCGCTCGGCGAACGCGCCGACGTGGACTTCGGCGACATGCTCGATTTCCTCGGCAGCGACCCCAAAACCCGCGCCATCCTGCTCTACATCGAGTCCATCGACGAGAGCCACAAATTCATGTCGGCCGCGCGTGCCGCGGCGCGCAACAAGCCGGTGATCGTGGTCAAGGCCGGGCGGTCCAGCGCGGGCCAGGCCGCCGCCGCCTCGCACACCGGCGCGCTCGCTGGCTCCGACGCGGTATTCGACGCAGCCATCGCGCGCTCGGGCATGTTGCGCGTGCTCACCCTGCCCGACCTGTTCCTCGCGGCCGAGACGCTGGCGCGCTTTCGCGACGGGCCGTCGGACAGCCTCACCGTGCTCACCAACGGCGGCGGTGCCGGCGTGATGGCGGCCGATGAAGCCTCGGCCCTCGGCGTGCCGCTCGCGACACTCGACGACGCCATGCTCGCGCGGCTGGACGCCGTGTTGCCCGGCAACTGGTCGCGCGACAACCCGGTGGACATCATCGGCGACGCGCCCGCCGCGCGCTACGTGGCCGCGCTCGACGCGCTCGCGCACGACACCGGCAGCGCCGTGCTCTTCATCCACGCGCCCACCGCCATCGTGCCCAGCGCCGAGATCGCACAGGCCTTGCTGCCGCAGGTGACGGCGCAGCCGAAGCGCGTGCTCGGCTGCTGGCTCGGCGACCAGGCGGTGGCCCAGGCGCGCCAGACTTTCCGCGACGCCGGTGTGCCCGACTTCAACACGCCCGAAGACGCCGTGCGCGCCTTCTCGTTCTTGCGCAGCTACCGCCTGCACCAGGAAGAGCTGCTGCAGACACCGCCCGCGCGCAGCGCCGCACACGCGCCCGACCTGCCCGCCATCCGCGCCATCGTGGACGCGGTGCTGGCCGAAGGTCGCGAGCTGCTCACCGAGCCCGAAGCCAAGGCATTGCTCGGCGCCGCCGGCCTGCCGGTCGTGCCCACGCGCGTGGTCTGCGCAAGTGCCGACGAAGCCCAGGCCGCTGCCGATGCCCTGGGTTATCCGGTGGTGGTGAAAATCCTCTCGCACGCCATCAGCCACAAGAGCGACGTGGGCGGCGTGCGGCTGAACATCGGCAACGCCAGCGAACTGCGCGAGGTCTGCACCAGCATGCTGGCGCGCGTGCGCGAGCTGCGGCCCGACGCCGACGTGCAGGGCTTCACCGTGCAGCCCATGGTGCGCCTGAAACACGCGCACGAACTCATCATCGGTGCCAGTGTCGATGGGATCTTCGGCCCGGTCATCCTGTTCGGCGCGGGGGGCACGGCGGTGGAGGTGCTGGCCGACCGCGCGCTGTCGCTGCCGCCGCTCAACACCCCGCTGGCGCTGGCGCAGATTCAGCGCACGCGCATCGCGAAGCTGCTCAAGGGCTACCGCGACGAACCCGCCGCCGACATCGACGCCATCGCCCAGGTGCTGGTGAGCGTGTCGCAACTGCTGGCCGAGGTACCTGAAATCGCCGAGCTGGACATCAACCCCCTGCTGGCCAATCACGAGCGGGCGGTGACGCTTGATGCGCGTGTGCGCGTGTCGGCCAAGAAGCCCGCCGGTGCCGCCAACTTCGCCATCCAGCCCTATCCGGCCGAGCTGATCGAAACCTGGGACTGGAAGGGCCAGTCCGTCGCGCTGCGCCCCATCCGCCCGGAAGACGAAGCGCAGCACCGCGCCTTCCTGGAGAAGCTCGACCCCGAAGACATCCGCCTGCGCGTCTTCTACAGCCGCCGAAGCATCGAACACAGCGAGCTCGCGCGGCTCACGCAGATCGACTACGCCCGCGAGATGGCCTTCATCGCCACGCGCCACATCGATGGCGACGGTGAAGAGACCCTGGGTACCGTGCGCGCCACGGTGGACCCTGACAACCACACCGCCGAGTTCGGCGTTATCGTGCGCTCCGACCTCAAGGGCTCGGGCCTGGGGCACCGGCTCATGAACAAGATGGTGGCCTACCTGCGCGCGCGCGGCACGCAGCGGCTGGTGGGCACCGTGCTGCGCGAAAACAGCGCCATGCTGGAACTTGCGCGCGCGCTCGGCTTCCAAGAGAGCGCCAACCCCAACGATGCGGACGACCACAGCGTGCGCTTCGTGGCGCTGGATTTGCAGCCCACCGCCAACCCGGACGCCCGCTCGGGCTGAGCCGGACATGGGCTTCCCCCTGTTCAAGGAGCCCGCCATGCCGTCGAACCGTCCACCCTCGCGCCGCACCCTGCTCACCCGCAGCGCCGGCCTGATCGCTGCGACCGCAGCGCCCGTCTGGCTCACGCCCGCGCTGGCGCAGGGCACACCCCTGCGCCCCACGCCCGGCCAGACCGAGGGCCCCTACTACCCCGTGGCCCTGCCGGCCGACACCGACTTCGACCTGCTGCGCAACGGCGCCGCGAGCTACCGCAAAGGCGAGGCCGCCTGGGTGCAAGGGGTGGTGACCGACACACGCGGGGTGCCGGTGTCGGGCGCGGTGGTTGAAATCTGGCAATGCGACCAGGACGGCCACTACCACCACCCGAGCGACGGCGGCAAGGCCGACCCGGCTTTCCAGGGCTTCGGGCGGATCACCGTGGGCAAGGACGGCGCCTACCGCTTCCGCACCCTCCGACCCGCGCCGTACAGCGGGCGCACACCGCACATCCACGTCAAGGTCAGGCTCGACCGGCAGGAACTGCTGACCACCCAGTTCTACGTGGCCGGTGACCCGGGCAATGCGCGCGATGGGCTCTGGCGCCGTCTCGGCGAACAGGGCCAGGCCGCGCTCACGCGCCCGTTCGTGCCAGGGGCCGACGGCCTGCGGGCCGAGTTCCCCATCGTTGTCCAGGCATAGCGCCTGCATGGATTCACTGACCCAGATCGCCCTAGGCTCCGCCGTCGTCGTGGCCACCATGGGCCGCCGCACCGCCGTGTGGAAAGCGGCGATGTGGGGCGCGGTGGCCGGCACCCTGCCCGACCTCGACGCCTTCATCGACCACGGCGACGCCATGCTCAACATGGTGCTGCATCGCGGCGAGAGCCATGCCCTGTTCTACCTCACCCTGTTCGCTCCGCTGCTGGCCTGGCTGGTCGCGTGGGTGCACGGCGAAAGCGCACTGTTCAGACGTTGGACACTCGCCCTCTGGCTCGCGCTCATCACCCACCCGCTGCTGGACGCGATGACGCTGTACGGCACCCAACTGCTGCTGCCATTCACCAACCACCCCTACGGCGTAGGCAGCGTCTTCATCATCGACCTCGCCTACACCCTGCCGCTGATCGTGGGCACGGTCGCGGCGCTGCGCATGAAAGACCTCGCACGCGGCCTGCGCTGGAACGCGATGGGCTTGGTCCTCAGCACCGCCTACCTGGCCTGGGGCGTGGGCGCGCAGTGGCAGGTGGAGCGCATTGCCCGCGCGTCGTTGCAACAGGCCGGCATCGAGGCCGAGGGCCTGCTGGTCACGCCGACGCCGTTCAACACCGTGCTCTGGCGCCTCGTGGCCACCACGCCCACGCAATACCACGAGGGCTTTTACTCGTTCATGGACGCCACCCCCACCGTGCGCTGGACCGCCCACCCGCGCGGCGCCGAGCTGATGACACAACACGGCCAGGCCGAGCGGGTGGCGCGCCTGGCCGCGTTCACCCACGGCTTCTACCGACTGGCCGCGACGCCCGACGGGCAACTGCGCATCACCGACCTGCGCATGGGCCAGGAGCCCGATTACACCTTCAACTTCGACCTCGGTCCGCTCAGCGCCGTCGGCTCCGTGCCGACCCAGCACATGAGCCAACGGCCCGATGTCGGCCCCGCCCTGTCCCAACTGTGGACGCGCCTGCAAGGTCACGACGGGCCCTCGCCCCGCTAGCTCGGTCAACGGTGCACTTGCCGGAATCCACCCTCGGGTGCACGATGCGCCGACCCGGCGATGTGGCCGGGCAACCCTGGAGACAACCATGATCAAAGTCAGCGTGATGTACCCCAACGGCCCCGGCACCCACTTCGACCACGGCTACTACCGCGACAAACACATGCCGCTGGTGAAGGCCCGGCTGGGCGCGCCGCTGAAGTACTACACGGTGGACAAAGGGCTGGGTGGTGGTGCACCCGGCGCACCGCCCACCTACGCCGCCAGCGGCCACCTGTTCTTCGACAGCGTCGAAGACTTCCAGACCTCGTTCGGCCCGCACACGGCAGAGATCATGGGCGACATCCCCAACTACACCGACATCACGCCGGTGATTCAGATCAACGAAGTGGTGGTCGGCAAACCCTGAGGGTTCACGCCATCAGCAAGGTGATCACGATGATCACCAGCCCGATGGCGAGGTTGATGCTCACCCAGGTGCGGATGCTCGCCAGCGCGGCGCCACCCTTGGGCCAGTCGCTGGCCGCGACCGCAGCCGACAGGCGCTTGAACAGCGCAAACCGGATGTGGCCAAAGATGCCCATCATCACGATGCCGAGCGTGGCCATGATCGTCCAGTCCAGCGGCATGTTGAAGCCGAGCCCAGCCTGCACCGAGTCTTTGGCGGCGCGGCCGATCATCCACACACCGGTGGTGAGAACCACCCCGATGGCCACCAGCACGGCGGCAAAGAAACGCTGCAGCGCGCCGTGCATCAGTCGGATGCGTTGCGCTGGCTCCAGCGACATGGCGGCCGGGCGCAGGAAGAACTGGGCGAAGACCATGCCGCCGATCCAGACGACGATGGCGAGGATGTGAAGCAGTTTGAGGATGGCGTAGAGCATGGTGTTGAAAGCGGCTGGACTGAGACAGGTACGAACAGGTGAGAACAGGCAAATCTGACGATACCACCCGCTTTGCGCGGCTGCGTTTCCCCGCTGCAACCGCAGGGAATGCCAAGCGTTGACCATCGACACGGCTGGTGGTGACCCGTCAGCCGTGTTTCTGAGCCAGCGCCGCGCGGACCGCACGATCCAGATCGATGCGCCTGTAGGGCTTGCTCAGCAGCAGGGCACCTTCATCGAGCCGCCCTTGGTGAACGATGGCGTTTTCGGTGTAGCCCGAGGTGTACAGCACCCGCAGCTCCGGACGCCATCGGCGCGCTGCATCGGCCAACGCACGACCGTTCATGCCACCGGGCATGACGATATCGGTGAACAGCAACTGCACGTCGGCACGCTGCTCCAGCACCGCCATGGCTGAGGGACCGTCGCTGGCTTCGATCACCGTGTAGCCGAGGCTGCGCAATGCGGTCAGTGCCACTTGGCGCACCGCATCATCGTCTTCCACCAGCAAGACGGTGTCGCTGCCGCCCACGATGGTGTCGTCGTCATCGGCGGTTGCCATGACAGCAGCAGCACCGCTGGCACGCGGCAGGTACAGCTTGACGCTGGTGCCCTGCAGCGGCTCAGAGTAGATCGCGACATGACCTGCCGACTGTTTGACGAAGCCGTAGACCATGGAAAGACCCAGACCCGTTCCCTTGCCTGTTTCCTTTGTGGTGAAGAATGGCTCGAAAACGCGCTGCAGGTGCTCGGGAGCGATGCCCTGGCCGGTGTCGGACACCGCCAGCATCACATACTGGCCGGGCGGGATGTCGCCGGTACGGGCGGCGTATTCCTTGTCCAGCCGCACGTTGGCGGTCTCGATCGTCAGGCGACCACCTCCCGGCATCGCGTCTCGCGCATTCAGGCACAGGTTGAGCAGCGCGTTCTCGAGCTGGCTCTGGTCGACCATCGCAGGCCACAGACCGCCTGCGCGGATGATTTCGATCTGGATGTGTTCACCCAGCGTGCGCCGCAACATCGGGTCCAGCCCCGCCACCAGCCGGTTCAGGTCCAACGGTTTCGGGTCCAGTGCCTGCTTGCCGGCAAATGCCAGCAACCGTTGCGTCAGCGCCCCGCCGCGGCGCGCTGCCTTGGTGATCGATTGGAGCAACCGGATCTGATCAGGGTCGCCGGCGACCTCCTCCAGCATCACCTCGGCACTGCCCGAGACCACCAGCAGCAGGTTGTTGAAATCATGGGCGATGCCGCCGGTGAGCTGGCCGATGGCTTCCATGCGCTGTGACTTCTGCAGCCGGACATGGAGCTCTGCAATGTCGCTGCGTTGTTGTTCAAGCGACTGTGCGGTCTGGTTGAGCAAGGCCATCAGCTCGCCCAGCTCACCGCGCGGCAGGGGTGCCTCGATCCGCGCCGACAGATCGCCACCGATCAGCCGCTGGGCCATGTGCGTGATGCGGTCCACCTGACGCCGGATGCTCACCTCGGCCACCGTCCACATGGCCAAGAACAGCACCAAAGCCGTCGCGGCCAGGAAGATCAGGTCCTGCCAGAATCGCTGATCGGCTTCCTGCACCAGCACGTGCTTGGGCACGCCCGCTGCGAGGTGAATACCGGCCTGTTTCAACAGCGGGTGTTCGGCCACGGCCCACACCTGGCTCTGACCGACCGGATCACCCACCTCACCCGTGCGCTGTCCCCCTGCACCGATGAACTTGAACAGGGCGGTGTCGGCCAGGGAAGCCCCCGCCGGATCACCTGCGCCGGCATGGCCCGAAGTCGCCAACACCTGTCCCTTTTCGCTGAGCAGCAACAACTGCGTCTGCGGCGAGAACGTCGGACGGTCTTCGACCAGTTTCTGCAGGTCCAGCGAGGCCAGGAGAACAAAGAGCAGCTCACCCTCCTTGGATCGCACCGGATGGGCCACTTGCATCACCGCCAACCCGGTCAGCCGGCCGAAGACCGGCTCCAGCACGACACCGCCAGGCGCCGCCACGGCGGCCTTGAAATAGGCGCGGTCGCGCAGGTCAAGCTCACGGCCTGTGCGCAGCGAGTCGCAATACAGGCGCCCGTCGGGCAATATGGTCAGGATGCCGGTGTATTGGGGATGGGCTTCACGCACCTCGGACAGGAAGGCCGAGCAGCTTGCGCGGTCCGCCCCCGGCAGCAGGTCATCGGCGCGTGCCAGTCCGTACAGCAGCTGTGTCGTGCCCAGCACACGCTCATTGAGCAACCCTGCCTGTTGCTGGACCAGCGCCGCCAGTTGCTGGGTGTCCTCCTTGATCGAGGCTTGCCGCATCTGAAGAAACCGCGCTGCCCCGAGCAGCACCGGCAACAAAGTGGCCAGCAACGTCAGCAACAACAATCGCGACCGGATGCTCATCACAACTCCTCGTGGCGGTCAGGGGCGGCGGCTGTCAGCGAGCCGAACGAACGGAGACGGGATCAACCTGCGGCTTTAGAACCGCTGCCCAGACCATACCTTGTTCTGTGCGCGCACCGGCCCATCACCGGGTCACGTCATTCAGCACGCCGGTGGCTGCAGCGGTTTGAGGGTGGCGAAGAGCATAGGGCCAACATCACAGGGACATCGGTCCCGCCGGCCCAGCCCTCACCGCCCCGTTTCGCCGGCCATCACCGACGGACCGGTGGGCCGCAGCGCCAGCCCCAGCAGACGGAACTGCGGGCAGTGCCCCTCCCCGCTCAGTTCCAGGCGCAGTGTCTGGATCTCGCCGACCGGCCGCCCGTCGGCGGCCCGCCAGCCGTCCAGGCCGCTGTGGGCGCCGACGTGAAGCCAGCGCACGCTGTGGTCGCGGTGGAAACGGGGGTCTTTCGACCCCCTCCAGAACAGCTGGACGGGCACCGCCGCCGTTCCGTCCTGGCAGACCAGGCGAAGCGACAGGCCGGCGGCGCCCACCAGGGGTTGGGGCAAGTTGAAGGTCATCGACGCGGATCCCGAGGTCAACTGGAATCCATCGCCCGACGTGCCCTGGCGCACCACCCCGTTCATCTCGACGAGCTCGGCGGCGTGCGACACGCCCTCGGGTTCGCCGGGACCGGGCGCCGGTGGATACAGCAGAAAATTGGCAAACGCCGGGACGGCGAGCGAGCGCTCCACCACGGTCACGATCACCACCTCGGGGCGCACCTCATCGAGCAGCCGCATCAGTTGGCCGCCGTCCTTGTGCACGTCCCGCCAGTGCAGGGTCACCACCTCGGCAAAGGTGCGGTGCATCAGGCGCTCCATGCCCTTGCCGAACGAGTCCGTGAGCCAGAGCACGCGCTGGGGGTTGAGCGCCCTGTCGTGGCGGACCTGGATCGGGAAGGTCACGGCCACCCGCGAACTGGCCATGCGCGCCGGGTCCAGCCGCTCGCCGGTGTCATACCGCCGGAGAATCCGCGTGCCCAGCGCCTCGGTCACGGCGAGCACGGGATCTTCATCCCTCAGCCACGGCCCGAGCCGCAGAAAGTCCGCCAGATCGCCGCCGGGTCGGGATTTCAGGCGCACCAGACGGTGCTCGTCCGGCGAGGGCCAGGTGACGCCGGGCAGGTCGGCCCGCAGCCGTTGCGCCAGCGCGCCAAAGGCATGGGACGCGCCCAGCGTATTCCAGTGGGTGTCGTTCCGGAAGAACAGGGGGGTCGGTGCAGTGGCGGCGGCACGCTGCAACAGAGCGCGGCTGTCGACAAACAGGCTCGGGTCGGCATGGGCCAGCAGCGTGTCGGTGACCCCTTGCCCGGGGGGCAGGGCCCATCGCGGCAGGTGCTCGGGGTACACGGACTCCTTGTCCGGGGCCACCAAGATCTGGAAGGCCTGCACGCCCCGGCCCCGCAGGTGGGCAGCCCATCGGCGGGCGCCATCGCCATAGGACTGCCCCAGACGGGCGTCGCTCGCCTGGCCGGTGCGGCGATGGGCCGACAGCGACCCGCCATACGCGTCGCCCAGGTACAGCCAGCCGGCACGGCCGACCACCGCTTCCTTTGGCGAGACGCTGATGCCCAGCCGGTACAGCACCCCGCTGGCGGCGCGCAGCAGCGGCGCCGACGAGAACCAGCGCTCGACGGTGCAGCAGGCCGCGCCGGGCGGGGCCGGGACCAGCCACCCGTTGAGCAGTGGCAATACCGCCAGGCCCAACAGTGTGGCCAGCAGCATCCGCAGAGAACGACGCTTCAGGTTCATCTAGAAGTTGAAGTAGAGGAACACGGAGCCCGTGCTCGTGAGGGTCGCGACCAGGGCGGCGATCAGCAGCAGGGTGCCCGCCGCCACCTTGGCGTCGGGCATCCCCGCGTTGACCCAGCGGATCGCGTTGGGGCGGGGCAGGATGCAAAAGGCCAGCGCGATCATCAGGAGCGCCGGCGCGTGGGCCACGAAGGGTGCCGGCGCCACCCGCAGCAGCGCGTCGCCCAGCCAGCCGGACCACGCCAGCGCGTCGGTGGGCACGTCCACCAGCGGCACGCGGCGCAGCGTTGGCATGTCCACCATGCCGGAGAGCACCCGGCGGGCGCTGTCCCAGTCTTTGGCGCGGAAGAACACCCAGGCCACGTTGACGAACAGGAAGGTCAGGCCCCAGCCCAGCCAGCGCGGCATGCGCCCGCCCAGCTGCCCCCAGACGCGGTGCACCACCAGGGCCAGGCCGTGCAGCAGCCCCCAGATGACGAACATCCACGAGGCGCCGTGCCACAGCCCCCCGAGGGTGAAGGTCACGATCAGGTTGAGGTGGGTGCGGAACCGGCCGGCGCGGTTGCCGCCCAGCGGGATGTAGAGGTGGTCGCGCAGGAAGTGGCTGAGCGTGATGTGCCAGCGGCGCCAGAAGTCCTGGATGCTGGTCGCGCGGTAAGGCGAATCGAAGTTGATCGGCAGCCAGATGTTGAACAGCAGCGCCACGCCCATGGCCATGTCGCAGTAGCCGCTGAAATCGAAATACAGCTGGAAGGTGTACGAGAGGCTGGCGACCCAGGCGCCGACCATGTCGAGCGGCCCCGTGCCGTCAAAACCGGCGTCCGCCCACCCCGCAAACACGTCCGCGATCGCCACCTTCTTGAACAGGCCGACCGCAAACAGCAGGCCGCCCTTGACGAGGTGGGACTCGCGCGGCAGCCAGGTCCAGCGCGAGTTGAACTGCGGCATGATCTGGCTGTGCTGCACGATCGGCCCCGCGATCAGGTGGGGGAAGAAGGTCACGAACAGCGCGTAGTTCAACAGGTCGTAGTGGCCGGTTTCACCTCGGTGGCTGTCCACCAGGTAGACGATCTGGGTGAAGGTGAAAAAACTGATCGCCAGCGGCAGCGCCACCGGGTCCGCCTGGTAGGCCACACCCCAGAGCCAGGCCAGGTTCTCGGTGATGAAGTGGATGTATTTGTAGTAGGCCAGCGCCAGCAGGTTGAGGGTGATGCCGGCGATCAGCCATCGGCGTTTCCGTCGCGGCGCCTTGTCCGCCGGCCAGCGCGCCAAGCGCCGGCCCAGCAGAAAATTCAGGCCGATGGACACCAGAATCAGCGGCAGGTAGACCCAGTTCCAGTAGCCATAGAAAAACAGGCTGGCCAGCACCAGCCAGGCCTTGCCGAGCACGGTGCGGCGCGACCGGTTCAGCTGGAAATACACCAGCAGGGTCACCGGCAGGAAGACGAAGATGAAGGGCCAGCTGCTGAAAACCACGGGTGCCCTCCTTCAGACCCGGGCACAACGCCCAGGCAGCATCCCGGCGGCGCGGATCAACGCACCACCTCGGTCAGCCGCTCGCCGTCACGCCGCTGCAGCCGGTACGGCGGCAGCCCTTTGAGCATGCGCCGGCCATAGCTCTGCCGCAGCAGCCGCGCGTCGTAACAGACCACCACGGCCTCGTCGGTCTCGGTGCGCAGCGCGCGGCCGGACCACTGCAGCAGGCGCGCGCCGGTGGCGGGCACCACGAGCTCGCTGAACGGGTCGCGGCCCTGGGCCTTGAGCCAGTCGGCGCGCGCCTGACCCACCGGGTCGCTGGGCGAGGCGAACGGCAGCTTGGTGATGAACACCCACTCGCAGAGTTCGCCCGGCAGGTCGAGCCCTTCGCCGAACGACTGCAAGCCGAAGAGGATCGAGGCCTGGCCGTCGGCCACACGCTCGGCGTGGCGCTTGAGCAGCTGCGTGCGCGAGGCCTCGCCCTGCACCAGCACCCGGCCGCGCAGATCGCTGTGCAGGCCACGCTCCAGCAACTCCTGCGCGCGCTTCATCTGCGCCTTCGAGGTGAACAGCACCAGCGCGCCACGCCGCACCTCGGCCAGGTCGGTCATCAGCAGGTCGAGCATCTCGCGGGTGTAGGCCTCCACGTCCTTCGGGTCGGCCTGGGTCTGCACCACCACCAGGCGACCCTGGTTGGCGTGGTCGAAGGGGCTTTGCACCTCACGCGCTTTCACGTCGTCGTCAAAGGCCAGGCCGCTTTCGTGCAGGAAGTGGTCGAACGAGCCGCAGGTGACCAGCGAGGCCGAGGTGGCCACGGCCGCGCGCACCTTGCTCCAGAGGTGGGCGCGCAGCAGGCTGCCGGGGTTCAGCGGGCAGGCGTGCGCGCTGAGCGTGACGGCGCCGTGCATCACGCCCGCCTCCAGCCACTTGGCCAATGGCGGCTGGCCGGCGACCGGCTCCTGCAGCCACAGCTCGGCCGTGGCCTGCAGGTGTTGCAGGCGCGGCGCCTGGCTGCCGATGCGGCTGTAGAGCTGGGCGCAGCGCGGCGCGTCGGCCGGGTTGTCGCGGGCGTTGGCCTTGAGCTGGTTGGCGATGGCCTCGAACACCTTGATCAGCGCGGTCGCGCGGCTCTCGATCTGGCCCAGGGTCTCCATCCAGTCGGGCGGGATCGCGCCGCCCTCGAAGCGCTCGGTCACGCTGGGCGCGGTGGATTCAAAGCCGCCGCCGCGCGGGCGATGGCCCGCCTGACGGCCGGTGAGTGCCAGCCACTCGGGCGACTCGCTGACACGCGCCATGGCGCGGCGCGCGAGGTCGGCCTGCGCGGCCTTCAGCTCGCGCGCCAGCGTGGCCACGTCTTCGGTCGGCGTGTGGGCGATGGCGCCGGCCACGTCGCTCACCGCGCGCGGCAGCTTGTCGAGCCAGCCGCCGCGCATCAGGTCCATGCTTTCGGTGAACTGGCCCTGCGCCACGGCGCCGAGGTGGTGGGCCTCGTCGAACACGATGTAGCAGTCCGACGGGTCGGGCAGCGCGTGCAGACCGAGGGTGGCGAGCAGCAGGTCGTGGTTGACCACGATCACCTGCGACTGCGCCAGCCGCGCGCGCGCCTGGTAGTAGCTGCAGCTGTTGTAGCTGGGGCAGTGGCGCGCGGTGCAGGTGTGGCGCTCGGCGGCCACCGGACCCCAGAGCTCGGGCTCGGGCGGTTCGTCGAGCCGGTCGCGGTCACCGTCCCAGGCGCCGCCGTCCAGCTGCTGGGCCCACACGGTGTAGGTCTTGGCGCGCAGGGCCCAGCGCTCCGCTTCGCGCGCCGAGGCCGCGGCGTTGGCGACCACGGTCGCGGCGGCGGCTTCGGGAGCCTGCTGCGCGTCCGGCAGCTCCTCGGTCTCAAACAGATCGGCGCTGGCCGCATCGCCGCCGGCCAGCTGATCGAGCTTCAGGCGGCACACGTAGCGCCCGCGCCCCTTGGCCAGCGAAAAGGTGAAGGGCTGGGGCAGCGCGGCCGCGAGCGCCGGCAGGTCCTTGGCCATAAGCTGCTCCTGCAGCGCCACGGTGGCGGTGGAGATCAACACGCGCTTCTGCTGCGCGATGGCCAGCGGGATCACGGTGGACGCATACGCCGCCGACTTGCCCACGCCCGTGCCGGCCTGCACCACGGCGATGGCGCGCGGCCCGTTGTAGGGCACGGCCTCGGCCCCCTTCTCTGGCTTGGGCGGCCAGTCCACCGGGCTCAGTGTCTCGGCGATGTGCGCCGCCATCTCGCGCTGGCCGGCGCGGGCGCGAAAACCGTCGAGGCGGCCGACCACGTGGTCGAACGCGCCCAGGGCCAGGGCCTCGCGCGCGAGGGGGCCGCGGGGTGGGCT
>NZ_MUNZ01000184.1 GCF_002001205.1 Hydrogenophaga sp. A37
GTGGTGGGGCAGGGCGGGCTGGGTGCAGTCTTCGGTGTAATCGTCAGCGCCGAAGGCCTCTGCCCAGTTGGTGAGCACCAACTTGACGGGGTCGAGCACGGCCATGCCGCGGTGGGCCTTGTTTTCCAGGTCTTCGCGCAGGCAGCCTTCGAGCGTGCTGTAGTCGATCCAACTGTCGCTTTTGGTGACGCCGATGCGTTCGGCAAAGAGCTGGATGCTCTCGGGCGTGTAGCCGCGGCGGCGCAGGCCGACGATGGTGGGCATGCGCGGGTCGTCCCAGCCGCTGACCTTGTGGTCGTACACCAGCTGCGCGAGCTTGCGCTTGCTGGTGATCACATAGGTGAGGTTGAGGCGGGCAAATTCGTACTGGTGCGGCGCGGGGTGGGCTAGCAGGCCGCCTTCGCACAGGCGGTCCATCAGCCAGTCGTAAAACGGGCGCTGGTCTTCAAACTCCAGCGTGCAGATGCTGTGGGTGATCTGCTCCAGCGCGTCCTCGATGGGGTGCGCAAAGGTGTACATGGGGTAGATGCACCATGTGTCGCCGGTGTTGTGGTGCGTGGCGCGGCGGATGCGGTAGATGGCCGGGTCGCGCAGGTTGATGTTGGGCGAGGCCATGTCGATCGTGGCGCGCAGCACCATGGAGCCGTCTTCGTGCGCGCCGTCGCGCATTTCGCGGAAGCGGGCCAGGTTCTGCTCGGGCGTGCGGCTGCGGAAGGGGCTGTCCACGCCGGGTTTGCCGAAGTCGCCGCGCGCGGCGCGCATCTGCTCGCCGGTCTGTTCGTCCACATAGGCGTGGCCGGCTTCGATCAGGTATTCCGCCGCGCGGTACATGAAGTCGAAATAGTCGCTGGCCTGGAACAGGTGGCTCTGGCCGTTGGCCTCCCACTGGAAGCCGAGCCACTGCACCGCGTCCAAGATGGAGTTGACGTATTCGGTGTCTTCCTTCTCGGGGTTGGTGTCGTCAAAGCGCATGTGGCACACGCCGCCGTAGTCGCGCGCGAGGCCGAAGTTGAGGCAGATGCTCTTGGCGTGGCCGATGTGCAGGTAGCCGTTGGGCTCGGGTGGGAAGCGGGTGCGGATCTTGGCCGGGTCGGGCTGGCCGGCGGCGTGGTGCGCGGCGTCGCCCGGGGTGCCGGCCCAGCGGCGCTGGCTGTAGGTGCCTTTTTCCAGATCGTTTTCGATGATCTGGCGCAGGAAGTTGCTGACCTTGTGCTCGCCTTCGGCGGCGGTCGCGTTGGCGTTGTTTTTAGGGGCGTTGGAGGGGGTGTTGGAGCTCATGGAGGTCATTCTAGGTGTGCGCCTTCGGCGCTATCATGGACTTCGCTTTTTACAGACGCATCCGATGAAGCCCTCAACCGCCCTCCAAGCCCACCGGTCCGCCGTGCGACGCGTGGTCGAGGCGCACCGCGCTTGCAATGCGCGGGTGTTCGGCTCGGTCGTGGCGGGTGATGACACGGACGGCAGTGATCTGGATCTGCTGATCGACCCGACGCCTGAAACGAGCCTCATGGACGTGGCCGCGATTCAGGTGGAGCTGGAGCAACTGCTGGGCGTGCCCGTGGATGTGCTCACGCCCAACGGGCTGCCCGCGAGCTTTCGGCAGGCGGTGCTGAAGCAAGCCGTTCCGGTATGAACTGGCTCAAACAGCTGATTGCGGCCCTGCGCGCCTGAGCGGCGCGCTCAAAGTCCCTGAACTGTGACTTGATTCACCTGTGCCGTGGCGCGAAACCCGGCGCTGATGCGCTCGTCCGACGCGGCGGTCTGCCAGAAACGCTGTGCCAGCTCGCGCGCCCGGGGCCAGACGGCGAGGGTCTGCACACTGGGCCTGGGTGGGCTGGCGGCGAAGTCGCGGGGGACGATCTCGCCGGCCACGGGCGCGTAGAGCATGGGCAGCATGTCGTAGGCGGGCGCGAGCTGCCAGCTGTTGGCCTGCAGCAGCAGGGAGATGTTGCCGTGGTGGCGGTCGGTGTTGGCGATGAGGGCGCCGTAGGCGTCGAGCAGGCAGAGAGTGTCGACGTCGGCGGGGGTGAGGCGGTCGGCGCCGGCCATGTCGACGCGCTGCGCGGTGTCGACCCAGTTGGTGCCCTGGCCGATGTACTGGCGGTCATACACGTCGAGTGAGACCATGCCGACGCGGCCTTGCAGGGTGCGGTCGAAGCGCCGGCTCTGCAGGAAGACGCGGCCGGCGGCGAGCACGAGCTCGGTGGGCGCGGCGGGCACGCCGGCCTCGGCCAGGGTGTGCAGGGCCAAGGCTTCGCAAATCAACAGATCGCGCCAGCGCTGGTCGGCCCGGGCGTCGCCTGCGGGCGAAAACTTCACCAGCACCGGGTGGCCGTCGCGCAGCGCGCTGAATTTGGGCTGCTCACCGCCCGCGCTGGAGCCGGCGTGGCTGCTGCCCAGGGCTTCGAGCGCGAGGCGCGGGTAGTCGGCCTCGGCGTCCTTCACCGACGGCGCGGCGCCCCGGTGGGCCAGGAAGCGGTCGAAGGCCGGCGTGCCCACGAGCAGGTTGCCCGGCAGGTCGTCGCCCGCGTTGACGAGCGCTTTCAATATGTGGTCGTCGCTCCAGTGCTGCAGCGTGGCGGGCAGTTGCAGCGCGGGGTGGGCCTGCGCGAAGCCGCGGCCGAGAAAGCCCTGGGGCCGCATGTCGTAGATGAACCAGGGCAGGCTGTCGTGAAAGGCGCTGCGGCCGTGGGCTTCGTCCATCCAGAAGCCGCCGCCGGCCAGCGGGAACAGCGTGCCGAAAGGGCGCACGCCGCCGTCGGCCAGCACCTCGTGCACCGGTACGCGGCGGCCCACGCTGTCCACCTCGCGCGGCAGCAGGTAGCGCTGCGCCCGCGCCGCCCCCACCTTGACCACCTGGCCGGTGGCCGCGAGGGCGTTGAGCGCGCGGGAGACGGTGGCCTGGCTCACGCCCAGGCGCTCTTGCAGCTGCGGGCTGCTGGCGTGGCCGCCGAGCTGGCGCAGGGCGGTGAGCAGGTGCTCACTCGGGTTTTGAGTGACTGACATGAATAGATTTTTGAATAGATAAATTGGTGCCATGGTGGCACAAAAATCCATTCACATCAAAGACTTTGTTTCGCCTTCTGTTGGGCGAAGGCCCTAAATCTGAATGCTTTTCAAAGCGTGGTGTGGCCCCAGCCCGTGAGCTGCACCAGCCGCTCCAGCGCGAACGCGCCGAGCACCGAGTTGCCTTTGGCGTCGAGCTCGGGCGACCACACGGCCACGGTGCCCACGCCGGGCACCACCGCCACGATGCCGCCACCCACGCCGGTTTTCACCGGCAGGCCGATGCGGTAGGCGAAGTCGCCCGCGGCGTCGTAGGCTCCGCAGGTGAGCAGCAGGGCGTTGACGCGGCGGGTGTCGTCGGGGCTCATGAACTGTTCGTCGCCTTCGCCGTTGTGGCCGAGGTCGCGCCCGCCATTGGCGAGGAACATGGTGGCCTGCGCGAGCTGGGCGCAGCTCATTTCGGTGGCGCACTGGCGGCAGTAGTTGTCGAGCACCAGCTCGGGGTCGTTGTGGAAATTGCCGTGGCTCTTCATGAAATAGGCCATGGCCATGTTGCGGTGCGCGGTGTCGCGCTCGCTCTGGGCGATGCGGGCGTTCCAGTAGAGCGCAGGGTCGTCCACCAGGCGGCGCAGGGCGCCGAGCAGGGCGTAGTCGAGGTGGGCGTAGCGGCTGGTGAGGATGTCGGTGATGACCAGCGCCCCGGCGTTGATGAAGGGGTTGCGCGGGATGCCGTTTTCCGTCTCTAGCTGCACGATGGAGTTGAACGCCGCGCCGGAGGGCTCGCGCCCCACGCGCTTCCACAGGTCGTTGCCCACCAGCTTGAGGGCCAGCACGAAGGTGAAGAGTTTGGTGATGCTCTGCAGCGAAAACGCGGTGTGCGCGTCGCCCACGGTGTGGCTCTCGCCGTTGCACAGCGCCACCGCCATGCCGAACTGGCGCGGCGCCACCTCGCCGAGCGCGGGGATGTAGTCGGCCACGCGGCCCTGGCCGTAGAGGGCCTGGGCTTCGGTGTGGATCTGCTCCAGCAGGGCGGGCAGGGTGGAGGATGGGAGCGTCGCGGCGGTCATGGCGCATTCTAGAAAGCGCGGGGGCCACGGTATGCCGGGCCTGACGGGCGGGATGCAGCGCGCGCATGACGGCAGCGAAAGAAGGGTTTCCCCTGCACCAGAGTGCCCTGTGTGTGCGAAATGCCGCCCCTCACGGACCAGCAGCCGACAAGGGGGAGGCGAGGGGGTGTCAGCGGTGGCCAGTTTCCGCTATCGTTCAAATCAATTCCGAATCTGAACAAGAAAGGTTACGTGGTCATGAACAAGGACAACCCGGACACCTTCTTGATGGAGGAGCAATCGGAGTGGGAGTCGACGCAGATGGACGACGTGTTTCTGCCCTCTGTGCAAGTGCAGCTGAGCTGGAGCGACGTGGAGGCTGCGGTGGCGCGCGGCGCGATCGTGCCGGCGCAGGCGCACACGCTCTGGGCCGCTTGGGCGGCGCCGGGCAGCCCGCTGCGGCGCGGTGTGGTCGCGCCAGAACACGCCTTTCAGCCCACCCAGGACGAACCCCACTGGGCCGCCGAGCCGCTCGAAGACCTCAGCGAGCCCGCGGGCGGCGGCAAGCTGATGCTGGCGGTGGCCCTGCTGCTGGCGGCGGCGGTGGGCGCGGGGTTGATGTACCTGCTGGGCCGCTGATTCAACGGTCCCACGAATCCGATTCCCGCCCGGTCACTGGCCGAAGCGCGGGCCGTCGGTCAGAAAAGCCGCTTCTTCGGGCGTGTTGACCCGGCCTAGGGCGGCATTGCGGTGCGGGAAACGGCCAAAGCGCTGAATGATGTCGTTGTGCTGTTCAGCAAAGCGCAGGTTGCTGCTCAGCGTGGCCTGAAGCTCGGGCGGGCTGGTTCTGCGCAGTTTTTCAAATCGCAGCACGCACTCGTCTTGCAGCGCCTGGCTTTCGGCGTGCATCAGCGGCATGTAGAGAAACACCCGGGCTGCGCAGGGCAACCCGGTGTCCTGACCCAGCGCCAGGGTGTGCATCACCAGGCGCTGAGCCCGCCCGTCACCCGCAAAGGCCCGTGGCTGGCCCCGGTGCACATTGCGGGTGAACTGGTCGAGTAGCAACACCAGCGCCAGACGATCATGAAGCGGTGCTTCCCAGTCGATCAGCCCACCGTCGAGGGCGTGCTCCACCAGCGCGCCGAAGCGCTCGCGGATCAGGGCGTCCTGCTCGGCACCGCCACCGAACCAGAGGTCGTTTCGGTTGTCGGAAGGCCAGTCGCGGGTCATGCCGTCACCCAACCAGAAATCGAGCACGTCCTGAGGGTGCAGGTTGGGTGGGAGCGGGGTCACGGAAAGGGGCATGGGCTTGTTACGAATGGCTACGAGTTTGACGAAGCGTGGGGTACAGGTTACCGGGAAAGTGTCTTTAATCTACCCATGGCGCCTGAATCCCGGCACCGCAACAAGGAGACCCACGATGACTGCCCTTCTTCCGAGCTTCTCTCGCACCTCGCCTCTGGCACGCGGCTTGGCCCTCGTGAGCCTGGCAGCGGGCGCATGGGCGCTCACGGCCGGCATGAGCCAGGCCCACGCTCGCGACGTTTTCTGGTCGGTTGGTGTGAACGGCCCCGGCGTGACCATCGGCGCTTCCAATGCGCCCGTGGTGGTTCACCAGCCGCCGTCTTACTACTACCAGCAACCCGTGGTGGTGCACCAGCCACCGCCAGTCTATTACCGCCCCCGCCCGGTGGTGATTCAACAGCCGCCGGCCTATTACTACCCGCAACCCGTGGTCGTGCAGAGCGGTTACGCCTACCCGCCACGCTGGCGCGAGCACCCAGGGCGTGGACACGGCCGCTGGGACCGCCATGATCGCCATGATCGGGACGACCGCTGGGACCGCCATGACCGTGATGACGACGACCGCCGTGGCCGTGGTCGAGGCCACGACTGACACGCTTGGAGGCTGAGCGCCTTGCGCTGAGCCTCCGACATTCATCGAGCAGCCGCCGGCCGCCTCAATGGCGGCCGCGTGCCATCCGGGCCGCCAGCCGCGCAGCCACCCGGGCGGTGAGACCGTCGCGGTCGAGCGAGGGGTTGAGTTCGGCGATATCGGCCGCCACCACGCGGCCCGAAGCCAGCACCTGATCGATCAGCCGCTCCACATGTGCGAGCGGCACGCCCAGCGGTGCCGGCGCCGACACCCCCGAGGCTTGCGCACCGGGCAGCACATCCAGACACACCGTGAGGTACACCGCGTCACAGCGTGCGAGGTCGGTGGCCAGCGCCTGCTGCGCGTCGCGCAGGCCGGCGGCATCCTGCAGGCTGTCGTCGAGCCAGTAGCGCACGCCCATGGCGTGGGCTCGGTCAAACAGGGCCTGGGTGTTGGCGAAGCGGCTGATGCCGAAGACGCGGTAGTTGAAGGCCTGGTCGTGCTCGGTGCACCAGTCGTGCATCTGGCGGAACGGTGTGCCGGAGTTGGCCTGGGCGGCCACGCGCAAATCAAAGTGTGCGTCGAGGTTGATCACGAGCAGGCGGCTGGCGTCGGGCCGCGCTTGCACGATGCCCTGGAAGGTTCCCCAGGCCATTTCGTGGCCACCACCGAGCACCAGCGGCAGGCTGCCGCGCTCCATGGCGTCGGCCACGCGCTCGCCCAGTTGCGCCTGCGCGGTTTCGAGCGCGCCGTCTTTGCAACTCACATCGCCCGCGTCCCAGAGCGCCGGTTCGCCGAGCACCGGCAGGTTGGCTAGCGCTCCGCGCAGCGCCTGCGGGCCGAGGGCCGCACCGGTGCGGCCGGCGTTGCGGCGCACGCCTTCGTCGACTGCGAAGCCGATCAGCGTGACACCGCCTTGGCTGTCTTCAGTGGCGGGCCGCACGTGCTGGTGCCAGCGGGTGCTGACACCGGTTTCTTCGGCGTCGATGCGGCCGCGCCATTCAAAAGGTGGGTTCGGATTCATGTGCGCTCCAGTCCTGCCGCGATCACGCGGCGGCAGGGGTTGCGGCCAAACCAGTAGGCCAGTTCGTTCGGGTGGTCGAGGTCCCAGGCCACGAAGTCGGCGCGCTGGCCGGCGGCGAGCTGGCCACGGTCGCTCAGGCCGAGCGCGCGCGCGGCGTGCAGCGTGATGCCCTGCACCGCTTCGAGCGGCGTGAGCCGGAACAGGGTGCAGGCCATGCTCGCCATGAGCAGCAGCGACAGGCCCGGCGAGGTGCCGGGGTTGTGGTCGGTGGACACGGCCATGGGCACGCCGGCCGCGCGCAGCGCCGCGATGGGTGGCAGCTTCGTTTCGCGCAGAAAGTAGTACGCGCCGGGCAGCAGCACGGCCACGGTGCCGGCCGCTTTCATGGCCGCGATGCCGGCATCGCTCAGGTGTTCGAGGTGGTCGCACGAGAGCGCGCCGAACGAGGCCGCGAGCGCGGCGCCGCCCTGGTCGGAGAGTTGTTCAGCGTGCAGCTTGACGGGCAGGCCGAGGGCTTTGGCGGCTTCGAAAACGCGGCGCGTCTGGGCCGGGGAGAAGCCGATGTGTTCGCAGAAGGCATCGACCGCGTCCACCAGGCCCTGGGCGTGCAGCTCGGGCAGCCAGGCGCAGACGGCGGTGATGTAGTCGTCGGGCCGACCGTCGAATTCGGGCGGCAGGGCGTGGGCGCCAAGGAAGGTGGTTTTCACCGTCAGCCGGCGGCACTCGCCCAGGTGGCGCGCGACGCGCAGGCAGCGCGCTTCGGCCTCCAGCGAGAGGCCGTAGCCCGACTTGATCTCCAGCGTGGTCACGCCTTCGGCCATGAGGCTTTTTGCGCGTTGCATGGTGCTGGCGAGCAGGGCATCTTCGCTGGCGGCGCGGGTGGCGGCGACGGTGGAGCGGATGCCGCCGCCCGCGCGTGCAATCGCTTCGTAGCTCGCGCCGTTCAGGCGCTGCTCGAACTCGGCCGCGCGTTGACCGCCGTAGACCAGGTGGGTGTGGCAGTCCACCAGGCCGGGCGTGATCAGCGCGCCGCCGAGGTCGACTTCGTGCGCTGGATGGGCATGTGAAGGAAGGGCGCGGTTCGGGCCGACCCAGGCGATCTGGTCGCCGTCGGTGAGCAGGGCGCCGTCCTCGATCAGGCCCCAGCCGTCGGTGCCTTGGGCGGGGTCGAGCGTGGCGAGGCGGGCGTTGTGCCAGAGGGTGGTGGTGGTCATGGGGTCTCGCCTTCGGGAATGTGGTGCAGCCACCAGCCGGAGGTGAAACACCCCCCGCGCCGCTTCGCGGCACCCCCCTCCGGGGGGCGGCACTGGCCGTCTGGCAAAGCCAGCCCGGCGGTGCCCCTGGGTGGCGGTGTTTCATGCGGTTCGGGTGTCGCTCCGGTGCTGTGTAAAACCGATACGGGGACATCGGGTTCGAAGTGCCAGTCGCCTGGCGGCGGTGCATCGAACCAGAGCAGGCTGAGGGCGGGCAAGGTACGTTGTTCGTCGCCGCTGCGCCAGTTGCCGGCCACGCGCGCGAACAGGCCGGCCTGGGCACCGGCGGGTGCTGACCAGGCGGCGCCGGGCGACACGGCGGCCATGCCGCCCGTGCCGCCGCGAAGCATGAGGTTGAGGTCGCGCACCGGGCCGCCGGGCAGTTGGCAGCCGGGCGCCGCAGCGCCGTCGAAGGCCAGCGGTGCATCGCCGGGGCGCAGTGTCAGCGAGCGGTCGGCGAAGTCCAGCACCACGCCCTCACCCGAGAGCAGAACGAACCAGCGCCGCACACCGGGGAAGGCCGAGAACGGGCCGTCGGCGGCGATGTCGGCCACGCTGATGCGCAGCCGCCAGTCTGTGGCGTCGGGCCAGGTCAGCAGCTCGCGCGTGACCCCACCGCCATTGCGCCACGGCGTGGCCGGGGCGCTGTCGACGGTGATGCTGCGCGCGGTGGTCATGGCGCGATCAGTTCGCCCAAACAGAAGCGAACAGGTCCTGGTGCGCGGCACCGGCCGCACCTTCCAGCACCAGCCGGCGGGCAGCCTCGATGTCGGGCGCGAAGAGCCGGTCCTTGTCGTAGAACGGCACCTCGGCGCGCAACGCCGCATGCACCTGGGCCAGGCGCGGCGAGGTGGCGAGCGGGCGGTGGAAGTCCACGCCCTGCGCGGCGGCCAGCCACTCGATGCCGAGGATGGTGGCGGTGTTGTCGGCCATCTCGGCCAGGCGGCGCCCGGCGTAGGTGGCCATGCTCACATGGTCTTCTTGGTTGGCGCTGGTGGGCAGGCTGTCCACGCTGGCGGGGTGCGCGTGCGACTTGTTCTCCGAGGCCAGCGCGGCGGCCGTGACGTGGGCGATCATGAAGCCGCTGTTGAGGCCCGGGTTGTCCACCAGGAAGGGCGGCAGGCCCGAGAGCGTGCTGTCGATCAGCAGCGCGATGCGGCGCTCGGAGATCGCGCCGATCTCGGCGATGGCCAGGGCCAGCGTGTCGGCCGCGAAGGCCACGGGCTCGGCGTGGAAGTTGCCGCCCGAGAGCACCTCGTTGGTGTCGGTGAACACCAGCGGGTTGTCGGTGACGGCGTTGGCTTCGGTGAGCAGGGTGCGCGCGGCGTTGTTGATGAGGTCGCGGCAGGCGCCCATGACCTGCGGCTGGCAGCGCAGGCTGTAGGGGTCTTGCACGCGCTCGTCGTTGTCGAGGTGCGAGAGGCGGATCTGGCTGCCCGCGAGCAGGGCGCGCGTGGCGGCCGCCACGGCGATCTGGCCGGGCTGGCCGCGCACGGCGTGGATGCGCGGGTCAAACGGCGCATCGCTGCCCTTCGCGGCGTCCACGCTGAGCGCGCCGGTCACCGTGCCGGCTTCGAGCAGGCGCTCGGCCATGAAGAGGCCGTGCAGCGCGAGCGCGGTGGAGACCTGGGTGCCGTTGATCAGCGCCAGGCCTTCTTTGGCCGCGAGCGTGAGCGGGGCAATGCCGGCGGCTTTCAGCGCCGCAGCAGCGGGCACCCACTCGCCGTTCATGCGCACCTCGCCTTCGCCCATCAGCGCCAGCGTCATGTGCGAGAGCGGCGCGAGGTCGCCCGAGGCGCCGACCGAGCCCTTGACCGGGATGCGCGGCGTGATGCCGGCGTTGAGCAGGGCGAGCAGGGTGTTGATGACGACGGGGCGCACACCCGAGTACCCGCGCGCAAGGCTCGCTGCCTTCATCAGCACCACGAGGCGCACGGTGGCGTCGCTCATGGGTTCGCCGGTGCCTACCGAGTGCGACAGGATCAGGTTGCGCTGCAGCAGCTCCAGCTGGTCGTCGGGGATGCGCGTCTTGGCGAGCTTGCCGAAGCCGGTGTTGATGCCGTAGGCCGCGTCGCCTTTTTGAACGATGGCGTGGATGGCCGCGGCCGAGGCCGCGATGCCCGCTTGTGCGTCGTCGCTGAGTTGAACGCGCACGGCCTGTTGCCAGACGGTGCGCAGGTCGGCCAGGGTCATCTGGCCGGGTTGCAGGGTGAGGGTGTGGGTCATGTTGTGAGTGTCTTGTTGTTGGGCTCAGGCCACCATCGGGAGTTTCAGGCCTTGCTTTTTCGCGGTCGCAATCGCCAGCTCATAACCCGCATCCGCATGGCGCATCACGCCCGAGCCGCAATCGTTGACCAGCACACGCGCCAGGCGCTCGGCCGCAGCGTCGGTGCCGTCGGCCACGATCACCATGCCCGAGTGTTGCGAGTAACCCATGCCCACACCACCACCGTGGTGCAGGCTGACCCAGCTGGCGCCGCCGGCGGTGTTGAGCAGGGCGTTGAGCAACGGCCAGTCGCTCACGGCGTCGGTGCCGTCCTTCATGGCCTCGGTTTCGCGGTTGGGGCTGGCGACCGAGCCGGTGTCCAGGTGGTCGCGGCCGATCACGATCGGGGCCTTCAGCTCGCCGCTTTTCACCATCTCGTTGAAGGCCAGGCCGGCGATGTGGCGCTCGCCCAGGCCGAGCCAGCAGATGCGGGCCGGCAGGCCCTGGAAGGCAATGCGCTCGCGCGCCATGTCGAGCCAGCGGTGGGTGTGCTTGTTGTCGGGGAACAGCTCCTTGATCTTGGCGTCGGTCTTGTAGATGTCTTCCGGGTCGCCCGAGAGCGCGACCCAGCGGAACGGACCCTTGCCCTCGCAGAACATGGGACGGATGTAGGCGGGCACGAAGCCGGGGAAATCAAACGCGTTCTTCACGCCCTGGTCGAACGCGACCTGGCGGATGTTGTTGCCGTAGTCCACCGTGGGGATGCCCATGGCCTGGAAATCGAGCATGGCCTGCACGTGCACCGCGCAACCCTGGGCGGCTTCTTCTGTCAGCCGCTTGTGCTGCGCCGGATCCTTCTGCGCGGCCTTCCACTGCGCCACGCTCCAGCCCACCGGCAGGTAGCCGTTGATGAGGTCGTGCGCCGAGGTCTGGTCGGTGACGAGGTCGGGTTTGATGGCGCCGGCCCCGCCCGATTTCACGCGTTTCACCAGCTCGGGCAGCACTTCGGCGGCGTTGCCCAGCAGGGCGATGGAGACGGCTTCCTTCTTCGCTGTGTGTTCTTTGATGAGTTCGAGCGCGTGGTCGATGTCGCGCGCCTGCTTGTCCACGTAGCGCGTGCGCAGGCGGAAGTCGATGCTGCTCTGCTGGCATTCGATGTTGAGCGAGCAGGCGCCGGCCAGCGTGGCCGCCAGCGGCTGCGCGCCGCCCATGCCACCGAGCCCGGCGGTCAGGATCCAGCGGCCGGAAAAATCATTTTTGTAGTGCTGCTTGCCGGCCTCGACGAAGGTTTCAAACGTGCCCTGCACGATGCCCTGGCTGCCAATGTAGATCCAGCTGCCGGCGGTCATCTGGCCGTACATGAACAGGCCCTTGCGGTCGAGTTCGTTGAAGTGTTCCCAGTTGGCCCACTTGGGCACCAGGTTGCTGTTGGCGATCAGCACGCGAGGGGCGTTGCTGTGGGTCTTGAACACGCCGACCGGCTTGCCCGACTGCACCAGCAGGGTCTCGTCGTCGTTCAGGTCTTTGAGCGACGCGAGGATCTGGTCGAAGCAGGCCCAGTCGCGCGCGGCGCGGCCGATGCCGCCGTAGACCACGAGGTGCTGCGGGTTCTCGGCGACCTCGGGGTCGAGGTTGTTCTGGATCATGCGGTAGGCGGCCTCGGCGATCCAGTTCTTGCAGGTCAAAGTGTTGCCGCGAGGCGCGCGGATGACGCGGGTGGGGTCGAGGCGGGGGTCGTTCAGGTCGCTCATGGCGTGTCTCCTTGGTGTGGATGTCTGATCAGGATCGGATGTTTGATTTTTAAATGTATATACAAATTATCGACAGATAATGAAAGCTGTCAATACCGGTTACATCGACATGAACGCCGCATCACCCACAACCCCCGACCCTGCTGCGCACCTGCCGGCCTACCTGCGGGTGAAGCGCCATGTGCTGGCGCAGATCCAGGGCGGTGTCTGGAAAGAGGGCGACGCGATTCCCGGTGAAGAGGCGATGGCGCGCGAGTTCGGGGTGTCGCGCATGACGGTGAACCGCGCGATCCGCGAGCTGAGCGACGAGCAGATCGTGGAGCGGGTGCAGGGCTCGGGCACCTACGTGGCGCAGCAGAAGTACCAGGCCACGCTGGTCGACATCCGCAACATCGCCGAAGAGATCGCCGCGCGCGGCCACGTGCACCGCAGCGAGCTGCACAAGCTGGAGCGCATCAAGGCCGGCGAGGCGCTGGGGCGGCAGTTCGGGGTGCCGGCCGCGCAGGCGCTGTTCCACTCGGTGGTGGTGCACTTTGAAAACGGCCAGCCGATCCAGGTGGAAGACCGCTACGTCAACCCGTCGGTGGCGCCCGATTACCTGGCGCAGGACTTCGCCACCCAGACCCCCAACGCCTACCTGATGCGGGTCGCCCCGCTGGAGGGTGTGAAGTTCGCCATCGAGGCCTGCCAGCCCCCGCCCTGGGTGGGCGAGATGCTGGGCATGCCGGTGGGCGAGCCTTGCTTGGTGCTGCGCCGGCAGACACAGTCCATGGGCCGCGTGGCGTCGGTGGCGGCGATGTGGCACCCGGCGTCGCGGTACCAGTTCACGGGCAGTTTCTAGGCGACGCCGAAGTCCAACGTCTCGCCGTCGGCGGGTGTGCACAGGCGTGCGCCCAGCCCGGCGTGGTTGGCCGCCGCGCGCAGCTGCGAGCGTGTGACGGGGCAGTGGCTGATGGCTTCGAGATGGTTGACCACCACCGTGCCCTGGGCCAAGCGGGCAAAGGCCACCACCTGTTCCAGGCCCATGATGATGTCGCCGCCCACATCGAAGCGCGCACCGCCACCCGGCACCACGCAGATCCGGGGCTGCCGCTGTTGCACGAAAGTTTCGACCTCGGGGGTGAGCACGGTGTCGCCTGCCAGGTACAGCGAGGGCTCGCCGGGCAGGGTGATGTGGTAGCCCACACCGTGCTCCATGAACCGACCCACCAGACCGTGGCCGTGGGTGCAGCGCACCGTGCGGATGCTGCCTTCAAAAAAGGGCACGCCTTCGGCGTGTCCCTCGGGCAGGGCCTCCACCCGCAGGCCGCGTTGGCGCAGATATGGTGCATCGTGTGGGGTGCAGATGACGGGAATCCGACGCTCGCGCAGCCAGCGCTTGCCGACGGCGTCCAGGTGGTCGAAGTGGCCCTTCTGGCAATGCGTGATCAGGCAGTGGGTCACTTGGTCCAGGACGCTGTCGGCTTCGGCGGGCAGCGCCACCGTGGGGTTGCGTTCGCGCACGCCATCGAGCAAACGCAGTGGGGGCAGGGCGCCGCGTGGGGCCAGCATGGGGTCGACCAACACATGGCGTTCGCCCAGGTGCAGGACCAGGGTGGCATTGCGGAGTTGGGTGATGCGCATGGTGGATTCCTTTGGACAGTGCGTCCATTGTGGAACCGGTCCTCTGATTGTTACCATGGCGGGATCGCCATGTTGTGTGGTGATTCCGCCAAAACCCGTTTTCCCTGAAAAACCGTTCCGTTCCATGCCACCGGCACCTGTATCCCGCACCCTGCGCATCGCGATCCTGGCCTACCCCGGTTGCGTGGGGGCAGAGGTTTTTGCGGTGGTCGACGTGTTGCGCTTGGCGGGCCATCTGGCACGCGCGCAGCGCACCCCGCCGGCCATGCGGCTGGAGCTGCAGGTGGTGGGGTTGCGTGGGCGCCATGTGACCATGGCGGGTGGGCTGGTCCTGTCGGTCCAACAGCCCGCAGCGGCCATTGATGTGCTGATCGTGCCAGGGCTGGACATCGACCGACTCGACGATTGGGAGGCGCGGCTGGCGCCGCTGCAGCGGGAGCTGGCGTTCATACGCAAGACCTTTGCCAGAGGCGGTGCGGTAGCGGGCGTGTGCGTGGGCGCGTTCCTGCTGGCGCAGGCGGGGCTGCTCGATGGCCGCCGGGCGACCACGGCTTGGCTGTGCGCTCCGCAGTTGGCGCAGCGCCATCCGCAGGTCCGGCTGGTGCCGGATGCGGTGCTGGTGGAGGATGGCGCCGAGCTCACCACCGGAGCGGTGAGCTCGGTGTTCGATCTGGCACTCCTGCTGGTGCGGCGCACACTTGGTGCCCGGGTAGCGGCGGCCACGGCCCGGATCGCCCTGCTGTCCGATGGCCGCGCCTCGCAGGCGCCTTATGTCGACGCCAGCCTGCGTCCCCCGGCCATGCCCTCGTTTGCCCAGTCGGTGGCACAGTGGCTCCAGACGCGGCTGGCTGAACCCTACGATCTGGCGCGCTTGGCGCGGGCGTTCCACGTCAGCCCGCGCACCCTGCTGCGCCGGGTGAAGGCCGAGAGCGGGAATCCGCCTCTGGTGTTGCTGCAGCAGGCCCGTGTGGAAGAGGCCAAGCGGTTGCTCAGGGAGACCCGCTGGAGCCTGGCCCGCGTTACCGAGGCGGTGGGCTATGGCGACGTGCCGACCTTCTCGCGCCTGTTCGCCGCCAGGGTGGGTGAAACCCCGGCGCGCTACCGGCGCCGTGCCACTCTCACATCGCCTTGAAACGCCCGGCGTAGAGGCGGCTGACGGGCAGGCGTTGGTTCAGGCCGCGCAGGTCCAGGCTGAGCTTGCCCGCTTCGTCGCGGTGCACGCTGTGGATGGCGGTGGCGCGCACCACGGTGCCGCGATGCACCTGCCAGAAC
This sequence comes from Hydrogenophaga sp. A37, assembly GCF_002001205.1. Taxonomy (GTDB): domain Bacteria; phylum Pseudomonadota; class Gammaproteobacteria; order Burkholderiales; family Burkholderiaceae_C; genus Hydrogenophaga. Next base: position 15,058 of record NZ_MUNZ01000184.1, read on the forward strand.
AGACTGGCGTCGAGCTGGGGAATGAGTTCTTTGAGCGGGGTGCGGATCAGCAACTCTTCGCTGGCGGTGAGCACGCGCACGTATTTGTCGGCGGCCTCGAACACCAGCACCTCTTCAATGGGCACCAGCCGGATCTGCTGGCCCACGCTGGCCTGGATCACGCGCAGGGGCTCGCTGGGCGTGGCCGCCGCGGCGGGTGCGAGCAGGGCGCGCAGCTGGGTCAGCGTGTGTTCGAGCGGCGCGGCCCGGTCGGCGGGGTTGCGCTGCGCCAGCACCTGCTGCACGCGCTGCACCGTGCGCGCCAGGCGCTCGGGCTGCACGGGCTTGAGCAGGTAGTCCACCGCCTGCGCCTCGAAGGCCTGGACGGCGTACTGGTCGTAGGCGGTGACGAACACGATGGCGGGAAACGGGATGTCGGCGGGCCACTCGTCCGCCAGCTCGGCGGCGGCTTCCAGCCCACTCTGCCCCGGCATACGGATGTCCAGGAACAGCACGTCGGGCCTCAGCGCCAGACCCTGCGCCACGGCGGCGGCGCCGTGGCCCACGGTGGCGATCACCCTCAGCTCGGGCCAGGCAGCGGCGAGCTCGGCCTGCAGCGCGGCGGCGAGCAAGGGTTCGTCTTCGGCGATCAGGGCTGTGGCGTTCATGCGGCTTCCTCTGAGCGCTGGGTCAGCGGCAGGTGCAGGCGGACGGTCGTGCCCTCGCCGACCTGGCTGCTCAGTTCGACGCGTCCCGCGCCCCCGTGCAGACTGGCCACTCGCTCGCGCACCTGCGCGATGCCGAAGCCGCTGCCCTGGTCAATGTTGCTGGCCTGTGCCGGTGCGCCGGTGTGCATGCCGACGCCGGTGTCCCGCACCTCGATCAGCAGACGGTGGGCGCCTTCGCGGCGCGCGGTGACGGTGATGCTGCCGCCGTCGAGCTTGGGCTCCAGCCCGTGGCGGATCGCGTTCTCCACCAGCGGCTGCAAGAGCAGCGGCGGCAGCGGGTGGCGTTGCAGGTCGTCGGGCAGCTGCAAGGTGTAGGCCAGGCGCGGTCCCATGCGCACGGCCATCAGCTCCAGGTAGTCGCGCAGGCGGGCGAATTCGTCGGCCAGCGTGTGGCCACCGCTCACCGCATCGGTGCGCGAGGCCTTGAGCGTGGCGCGCAGGTAGTCGTTGAGCCGGTCGAGCATGTGGATCGCGCGCGGCGGGTCGGTGGCGATCAGTGCGCGCAGGTTGGCCAGCGTGTTGAACAGCATGTGCGGTTCCAGCTGTGTTTCCAGCAGCTTGAGCCGCGCTTCGGTGGCCTGTTTGTGCATGTCCAGCGCGCGCTCGCGTTGCTGGAAGTAGAAGAGGAAGGCGAAACTCACGCCCAGCGAAGACAGCCAGAAACCCCAGAAGCGCTGTGGCGAGAGCCTGAAAAGCTCCCAGGTGGAATGGCCGGCATAGGCGTCGCCCACCGCCGTGCCCGCCGCGTAGCCCAGCAGCATGCATGCCGGCATGTACACCATGGTGCGGGCCGACCAGGCCCAGTAGTGCGGAGGCTGGGTGTTCAGCCAGCGATGCAGCGCGATGCGCACCGGGTCGCAGAGCAACCAGATCGAGGTGCTGATGGCGAAGGTGTACACCAGCGAACGGTCGAGCTGGTGCGACTGAGGGCTCGATATCCAGAGGAAGAGGGCAATCAGCGGCGCCACGCCCCAGACCACCAGCCCTCGGCGCAGCACACCGGCGCGGGTGGTCGGGGGCAGCCAGCGCAGGAGCAGGTCGGAGGCGGATCGGGTCATGGGGTGGCGATGAGGTGCTGGCGGTGGAAGCTGGCGATTTTTGCATGGGCCATTTCACGCTGCCGCGCATCGAAGCCGGGCACTGGCATTCCGCCGCGCACCTGCAGGGCCGCCACCTCTCGGGCCACCGATTCGGGCCAGGGCCACAACACGTCGAAGTGGCCCGCGCCGGGCAGGTCGGCGAGCAGCGTGCAGCGTTTGCAGTTCGCGAGCAAGTGGGTCGAGTGGAAGCGGGGCACCAGCACCTCGTCGCGCTGGGCGCTCACCACGCCCACCGGGATGCGGATGCGCGCCAGGCTCTCGGCGCTGAAGATGGCGGCCAGCGGCACGGCCAGCGTGACGGCGGCGACGCGCGGATCGGGCCGGGGATCGGCGCTGTCTTGCGTGGGTGTGCCTCCGCCGCGCGGGGTGGTCAGGTCGGTAGGCAGGAAAAAATCGGGCACGTAGCGGGCCCGGTCGTGGTTGGCCTGGCGCTCGGCGCGCGCCGCGCCGTCCTTCGCGCCCTGGTAGCAGAAGGATGCGTCGTCCTTCGCATGCCGGTTGCAGTGTCGTGCGAGGTTGATCGTGCGCCACTGGCCACCGGCCAGCGAGATGCCGGTCACGCCGCCCGCCGACATGCCGTGCACGCCCACGCGCGAGAGGTCCAGCCGCGCGGACCACAGCGGGTCTTTCGCCAGCGCGTCGATCACCTGCGTCACCTCGCGCGGGCGGCGCTCGAACGCCACGGGGCCTGCGTCTCGGGTGTCTTTGTAGTTGTCGCCCACGTGCAGAGGCTGCGCCACCACGAAGCCCGCGCGCGCCAGCGTGGCGGCGAGCGCGTGGTCGGCGATGGCGCTGCCGCCGGTGCCGTGCGAGATGACGATGAGCCGCTGGCGCTGGTTCAGCGGCGCAGCGTTGCGCGCGACGTCGATGGTGAAGGCACCGAAGGTTTGGATTTTTGACGCGGCCTGCGTCGGGTAGACCAGCGTCACGGGCAGGGCGCCGACGCGCCACTCGCTCATGCCGACCTGCGCTTGCGCGAGGCCGGTGGCGGCCAGGGGCAGCGCGGTGATGAGGGCCTGCAGGGCCCGGCGGGGCGAACGCAGGAGGTGGGGGCTCATGGTGGTGGTGCCCGGTGAGGCGCTCAGCGATGGGCGGCCGAGGCTTGCAGGCGCTCGCGCTCCTTCTGCACCAGACGCTCGCGCAGGGCCGAGCCTTGGCCGATGGCGAACACGCGCAGGCCGTGCATGAGCAAACCAAAACCCCAGCCCAGCGCCGGCGCGATGGGCCAGAAGCGGCCTTGTTGGGCGCCCAGCAGGGCCAGGCCGCTGATCACGATGACGTAGACGGTGGCGTGGGTGACCCAGCCCAGTCTCGCGCCGGCACGTTTCTGGGCGAGGCGTTCCAACTCGGGGGACAGTGAGGGGG
>NZ_MUNZ01000179.1 GCF_002001205.1 Hydrogenophaga sp. A37
GTTGGGGGGTGTCTGGCGATTTTGGCCCCATCCGGCACGCGCCGGGGTGTGAACTACCATCGACCGCATGACCGTTCATTTCGAGACCCTCCACCCCGCCACTTTGTACCCCGATGCCTTCGGCGTGGAGGCGCCCGACACGCCCGTGAACCGCGACCTCTGGCCGCGCCAGCTGGGTGTGTTCATCCGCAAGCTGCCGGGCAGCGCGCCCGCGACCGATGTGGCCCCCAGCGCGGTCGAAGGAACCACCGACGAGGTGGTAGCGGAGGTGGTGGCAGATGGGGTGGTCGAGCCGGCACCGCTGGTGCTGGAGCGCATGGTCGGGCAATTCGGCCTTGTGCCGCGCTGGGTGAAGTCCGCCTCCGACGCCAAGCTGCGCTCGCCCAAGCTGGTCAACGCGCGCAGCGAAACGGTGACCACCTCCAACAACCTGCGCGAGGCATGGCTGGCCGGGCAGCGCTGCATCGTGCCGATGATGGCGTTTTTTGAAGACGACTTGCGCAGCGGCAAGGCCGTGGCCACGCGCATCGCCCGAGTCGATGGCAAGCCCATGGGTGTGGCGGGTTTGTGGGAGCGCTGGACCGGTGCCGATGGCACTGAGATCGTCAGTTTCACGCTGCTTACTGTGAACGCAAACGCCCACGCGCTGATGCACCGCTACCAGCAGCCGGGCGCCGAAAAGCGCATGCCCGCGATCTTGAACGAGGGCGGTTACAGCGCCTGGCTCAACGCCTCACATCCCGAGAAGGCGCGCGAGTTTCTGCGCGCCTACCCGGCCAACTGGCTGCTCGCGAACCCGGTGCAGAAAAAGTAATACGGCCTTGCCTTCAAACGCATAACTGCGTTGCTTCGCCTTGCCGTGCTGTAGCACTGTCTGCGGCTTCGCGCCTTGTTCTACGCTTGAATGCAAAGCCGTATAAAGCGCCGCGGCCCCCAGAGGCGGGGCCATGGCGCAGGCGGCCCGATCAGGCGGCCGGTTTCGTCAGCTTGCCGGCCAGCAGCTCAGAGGCCCAGCCAAACGCCGCGCCCACGGCGATGGACAGGATGGTCGGCAGGATGGCGGCGGTGGGGGTCATGTCCTTGCCCAGCAAGATCAAGCCCGCGACCGACGCGAACCCGTACACGCTGGAGGGAATGGTCGACAAAAAGGGCAGGTGCGCGGCCAGCACGATCACCGCCGCGCCGATGCCCACGGCCACCGGCGCGGCCAGACCACCGAGCGCGCCCAGCGATCCGATCAGCATCACAGAGCCCATGCCCACGACCGCGCCAAACGACATGCAGACCACGGTCTTGACCAAGCCATCGGTCTTGCCCCCGTTGTGGAAGAAGCTGGCCCAGGCCACGAAGGCCTGCCACACCTGCATCTGAAACGCGGCCAGCGGCCCGAAAAACAGCCAGGTGGCGGCGACGGCCAGCAGGCCGATGGAAATGGCCAATGCAAACAGCAAACTCATGAATGTCTCCTCGTTGGTGGAATGTCAAAAAAACGTCCCACCCCAGGGCGGGACGCCACCAACGAGTCAACTTTCGTGCCACGGCGATCCAGACTGTCTCAATGTGAGAGCGCCGCTGATTTGATGGGGGATTTCCCGATGTCAGCCCAAGGGCATGCCGCGCTGCACCATGTACCAGGGGCGGTGCCGCGCCACAACCGCTGTGCGCGAACGGAACAATCCGGGCGACACAACGGCGGGGCCAGCCCGCCCCCATTCACACCTCACTTCACGGTGATCGTGATGCGCTCGCTCGCCACGATGGGGTGGTGCGGAATGTGGTTCTGGTCGCCCAGCACCAGTTGCAGCGTGTGCTGGCCGGGCTTGAGGTCCAGCGACACCTCGGTCTGACCGGCGCCGAAATGCCGGAAGTTGTCGTTGGCCGGCAGCGGCGCGTTGGCGTCCCATTCGTTCACGTTCACCAGCAGGTGGTGGTGGCCCGTGCCCGCCTTCTCGATGCCGGCGGGCGCCACGCCCATGCCGCTCAGGCCGAACACCACCTTCACCGGGCTGCTCACCGTGGCACCGTTGCCCAGGTTCACGAAATACAGCTTCGCTGTGGCCGGCGCCTCGACCTTCTTGTAACCCCCGGCCAGGGTGGGCGTGCTGGCCGAGACCTTGGCCGGCGCGGTGGCCGCCGCGTTGGGGTTCATCGCGCCGTGCTGCATGCCGGCGTGGTCGTGGTGCATGCGGTGACCGCAACCCACGAGGGCGATGGCGGCGGCGGTGCTGGCGAGGGTGAGGCGGATGTGTGACAAGGGGCTCTCCTGAAGGGGTTTTGGGACCGCGAGCATAGGCCATCCCAGCCGCCACGCAAACCACAGGTCATGGGGGAAAGCCTCCAGTGGGTGTGTGCGACGGCGTCACCCACGCGACTCCCGCGCCGCGATTTCCCTCAGGGTTAACGCGAGCCGCACTGGCACCCGGTGGCCGACCGGCGTACAACAGCGTGCGGAATTTCACACAAAGAACCTCCCGGCCCGGGCGGTTGACCTCAGGAGACTTCTCATGACGCCTTTCCTTGCCCGCCGGCTCGCGGTGGTCCTGTCGGTGGTGCTGGCACCGGTGATGGCCCTCGCCGACGGCGTGACCGTTCGTGACGACGACAGCGCCAGCCTGTTCCCGAGCAACCGCCACACGGTGGTGGACTTTTCCAACGCGACCTTTCGCCGCGTCAAGCTGCCCAAGCCCGACTGCGCCGTGCGCGTGAGCGACTGCCAGGACATCGACGTGATCAACACGCTCGACGGCTTCTCCACGCAGCCGCGCATCACGGTGCCGTTTACCGGCGACATCGACCTGAGCACCGTCAACAGCGACACCGTCTTCCTCTACAACCTGGGCGACACGCAGAACCTGCGCGGGTTCGGCAACAAGGTGGGCATCAACCAGGTGCTTTGGGACACGGCGAGCAAGACGCTGGTGTTCGAGCCCGACGAACTGCTCGCCGAGCGTTCGCGCTATGTGCTGGTGGTGACCAACGGCGTGCGCGATGCCAGCGGCAAACGCCTCAAGCAGAGCGACGCCATGGACGACCGGGGCGGTGGTTTCCGGTCGTTCGGTCGGCAGGGCAGTGACCACCACCGCGAAGCGCGCGACGCGGCGAAAGCGGTGCGCGTTGGTCGGGGTCTTTCGGTGGTTGCCGCGTCGCTGTTCACCACGCAAAGCGCCACCAGCGACCTCGTGAAAATCATGCGGCAGATCAAGGCCAGCACCCCCGCGCCCGCCAACTTCATGATCGGCTCGAACAGCGCGGGCGCGGTGCGCGCGGTGTTCCCGGTGGCGAGCATCTCGGGCATGTTGTTCAACCGCCAGACCAGCTCGGCCGCCGGCGGTCTGACGCTGCAGGCGATTCCGCTGGGGGCGCTGCAGGTGATGCCGGGCGCGGTGGGGCAGATCGCCTACGGCCAGTACAGCTCACCCAACTACCAGACCGCCGGCCAATACATTCCCGCCACGCCCACGCTGAGCGGAAGCCCGGTGCAGCAAGGCACGCAGAACCTCGTGTTCCAGCTCTTCGTGCCCGCCGGTGACAAGCCCGCCGGCGGCTGGCCGGTGGCGATCTTCGGCCACGGCTTCACCGACAGCATGTACGGCGCGCCGTGGACGGTGGCCTCGGTGTTCGCCTCGCGGGGCATCGCCACGCTGTCCATCAACGTGGTGGGCCACGCGGGCGGTGCGGGCGGCGCGCTCGCGGTCACCCAGGGCACGGACCAGCCGGTGAGCGTGCCCGCGGGCGGGCGCGGCATCGACCAGGACGGCAATGGCCTCATCGATTCCACCGAGGGCGTGAACGCCGCCGCGCCGCGCACCATCATCAGCAGCCGCGACGGCCTGCGCCAGACCGTGATCGACCTGATGCAGCTGGTGCGGCAGGTCGAGGTCGGCATGGACGTGGACGGCGACGGCAGTGCCGATCTCAACGCCCAGCGCATCTACTACGCCGGCCAGTCGTTCGGCGGCATCTACGGCACCATGCTGCTCGGCGTGGAGCCCAACCTCAAGGCCGGCGTGCCCAACGTGCCCGGCGGCTCGATCACCGAGGTGGCGCGGCTCGGCGGTTTCCGCTTCCTCACGGCGGTGGCCCTCGCGACGCGCCAGCCGCAGCTGCTCAACCTGCCGCCCACGCCCGGCGTGCCCGTGCCGTTCAACCTGAACTTCAACGAAAACATGCCCTTGCGCGACCTGCCGGCGGTGGTGAACAACGTGCCAGGGGCGACGGACATCGCGCAGGTGCTGGACCGATTTGAGTGGGTGCAGCAGTCGGGCAACCCGGTGTCGTATGCCTCGCTGATCCGCCTGCAACCGCTGCCGGGCAGCGCGGCCAAACCGGTGATCGTGCAGGTGGCCAAGGGCGACCAGACCGTGCCCAACCCGACCAGCACGGCCATCGTGCGCGCCGGTGGTTTGGCGGCGCACACCACCTATTTCCGCAATGACCTGGCCTACGCCGCCAACCCCGCCGTGGGCAAGAACCCGCACACCTTCCTGACCGGGCTCAGCAGCCCGGCGGGCCCGGTCAACGCGGTGCTGGGGCAGACGCAGATCGCCGTGTTCTTCCAGAGCCACGGCACGACCGTGATCGACCCCGACGGCCCGGGTGCCCTGTACGAGGTGCCGATCACCCTGCCATTGCCCGAGGGGCTGAACTTTATTCCTTGAATCCCCCCGCAGCGCTTCGCGCTACCCCCCAGGGGGCGGCACTGGCCGTCTGGCAAAGCCAGCCCGGCGGTGCCCTGGGCTTTGGGCTGCTTCACTCCTCAAGGTGGCGCTCCGGCGCCGTCATCAATGGGTACGGATGCGTTTGGGCGCTTTTCGCCTTTCGCTCACGCGCGAACCCAGACCAGCAGCAGGTTGTTTGCCGGCATGACGTGGCGGGCTTGCAGGCGAAGGCCGGCAGCTTGGGCTTCGGCCTCGACATCTTCCCGCCGCCGGATGCCCCAGTCGGCGTTCTCGGCGCGCAGGCTGGCGTCAAAGCGGCGGTTGCCTTCGGCGGTGGGCACACCGTCTTCCAGGTAGGGGCCGTAGGTCACGAGGCGGCCGTGGGCCGAGAGGTGGCGCGCCGCGCCGCGCATCAGCCCGCCGCAACAGGCCCAGGGCGCGATGTGCAGCATGTTGGCGCAGCAGATCAGGTCGAAGGGCGGCGTGCCGTCGGGCAGCCACACCGCGTCCCTCACATCGATGCACGCAGGCGCGTGCACGTTGCTCAGGCCGGCCGCCGCGATGCGGGCAGTGATGGCGGAGAACAGATCGTCGGTCAGGTCGCTGGGTTGCCAATGCCAGCCCGGCAGGTGTTGCGCAAACCACGTCACGTGTTGGCCGGTGCCCGAGGCGATTTCCAGCGCGCGGCCTGTGTCGGGGAGCAGGGTTTTGAGCGTGTCGAGGATGGGCTGGCGGTTGCGCTCGGCGGCGGGGCTGAAGGGCAGGTCGTCGAACAGCGGTGGCGCGGGAGGGATGCGCATCACAGCGTCTGCCGGTAGCGCGCCAGCATCTCCTGCTGCGTCTCGGCCGTCACCTCGTCGCCCCGGAACTCGCGGATCTGGTCGCGCATCATCTCGCCCATGCTCGGCAGCGCGGCGCGATCAACGTGGTGCGCCGGGTCCCAGAGCGATGAGCGCATGAACGCCTTGGCGCAGTGCAGGTAGCAGGCCTGCACCGTCACGCGGATCACCAGTTTGGGCATGCGCTGCGGCTCGGCGGCGAGCGCCCGGTCGGCGTCCCCTGTCGAGATCAACGCGCGGCCGTTGACACGCAAAGTCTCGTCCATGCCCGGCAGCATGAACAGCAGGCCCAGCGGCGCGCCCCGTTCGCCGTGGCTCACGATGTTCTCCAGCGTGTCCAGGCGGTTGTTGCCCGGCGCGTCGGGAATCAGCAGGGTTTGCGCGTCCAGCACTTTCACGAAGCCCGGTGCGCCACCCCGCGGCGAGGCGTCCATGGCCCCGCCGAGGGCGCCGCTGGCGATCACCACAAACGGCGACAGCGCGATCAGGCGCGTGGCGTGCGCGTCAAGCTGCGGCATCTCTTTCTTGGCCGAGCGTTCGCGCACCGGGTCGTGGAGGGCGCGCAGCGCGTCGAGGGACGTGATGTTCATGGCGGGGGTCGTGGAAAGGGGAGGACTGGCGAGAGTGTGCCGCCAAAGGCCGGCGCAGCGCATACATTCCCCGCATGACCCTCCCGTCTTTCAACCCGCCGCAGCCCGACACCGACCACGCGGTGTCGCGCCTGCGCACCTCGCGCCTGGCCGCGAGCAGCAAGCCCTACGTGGCGCGCGGCGCGGGCCTGGTGCGCTGCGCCGGCTGCCGCCTGATCGTGAGCCATTGCATCTGTGACCTGCGCCCGTCGGTGCCCACACGCGTGGGCGTGTGCCTGCTCATGGGCGACATCGAGGCGCTCAAACCCAGCAACACCGGCTGGCTGATCGCCGACGTCGTCGCCGACACCTGGGCCTTCGGCTGGGCGCGCACCGCTGTCGCCCCCGAGCTGCTGACCTTGTTGGCCGACCCGCAATGGCAGCCGTACGTGGTGTTCCCGGCGGAGTACGCCGAGGCGCAGCAGCGTGTGGTGACCGAGGTGCCCGCCGCCGCGCAGGGCGACGGAAGCGGCGGCAAACGGCCGCTCTTCGTGTTGCTCGACGGCACCTGGTCCGAGGCGCGGAAAATGTTCCGCAAGAGTCCGTACCTCGACCGCCTGCCGGTGCTCAGCCTGCACCCGGAGCAGGTGTCCAGCTACCGGCTGCGCCGCTCGACCCAGGAGCACCATTTCTGCACCGCCGAAGTGGCGGCGCTCTGCCTCGCGCTCGCGGGCGAGACGCGGGCGGCCGAATCGCTGGTGGCGTGGTTCGACGTGTTCAGCGAGCGCTACCTCTGCATCCGGGAGCAGCTGCCGCTGAAGCCCGACAGCGAGGCGCACCAGCGGCTGGCGCAACTGGCGGAGCGAACAGCGGGTGCAGATGCCCTTCAGGTGCCGCAGAACGTGCGGTAGCCCGCGCTCTGTTCGGCGCTGGCGGGCTGTGCAAACAGGGCATCGTTCGCGCGCTCTTCATACGGCCGCGTGATCACGGCCAACAGCGCCTCGAACGGCGCAAGGTTGTCCGACTCCGTGGCGGCGTCCAGCGCGTGCTCGACCAGGTGGTTGCGCGGGATGTAGATCGGGTTGACCGCGTCCATGCGCTGCGCCACCTCGGCCGCCGGCGCCTCGCCCAGGCTGGCCTGCCAGCGTGTGAGCCAAGCCACCAGGCCATCGGCCTCGGCGCCGAACAGGGTTTGCAGCGCTTCGGGCTGGCCGCGCAACACGCCGGACAGGCGCCGGAAGCCGAGCGTGAAGTCCACCGCGTGGCGCTGCATCAGCGCGAGGAAGTCGTTGACGAGCTCGCGGTCGGCGTCATCGCCACCCGCCTCCGGCAAGCCGAGCTTGGCCCGCATGCCCGCGAGCCAGTGCTGCGAGAAGCGGTCGGGGAAGGCCTTGAGCACCGCCATCGCGCGCTCGGCGGCCCGGTCTTCATCGGTGTCGATCAGCGGCAGCAGCGCCTCGGCCAGCCGGGTCAGGTTCCACTGCGCGATGCTGGGCTGCTTGCTGTAGGCGTAGCGGCCGTGGGCGTCGATGGAGCTGAACACCGTGTCGGGGTCGAAGGCTTCCATGAAGGCGCAGGGGCCGTAGTCGATGGTCTCGCCCGAGACCGTCATGTTGTCGGTGTTCATCACCCCGTGGATGAAGCCCACGCCCATCCAGCGCGCGAGCAACACCGCTTGCCGTTCGCACACCGCTCGCAGCAGCTCCAGGTAGCGTTCTTCGTGGCCCACGAGCGACGGGTCGTGCCGCGCGATCACATGGTCGGCGAGTCGCGTCAGCCGCTCGGTGTCGCCGCGCGCCGCGAAAAACTGGAAGGTGCCCACGCGGATGTGGCTGGCCGCCACGCGTGTGAGCAGGGCGCCGGGCAGCGGGCGTTCGCGGTACACCGTTTCGCCCGTGGCCACCGCCGCGAGCGTGCGCGTGGTGGGGATGCCCAGCGCGTGCATGGCCTCGCTGATCAGGTACTCGCGCAGCACCGGCCCCACGGCCGCCTTGCCATCGCCGCCGCGCGAAAACGGCGTGCGCCCCGAGCCCTTGAACGCGATGTCGCGCCGCCGGCCCAGCGTGTCGATCACCTCGCCCAGCAGCAGCGCGCGGCCGTCGCCCAGCTGCGGCGAGAAGCCCCCGAACTGGTGGCCGGCGTAGGCCTGCGCAACGGGCTGCGCGCCCTCGGGCACCACGTTGCCCGAGAGCACGGCCAGCCCGGCGTCGGAGGCCAACGCGTCGGGGTCCAGCCCCAGTTCTTCGGCCAGTGTGCGGTTCAGGCGCAGCAGGCGAGGCGCAGGTACCTTGGCGGGGTTCCAGGGCACCGACATGCCCTCCAGCCCGTTGGCATAGCTGTTGTCGAACTTGAATACCGGTGGGGTGCTGACGCTCACGCTCTCTCCAGGTGGGGAATCGATGGAGGCACCGATTGTCCCGAGATCGGGTGGGCTTGTCGGGACAAGGCCTTTGCAGCCGAACCAGATGCATGAAACGGTCCGGCCCAGGGCACCGCCGGGCCGGCTCCGCCGGACGGCCAGTGCCGTCCCCTTCGAGGGGGTCGCGCGAAGCGCGGCGGGGGTGCTTCCAATCACCCCGTGACCTCAGCCTCCACCAGCTGCGACAGCAACAGGAGCGTCTGCTGCCAGCCCAGGTAGCAGGCCTCGACGGGGATCATGGCCGGAATGCCTTGCTGCACGGCGGTCAGCTCGGTGCCCACCGATACCGCCTTGAGCGTGATGGTGGTGATCATCTGGCCGGGCAGATTGGGGTCGTCGAAGACGTCGGTGTTGACGATGCGCTCGTTGGGCACCAGCTCCAGGTACTTGCCGCCGAACGCGTGGGTCTGGCCGTTGGAAAAGTTGGTGAACTGCATGCGGTAGATGCCGCCCACGCGAGCGTCCATCTCCAGCACCCGGCCGGTGAAGCCATGCGGCGGCAGAAACTTGGCCATCGCGTCGGGATCGAGGAGGGCGCGGTAGATGCGCTCGGGTGGTGCGGTGAGAACGCGGTGAAGGGTGACGGTGCCGGTGGTCATGGTTGGGGTCCTTTCAATGAGATGAAGTCAGCGGTGTTGGCGAAGCGGTGCGAAGGGTAGGGCTTCACTGGCACGACGTTTGGTCGATGGCGAAATCGACACGGTAGCGTCTTCGTTGGCATTTTGATCGCGCCCGCCTCCATCTCGAGCGGCCGGGGCCACTGGTGCCAGGGTTTTTCACCTTGGCAGCCCGGGCCGCTGTGCCTATCATCGTTTCACGCACCGGCCGCCACGCGCGCGCGGCCGGTTCGTCGATGCAGGGGTTCACGCTTGGAGCAGACGACATGAACGACGTTGACCAGCTACCTTCGATCAAGCAGGGCCAGTGGTTTTATGGCGGCCTCACCACCTGCGCTGTGCGCATCGTGCGCCACCACACCCTCTATGGCTCCGGCGACGCCGACGACCCGCCCGAGCTGTTCAGCGACCGGGCGGTGGAGTGTTACTACATCCGCTACCACGTGCCCGCCGCGGCCCAGCCCTGGCTGGACGGGGGCTCGGCCCTTTCGTTGCGCGAAGCTGTGTTCCTGGCCGAACGCAAGCTCGGGCCGGTCGTCACCTGGGTGGACTGAGCGGCTCAGGCGCTCGTGGCCTCCACCCGCCGCACGCCGTGGCTCTCCGAGCCCTGTGCCCAGGCCACCAGGCGGTCGATGTTGGGGTGTTTGCCCGGGTTCGCGTGCGCGTCGGCCGTGTGCTCCGCGTACCACAGCAGCCCCAGCGCCGCCGCTTCGGGCGAGATCTTGCCCCCGTGCTGCGCGGCCAGCGCCGCGTACACCGCGAGCGAGCCGGTCTGGCCGGGCTTGTTTTCAATCGTGGCCAACAAAGCGCCGTGGGCGTCCAGCAGTTGCAGGGCAGCGAGGTGGGTGGTGGCGGGCAGGGTCTTGAGTCGCTCGGTGAAGTTCATGCTGGTTCGAGGTTGGCGCAGGGGTTCCGATTCTTCCCGATTCATGTAAACCCTGCGAAGAAGTGTTGGGGCGTTCATGGATGACCGCCTTACCCAGCCGTGTGGGTACCGTGCGGGTCAGCGCAAGCCCTTGAAAACCGCGGGTAGGATGGGCAGCCTCCCAACCACCACCCTGGTGACGAGGCCATGAAACGACAGTCTTCCCGCGTACCCACCCTCATCGCAGCCCTGGCCGCGCTCGCCGTGGCGGGCTACTTCGGCTGGCAGCACTTCGAGCCCGAGCCGTCGCTCGTGGCCCCGGCCGCTGCGCCCTCGGCTGCTGCTCCGGCAGCGCCGCTCGCGCCGGTGGTCCCCGAACCCAGCACCCCCGCCGTTGAGCACCCTGTCGAGGCGCCGGTGGCCGACGCCGCCGGTGAGCCCACACCACTGCCCGCACTGGCCGAGTCCGACGAACACGTCAGCGCCTTGCTCTCGGGCCTGCTCAGCCGCAAGAACGTGCTCACCTTCCTGCAACTCGACGGCTTCGTGCGCCGTGCCGTGGCCACGGTGGACAACCTGGCGCGCTCGCAGGCGCCGATGATGGTGTGGCCCGTGAACCCCACGCCCCAGCGCTTCACCACGCAACGCGGTGAGAACGGCGTTGAAACCATCCACCCCGGCAACAGCCAGCGCTATGTGCCGCTGGTGCTGATGATCGAATCGGTGGACACCGCCAAAGCCGTGAACCTGTACCGCCGCCTCTACCCCCTGTTTCAACAGGCCTACGAAGAGCTGGGCTTTCCGGGCCGCTACTTCAACGACCGGCTGGTCCAGGTGCTCGACCACCTGATCGCCACACCGGTGCCCACCGAGCAGCTGGCCGTCACCCTGGTGGAGGTCAAAGGCCCGATCCCCTCCACACGCCCCTGGGTGCGTTACGAACTGGCCGACCCGGCCCTGGAGTCCCTGTCGGCGGGGCGAAAGATGCTGCTGCGCACCGGCCCGGACAACCAGCGGCGCTTACAGGCCAAGCTCAAAGACATTCGCCAGCGTGTCGCCAAGACTTGAATGCCCTGACCGCCGCAGCCACAGACGGAAACACCGCCCATGACCACACCCGCCTTTTATCCCATCGGCACCCCCGGCCAAGCCTGGGGCCCCGCTGAAGTGGCCGCCTGGCGCGCGCAGCTGGTGCGCCAGCGCAGCTACGCCGAGGGCGTGCTGACCGCGTTCGAGCGGCTGCGCGCGCGCTTCGAGGTCTTGCCCTATGGGGAGGTGTTGTACGAGAGCGATGTGTACCCGCTCTTCGCCCTGCAGAGCCGCGAATGGCAACCCGGCCTGCCGGGTGTGCTTGTGACGGGTGGCGTGCACGGCTACGAAACCAGCGGCGTGCACGGCGCGCTGCGCTTCCTCGATCAAAACGCCGAGGCCTACACCGGGCGCGTGAACCTGCTGGTGGCGCCCTGCGTGAGCCCGTGGGCCTACGAGCGCATCCACCGCTGGAACTTCGACGCCATCGACCCCAACCGCGCGTTCAAGGAACCCAGCGTGGCGCAGGAATCCGCCGCGCTGATGCGGCTCGTGGCGCCCCTCCTCGGCCAGTTCACCGTGCACATCGATCTGCACGAAACCACCGACACCGACGCATCGGAATTCAGCCCGGCGAAGGCGGCGCGCGACGGTGTGCCGTACACCCCCGTGCACATCCCCGACGGCTTCTACCTCGTGGACGACACCGAGAACCCGCAGCCCGAATTCCAGCAGGCCATCATCGCGGCGGTGGAGCGTGTCACGCACATCGCACCGTCCGACGCTCAGGGCGGCATCATCGGCGCGGAACCGTCTGATCGCGGCGTGATCCGCTACCCGTTGAAGTCGCTCGGCCTGTGCGCCAGCATCACGGGCGCCCGCTACACCACGACCACCGAGGTCTACCCCGACAGCCCGCGGGCGACGCCCGAGCAGTGCAACACCGCGCAGGCTGCGGCGGTGTGCGCGGCCATCGACTTCGTGCTCGCGCAGCCTTGAGCGGGTTCAGGCAGCCCGCTCAGCCGCAGACGAACACGCTCAGGTACAGCGGCGTGTTCGTGCGCACCTGGCGCAGCGGAACCGGCTTGGTCGGCTCGGCCGACAGCGCCTGCTGCAGCTGCTTGGCCACGGCCGCCTCGCTCGCGTCTTCAAAGCGGATCTCCGTCTGGATCACGCCATAGCCCGGGCTCGCGTTGATCGAGGGTGCGAGTTCGCGCACCTTCACCGCCTTGACCTTGCTTTCCATCTGGCGGGCGAAGCCCTCGGCCTTGGCCTTGAAGGGGTTCGCCGCACCGCCGCTGCAATAGAACATGTCGAGCCGGTAGGCGGAGAGGTTGTCGAGGTTGCCCTCGGCCTCCTTGCTCCACAGCACCGCCTTCTCGCGCAGTTCCTCGTGGTACAGGCGGAACGCCTCTTCCTGGCTCAGCGCCTGGTTCATCGCGTCGCGCTGCTGCTCGGGCGCGCGCATGGCCAGCGAGCGCAGCAGCCCGATGCGCAGCTCCACCTCGGCGGGTTCCATGGTAGACAGCAGGCTCTCCACCAGCGTGCGGGTGGCGGCGACGTGTTCGGCGTTGCCTTCGCGCAGCGAGAGCGTCACCTTGTCGAACAGCTGAAACCGCAGCTGCTCGCGGGATGCGCGCTCTTCGCGCTCGTCCCGACTGGCCGCCACCTCGGTCTGTATGGATTCGAGCGACTGGCGCTGCTGCTGCGTGCTGTAGTTCAGCCAGAGCCCCATGGCCGCGAGGAACATGGTCAGCACCAGGTTGAGTTTGGGGAGCCACTGTTTGTCGGCGGCCGCTTCCTTGGCTGGCTGAACTTCCTTCTCGCTCATGAAACCTCCTGTGGTGGGATGAAGGCGCCACAGTACAAGCAAATCGGCCCCTGCGGTGCATCAGACACCGCAGGGGCCGATTCCTGAGCGCCAGTCACCGCGCCCGGTTCGGTGCGGTCGAAGGCGTGGGCGGTTTCTGCCAGCGGATGACCGGCTGGCGTGTGTCGGCCTTGTGGGGCGCTTGCTTCTCGATCACGATGCGCGACGCGCCCTTGATGCGGAACACCAGGCCCTGTGTGGACGCCAGCTCGATGCGGTCGGTGTCAAACCCTTTCTCCTGCACCTCCACGTAGCGCGGTTCCAGTTGCTTGATGCGCTTCGCGATCTCGTCGTTGAAGACGACCTCGATCTCTCCCGTCGCGGCCCCGATGGCGTTTTGCAGCGTGTAGCGCGTGGGCTCGAGCAGCGACACCGCAAACAGGTCACCGTCGTTCAGGACCGTGCTGTCGAACACCGGCTTGCCATCGGCGTTGTTCACGACCACCGAGTGGCCGTGGCCCGACGACGCGTGGAACAGCACGAAGCCTTTGGGTGACACCGTTCCCACGCTCTGCACCGCGCCCTTGCAAGCACACGCTTCGGGCCGTTGGCGCCCCTGTTGGGCCACTTGCGCCAGATCGATGTCGTGCTGCATGACCGTCGATGTGGCGTCCACATCGAACTCGACCTCGGCGACAGGCCGGCCCTGGGACATCACCACCGCCCGGTGGCGGCCCACGGTGCCGAACGGGTGGATCACCATCGCCATCATGCCCAGCGCGCCGCTGTCGTGTGTCGATGTGTTGAAGAGTTGCTTGTTCAGTCTGGATTGCATGTCATCACCCCACGTTTCCTTCAAGGACCATTTCGACGTCGTTGTTGAACACCTTCAGGTCGCGGATCGGGACCTTCACGGGGATCAGCATCGTTGGATTGCCCGGGTTCGGGTTGGGCGCCGCCTCCAGCATGGGGAAGGGGTCTTCGATCTGGTGCAGCGGCGACTGGTTGGCGAGGTAGTCGGCCACCATCTGCAGGGCAAAGTCGAGCAGGCCGAAGCTCACGTTGAGCAGGTCGGAGATCCACTCCTGGATGTCGTCGGCGATGTCGAGAATGGCCCGGATCAGGTCGATGACGGGGCCGAGGATCGCCCGGACGATGGCCCGCGCCCAGCCGGGCAGGAAGCCCAGCAGGTTGTCGATGGCCGCGTCCACCGCGTTCTCCAGCAAGTCGCCCACGATGTCGGCGATGTCGAAGATGTCCAGGTCGAGGAACTGCGGGTCCACAAACAGCTGCCAGTGGTTCGCCAGCGAGGGGTTGGCGTCCTGCGCGTCCCAGTCGTTCATGCCGGCGGGGCGCGCCGGGTTGGTGGCGTACTTGGTGAGCAGCGTGCCGGTGACGGAGATTTCCGACGTGATCAGCCCGCCCAGGGGCAGCGTGAAGCTGATGTCCGGGTCGGCGCTGAACGCGCAGATGCGGGGCGCGCGCAGCAGGCAACCACCGAAGGGGTTGGGGATGATGCAGAAACCACCGACGCAGACCTCGGGGATGTTGAGCCCCAGCGAGAGGTCCAGCTGGTCCCACTTGATGTCCAGCTCCTTGATCTGCACCGTGTTGTCGGCCCTCAGGTCGATGGTGCCGCCTTCGAGGTGGGCGTCCACCGCGTAGGACGCGCTGAACGGGCCGAAGCTGGCGCTGTCGGAGTGCGTCAACTGGAAGTTGTCGCGCAGCGTGTCGAACAGGGCCTTGAATGTGGCCTCGGAGGCCGCGATGGTCAGGTGTGCCATGTCAGTTCACCTCCGCTTTGATGAAGACCTTCAGCTGATCGTCTTCGATGGCCGGGTTGTTGGGCACGCTGCCCGAGACCGGCACCGCCGAGAGCATCACGTTGGTGGGTTGCGGGAACAGGTCGGTCGCGCCCTGGGTGAGGTTGAGTGGCGCACGCTCCAGGATGATCCGCAGGCCCGGCAGCACCACCAGCCTCATCAGCAGGCTGAGGTAACACTCCAGGCTGTTCTCCAGGCCTTTGGGTTCGATGTCCACGATCTCGAAGCCGTCCATGAAGGGTTCGAGGTAGGGCTTGCCGTGGTAGGTGGCGATGCGCAGGCCGCCGTGCACATAGGCCTCCAGGCAGAAGCAGTTGAGCTGCCGCGTGGGCAGCGCGACGATGTCTTTGTTGCGCGGCGGGTCCTTGCCCTCGGTGGGCCGGCCGGGGACCGGGGGTCGCGGAATCAGCCGGTCGAGAAGCTCTTTGTCCGGGCAGCCGATGCCGCCGCAGATGACCACCTTGATCGCCAGCCGCTGGGCCTGCAGGGGCGGGTTGAACTCCGGTGGCAGCTGGAATTCGTCGCCCGGGTGGAAGTCGATCTGCAGATCGACCAACTGCGCCGCGAAGTTGACGCCGAAGTTCGTGCCCGGAATGGGCAGCGGGTCGGCGATGGTGACCTGCGGGTTGCCGCGCAACGCCACGATGGGGTGCGCGTCGATCTCCTTGCACAGGAGCTTGGGGTTGTTCGCCACGTCGGTCGTGGCGTAGTTGAAGAGCGAAGGTCTTTGTCGCCTGACATGACCGAGGATGCGGTTGAAGCCCTCTTCATGGAAGGACGCGAAGATGTCGCAACTGTCTGTGAAAGCCATCTGATCACCCCTGCTGAACGGGTGGGGGAAGCGGCCTGGCGCGATGCGCCGGCCACTTCCCTGACCCTCGCGCCGAGCCCCGGCGCGGGCCGGGCCACGGCCTTTCGCGGCCCGGGTGTCAGGTGTAGGTCAAGGCCCCGTCGGGCGGTATCCCTTGTGAGGGGGACGGCGTCCCTCGCATGGGAGATCGGGCTGAAACCAGGTGTGTCGGCTGATACGGCTTTGCCTTCAAACGTATAACTGCGTTGCTTCGCCTTGCCGTGCTGTAGCACTGTCTGCGGCTTCGCGCCTTGTTCTACGCTTGAATGCAAAGCCGTATGAAACATGTTGAGCCGAGGTTCAGCCCGTCGCGAGCGCTGCCAGGCCCACGTGCCGGTAGACATGCGCCGCCCCGTGGCGGTAGGTGATCTCGCGTTCCAGCGTGGCGCCCATGCGCAGCGCCACGGCCTGCGAGGCCGGGTTGTTGACGGACACCACGCTCACTGCCGTGGTCCAGCCGAAATCTTCGTAGGCCGCGCGCAGCGCGCGGCGCGCGCCCTCGGTGGCGAAGCCCTTGCCGTGTTGCCCCGGGCACCAGTGCCCAGGTGATCTCGGGCTCGGCCCAGCCCTCGGGGTACCACAGGCCTGCGAGGCCCACATAGGCGCCGGTGGCTTTGTCTTCCAGCGCCCAGGGCCCGTAGCCGCGCAGCAGCCAGTGGCCCGAATACACCGCGAACTTGCGCCAGGCGTCTTCGCGCCCGCACGGGCCACTGGCTGCTGCGCGGCTACGGGCCCTGGGCGCTGGAAGACAAAGCCACCGGCGCCTATGTGGGCC
>NZ_MUNZ01000185.1 GCF_002001205.1 Hydrogenophaga sp. A37
CAAGCGCGGCAACGTCACGCTGCACACCGGCACCAGCGCCTCGCGCATCCTGTTCGAAGGCAAGGACCAGCCGCGGGCGGTGGGGGTGGAGGTGGAGCAGGGCGGGCAGAAGGTGGTGTACCGCGCACGGCGCGAGATCATTCTCAGTGCCGGAGCGATCCAGTCACCGCAGCTGCTGCAGCTCTCCGGTGTGGGCCACCCGGACCTGCTGAAGTCGCTGGGCATTCCGGTGGTGGCCGAGCGGCCGGGGGTGGGCGAAAACCTGCAGGACCACCTGGAAACCTATGTGCAGTACGCCTGCAAGGAGCCGATCACGCTGTACTCGGCCACCAAGCCGCTGGCCATGGGCGCCATCGGCGCGCAGTGGCTGCTCACGCGCACGGGCCTGGGGGCGACCAACCACTTCGAGTCCGGCGGCTTCATCCGCAGCGAAGCGGGCGTCAAGCACCCCGACCTGCAGTACCACTTCCTGCCGATGGCGGTGCGTTACGACGGCAGCGCGACGGTGGAGGGCCACGGCTTCCAGGCCCATGTCGGCCCCATGCGATCGACCAGCCGCGGGCATGTGCGCATCCGCAGCGCCAGCCACCGCGACGCGCCCGAAATCCGCTTCAACTACATGAGCACCGAGCAGGACCGCAAGGAGTTCCGCGCGGCCATCCGCCTCACGCGTGAGGTGTTCGAGCAACGCGCCTTCAACCGCTTTCGCGCCGAAGAGCTCTCGCCCACCGCCCAGGTGCAAAGCGACGCAGAGATCGACGAACACATCCGCCACCAGGCCGAAACCGCCTACCACCCCAGTTGCTCCTGCCGCATGGGCCATGACGACATGGCGGTGGTGGATGGAGCGGGGCGGGTGCACGGCGTGCAGGCCCTGCGCGTGGTGGACGCCTCCATCATGCCGCTCATTGTCAGCGGCAACCTCAACGTGCCGACCATCATGATGGCCGAGAAGATCGCGGACGCGATCAAGGGCCAGGCACTGCCGCCATCGGACGCGCCCGCCTGGGTGCACCCGCACTGGCAGACCCTGCAGCGCTGAAGCTGCCCCGGACAGCGACCGGCCGGTGCGGCGGCACCTGAGCGGACGGCCGCGCAAGCGCGTCCCTGTGTCGGGAATCGACACCCGCACATGTCGGAATCTGAACAGAAATTGGCGCAATCAGCGCCACGTCGGTTGCCGATGAAAACGAAGATTCGTGTCAACCCCAACCACCGACAAGACCCGAGGAAACACCCCATGTTCAGCTACCGCGATCAGTCTCTCCAGGCCACCGACCCCGCGCTGTGGTCCATCGTCCAGCAGGAGCATCAGCGCCAGGAACAGCACATCGAGCTGATCGCCAGCGAGAACTACACCTCGCCCGCGGTGATGATGGCTCAGGGCAGCCAGCTCACCAACAAGTACGCCGAAGGCTACCCGGGCCGCCGCTACTACGGGGGCTGCGAGTTCGTCGACCAGGCCGAGCAACTCGCCATCGACCGCGTCAAACAGCTCTTCGGCGCCGACCAGCACGGCTGGGCCGCCAACGTGCAGGCGCACTCGGGCGCGCAGGCCAACGAAGCGGTGTTCATGGCCTTCATGAAACCGGGCGACACCTTCATGGGCATGAACCTGGCCGAAGGCGGCCACCTCTCGCACGGCATGGCGCTGAACATGAGCGGCAAGTGGTTCAACGTGGTCAGCTACGGCCTGAACGACAAGGAAGAGATCGACTACGACGCGATGGAGCGCAAGGCCCACGAGAGCAAGCCCAAGATCATCATCGCCGGCGCCTCGGCCTACGCGCTGCGCATCGATTTCGAGCGCTTCGCCAAGGTCGCCAAGGACGTCGGCGCGCTGCTGATGGTGGACATGGCCCACTACGCCGGCCTGATCGCCGCGGGCGAGTACCCCAACCCGATTCCTCACGCCGACATCGTCACCAGCACCACGCACAAGAGCCTGCGCGGCCCGCGCGGCGGCATCATCCTGATGAAGCCCGAGCACGAGAAGGCCATCAACAGCGCGATCTTCCCCGGCCTGCAGGGCGGGCCGCTGATGCATGTGATCGCGGCCAAGGCGGTGGCCTTCCACGAGGCTCTGACGCCCGAGTTCAAGGCCTACCAGCAGCAGGTGGTGAAGAACGCCGCCGCGCTGGCCGACACCCTGGTGGTGCGCGGCCTGCGCATCGTTTCCGGCCGCACCGAGAGCCACGTGATGCTGGTGGACCTGCGCGCCAAGGGCATGACCGGCAAGGCCGCCGAAGCCCTGCTGGGCCAGGCCCACATCACGGTCAACAAGAACGCGATCCCCAACGACCCGGAAAAGCCGATGGTGACCAGCGGCGTGCGACTGGGCTCGCCGGCCATGACCACGCGCGGTTTCAAGGAAGCCGAGGCCGTGAAGGTGGGCCACCTGATCGCCGACCTGCTGGACAGCCCGAACGACGAGGCGGTGATCGTGCGCGTGCGCGCCGACGTGGCCGCGCTGACCGCCGCTTTCCCGGTCTACGGCTGAACCCGGTCACACACACCATGGCACTGAGCACCTTCGACCTGTTCAAGATCGGCATCGGGCCGAGCAGCTCGCACACGGTCGGCCCCATGCGCGCGGCGCTGCTGTTTGTGCAGGCCCTGCGTGACGGTGGCCTGCTGCCCGCCGTGACATCGGTGCGCTGCGAGCTGTACGGATCGCTCGGCGCCACCGGCAAAGGCCACGGCAGCGACAAGGCCGTACTGCTGGGCCTGGAAGGCGAAGCGCCCGACCTGATCGACCCCGACGCGATCGCGCCGCGCCTTGAGGCCCTGCGCGCATCGCAGACGCTGAACCTGCTGGGCGCACATCGAATCGCCTTCAACGAGCGCGAGGGACTGAAGTTCCTGCGCAAGGCCTTGCCCTTCCACCCCAACGGCATGCGCCTGTTCGCCTTCGACGGCAGCGGCGCAACGTTGCTGGAAAAAACCTATTACTCCATCGGTGGCGGTTTCGTCATCAACCAGAGCGAAGCGGGTGAACCCGCGCTGGTGCCCGACGCCACGGTCTTGCCGTACCCCTTCACCACCGGCGACGAGCTGCTGCAGCGCTGCACCGAAAGCGGCCTGAGCATCGCGCAGGTGATGTGGCACAACGAACTGGCCTGGCGCGATGCCGCGTCGGTGCGCTCGGGGCTGCTGCGCATCTGGGCCGTGATGCAGGCCTGCGTGAAGCGTGGTGTGGCCACCGAGGGCGTGTTGCCCGGCGGTTTCAAGGTCAAGCGCCGCGCGGCCGAGCTGTACCGCTCGCTCACCGCCCACCCCGAAGCCGCGCTGAAAGACCCGCTGCAGGTGATGGACTGGATCAACCTGTACGCGCTGGCGGTGAACGAAGAGAACGCGGCCGGCGGTCGCGTCGTGACGGCGCCCACCAACGGCGCGGCCGGCATCGTGCCGGCGGTGCTGCACTACTACACGCGCTTCGTGCCCGGTGCCAGTGAACAGGGTGTGATCGACTTCCTGCTCACCGCCGCAGCCATCGGCATCCTCTACAAGGAAAACGCCTCGATCTCGGGCGCCGAAGTCGGCTGCCAGGGCGAGGTGGGCGTGGCCTGCTCGATGGCGGCGGGTGCGCTGGCCCAGGTCATGGGCGGCACGCCGGAGCAGGTGGAGAACGCGGCCGAGATCGGCATGGAACACCACCTGGGCCTGACCTGCGACCCCATCGGCGGCCTGGTGCAGATCCCCTGCATCGAGCGCAACGCCATCGCCTCGGTGAAAGCCATCAACGCCTCCCGCATGGCGCTGCGCGGCGACGGCACCCACTTCGTCAGCCTGGACAAGGTGATCAAGACCATGCGCGAAACCGGTGCCGACATGATGACCAAATACAAGGAGACCTCGCGCGGGGGTCTGGCCGTGAACATCGTTGAATGCTGAAGAGAACGAGAGAAGGAAACCCCCATGCAACATTTTTCCATCTGGTCCCTGCTGCGCAACAGCATGTCCTACCACGAGGGCTGGCAGAAGCAGTGGCGCTCGCCCGAGCCCCAGCGCGAGTACGACGTGGTGGTGGTCGGCGGCGGCGGCCACGGCCTGGCCACGGCCTACTACCTGGCCAAGGAACACGGCCTTCGCAACATCGCGGTGGTCGAGAAGGGTTACCTGGGTGGCGGCAACACCGCACGCAACACCACCATCGTTCGCTCCAACTACCTGTGGGACGAGTCCACCGCGCTGTATGAAAAGTCCATGCAGCTGTGGGAAGGCCTGTCGCAGGACTTGAACTACAACGTCATGTTCAGCCAGCGCGGCGTGCTCAACCTGGGCCACACGCTGCAGGAGATGCGCGACATCGAGCGCCGCGTCAACGCCAACCGCTTGAACGGCGTGGACGGCGAGGTGGTCACGCCCGCGCAGATCAAGGAAATGATCCCGTACATCAACCTGAACACGCGCTATCCCGTCCTGGGTGCTTCGCTGCAGCGGCGCGGCGGCGTGGCCCGCCACGACGCGGTGGCCTGGGGCTTTGCCCGCGCCGCCGATGCGCGCGGTGTGGACCTGATCCAGAACTGCGAGGTCACCGGCATCCGCCGCGAGGGCGGTGCCGTGGTGGGTGTGGACACGGTCAAGGGCTTCATCAAGGCCAAGAAGGTCGCCATCGTCGCGGCCGGTCACTCCAGCGTGATGGCCAGCATGGCCGACATCCGCCTGCCCATCGAGAGCAAGCCGCTGCAGGCGCTGGTGTCCGAGCCGCTCAAGCCGATCTTCCCCTGCGTGCTGATGAGCAACGCCATCCACGCCTACATCAGCCAGTCCGACAAGGGCGACCTGGTGATCGGTGCGGGCGTGGACCAGTACAACGGCTACGGCCAGCGCGGCAGTTACCACACCATCGAGCACACGCTGCAGGCCATCGTGGAGATGTTCCCGATGTTCTCGCGCGTGCGCATGAACCGGCAGTGGGGCGGCATCGTCGATGTCTCGCCCGACGCCTGCCCGATCATTGGCCTGACCCCCGTCAAGGGGCTCTACATCAACTGCGGCTGGGGCACCGGCGGCTTCAAGGCCACGCCGGGTTCGGGCTGGGCCATGGCCCACACCGTGGCGCAAGACCGCCCGCACGCGCTCAACGAAGCGCTGTCACTGAACCGTTTCTACAACGGCCACCTGATCGACGAACACGGCGCCGCCGGCGTCGCTCACTGAGATGACCCCCCCGCGCCGCTTCGCGTCACCCCCCCAGGGGGGTGGCACTGACCGTCCGGCAAAGCCGGCCCGGCGGTGCCCTTGGCAAAACACCGCAGCCTCCGTTCTTTGAGAAAGAAAACCATGTTGCAAATCAACTGTCCCTTCTGCGGCACGCGCGCCGAGATCGAATTCACCTGCGGAGGCGAAGGCGGCATCGTTCGCCCGCTGAACTCGGAGGCCATGAGCGACACCGAGTGGGGCGACTACGTGTTCATGCGCAAGAACCCCAAGGGTCTGCAGCACGAGCAGTGGCGCCATTCCAGCGGCTGCGGTCGCTGGTTCAACGCGCTGCGCCACACGGTGAGCTACCGGTTCGAGGCGACCTGGAAGATCGGTGAACCCATCCCTGCTCAATTCGCTGCCGAGTTCGCGGCCGAGCCCGCGGCTGTCGTCAACGAAGGAGCCGCGGTATGACCACCCGCCTGTCCACCGGCGGTCGCGTCGACCGCCGCCGCGCCCTGAGCTTCTCTTTCAACGGCCGCGCCTACCAGGGCCTGGAAGGCGACACGCTTGCCTCGGCCTTGCTGGCCAATGGCGTGAGCATGGTGGCGCGCAGCTGGAAGTACCACCGCCCGCGCGGCATCCTGTCGGCCGGCGTGGAAGAGCCCAACGCGCTGGTGCAGCTGTTCGACGGTGCCCGCACCGTGCCCAACGCGCGCATGACCGAGGTGTCGCTGGTGGAGGGCCTGAGCGCGCGCTCGATCCACGCCAAGCCCAGCATCGAGTTCGACACCGGCGCCGTCAACGGCTGGTTCTCGCGCCTGATCCCGGCCGGTTTCTATTACAAGACCTTCATGGCTTCGCAGGCGGCGTGGCACTTCTTCGAGAAGCACATCCGCGCGGCCAGCGGCCTGGGCGTCTCGCCCACCGAACACGATCCCGACCGCTACGACAAGCGCTACGCGCACTGCGACGTGATGGTCGTCGGTGCCGGCATCGCCGGCCTGATGGCCGCACTCACGGCAGCCCGCGCCGGCGCCCGCGTGGTGCTGTGCGACGAGCAGGCCGAGGCCGGTGGCTGGTTGCTGTCCAGCGACGAGTCCGTCGATGGCCAGCCTGCCGTTCAGTGGGTGGCGAAGGCGCTGGCCGAACTGGCCGCGCTGCCCGATGTGACCGTGCTGCCGCGTTGCACCGCCTTCGGTTACCAGGACCACGATCTGGTGACCCTGGTGGAGCGCCGCGGCGACCACCTGAGCGCCGACCAGGCCCCTGTGTTCCGTGAGCGCCTGTGGCGCGTGCGGGCGAAACAGGTGGTGATCGCCACCGGTGCGCACGAGCGCCCACTGGTGTTCGGCAACAACGACCTGCCCGGCATCATGCTGGCCGGCGCCGTGTCCACCTACATCCGCCGCTACGCCGTGCTGCCCGGCCGCAACGCCGTGGTCTTCACCAACAACGACGCCGGCTACGACGCGGCGCTCGCGCTCAAGGCCGCCGGTGCCAACGTGCAGGTGGTCGATGCGCGGGCGCAGCCCACCGGTTCGCTGAGCCAGCGGGCCAAGGCCATGGGCATCGCGGTGCTGGCCGGCCACGTCATCACCGAAGCCCGTGGCGGCCAACGCGTGAGCGCTGTGCTGGTGCAGGCTATCGACGGCCAGGACCGGCTCAATGGCTCCGTGCGTGACATCGCCTGTGACCTGGTGGCGCTGTCCGGCGGCGTCAGCCCGGTGATCCACCTGCAGTGCCAGGCGGGCAGCAAGGCGGTCTGGAACGACGCGCAAGCGGCCTTCCTGCCGGGTGCTCCGGCGCAGTCTGAAATGTCGGCCGGTGCCTGCGCCGGTCAGCTCACGCTCAAGGCCAGTGCCGATGGCGGCGCAGCTGCCGGTGCCCAGGCGCTCAAGGCGTTGGGCCTGTCGGTCAACGCCGCGGCCCCGGCCGTGGCGGCGCAGGACGCGGGCAGCATCCGCGCCCTCTGGCTGGTGCCACACGCCAAGCCGGTGAGCCGCGCACCCAAGCAGTTCGTCGATCTGCAGAACGACGTGGCGGCGTCCGACATCCACCTCGCGGTGCGCGAAGGTTTCGAGTCCATCGAGCACGTCAAGCGCTACACGGCGATGGGCTTCGGCACCGACCAGGGCAAGACCGGCAACATCAACGGCATGGGCATCGTGGCCCAGGCGCTGGGCAAGTCCATCCCGCAGGTGGGCACCACCACCTTCCGCCCGAACTACACACCCGTGACCTTCGGCGCCGTGGCCGGGCTGGAGCTGGGCGAGGCCTTCGACCCGATCCGCACCACCGCCATGCACGACTGGCACGTGAAGCAGGGCGCGCTGTTCGAAGACGTGGGCCAGTGGAAGCGCCCCTGGTACTACCCGAAGCCCGGCGAAGACCTGCACGCCGCCGTGCACCGCGAGACGCTGGCCGTGCGCAACGGCGTGGGAACGCTCGACGGCTCGACGCTGGGCAAGATCGACATCCAGGGCCCGGACGCCAGCATCCTGCTCAACTGGATGTACAGCAACGCCTGGTCCAAGCTGGAGATCGGCAAATGCCGCTACGGCCTGATGCTTGATGAAAACGGCATGGTGTTCGACGACGGTGTGACCGTGCGCCTGGCCGAAAACCACTACCTGATGCACACCACCTCGGGCGGCGCGGCACGCGTGCTGGCCTGGATGGAGCGCTGGCTGCAGACCGAGTGGCCGCACCTCAAGGTGTACCTCACCAGCGCCACCGACCACTGGTCCACCTCCATCGTGGCCGGCCCCAAGAGCCGCGCCGTGCTGCAGAAGATCTGCGCTGATGTGGATTTCGACGACGCGGCCTTCCCCTTCATGTCGTACCGCGTGGGCACGGTGGCCGGCTTCCAGGCCCGCATCATGCGCATCAGCTTCTCGGGCGAGCGCTGCTACGAAGTCAACGTGGCCGCCAACGACGGCCTGAAGGTCTGGGAGGCGATCCACGTCGCCGGCGCCGAGTTCAACATCACCCCGTACGGCACCGAGACCATGCACGTGCTGCGCGCCGAGAAGGGCTACATCATCATCGGCCAGGACACGGACGGTTCCGTCACGCCGATGGACCTGGGCATGGGCGGTCTGGTCACCAAGACCAAGGACTGCCTGGGCAAACGTTCGCTGAGCCGCGAAGACACGGTGCGCCCCGACCGCAAGCAACTCGTCGGCTTGCTGCCGGACGACCCGAAGGTCGTGCTGACCGAGGGCGCGCAGATCCTCAACCAGACGCCCACCGGCCCGACCGCGCCCATGGTCGGTCACGTGACCTCCAGCTACATGAGCCCGACGCTGGGTCACTCCATCGCCATGGCCCTGGTCAAGGGGGGCCTGAGCCGCATGGGCGAGAAGGTCCACATCTCTCAGGGCGGTCCCAACGGCCCGGTCGTTCACACCGCCACCATCGCCAGCCCGGTTTTTCTCGATCCCAAAGCGGAGCGCCAAAATGCTTGATTCCCTCCAACGCCCTGTGGCGCCCATGGGCCGCGTGCCCACCGCCCGTGCCTCGACCGAGCAGTCTCTGCTGGCCGGCTGGCGCAACGGCCTGTCCATCGTCAACCTGCGTGGCAACCCCGACGATGCAGCCTTCCGCGACGGCGTGTCGCAGGCCTTGGGTCTGGCGCTGCCCACACAGGCCTGCACCACGGTCGCCAACGACACCCATCGCCTGGTCTGGGTGGGCCCGGACGACTGGTTCGTGATCGGCGCCAAGGGCAAAGCCGCCACCATCGAAGCCCGGTTGCGCCAGGCACTGGCCGGACAGCACTTCGCCGTCACCGACGTGAGCAGCGGCTACACCGTGCTGCACCTGAGCGGTCAGCCGGTGCGCGAGGTGCTGGCCCAGGGCTGCCCGCTGGACTTGCACCCGCGCGTGTTCGGCCCCGGCTCGGCCGCGGGTTCGGTGTTCTTCAAAACCTCCGTGTGGCTGTGGCAAACCGAAGCCGCCCCGGTGTACGAAGTGCTGGTGCGCAACAGCTTCCAGCGGTACGTCTGGCTGATGCTGGAAAGCTGTACCCCCGAGTGCGGCCTGGTGGTCCGGCGCTTTCCATGAATGCCATCCCATGAACGCCACTTGGACCGTCCGCATCGAGCGGCTGGAGACGCACCTGCCAGTGGGCATCTACGCCCACGAACAGGACGCCCAGCCGGTGTGGGTGAGCCTGACCGCCACCGGCGAAGCCAGCGCTGCGCCCAGTTCGCTGAGCGAGTGCTTCGACTACGAGCCGCTGTGCCGGTGGCTGACGCAGGAGTGGCCGAAGTCGCCGCACACCCCGCTGCTCGAAACGCGCGTCAACCAGGTCATGGCCTTCATCTTCGGGTCCGACCCACGCGTGCGCAACGTCTGGGTTGGCCTCTACAAGCAGCGCGTCAGCCAGCAGGCCCTGGCGGTCGGCATGGAGCGCACCTCCTCACGCGCCGAGTTCGAGGCCCTGCGGTTCCAGGCGGCCGAGACGAGCGCCCTTCTTCAAACCCTCACGCATCACGGTGAAACCCATGCAAGCCTCGCTCAATGAATCGACCCGTGAACCCACCCGCTATGTGCTGACCCTGGCGGTGGCCAGCGCGCGCGGCCAGGTGGCCGCCATGGTGGCCTTGCTGGAGCAGCACGGTGCCTACATCGAAGAGTTCGCGGTGTTCGACGACGCGCTGGTCTCACGCTTTTATGTGCGCATCGTGTTCCGGCTGGAGGGTGAGAAGGGCAGCGGCATCGGCGCGCTGCGCGAAGCCTATGCCCAACTGATGGACGGCTTTGACGGTGCCGAGGGTGCCATCCACGACCTCAGCCGCCCCACGCGCGTGATGATCATGGTCTCCAAGGCCGACCACTGCCTGCGCGACCTGCTGGCCCAGTGGCGCCGCAAGGAACTGAACATGGACGTGGTCGCCGTGGTGTCCAACCACGCCGACCTCGGGCCGCTGGCCGTGGCCGAAGGCATTCCGTTCCACCACCTGCCGATCACCGCGGCCACCAAGCCGCAGCAGGAAGCGGCGCTGCTCCAGTGCATCGAACAGCACGAAGCCGAGCTGGTGGTGCTGGCGCGCTACATGCAGGTGCTGTCGGAGGAGATGTGTGAGAGGCTGGCCGGTCGCGTCGTCAACATCCACCACTCCTTCCTGCCCGGTTTCAAGGGCGCCCGACCCTACGAGCAGGCCCACGCCCGTGGCGTGAAACTGATCGGCGCCACCGCCCACTTCGCCACCAGCGACCTGGACGAGGGCCCGATCATCGAGCAGGCCTTGGAACGCGTGGACCACGCCTGCGGCCCGGAGCAGCTGCTGAACACCGGCCGCAGCGTGGAATGCCTGGCCCTGGGGCGCGCGCTGCGGTATGTGCTCGAGCACCGGGTGTTCATCAACGGACTGCGGACGGTGGTGCTGCGGTAGGTCTGGTGGCAAGAAGCCGACAAGCCAAAGAAGGTAGGCACAAATCCAGTCACTTGATCTCGCGGACGCCATGAGGATGAACACTGTCTGACCTCTGGCAACTGCGCGCGTTCAGCGAGATACTTCCCGATCACCCCTACCGGAAGGGTCGATCATGAGCACTGAATCCTTCGACGCCATCATTGTTGGGGCCGGTCAGGCAGGTCCCGCCATCGCAGCACGCTGCAGCAAGGAGGGCCTGCGCACCGCTGTCATCGAGCGCGGGCATTTTGGGGGCACCTGTCTCAACGTCGGCTGCGTACCGACGAAGACCCTCGTTGCGAGCGCGCGCGCCATGCACCTGGCGCGCCGCGGCGGCGAGTTCGGCTTTGATGCGGGTGAGATCCGGGTGGACATGGCCCGTGTCAAGGCCCGCAAAGACGGCATCGTCAGCAAGTCTCGCGAAGGACTCGAATCCTGGATGCGGAGCCTGAAGAACACCGAAGTCATCGTTGGAGAGGCCCGCTTTGTGGCCGCTGCGACGCTGGAAGTCGGCGCACGCCGCCTGACGGCACCCCGCATCTTTCTGAACGTGGGCGGCCGCTCGGTGCACCCTGATATCCCCGGCATACACACCGTTCCCACACTCGACAACGTCTCGATTCTGGAGCTGGACCGCGTGCCCGAACACCTGGTCATCGTTGGCGGCAGCTACATCGGTCTGGAGTTCGCGCAGATGATGCGCCGCTTCGGGGCTGATGTGACCGTGGTGGAGCGGTCGCCGCAACTGCTGCCCCGCGAGGACCAGGACGTCGCCGCCGGCATTCAATCGATCCTGGAGGGCGAGGGGGTGCGCTTTGCCCTGGCGTCGGAGTGCATCTCACTGTCGCGCGGAGGCCAGGGGATCGCGGTCGGCGCGGTCTGTGGCGACGATCAGCCCAGCATCAGCGGCAGCCATGTTCTGCTGGCCGTGGGCCGGCGACCGAACACGGAAGACCTGGGTCTGGAGGCTGCCGGCATCCAGACCGACGACCGCGGCCACATCACGGTCGATGATCAGTGCCGCACCACCGCCGATGGGGTTTGGGCGGTGGGCGAATGCAACGGCCGCGGCGCCTTCACGCACACGTCGTGGAACGACCACGAAGTTGTGGTCGCCAACCTGTTCGACAACGATCCGCGCCGCATCTCGGATCGCATCGCTTGTTATGCGCTCTTCATCGACCCGCCGCTCGGCCGCGTTGGCATGACAGAGACCGAGGCGCGCGCGGCCCAGGCCCAGGGCCGCCAGGTGTTGCAAGCCAAGATGCCGATGCATCGCGTGGGACGCGCGCGCGAGAACGGCGAAACCCAGGGCATCATGAAAGTGCTGGTGGATGCTGAAAGCCAGCGGGTGATGGGGGCCGCGATCCTCGGCCTCCATGGTGACGAGGTGGTTCATGGACTGCTCGACACGATGGTGGCACAGCAGCCCTACACGGTGCTCTCGAGAGCGGTGCACATCCACCCGACGGTTTCGGAACTGGTGCCAACGCTGCTGCAGCAACTGAAGCCGCTGTCGTGATCCGTCAGTGCATTCGCCCTGCGCATCTGGGTAAACAGCTTCTGGCATGAAGCAGTCATCCGGATCACCGGCAGCGCGGCGCCATAAATGACCGGTATCGAGGGGGATCTTAGTCATCCAGCGAGGCAGGCCGCAGGTCGCCCAGGCTGGCTTTAGAGCGTGCCAGGCGCAACCTCTCCAACATCGCATGCCCGTCATCGGACAGAAGCTCCTCGTACTTGCGCCAGGGGGTGCGGGCCAACGACCACGTTCAGGCCAGCGGGTCACCCCGCTTCACCATGGCCTCCCAGTCGCCCATGGAGATCTGGCCACCAGCGCTGTCGGCCAGCCCCTGGTCACGCTGCGGCAGCACGCCCTGGATCGCGTCGATGCGTTTCCAGCCCGGTATGGGCTGCTCGCCGGTGACTGCGTTGGGCACGTACCGCGAAGCCGCCACGCGCTGCATGCGGGGGATGTAGCGCGGGCAATTGGTGATCAGTGCAGTGATCTGCACCTGCACGGCGAACTGCGCGCCCGGCCATTGGCCCACCACAGCCGGGTCATCGATCAGCCGCGCATCGCCCTGCACCCGCAGCCGCGCCGGTGTTTCGAAGTCAATGAAAAGCATGCCCACCTTGGCTGTAGCGGCGATGTTGCCCATCGAGTAGTACATGCCATTGCCGTCATAGCAAGGGAACTGGAGCGTGCGCTCGTCGTGCACCCGCACGAAACCGGGCGCGCCGCCTTTGTAGCTGACGGTCGGTGAGCCGCTCTGATCCACGGTGGACAGGAAGAAGTAGTCCATGGACTGCACTAACGCGCTGTCATCTGATGTCAACGCGTCGTGCACGATCACCTGTAGTTCGGCCGCGGCCAACGCGCTGGTGTCGAAGCGCTGCTGCAGGGCCAGCGCTTCGGGGGTGTAGGCAAAGTCGGCCATCACGCCACCTCCTGCCTGGCGTTGGCCGCTATCTCGTCCGTTGCGTCTGGCTCCACCACTTCAGCGGCGCGCTGGCGCAGGACCACCCGGTTGCCAGGGGTCTTGTCCAGCAGCAGGCGGGTGACATCGGGGCGGCTGTAATGACCGGCGGGGTCGGCCGCGGCCTTGGCTAGAGAGATCATGCCCAGGTCGAGATCGGCATAAACCAGCCCCTCCTGGCCTTCAGGCAGTGGCGTGGAGATGAGCTGGCCGTCGGGAGCATAGATGCCGGTGAATCCGCCGCCTTCCAGCAGCAACTGACGCTTCATCGCGTCGTCTCCGCAGAGCTGCTGCACCATCTCGGGTGAGACCGTGGCGCAAGGCGCCAGCACGAAACAGCCCCCCTCCACGGCATAGATGCGGCTGGCGGCGTTGTTCACTTCGGCACCCAGCGCGTAGGCACCGCCTCGGTAGAGCGAGAAGCTGGGCCAGGCGGCGATGTGCACCTGTTCGTTCTGCGCGTACATGGCGTACTTCGACAGTGGTTGCAGGTGCTCCCAGCAACACAGGGCGCCCATTCGGCCCAGTGGGGTGTCGTGCACCGACAGGTCACTGCCGTCGCCCTCGCCAAAGACGGTGCGCTCCACATGCGTGGGCTTGAGTTTGCGGCGCCGGGCAATGGTGGCGCCGTCAGGACCGATGATCCACTGGCCCATGTAGAGGCTGCCGCCGTCCTTCTCACTGTGACCCATCACCACGGTGATGGCGTGCTCGCGGGCCGCGGCCTCCAGGCGCTCGGCTTGGGG
Source organism: Hydrogenophaga sp. A37 (assembly GCF_002001205.1). GTDB lineage: Bacteria > Pseudomonadota > Gammaproteobacteria > Burkholderiales > Burkholderiaceae_C > Hydrogenophaga. Next base: position 13,795 of record NZ_MUNZ01000185.1, read on the forward strand.
TGAACCATAGACCAGGGAGTTGTCATGGAAGCGCTGGACAAACTGCATGCCCCAGGCCGGTGAATCCAGCCAGATGTACCAAGGGTATCCGGGTAGCCAGGTCTCAGGGAAGGCGATCAGCTTGGCGCCTTGGCCGGCGGCCTCGGCAATCAAGGCGATGGCCTTGGTGATGCCGGCATCCAGATCCAGGAAGGCGGGGGCGGCCTGCACAGCTGCGGCGCGGTACTTGGGGTGGGCGATGGGCATGGGGTTCTCCGATGGGGTGGGCTAGGTTGGTGATCGCAGCCTGGTCTTGCCAAGCGCGATGCCTATCGTCGGCCGATGTCTTTTGATTGGCTTGTCTGCGTGTGGCGCTTTACTTGTCCGCATGGCGCAAGCTGCTGCGCGATGGCGTGCGCCCGTTGCCACGGCGAATGCATGCCGCTAAGCTCGCGACATGACTCAACGCTTGCCGCAGCAACTGAGCACTGCTGTCGTGCCGAAAGCCGAACGCCTGGCGTTCTGGACCGACATGGTCTGCAGCACTTATGTTCAGCTCGATTGCGACACGGCCGCTGGCGCCCACACCATCGCGGGCACCATCGGTTCGGCCACGCTGGCCATGCTGCAGTTGTCTCAAGTGACCAGCACTGCCCAGGTCGTGAGACGCTCGGCGGCGCGCATTGCCCGCGACAGTGAAGATTTTTTCCTCGTCAGCATCCAGACTCGCGGTGAGGGCCGACTTGAGCAAGACGGGCGCATTGCCCGACTCACGCCAGGTGACTTCGCGTTGTACGACAGCACCCGCCCCTACGCGCTGCACTTCGACGCGCCGTTCCAGCAGTTTGTGTTGCGCCTGCCAGGGCCAACGCTGCGCCATGCGCTGCGCGACAGCCAGTCGCTCACGGCCAGCACCGTCAGTGGCCGGCGCGGCGCCGGCCACTTGATGATTGGCATGATCCGCAGCTTGGCGGCCGATATTCACACACTGGCCCCTGAGTCGGCCAGCGCGGTGGCCGAAAGCGTCACCCAGATTCTGGTGGCCGGTTTGGCCGGTTTACCGGCGGCACAAGGCACGCCCGTATCCCAAGGCGCCGCTTACCACCGCGAGCAGATCAAAGCCGTTGTGCGCGCGAGGTTGTGCGAGCCGGGGCTCAGTGTCGCTGCCATTGCCACCGAGCTGCGCCTGGCAACCAGCAGTTTGCACCGCGCCTGGAAGGGCGAGGGTGGCACCATTGCAGAGTACATCTGGGCGCAGCGGCTGGACGCTGCCCGCCGCGATCTTTGCAGCCCGTCGCAGCGCGCCCGCAGCATCAGCAGCATTGCGTTTAACTGGGGCTTCAATGACGCGGCCCACTTCAGTCGCGCCTTTCGCGCCCGCTTCGGCTGCGCTCCACGCGAGTTGCGCGACTTGGTCTGACACTGCGATACAGCCAAGTCCACCGACCAATTCATGACACCACTTGGCCGCTCGCGCGAGAAGCGCGATCTCGGCGCCTTCGATGTGCCGAGGCTTGGCGCTCCAGCGCGAGAAGGTCAGGTATTGCTCGAGAAAGGGCTTGAAACTTGAGCCCTGACTCTGAGCCTCGCGTGACCCAGAGCCTGCGAACCTGATCTCTGCGGGGTTCGGCCGTTCATACCTTGGCGAGGAAGGCCGCCGCATCACCCGCTTCACACTTCCAGTCTGCAAAGACCCCGACCAGATTGCATTCCACGCAGCGGCAAGCGATGTAATACCAACGCACGTCATGTGTGCCCTCGTACACGGAGACGCCGGACATCAGCTCAAACACCTCGTTTTCACACACGCACTCGTGCGCCTCGGGCACGGCTTCTTCAACGTATTCCGCACTGTCGCCCATCAGGTGTTCCTGCCCGCAGTCGGTGCAGGTGCGGATTGCCACGCCGGCTTCTTCATCGGTCTGCAGCGCGAAGCTCCGGCACCCGCAGTCGCATTTGGACGCGGCAAACCGGACGGCCTCATGGCGATTCGCAACGCTGTAACTGCGCAGCTCGGCTTGGGTGTCGCCCGACGTCGTCCCGTACCAGAACTCGCCCTTCTTCGTCAGTGCCATTGATGCTGCTCCATTCTTCAAGGTGGGTTCCCGGCAGGCCCCAAAGATGTTTCTGCCAAACAGACTGTTGAACTCTTCTTCTATGGAAGCCTTACATCAGGAGCGCACGTGATCCTGACGCCTGTCCGGATTCCAAGATCTTCTTTAGACGACGCATTGCCGCATCGGC
>NZ_MUNZ01000104.1 GCF_002001205.1 Hydrogenophaga sp. A37
CTTGAGCGCCGGGCGCAGGTAGGCCATGGCCGTGCTCCAGCGCCGGCCCTTGTGCACGGTCATGTCCATGGGGCCAAAGCCCTCTTGCCGGTGGCCGTTCATGTCGGCGGTGTAGCCATAACCGGCCTCCTGCCCGGCCTCGATGAAGGCCTTGTAGAGCGGGTTCTCGCAGGCACCGGTGCGCACCTTCAGCGGCCCGTCCGAGCCCCGGTAATCGTCGCCGCCCTGCTCCCGGGTTTCAGACTTTCGGAAGTACGGCAGGCAGTTGGCATAGCGCCATTCGGGCAGGTCAAACTGTTCGGCCCAGCCGTTGTAGTCCTCCGCGTTGCCGCGGATGTAGACCATGCCGTTGATGCTGCTCGACCCGCCAATGGTCTTGCCGCGCGGGCAGTGGATGCGGCGGTTGTTCATGCCGGGGTCGGCCTCGGCCTCGAACTGCCAGCTGTAGCGCGGGTTGGCCATGGGGTAGGCGAACGCGCTGGGCATGTGGATGAACAGGTTGTGGTCCATCGGGCCGGCCTCGATCACCAGGATCTTCACGTCCAAGTCTTCGCCCAAGCGGTAGGCCAGCGTGCTGCCGGCCGAGCCTGCGCCGATGATGATGTAGTCGAACGCTGCGGCGGGCTGGGTCATGCGAGGCGGTGCGTGCTGCGGTGGAGATGAAGGATCGGAAAGCGGATTTCAGCGGTAGCCGGTGGCCACCTCGCCGAGCTCGACATACACGGTCTTGAGCTGTGTGTAGTGGTCCAGGGCGGCCATGCTGTTCTCGGAGCCGATGCCGGATTCGCCAACGCCCCCGAACGGCATCTCGATGGGCGTGATGTTGTAGTTGTTGATCCAGCAGATGCCGGCCTTGATGCGCGCGGCAACGCGGTGGCCGCGCTGCAGGTCGGTGGTGAACACACCGGCGGCCAGACCAAAGCGCGACTGGTTGGCGCGCGCGATGGCCTCGGCCTCGGTGTCGAAGCTCAGCATGGAGAGCACCGGCCCGAAGATTTCCTCGCGCACGATGCGCATGTCATCCTGGCAGTCGGCAAAGATGGTCGGCGCCACGAACTGGGCGCCCAGGCCCTCGACCGCGACCCGCTCCCCGCCGCAGACCAGCGTCGCGCCCTCGGCCACGCCGCTGGCGATGTACTCCATCACCCGGGCGGTGTGGGCCTCGGAGATCAGGGCGCCGACCTCGGTGGCGGGGTCCATCGGGTCGCCCACACGCAACAGCAGCGTGCGCTCCTTCAGGCGCGCCAGGAACCGGGGCGCAATGCCGCGTTGCACGAACACGCGGGTGCAGTTGGTGCAGACCTCGCCCTGGGTGTAGAAGTTGCCCATCATCGCGGCGGCCACCGCCTGCTCCAGGTCGGCGTCGTCGAACACCAGCAGCGGCGATTTGCCGCCCAGCTCCATCGTCACCCGCTTCAAGGTGCCGGCGGCCGTTTCCATGACCCGTTTGCCCGTGGGCACCGAGCCGGTGACCGAGACCTTGGCCACACCTGGGTGGGCCGCCAGCATGGCACCCACCGCCCCGCGCCCCTGCACCACGTTGAACACCCCAGGCGGCACGCCGGCCTCCAGGTACACCTCGGCCAGCTTGACCGCGGTGGCCGGTGTCAACTCCGAGGGCTTGAAAATCATCGCGTTGCCCGCCGCCAGCGCGGGCGCCGATTTCCAGCAGGCGATCTGGATCGGGTAGTTCCAGGCGCCGATGCCCACGCACACGCCCAGCGGCTCCTTGCGGGTGTAGGCGAACGCGTTTTTCAGGGGGTATTGCTGGCCGGTCAGTGTCGCGGCAGCGCCCGCGAAATACTCGATGCAGTCCGCGCCGCTCATCACGTCCACGACCAAGGCTTCTTGAATCGGTTTGCCGCAGTCCTGCACCTCCAGCGCCGCCAACTCGTGATTGCGCTCGCGCAGGATGTCGGCCGCCCGGCGCAGGATGCGCCCCCGCTCGGTGCCGGTCATGGCCGACCACAACTGGAAGCCCGCCTGCGCGGCCTCCACCGCCCGGTTCACGTCGTCCTGTGTGGCTTCGTGCACGACGGCGTAAGCCCGCCCGGTCGCCGGGTTGACCGACTCAAAAGCCTGCCCCCCGCCGTGGACGGTTTGGCCGTTGATGAAACTGAACAGGGCTGTGGGATTCATGACCATCCTTGCGGGGCCTGGCCCTTGCAGGCCGGGCGCTCGGGGCCGCACACCGGCCACCCCCACACGGATGGAGGCCGGCGGTGCGGGCGGGTTTATTTTGCGAGAGCAGCCTTGACCGCGTCCAGGCCGGGCTTGCCATCGAACGTGGTCACGCCCGCCAGCCACTTGTCCACCGTGCCCGGGTTCTTCTTGAGGTAGGCCCGTGCCGCCGTGTTGGGCTTGACCTTGTTGAGGATGGGGCCCATCACCTCGTTCTCGATGGTGGTGCTGAACTGCAGGTTCTTGAGGAAGGCGTAGACATTGGGGCAGCGCTTCTCATAGGACGGCGGAACCGCGGTGTAGACCTTGGCCTCGCCCAGGTTCGGCCCGAACACATCGTCGCCACCCGCGAGGTAGCTCATCTTCATCTGCACGTTCATCGGGTGCGGCTCCCAGCCCAGGAACACGATGGCCTTCTGCTCCTTGACCGCGCGCTGCGCCGACACCAGCATGCCCGCCTCGCTGGACTCCACCAGCTTGAAGGTCTTCAAACCGAACTTGTTGTCCTTGATCATTCCGGCGATCAGGGCGTTGCCGTCGTTGCCGGGTTCGATCCCGTGGATCTTGCCCCCCAGTTCCTTCTCGAACTTCGCGATGTCGGTGAAGGTCTTGAGACCCTTGTCGTACAGGTAGGTCGGCACCGCCAGCGTGTACTTGGCGCCCACCAGGTTGGGTGTCTCCAGCACCTTGATGTCGCCCGCCTTCACGAACGGCTCGATGACCGGCGTCATGGACGGGTTCCAGTAGCCCAGGAACGCGTCGATCTGTTTTTTCTTCATGCCCGCGAAGACGATGGGCACGGACGCGATGGTGACCTTGGGCTGGTAGCCGAGGCCTTCGAGCACCACCGAGGCCAGCCCCGTGGTGGCCGCGATGTCGCTCCAGCCCACGTCGGCAAAGCTGACGGTCTTGCAAGCGGCGTCTTCGGCGAAGGCTTGCTGCCCCGTCAACAAGCTCACTGCGGCGAATAGTCCTGCTACCTTCATCTGCATGTTTGCTCCAGCTGGAAAAGACGACGCAGGCACCCGGATGGTCGTTGACCAAGCATTGCCGCGTCCGTTGGGAACACACCCCCGTCAAGGGGTGCGGGAAACGTCTGCCGCCACCCCATCAACGGCTTGGAACGGCTTGGTACGCCAGGGCATGATGCGGGGCATCGGCGCCTGGCGATTCGCTGAACACGCCAGTTTCTGGCCTGATTCCGACATGCACCGGGGCCAGCTCTCCGTGAGTCGGCCGTCGCCACCACGAACCGCTGGCGCAAAAAACTCACGGCGGCGCAGTGGCCGCCTGGCGTGAAGACGAGGCGGGGCGAGAGGCCAGGTAGACGCCGGGCATGAGCAACAGGCCACCCCACAGGTGGTGCCAGCCCAGGGATTCACCGAGCAGCCACCAGCCCGCCAACGCCCCATAGAGCGGGCCCAGATAAAGGGTTGCTGCCACCTTGCTGGCGCCCAGCACCTGCTGCGACCAGCCGTACAGGCTGAAGGCCATCAGGCCCGGAACCAGGGCCGCGGTGAGCCCCATCAGCAGGGCCTCGGTGCCGATCACAGGGGCAGAGGCCTGAGACATCTCCCAGGCCGCCCCTGCGGCCAACAATGGCATGGCGCCCCAGGCGGCGGCCGCCAACCGGGCGGCGGCGCCCAACGGACTGCGCCAGGCCTCCAGCAGGAGCGCATAGAGCGCCCAGCAGACCACGCTGGTCAGGATCCAGAGATCCCCTTCAACGAACCGGAACTCGGCAAGGCTCATCCAGTGGCCCTGCACGATGACATGCAACACGCCGGCCAGCGCCAGGGCCAGGCCCGCCCACTGCAGGCCACCCATGCGTTCGCGCAGCCACGCGGCCGAGCTCACGGCGATGAGCGCCGGTGCGGCGGAGTAGATCAGGGCGATGTTGGTGGCGCTGGTCGTGCGACCACCGATGTACACCCAGGCCCCGCAGGCCACCATGCCCAGAAAGCCCAGCACCAGGTACTGGTACCAGTGCCGGGCCAGGTGGCGCCATTCCCGCCGCAGTTCGTCGCGCACCAGCCAGCTCAGCAACACGCCCGCCAATCCCCAGCGCATGAACCCCAGCGTGTAGGGCCCGACAACCCCCGGCGCCACGCGGGCCAGCAGGTTGTTGACCGTCCACAGGAGCGGGATCAGCCAGATGGACCACATGGCGAGCCGGATGTTTGCGTTTGACCGCATGGAACGTGCTTTCAGGAGAAAAGGGGGAGAGGTGAGTGGTGGACAAAGGCCGCCCGAATTGTCTCAGCAGCGTCCAACGCGATCAGCGCACTCCGCGCCGAAGCCACGGCTCCCGAGCCTGTCGGCCTGGCACCTCGGCGGGAAAAAGCGGTTGAAAACCCACCGCCTGCACCGGTCGGCCGCCATGTCGTTTATGAGCAAGTGCGCGTCTGTCATGCACAAGCTGGCGGGGGACCGCGCCACAACAATGAACGCACTCGACAGCACCCCTAGCAGAAAACCAAGTCCTCTTCGCGTAAACCCTTACTCACACCCCAGCCATGAGCAACTTGCACCAGGACGCCATCGTCATCGACGGTCTCATCATCTCGAAGTGGGACCGTTCGGTCTTCGAGGACATGAAAAAGGGCGGCCTCACCGCCGCCAACTGCACCGTCTCGGTGTGGGACGACTTCAAGAGCACGGTGCACAACATCGCCGAGATGAAGAAGTCCATCCGCGAGAACAGCGACCTGCTGTCCCTGGTGCGTTGCACGGCCGACATCGAGCAGGCCAAAAAAGATGGCAAGACCGGGATCATCCTCGGGTTCCAGAACGCACACGCCTTCGAAGACCACCTGGGCTATGTCGAAGCCTTCGCGGACATGGGCGTGCGCGTGGTCCAGCTTTGCTACAACACGCAGAACCTGATCGGCACCGGCTGCTACGAACGCGACGGTGGCCTGTCGGGCTACGGCCGCGAGGTGATTGGCGAGATGAACCGCGTCGGGATCATGGTGGACCTGTCCCACGTCGGTGCCAAGACCTCCGAGGAAGCGATCCTCGAGTCGAAGAAGCCGGTGACCTACAGCCACTGCCTGCCCGCGGGCCTGAAGGAGCACCCGCGCAACAAGAGCGACGAGCAGCTCAAGTTCATCGCCGACCGGGGCGGCTTCATCGGCGTGACCATGTTCCCGCCCTTCCTCCGGCGCGGCATCGAGTCCACCGTGGACGACTACGTGGAAGCCCTCGATTACGTGATCAACCTGGTCGGTGAAGACTGCGTGGGTGTCGGCACCGACCACACGCAGGGCTACGGACAGGAGTTCTTCGACCACATCACTCACGACAAGGGCCGTGGTCGTCGCCTGACCAACTTCGGCACCGTGCAGAACCCGATGGGCATTCGCACCATCGGTGAAATGCCCAACCTGACGGCCGCCATGGAGCGCGCCGGCTGGCCGGCCAGCAAGATCACAAAGGTCATGGGGCGCAACTGGCTCCGTGTTTTTGGTGAAGTGTGGAGTGTGTAGTTCCAGTCGCCCCGCCTCCCAGGCCGTTCTCGCTTTCTTCCAACCAACGCAGGAGTTCCCCATGATGATCAAGTCGCAACATTCGTCCCCCCGTCCCCGCCGCACATTTCTGGCCCAGTCGCTGGGCCTGACCGCACTGGCCGCCACCGGCATGGGTGCCCTGGCGCAAGCCAAGCCCGCGCTCAAGATCGGTTTCGTGGACGGCTGGTCCGACAGCGTGGCGACCACGCACCTGGCCGCGGCCATCATCCGCAGCAAGCTGGGGCACCCGGTGGACCTGGTGCCGCTGGCCGCCGGCATCATGTGGCAAGGCGTGGCGCGCGGTGACCTGGACATGACCCTGTCCGCCTGGTTGCCCGTGACCCACGAAGCCTACCTGGCCAACTTCAAGGACAAGGTGCAGATCATCGGCGCCAACTACCCGGGCGCCAAGATCGGTCTGATCGTGCCGGAGTACGTCAAGGCCAACAGCCTGGCGGACCTGAACAACTTCCGCGCCGACTTCGACAACCGCATCGTCGGCATCGACGCCGGCGCCGGCGTGATGAAGAAGACCGAAGAGGCCATCAAGGCCTACGGTCTGGAGATGCGCCTGCTGCCGAGCTCGGGCCCCGCCATGGCCGCCGAGCTGGACCGCGCCTACCGCGCCAACAAGGCCATCGCCGTGACCGGCTGGATCCCGCACTGGATGTTCGCGAAGTACAAGCTGCGCTTCCTGGCCGACCCCAAGAACATCTACGGCGCCGAAGAACACGTCGACAGCGTGATCAACCCCGGTCTGAACGCCAAGGCCCCGTCGGTCGTGGCCTTCCTCAAGAAGTTCTCCTGGAAGCCCGAGGAAATTGGCGCGGTGATGCTGGCCGTCGAAGGTGGCAGCAAACCCGCCGCCGCCGCCGACAAATGGATGGCCGACAACGCGGCGCGCGTCGCCGAGTGGACCGCCTGAGCGTCCAACTGAATCCAACTTCTAACTAGCAAAGGCTGTGTCGCCATGTTGAAGCAAACCATTTCTTTTCAATGGCTGGCGCCCTGGGCGCTCAGTCTGGGCCTGGTGTTTTCCGCTCAGGCCCAGACAGCGTTGAAACATTGGCCACCTGAGGCTGCGACACAGCTGGAGAGCCTGATCCAGGCCAACGCCAACAAGGGCGCGTTTGCGGTGTTCGACGCCGACAACACCACCTACAACAACGACCTTGAAGAGTCCCTGCTGCCCTATCTGGAAATGAAGGGCATTCTGAGCCGCGACAAGCTCGACCCGGCGTTGAAGCTGATTCCGTTCAAGGACATCGACGGCCACAAGGAAAGCCTGAACAGCTATTACTACCGCCTGTGCGAGATCGACGACCAGGTCTGCTACCCCTGGGTGGCCCAGGTGTTTTCGGGCTACACCTTGCGTGAGCTCAAGGGCTGGGTCGACGACATGCTGGCCGCCGGCACCAGCATTCCCGCGACCTACTACGAAGGCACGGCGGTCAAGACCATCGCCGTCAAGCCACCGAAGTTCTATACCGGCATGCAGGAGCTTTACAACAAGCTCATGGAAAACGGCATCGAGGTCTACGTGGTGAGTGCCGCCAGCGAAGAGCTGGTCCGCATGGTGTTGGCCGACCCGAAGAATGGCTACAACATCAAACCGCAGAACGTCATCGGCGTCGGCATGCAGCTGAAAAACCGCAAGACCGGCGAGCTCACCAACGCGCGCAAATTGATTGCCGCCAAGACCTACGACCCCGCGGCCTTGCTGGACCACGAATTGACTCCCGCGCTGTGGGCACCCATGACCTGGTTCGAAGGCAAGCAGGCCGCCATCTACACCTACATCGACGAATGGAAGAAACCCATTCTGGTGGCCGGAGACACCCCGGTGAGCGACGGCCCCATGCTGTTTCGCGGCACCGATGTGGAGCACGGCGGCTTGCGCGTGTGGGTGAACCGCAAAGACAAATACCTGGTGCAGATCCAGGCCATGCAGAAAAACCATGCCGAAGCCCAAAAGGCCCTGGGCCTGCCAGTCACGGCGGACCGCAACTGGGTGGTGGTCAAGTCGGCGCAGATCCAGTAAGGCCGCGCCTGCGCCATTCCTCAATTCAAAAAAAGTCCCCATGAACCCCCAACTCCCCATTGAAGTCAACGCCGACACAGGCGTCTGGACCACCGACGGCTTGCCGATGATTTATGTGCCGCGGCACTTCTTCGTCAACAACCATGTCGAAACCGAGGCCGTGGTGGGGCGCGAGGTGTATGCGCCGGCGCTCTACAAGGCGGGCCACCGCTCGGCCTACTTCTGGTGCCAGAAAGAGGCCGCCACCCACGGGCTGACCGGCATGGCGGTGTACGAGCACTACCTCAAGCGCCTCTCGCAACGCGGCTGGGGCCTGTTCTCCTTCATCGAGGCCGATGCCACCACGGGCCACGCCCGCATCAAGCTGGAGCACTCGGTGTTCGTGCTGGCGCAGGGCATCGCCGGTGTGCCGGTGGACCACAGCAAGGTCTGCTACCTGTTCGCCGGCTGGTTCTCGGGTGCGATGGACTGGGTGCTGGAGACCGCCGGTTCGGCGGTGCGCACCACGAGTGCGGAAACCCAGTGCGCGGCCGAAGGCCACGGCCACTGCGAGTTCACCGTCCGCCCCCTCTGACACTTTCTGAATAAGCCGTCGCCATGCGCTACCCGCATCTGTTCGAACCCCTGAAGCTCAACCAGGTCCTGCTGCGCAACCGCATCGTGAGCACGGCGCACGCCGAGGTGTACGCCGAAGGCGGCCACCCGACCGAGCGCTACATCCGCTACTACGAAGAGAAGGCCAAGGGCGGCGTCGGCCTGGCCATCTGCGGTGGCTCCAGCCCGGTCTCCCGCGACAGCCCCTGGTCGTGGTGGAACTCGGTCAACCTGGCCACCAACAGCGTGATCGAGCCCCTGGCCAACCTGGCCGAGACCATGCACAAGCATGGCGCCAAGCTGATGATCCAGGCCACCCACATGGGCCGGCGCAACGCCTGGCACGGCTTCGACTGGCCGCACCTGGTCAGCCCCTCGGGCATCCGCGAGCCGGTGCACCGTGGCAACGCCAAGATGATCGAGATCGAAGAGATCCGCCGCATCGTGGCCGACTACGGCCGCGCCGCCAAGCGCGTGAAAGACGCGGGCCTCGACGGCATCGAAATCTCCGCCGCGCACCAGCAGCTGATCGACCAGTTCTGGAGCCCGCGCGTCAACCACCGCACCGACGAGTACGGCGGCAGTCTTGAAAACCGCCTGCGCTTCGGCATGGAGGTGCTGCAGGCCGTGCGCGAACAGGTGGGGGCCGATTTCTGCGTGGGCATGCGCATGTGCGGCGACGAATTCCATGAAGACGGCATCAGCCACGAGATGGCCAAGGAGATCGCCCAGGCCATGTCCGAGAGCGGCCTGATCGACTTCCTGAGCGTTGTGGGCTCGGGCGCCGACACCCACAACACGCTGGCCAACTGCATGCCGCCCATGGCCCTGCCGCCGGAGCCCTTCGTGCACCTGGCCGCCGGCATCAAGTCGGTGTCCAAGGTCCCGGTCATGCATGCGCAGAGCATCCGCGATGCGTCGCAGGCCGAGCGCATCCTGGCCACCGGCATGGTGGACCTGGTGGGCATGACCCGCGCGCAGATCGCCGACCCGCACATGGTCATCAAGATCCGCGACGGCCGCGAAGACCAGATCAAGCAGTGCGTCGGTGCCAACTACTGCATCGACCGCCAGTACAACGGCCTGGACGTGCTGTGCGTGCAGAACGCCGCGACCAGCCGCGAACAGACCATGCCCCACGTGATCGAAAAGACCACGGGCGTGCGCCGCAAGGTGGTGGTCGTCGGCGCCGGCCCGGCGGGGCTCGAGGCGGCCCGCGTGGCCCGCGAGCGCGGGCACGACGTGGTGCTGTTCGAGAAGCACCACGCCGTGGGGGGCCAGGTGAACCTGGCCGCCAAGCCGCCCAAACGCGAACAGATGGCGGGCATCATCCGCTGGTTCGACATGGAAACGGTGCGCCTGGGGGTGGACCGCCGCCTCGGCGTGGCGGCCACGGCCGAGATGATCCGCGCTGAAAAACCGGACATCGTGGTGCTCGCCACGGGCGGCACGCCGCACACCGGCCAGGTGCCCGCCTGGGGCGCGGCCGACGGCCTGTGCGTCAGCGGCTGGGACATCCTCTCGGGCGCGGTGGCGCCGGCCGACAACGTGCTGGTCTACGACAGCATCAGCACGCACGCCGGCACCGGCGTGGCCGACTTCATCGCGTCCCGCGGCAAGCTGGTGGAGATCGTGACGCCCGACGTGAAGGTGGCCGACGACACGGGCGGCACCACCTTCCCGGTCTTCTACCGCCAGCTCTACGCCAACGGCGTGATCCAGACCCCCAATTTCTGGCTGGAGCGCGTGTACCGCGAGGGCGACAAGCTGATCGCGGTGCTGAAGAACGAGTACACCGAGGCGCTGGAAGAGCGCGCGGTCGATCAGGTGGTGATCGAGAACGGCATCCTGCCCAACGAGGGTCTCTACCACCAGTTGAAGCCCCTGTCGCTGAACAAAGGGCAGACCGACATCGACGCCCTCTACGACGCGCTGCCGCAGCCCGGCCTGAGCCTGCAGACCGACGGCGATCAGTTCCTGCTCTACCGCGTCGGCGACTGCGTCTCGATGCACAACATCCACGCCGCGATCTACGACTCGCTGCGCCTCTGTAAGGACTTTTGAGATGTCGCTTGCGCACCTTGTGAGCGCTGTGTTCTGGCTCGCCGTTCTGGGCCTGCTCATCGGCCTGGCCCGGCGCACCGCGATCTGGCGCACCGGGCGGTCGGCGGCCTTTGACCTGGGCGGTCTGCTGCAGATCCCCAAACGCTACTTCGTGGACCTGCACGATGTCGTGGCGCGTGAGCCCTTCGTGGCGCAGGCCCATGTCGGCGTCGCCGGGGGCACGCTGCTGGCGCTGTTCGTCGTGGCGCTGAACTACGGCCTTGGACTGTACTGGCGCAGCCTGGACGTGGTGCTGCTCATCGCCGGCCTGCTGGCCATGGTGGGCGCCGCTGCGATGGCCTGGCGCCGGCGTGCGGCACCCGCGCGCCTGTCACAAGGGGCCTGGAAACGACTGCCCTATTCCCTGCTGGCCTTCGCCGTGGCCGCGACCCTGGTCGGTGTGGTGGCCCTGACCGGCACCGCCCTCGCCCCCTGGCTGGCGGGCCTGATCAGCCTGGCCTTCGCCGCGGGCGTCGCCGAGCTGGCGCTGGGCATCGGCCTTGGCGGCCCCATGAAGCACGCCGTGGCCGGCCTGCTGCACCTCGGCCTGCACCCCCGCCCCGAGCGGTTCGGCGACAAACGCTTCGCCACGGCCCTGAAACCGCTGAAGCTGACCGCCGAGGACATGGGCGTGGGCCAACCCGCGGACTTCGCCTGGAACAAGCTGCTGTCCTTCGACGCTTGTGTGCAGTGCGGCAAGTGCGAAGCCGCCTGCCCCGCGTTTGCCGCCGGCCAACCCTTGAACCCCAAAAAGCTGATCCAGGACCTGGTGGTCGGCATGAGCGGCCGCACGGACGCCGCCTACGCCGGCAGCCCCTACCCCGGCCAGCCGGTGGGCCAGCACGGCGGCGCACCCCATCTCCCCATCGTCAACGGCCTGATCAACGCCGACACGCTGTGGTCCTGCACCACCTGCCGCGCCTGCGTGCAGGAGTGCCCGATGCTGATCGAGCACGTGGACGCCATCGTGGACATGCGCCGCCACATCACCCTGGTGCGTGGCGAGGTGCCCAACAAGGGCATGGAAGCGCTGGAACAGCTGCGCGAGACCGACACCGTGGGCGGCTTCCCGCTCGGCGCGCGCCACCACTGGGCCGCCGACCTGAACGTGCCGGTGCTGACCCCTGTCGAGCAGACCGACTGGCTGGTGCTGGTGGGTGAAGGTGGGTTTGACATGCGCTACCAGCGCAGCTTGCGGGCCTTCGTCAAGACGCTGCAGAAGGCCGACCTGAGGTTCGCGCTGCTCGGTGCGGCGGAAACCGACTGCGGCGACCTGGCACGTCGGCTGGGCGACGAGGCGGGCTTCCAGCGGCTGTCCCTGCAGCTGATCGCCACCCTGAAGGCGCACAGCTTCCAGCACATCGTCACGCCCGACCCGCACATCTTCCATTCACTGAAGAACGAGTACCCCGCCATGGGTGGAACGTACGACGTGTGGCACCACACCCAGCTGCTGGCCGACCTGCTGGCCAAGGGCACCATCACGCCCACCAAGGCGCCCGGCCAGGACGTGGTGACCTACCACGACCCGTGTTACCTCGGCCGCTACGGCCGCGAAGTGGATGCCCCTCGCCAACTGCTCAAGGGCATCGGTATCAAGGTGGTCGAGATGGAGCGCCATGCCGAGCGCGGCCGCTGCTGCGGCGGCGGTGGCGGCGCGCCGTTCACCGACATCCCGGGCGAAACGCGCATCCCCGACATCCGCATCGCCGACGCCCGGCAGACCGGCGCCACCGTGGTGGCCGTCGCCTGCCCCAACTGCACCGCCATGCTCGAAGGCGTGGTCGGCCCGCGCCCCGAGGTGCTGGACATCGCCGAGCTCGTGGCCCGCGCACTGGAGGTGGCATGAACCATCCAACCACGGCACTGCGCCGCGTTGATCCGCGCCGCCCGGCCATCATCACGCCGCAAGGCCTGCGCCGCATCGTGCTGGGCAGCAGCGAAGGCGAACGCCTGGTCACCAGCGCAGCGCATGCGCCGCTGGCCAAGCCGGTGCGCAGCGCCGGCCCCTTCAGCGAAGTCACCCTGGTGGTGACCCACTCGGACCGGGGCGCGCTGACCGATCTGGCGCACCAGGCGATCGCTGCCGCGGCCATCCTGGCAGCGCCCCACACCGAGGTGGTGCTGGCGGTGCTGGGCCCTTGCCACGACGACGTCGCGGCACTGGGCGTGGACCGCGTCGTGGTCGCCGACGGATTTGATGCCAACCAATATCAGCCCAGCGCGTGTGTTCAGTGGTTGCAGGATCTCTCGGCCCGCCTGGCGCCACGGCGCTGGTTCTTTGCCGACCGCGGCGCCGATGGCCAGCTGGGCCGCCGGTTCGCGGCCCAGGCCGGCCTGCGCTGCGCCTGCGGCGTCGCGGAGCTGGACGCCGACAGCCTGCGCATTCCGGCGCGCACGGGCCAGGACCGACTGCTGCCGCACGCCGACGTGATGCTGCTGGCCAAGGGCGTGGCCAGCACCGCGCTGCCCTTCGTGGGACAGGGTGTGCGCGACGAGGCGCCCCGCTGGCCCGTGGTGAGCGAACGCGGCGTCGAAGACCTGGGCGTGGTCACCGGCGACCCCGCCACGATGGCCCTGGAGGAAGCGGACTTCATCCTGGCCGCCGGCAACGGGGTGAACGACCTGCCCCTGTTCCACACGCTGGCCCAGGAAGTCGGGGCCGCCGTCGGCGCGTCCCGCGTGGCCGTGGACGACGGCCGCTTCGTGCGCGCCCAGCAGATCGGCGCCACGGGCAAGACGGTCACCGCGTCGGGCTACCTCGCTCTCGGCATCTCGGGCGCCGTGCAACACCTGCAGGGCATCAAGGACTGCCGCCATGTGATCGCGGTGAACCTGGACGCGTCCGCGCCCATCGCGCGCCGCGCCAACCTGACGGTGGTCGAAGACAGCCGGTCCCTGATGCAGGCCCTGCTCGAACTGGTGCGACAGCACAAGGAGGCACCATGAGCTCGCACCGTAGCCCGCAGGACGAAGGTAATCCAGTGAACAAGATCACGGTATTGGTCGCGGCGCGCGAGCACCCCGTCAGTGGCCGGCCTGTGCGCAGCCGGGCCGACGCCATCGCGGCGTCGCTGGCCCTGGGCCTGTCGGACCAGGCCCGGCTGCTCTCGGTCGGCACCCTGCCGGACAGCGTGGCGCGGGACTACCTGGCCCTGGGCGCTTCCCGCGTCGAGGTGCTGGCGTGCGCAGCCGGCACCGATGCCACCGCCGCCTTGAAGACCGAGCTGCAGTCCGTGGCCTGGGTGCTGACCGGCACCCGGCAAGCGCCCGAACACGGCGAAGGGTTCTTGCCCTTTGCGCTGGGTGCGGCGCTGGACCGGCCCGTGATCACCGACGTGCTGGCGGTCCAGCCCGACGGGGACACCTGGATCGTGACCCAGGCCCTGCCCAGGGGCGCCCGGCGAAAGCTTCGCGTGCACTCGCCGGCCGTGCTGGCGGTGAGCGCCGCCGCGCCGCAGCTGCTGCGCCATTCCCTGGCCAGCGCGCTGGCCGGGCACATCGTGCGCCAGCCCCTGTCTGCCGCACAGACCACCGCGTTCGCGGAAGGCCCGCTGGTGCCGGGCCACAAGCGCCGAAAAGTGCTGGAAGCGCGCAGCCAGAAAAGTGGGCATGACCGCATGCTGGGCGCCATCGAATCGGCGTCGACCGGCGGCACGGTGCTGCAAACCGGCGACACGCGCAGCAAGGCACAAGCGGTGCTGGACTACCTGCGCACCCATTCTCTCGTTCACTTCTGAAGGGACCCCCTCATGACAAAAACCATCTCTGCCCAGACGCTGCTCACCCGCGAGCTGCTGGACCGTCGCCGCCCCGGATACAGCCTGGAGGCGCCCTTCTACCTCAGCGAAACGGTGCTGCAGGCCGACATGGAACACATCTTCGGCAAGCACTGGCTGTTCGTCGCCGTCGAGCCGCAGATCCCCGAGCCCGGCGACTACGTGGCCATTGAATTTGGCAGCAAGTCCATCCTCATCGTGCGCGACGACGACATGGGGGTGCGGGCCTTTCACAACGTCTGCCGGCACCGTGGTTCGCGGCTGTGCAACAGCCACCAGGGCCAGCTGGGCAACATCGTCTGCCCCTACCACCAGTGGACCTACGACCTGACCGGCAAGCTGATCCACGCCAAGCACATGGGCGCCGACTTCGACCCGTCTGAAATGAGCCTCAAGAGCGTGCACGTGCGCACCCTGTCGGGCCTGATCTTCATCTGCATGGCCGACGAACCCCCGGAAGACTTCGAGCAGATGGTGGCGGAGATGACGCCCTACCTGGAACCGCACCGCCTGCAGGACTGCAAGGTGGCCGCGCAGGTGGACATCATCGAAGACTGCAACTGGAAGCTCACCATGGAGAACAACCGGGAGTGCTACCACTGCGTGAGCAACCACCCCGAGCTGACCGTCTCCCTCTACGAATACGGTTTCGGCTACAAGCCGGACGAGCACAACGCGGCCGAACAGCAGCGCTTCATCGACATCACGGCCGCCAACCACGCGCGCTGGGAGAGCATGGGTCTGCCATCGGCCGAGATCGACACGCTGGACGATCGGATCACCGGCTACCGCACGCAGCGGCTGCCACTGGACCGTGCGGGTCAGTCACAGACCATGAACACCGAGGTGGCGTCGAAAAAGCTGCTCGCCGATTTCGTCGACCCCGCGCTGGGTGGGCTGTCTTTCTGGACCCAGCCCAACTCCTGGCACCACTTCATGAGCGACCACATCGTCAGCTTCTCCGTGCTGCCGATCTCGGCCACCAAGACCCTGGTGCGCACCACCTGGTGCGTGCACAAGGATGCGGTGGAAGGTGTGGACTACACGGTCGAGAACCTCACCGCCGTCTGGAACGCCACCAACGCGCAGGACCGCCGCCTGGTCGAAGAGTCGCAGATCGGCATTGCCACCGGTGCCTACCAGCCCGGCCCCTACTCCCCCTACACCGAAGGCCTGGTCGAAAAGTTCTGCAGCTGGTACGTCAACCGCCTGAACGCCCACTCGCGCTGACCGCCCGACCACTCAACACGCCATCCATCACGCGCCCGCATCCTCGCCATGGTCACCCCCTCTCACGCACACGACCTTGCCGCACCGCCCCCGGCGGTGTGGAACTCTGACCAAGACGACGCGCTGCGTTGCGTGCAGGTTCGCCAGGAAACACACGACGTCAAAACCTTCGTGCTGGCCGCCGGCGGTCCCCGCCACTTCCGCTACCTGCCGGGGCAGTTCATCACCCTCGAACTGGACATCGGCGGGCGCAAGCTCAACCGCTGTTACACACTGTCGAGCACCCCCACCCGCCCCGACCTGGTGAGCATCACCGTCAAGCGCGTGCCCGGTGGTCCGGTGTCCAACTGGTTGCACGACCACCTGTCCGTCGGCATGACCCTGGGCGCGATCGGGCCTTCCGGTGAGTTCAGCTGCTTCCACCACGCGCCCGCACCGCGTTACCTCTTTCTCTCGGGTGGCAGCGGCATCACACCGCTGATGTCGATGACGCGCGCGCTGCACGACCTCGGCAGCGAAGCCGACATCGTGTTCACCCATTGCGCCCGCTCGCCGGTCGATCTGATCTTCCCCGAAGAGCTCACGCTGATGGCGCGCAACATGGCCAAGCTCCGGCTGGCCATGGTGTGCGAGCAGCATGCCCCGGGCAGCGCGTACGCCGGGCACCTCGGCCGCATGGACGCGGCGCGCCTGGCCCACATCGCGCCCGACTTCATGGCACGCGACATCTACACCTGCGGACCGGCGCCGTTCATGGCCGCGATCCGCCAGCTCCTGTCGGTCGCGAGCTACGACATGGCGCGCTACCGGGAAGAGAGTTTCTCGTTCGCCGCGCCAGCGGAGCCCGAGCCGGCACCACTGGTCGACGGCGCATCGGCTGCGCACAGCATCGTGTTGCAGACCAGCGGCCAGAGCTTCTCGTGCCGCAGCGACCAGACGCTGCTGCAAGCGGCGCAGGCGGCGGGCCTGCGCCTGCCCTCCTCCTGCAGCAACGGAGTGTGCGGCACCTGCAAGACGCGCAAGACATCTGGCGAGGTCGAGATGAAACACAACGGCGGCATCCGCCCGCGCGAAATCGCTCAGGGCTGGATCCTGCCCTGCTGCAGCAAACCACTCAGCGACATCGCACTGGAACGGTGAGCGACGCACCGATACGCACTGCTTCCGCCCCCTCCACACCCCTCAGCCAATGAATCTGCACATGCACACGTCACTGGGGCTTGTCCCATGCCCAAAACCCCCGACTTGACAGAGGATCAGGGGTTACGTCGATGGCATGCAGCTTGCTCATAAAAACATTACCGACAGAAGACAACCAGAGACCCACGATGCAAAAACCCAAAGTCAGTGTTCGAAGTCTGTACAAGATCTTCGGCAACAACATTTCAGAAGCGCAGAAGCTGCTGGCCCAGGGGCTCAGCAAAGACGAGGTGTTTTCGAAGACCGGCCACGTGGTCGGCGTGAACAACGTCAGCTTTGACGTGGCGCCCGGCGACATCTATGTGCTGATGGGGCTCTCGGGTTCGGGCAAGTCCACCTTGATCCGGCTCATCAACCGGCTGGTCGAACCCTCGTCCGGTTCCATCAACATCGACGGCGAAGACATCGCTGCCTTGCCACAGCACGAGCTGGTCAAGTGGCGGCGACGACGGGTTGCGATGGTCTTTCAATCGTTCGCCCTGATGCCGCACCGCAGCGTGCTGGACAACGCAGCCTTCGGTCTTGAAATGGCGGGTGTGGACCGCAAGACGCGCGAAGAACGGGCGATGCAGGTTCTCAGCCAGGTCGGCTTGCAGACCTATGCAGGCAAGTACCCGGCGCAGCTCTCGGGCGGCATGCAGCAACGGGTGGGGCTGGCCCGCGCGCTGACGGTGGACCCGGACATCCTGCTGATGGACGAGGCCTTCTCGGCCCTCGATCCGCTCAAGCGCGTCGAGATGCAGTCCCTGATGCTGGACCTGCAACGCGAGCACCGGCGCACGGTCATTTTTGTGTCGCACGACCTCGAAGAGGCGCTTCGCATCGGGAGCCGGATCGGCATCATGGAGGGCGGCAATCTCGTGCAGGAGGGCACGGCCCACGAGATCATCACCCGGCCGGCCAACGACTATGTGCGCCGTTTCTTCAAGGGCGTGGACACCTCGCGCTACCTGACCGCCGGGGACCTGCTGGACCCTTCGCTGCAGGGTCACACGTTCAGCGAACACCACCGCATGTCCTCACTGACGCCCCTTCCCGAGGCCATGAAGATCGTGCTGGGCATCGAGCACCCGGTGGGCGTGTTCGACGACACCAACCGCTTGCTGGGCGGCATTTCCGCCCGCAGCCTGCTCCAGAAAATTGCACAAGAGGCCCGCCATGTCTGATCTGCTTTCACAGGTAACCCAAGCCTCCGAGAACATGCTGCCCCTCGGGCAATGGGTCAACGCCGGGGTGAAGCTGCTGCTGGACAACGGCGCCGCCGTGTTCGACGCCATCGGCCTCGTGGTCGAACAGTTCGCCGAATGGGTCGAGACCGCCATGCTGGCCATCCCCTTCTGGCTCGTGATCCTGGTCGCGGTGGGGGTCAGCGTCCGCAGGGTGAGCTGGCGGTTCGGCACGTTTGTGGCGCTGGCCCTGATGCTGATCGTCGTCACGGGGTTCTGGTTGCAGACCATGGTCACCCTGGCGCTCACGCTCTCGGCCACCTTCATCAGCCTGTTCTACGGCATCCCGCTGGGCATCTGGTGCTCGCGCGCGCCCCGCGTCAACGCGGTCGTCCGGCCCATGCTCGACTTCATGCAGACCATGCCGGCCTTTGTGTACCTGATCCCGGCCGCCATGCTGTTCGGGCTGGGTCGCGTGCCCGGCATCCTGGCGACGGTGATCTTCGCCATGCCGCCGGTGGTGCGACTGACCAGCCTGGGCATCCGGCAGGTGAGTGCTGAGCAGGTGGAAGCCGGCAACGCCTTCGGCTGCACATCGACCCAGCTGCTGTTCAAGGTGCAGCTGCCGATTGCGCTGCCCACCATCATGGCCGGCGTCAACCAGACCATCATGATGGCGCTCTCGATGGTGATCATCGCCTCGATGGTCGGCGCCGGCGGTCTGGGCAACGACGTGCTCGCCAGCATCCAGCGGCTGGACATCGGCCTGGGTTTCGAGAGCGGGCTGGCCGTGGTGCTGCTGGCCATCATCCTGGACCGCATCACCGAAAGTTTCGGTGCCGGCCGCGACAACAACAAGAGCTGAACGCCATCAGGAGCGCCCCATGACACGTCCCTCGCCTGAGCCCTTGTCACCCGGCGACATCCACCGGGAGCGCCCTTCCCCGGAAGGCTTCCACGTGGGCTTCGTCCTGCTCCAGGACTTCTCCATGATCGCGTTTGCCAACGCGGTCGAGACGCTGCGCATGGCCAACTACATCAGCCGTCGCACCCTGTACCGATGGACCGTCGTGGAGCCCGAGAGGTCGCCCCCCATGGCGAGCAACGGATTGACCATTTCCCCGGTCGGCGGTGTGGAAGACCTGGCCACCTGCGACGCGGTGTTCGTCTGCGGGGGCCTCAACATCCGGCAGGTCACCAACGAGGCCGTGCGCAGGCTGCTGCGCCAATGTGCCGCCAATGGCGCGGTCATGGGTGCGCTGTGCACGGGTTCGTTTGCCCTGGCCAGCGCGGGCCTGCTGGACGGCTACCGTTGCGCCATCCACTGGGAGAACCTGGCGGCGATCAGCGAAGAGTTTCCCAAGGTCCGGTTCACGCCGGAGGTCTTCATCTTTGATCGCGACCGCATCACCTGCTCGGGTGGCACCGCGCCGCTGCACCTGATGCTGCACCTGGTCCGCGGACACCATGACGCCAAGCTGGTGATGGCGATCTCCGAGCAGTTCATTGTGGAACGGCTGCGCGCCAGCAGCGACCGCCAGCGCATCCCGCAACCCGAGTGCATCGGCCCGGGCTATCAGCACCTCACCGAAGCCGCGGAGATCATGGCGGCCAACATCGAGGAGCCCTTGTCGCTGATCGATCTGGCCGGTCTGGTCGGGCTCTCGCTGCGGCAGCTCGAGCGCCTGTTCAATCGCTACTTCAGCATGAACCCGGCGCAGTACTACCTGAACCTTCGCCTGCGCCGCGCCCAGGAACTGCTGACGCACACCAGCCTGCCGATCATGCAGGTCACGGTGGCGTGTGGTTTTCAGTCGTCCTCGCATTTCTGCAAGGCCTATCGCTGTCTGTTCGGCCACGCGCCCAGTGACGAACGCCGGCGGCAGGCGGCCGAGGCAGGCACCGGACGCGCACCCCAGGCCAGGCGCCCACCCGAACTGGTCCGGGTGGCGTGACACGCCCTGCCTTGCCGACACAACACAACTTGGCGTCGCACTGGATCAATTCCTCGCTCTCCGATCTGTGACAGTTCCCTTCGGGTCATCCCCACGCGCGGCGTGCATGGCCCGAAGGTGGCAGCAACCGCTGCCCACCCAACGTGGAACCACCAACCAACAGAGGAGACAGCCATGTCAGACAACCGAGGTGTCGTGTATCTGGGCCAGGGTCAGGTCGAAGTCCAGTCCATCCCTTTCCCCAAACTGCTGAGCCCGCTGGGTCGAAGCGCCGAGCACGGCGTGATCCTGAAGGTGCTCACCACCAACATCTGTGGCTCGGACCAGCACATGGTGCGTGGCCGGACCACCGCAGTGACCGGGCTGGTGCTGGGCCACGAAATCACGGGCGAGGTGCTCGAAGTCGGACGCGATGTGGAGACGCTGCAGCGCGGCGACATCGTGTCGGTGCCGTTCAACGTGGCCTGCGGACGCTGCCGCACCTGCAAGGAACAGCACACCGGTGTCTGCCTGAGCGTGAATCCGTCTCGCGCAGGCGGTGCCTACGGCTATGTCGACATGGGCGGCTGGATCGGTGGGCAGGCCGAGTATGTGATGGTGCCGTATGCCGACTTCAACCTGCTGAAGTTCCCCGACCGCGACAAGGCGTTCGAGAAGATCCGCGACCTGACCTGCCTCTCCGACATCCTGCCCACGGGCTACCACGGCGCCGTGACAGCCGGGGTCGGTCCCGGCAGCACCGTGTACGTGGCTGGCGCCGGCCCGGTGGGTCTGGCCGCTGCGGCTTCGGCACGCCTGCTGGGCGCGGCGGTCGTGATCGTCGGGGACGTCAATCCCGTGCGCCTGGTCCATGCGCGCAAGGTGGGTTTCGAGACGGTGGACCTGTCGCAGGACGCCACGCTCGGCGAACAGATTGCCCAGATTCTGGGAACCACGGAGGTGGACTGTGCCATCGATGCCGTGGGCTTTGAGGCGCGCGGCCACGGCCATGCCGGGTCGCAGGAAGAGGCACCTGCCACGGTCCTCAACTCCTTGATGGAAGTCACGCGGGCCGCGGGCAAGATCGGCATTCCCGGCTTGTACGTCACCGAAGACCCGGGCGCCACCGACAAGGCCGCGAAACAGGGTTCACTGAGCATCCGTCTGGGCCTCGGCTGGGCCAAGTCACACAGCTTTTTCACCGGACAGACACCGGTCATGAAATACAACCGCGCGCTGATGCAAGCGATTCTGTGGGACCGGATCCAGATCGCCGACGTGGTGGGCGTCGAGGTGATTTCGCTCAACAACGCCCCCAAGGGCTATGCGGCATTCGACGCCGGCGCGCCGAAGAAGTTTGTCATCGATCCCCATGACCAGCTGAAGCTGGCCGCCTGACCTTCAACAGGCCAGATTCCCCACCGCCGATGTCCCCAGCTCGGATCGGCCAGGCGCACCCCCAAAACAATGGCGCCCCGCAGGGCGCCATTGTTGGATCAGGGTCCGGCCCGTGTTCAGGGCCGGGCGTCGCCCACCGCCATGTGCGCCACCTGCTGGTCGAGGATCTCTTCGGGCTCGTCGGCTTCCTGCGCTGTGGGGTTGTCCAGGCCCTGCTGCAGGCGCTGCATGTCGAGGTCGCCAGTCCACTTGGCCACCACCAGGGTCGCCACGCCGTTGCCCACCAGGTTGGTCAGGGCGCGGGCTTCGCTCATGAAGCGGTCGATGCCCAGGATCAGCGCCAGGCCGGCCACGGGCACGCCGCCCACGGCCGAGAGCGTGGCCGCCAGCACGATGAAGCCGCTGCCGGTGATGCCGGCCGCGCCCTTGGAGGTGAGCAGCAGCACGGCCAGCAGGGTCAGCTGCTGCGTCAGCGTCATGGGGGTGTCGGTGGCCTGGGCGATGAACACCGCGGCCATGGTCAGGTAGATCGAGGTGCCGTCGAGGTTGAACGAATAACCGGTGGGGATCACCAGGCCGACCACCGACTTCTTGGCGCCCAGGTTTTCCATCTTCTCCATCATGCGCGGCAGCACCGATTCGCTCGACGAGGTGCCCAGCACGATCAGCAGCTCTTCCTTGATGTAGCGGATGAATTTCACGATGCTGAAGCCGTGCAGGCGGCTGATGAGGCCCAGCACCACGAACACGAACAGCAGGCAGGTCAGGTAGAAGGTGCCCATGAGCTTGCCGAGCGAGAACAGCGAGTCGATGCCGTACTTGCCGATGGTGAAGGCCATGGCGCCGAAGGCACCGATGGGGGCCACCTTCATGATGATGCCGACGATGTCGAACAGCACGTGCGAGCTCTTTTCGATGAAGTCGAACACCATGGTGCCGCGGCCGCCGAACTTGTGCAGCGCGAAGCCGAACAGCACCGAGAACAGCAGCACCTGCAGGATGTCGCCCTTGGCGAACGCGTCCACCACCGAGGTGGGGATCACGCTCAGCAGGAAGTCGACCGTGCCCTTCATCTTGCCGGGCTCGGTGTAGGCGGCGATGGCCTTGGTGTCGAGCGAGGCGGCGTCCACGTGCATGCCCGAGCCGGGCTGGATCAGGTTGACCACCAGCAGGCCGATGAGCAGCGCCACCGTGGACACGACCTCGAAGTACAGCAGCGCCAGGCCGCCGGTCTTGCCAACCTTCTTCATGTCTTCCATGCCGGCGATGCCCACCACCACGGTGCAGAAGATGATGGGCGCGATGATCATCTTGATCAGCTTGATGAAGGCGTCGCCCAGCGGCTTCATCTGCTCCCCGAGCGCGGGGTAGAAGTGGCCCAGCAGCACGCCAACGGTGACGGCGAACAGGACCTGGACGTAGAGGGATTTGTAAAGCGGCTTGCGCGTGGTGCTCGTGGCCATGGGTTTGTCTCCAGCTGAACTTGTAAGAGGGGCGCCGGGTGTGTCGGCTGCCGGCGCCTGCAGGTGCCCGGTGTGCGGGACAGGCTGGACGATACGCAGCGGCCCGGGTCGCGCCAACTGTGGCGTTCAACAGTCGTAGAACTACGTACGCCCCGCAGCGCCCGGTTTCAAGCGACGTTTCAGCGCTGGTCGAGCGCCCGCTGCACGTCGGTCAACAGCGCCGATCCCAGGCTGCGCTGGAAGCCGTCGTACACGGTCTGCAGGTGGCGGCGCAGCGCGCTGCGCTCGGCCGGCGTCAACCCGTGCACCTGCAGGCCGGGCGTGCGCCGCAGCGTGGCCAGGGCCATCGCGTCCAGCTCGGCGGCCAGGCGGTTGCCGTGCGCCAGCGCCTCGGCCAGCGCCGTGCTCAGCAGCTCGCGGTCGGCCGGCTGCAGGCTGGCCCAGAAGCGCGGGTGGCTCACCACCGCGTAGCCCAGGTAACCGTGCTGTGTGAGCGTGATGTGCGGCTGCAGCGCGGCCAGCCCCTGCGTGAGGAAGTTGGAGAGCGGGTTTTCCGCCGCGTCCACCACGCCGCTGGCCAGCGCGCGCTGCGTTTCGCCGAACGGCAGCACCACCGGCTGCGCACCGAGTGCGCGCACCTGCTCGCCCAGCACCCGCGAGGCCTGCACCCGCACACGCAGGCCCCGGTAGTCGGCCGGGGTGCGCAGCGGGCGCGCGGCGCTCATCTGCTTGAAACCGTTGTCGAGAAAACCCAGGCCCAGCATCTGCTGGCGGCCCAGGCGCTGCAGCAGCCCGCGCCCCACCTCGCCCTGCGTCACGCGCCGCACCTGCGCCAGGTCGGCGAACAGGTAGGGCAGGTCGAACACCTCGAACTCGGGCACACCGGCCATGCCGAACTTCGAGAGCGAGGGCGCCAGCATCTCCACCGCGCCCAGGCGCAGCGCCTCAATCTCGTCGTCATCGCCCCAGAACTGCGAGGCGGGGTGCACCTCCACGCGAATGCGGTCGCCCGCGCGAGCGTGCACCAGCGACTGGAAGCGCAGCGCCATCTGGCCCTTGGGTGTGTCGGGCGCCACCACGTGCGAAAAACGCAGCAGCACCGCAGGCCGCGCCGCCCGTGCCCAGCCGCTGGCCACGGCACAGGCCGCCCCCAGCACCGCGCGGCGCAGGATGCGCGGTGAACGGGGAACGGGCGTGGCGGACATGCTCGCTATGCTAACGAGGCCATGGCAACCGACACCCCGCTGGATTTCGACACGCTGGACCTGGACACGCGCCAGGCCGCGGCCCTGACACGCCGCGCCATGACCTGGCTGGGCGCGCTGCTGCTGCTGGTGGCGGCCTCGGCGGTGGCGATGTGGCTGTTCCTGCGCGCCGAGGAGGCGCGCGAGGCCGACCGCCGGCGCACCGCCGACGCCGAGTGGCTCGACCAGACCCTGCGCTTCCATTTCCGGCGGCTCGAAGGCGACCTGGCCACGCTCGCCCTGCAGGCGCAGCCCGGCGGCTCGCGCGCCACCGCCCCGCCCAACGGCCCCTGGTGGCGCAGCCCCGAGCTGCTGGCGTTTCACGGCTGGGTGCCGGCCGCCACCCCCGGAGACCGCCGTCCCTGGCCCGCCTACCTGCAGGCGGCGGCGCAGCAGCCCGCGCACACCGAGGCGCTGGGCACGCTGCTCGACACCACGCGCGGCCTGCAGCGCCCGGCCTACGCCGGCCCGCTGGTGTCGGCAAACGGCGATGCCATGCTCTGGCTGGCCGTGCCGCACTTCGAGCAGGGCCGTTTCGTGGGTGATCAGGTGGCCGCCGTGCCCGTGGCGCGCCTGCTCGCCGGGTTCATCCCCGCCTGGTTTCTGCAGGACCACGCGCTGGCCTTGGCCGCCGACGGCGCCGCACTTGGCGGCGACACCCCCCTTCGTTACATCGCCCCCATCAACCTCCCGGGCGCCCAGCTGCGCCTGCAGGTGAGCACCCGCGGCGACGCAGCCCCGTTCGCGCCCCGCGCCTTCTTCGCCGTGGCCATGCTCTGCCTGGCGGGCATGCTGCTGGCGCTGCTCGCCTTGTGGCGCGATGCCGCGCGCCGCCAGCGGGCCGAAGCGCGGCTGCAGACCCAACTGGCCCTGCGCACCGCCATGGAACGCTCGGTCACGCTCGGCCTGCGCGCCTGGGACACCCGGGGGCGCCTGCTCTACGCCAACCCCGCGTTCGCGCGGCTGGTGGGTTGGGCGCCCGCTGAGCTGATCGCCCACACCGGCCCGCCGCCTTACTGGCCCGACGCGCAAGGCGACGAGTTCGCGCAGCTGCAACGCGCCGCCAGCGACCCCGCCACCCAGCAGGCCGGCGTGGCGCAGCGGCTGCGCCACCGCGACGGCACCGTGATCGACGTGCTGGCCCACAGCGCCCCGCTCACCCTGAGCAGCGGCGAGGTGGTGGGCTGGGTCGGCTCGGTGCTGGACGTGACCGAGCGCCAGCGCGTGGAGCGCCTGGCCGCGCGGCAGCAGGAGCTGCTCGAAGCCTCGGGCCGGCTGGCGGCCATGGGCGAGGTCGCGTCCACGCTGGCGCACGAGCTCAACCAGCCGCTGGGCGCGCTCAGCGGCTTCGCCACCGGCCTGCTCAACCGCGTGCGCGAGCAGCGCATCACGCTGGACGAGATCGTGCCGGTGGTCGAGCGCATGGAGCGCATGGCCGACAAGGCGGGCCGCGTGATCCAGCGCATCAACGCCTTCGCGCGCCGCCAGGACATGACGCGCCTGCCGCTCGCGCTGGCGCCCTTCGTGGCGCGCGTGGCCCACAGCGTGCCGCTGCCCGAGGGCGTGGCGCTGGAGCTGAGCCTGGCCGCGGGCGACGGCCCCACCGTGCCGGCCGACGCGCTGCTGCTGGAGAACGCGCTGCACAACCTGGTGCTCAACGCGAGCGAGTGGGCGGCGCGCAGCGGGCGCACGCCGTCGCGGGTGCGCGTGAGCCTGGTGCCGGGCGAGCAGCAGGTCGGCGTGTGCGTGGCCGACAGCGGGCCGGGCGTGCCCCCGGCACAACGGGCCACGGTCTTCGACGCCTTCGCCAGCCACAAACCCGGCGGCATGGGCATGGGCCTGGCGATCTGCCGCTCCATCGCCGAGGCGCACCGTGGCCGCATCGAGCTGGCGGACAGCCCCGATCTGCTGGGCGCAAAATTCACCCTCTGGCTGCCCACGACATGAACCCCACCGTCCACCTGATTGACGACGACACCGATTTCCGCGACGGGCTGGCCTGGCTGCTCGACTCGCGCGGCCTGCCCACGCGCGGCTGGGCGGGCGGCGACCTGTTCCTGCAGGCGGTGCGCAGCGGCGAGGTGCCCAACGCCTGCTGCGTGGTGCTGCTCGACATCCGCATGGAGCCGCTGTCGGGCCTGGCCACGTTTGAGCAGCTCAAGGCCCTGCCCTGGCCCTGGCCGGTGCTGTTCCTCACCGGCCACGGCGACGTGAGCATGGCGGTGGCGGCGGTGAAAAACGGGGCCTGGGACTTCCTCGAAAAACCGTTCCAGAACAACCTGCTGGTGGACAAGGTGGAGGCCGCGCGCCACGCCGCCGTGACGCTGCACACCGCATCGCAGGAGAAGCTGCGCTTTCAGCAGGCGCTGGCCGCGCTCAGCGCGCGCGAGCGCGAGGTGCTCGACGAGCTGCTGCAGGGCCACTACAACAAGAACATCGCCGACCACCTGGGCATCGCCCAGCGCACGGTGGAGTTCCACCGCGCCAACATCTTCGAGAAGCTCAAGGTGCAGTCGGCGGTGGAGCTGGCCCACCGCATGGGCCGGCTGATCGCCGGCGCGGGAGACTAACCCTTTCGCATGACATGACCACCCCCATCGACCACGACCTGCCCCCGCTGAACGCCACGCCTCCCGGCCTCTACCGCCATTACAAGGGCGGCTGGTACGAAGTGATCGACACCGTTCGCTGCAGCGAAACCCTGCAAGGCATGACGCTGTACCGCGCGCTGTACGGAGGCTTTGGTCTGTGGGTGCGCCCCGCGGCCATGTTCGCCGAACACGGCCGGTTCGAAGGCCAAGAACAGCCCCGCTTTGCCCCGCACGATCCGGCACGCATCCTGCTCGGCGACCTGGCCACCGCGCACGCGCTGATCGCCCACCTGCGCGGCCGTGCATTGCGGGAGCGGCAGCTTCACCTCGACACCGCCCTGCGCCCGCCACCCCCCGAGCCCACCGCCTGCTGTGGGCGCGGCTGCAACGGCTGCGTGTGGGAGGGGTTTTACGAGGCGCTGCACCACTGGCGGGTGGACGCGCTGGCGGTGATCGGGCCGCTGGATCGGCCCACGGGCTGAGCGGTCGCACGCCCATAACCGCATATGTGGCATGGGCATGGCGAGAAGCACTCAAGTGCGGCCCCGGGGTGTCGAAATGACCTGAAGCACCCAGGGACCCACACGCCATGACCACCACCTTGCTCCAAGCGCCGCCTTCGTCGGAGATCCACCCAGACCCGCCTGAGAGCGCCACGGTGCTGACCGTCGATGACGAGCCGTCCGTCCTCAATGCCTTGCGCCGTGTGTTCCGCGCGCAGGGCATCGCGACACTGCAGGCCACCAGCGCCGCCGAAGGCCTGGTGCTGCTGAAAACCCACCGGGTGGACCTGGTGATTTCGGACATGCGCATGCCCGAGATGGATGGCGCACGCTTTCTGGAGCTGGTGAGAAACCACGACGAAAGCATCGTGCGCATCCTGCTGACCGGCTACGCCGACATGTCGTCCACCATCGCCGCCATCAACAAAGGCGCCATCCACCGCTACATCGCCAAGCCCTGGGACGACCAGGATCTGGTGCTGGTGGTGCGCGAGGCTCTGACCCGGCGCGACCTGGAAAAAAAGAACGCCGAGCTGACGTCGTTGACGAAACGGCAGAACGAGCAGCTTCGGGACATCAACCAGACACTGGAATCGCGGGTGGTGGCGCGCACCGCCGAACTTCAGCAGATCAACGGCATGCTGGACGCGGCCTATGAAGACCTGGACAAGACCTTTGTGCTCGCGGTGAACGTGTTCTCCAGCCTGATGGAGATGCGTGGCGGTCACCCGGGCCACGCGCGCCGCGTGGCCGATCTGAGCCGCGAGACCGCCAAGCGCCTGAAACTGTCGGAGCGCGACGTGCGCGACGTCTACCTCGCCGCCCTGGTGCACGACATCGGCACCATCGGGTTTCCCGACACCATGCTGAAAAAGCCGGTGTCGACCTACACCGCGGACGAACACCAGCGCTACCGGCGCCACACCATCGAGGGCGAAACCGCCTTGATGGCGCTGACCCAGCTTCAAGGGGTGGCGAAGATCGTGCGCCAGCACCACGAGCGGGTCGATGGCAAGGGCTTCCCCGATGGGCTGGCGGGCACCGCCATCACGATGGGCGCGCGCATCGTGGCCGCGGCGAGCGATCTGGACGAACTGGCCCACGGTGCCCTGGGCGAGCTCAACCTGTCGGTGGAGCGGGTGAACAGCATGCTCATGGGCGGCGTGGGCACGCATTACGACAAAGCCGTGATCGAGATCCTTCTCAAGGTCGCCGAAGACCTGGCCGCGGCCGCGCAAAACGACGTGCAGATCGATGCGCACGATCTGCGTCCCGGCATGGTGCTGGCGCGCGCCGTGTTGTCGGCCAAAGGCGCCACGCTGCTGGCCGCAGGCTACATGTTCGACGAGCGCGTGGTCAAGCAAGTCACGGCGTTTGCCGAGCGCGAGGGCGTTCGGCTCACCCTGTGGGTGAAAGGCGACTCCCTTCCGCCCGATGTCAAACGCATCGAGTCATCCAGGAGCGAATCATGATGGTCGAAGCGCTGGAGCAACCGCACTGCCATGCCAGCGTCGCCCGGGACATCGTGCATGCCGTGGCCGTGCCATCGGCCCTGCTGGACGGGGGACACATCGTGAGCGCCAACGACGCCCTGTGCCGACTGAGCTCGCGCGGGGCGGACGAGCTGGCCGGCCTGTCTTTGCTCGATCTGGTGGACGAGGCCTCGCGCCCCGACCTGCGGGCAGCGCTGCACACCTGTGCTGAAAACGGCGAGCAACCGCCAGTGGTGTCGTCCTCGATCGTGACCCAGGACGGTGGCTTGCGCCCGGTGGAAATCCACGCGCGCCGGGTGTGTTTTGACGACCAGTGCCAGGTGGTGGTGACCTGTGTCGACCTCAGCGATGTGATGCACGTGCAGAGCAGTCTGCTGGCGATGACGACGATGCTGTCGCAGATCATCGACGGCGCCCCGGTGCCGTCCCTGGTGATCGACAAATACCACCGGGTGACCCACTGGAACACGGCCTGCGAACGCATGACGGGCATCAAGCGCAGTGAGGTGGTCGGCACCCGAGACGCCTGGAAGGCGTTCTACAAGGAGAAGCGCCCCTTGCTGGCGGAGATGATCATCGACGGGGCCGACGAGGCCACGTTGCAGTCGTTCTACGGCGGCCAGATGAACCTCTCGTCCACCCTCGCCGGAGGCGTCGAGGTCGAGGCCTTTTTCCCCCAGTTCGGCGACTCGGGCAAGTGGCTGTTTTTCACCGCCGCGCCGCTGTACGACGGGCAGGGCGAGGTGATCGGCGCCATTGAAACCCTGCAGGATGTCACCGCCCGCCGCCGGTCAGAAGAAGACCTGCTGCAGCACCGCAACGAGCTGGAAGAAATCGTCAAGCAACGCTCGACCGAACTGGCTGCGACCGCGCGGGACCTGGAGATGTTCATCGCCAATTCGCCCATCGGGGTGGCCTATGCCAAGAAAGGCGTCATCCAGCGCGTCAATCCCGCCATGGCCGCCATGTTCGGCTATTCCTCGGCCGACATGACCGGTCTGCCGGCCCGCGCGACCTACCTGACGGAAGAGGACTTCACCAACTTTGAAAGCCATGTCATTCCCCGGTTCAAAGTAGGCGAACCCATTCATACGGAGATGTGGATGCGCCGCGCCGATGGCCGTCCCATGTGGGTGCAGGTCGATGCCTACGTGGCCAAAGCGACCGACCCGGGTCTTGGCACCTGGTGGATGATGCAGGACCGCTCCGACATCCGGGATGCGCAGGCGCAGTTGCAGGAGCGGATCAACCAGCTCGATGCGATGAACCGCCAACTGGAGGAAGCGCAGAACCAGTTGTTGCAACAGGACAAGATGGCGTCGATCGGGCAACTGGCCGCCGGTGTGGCGCATGAAATCAACAACCCGATCGGCTTCGTCAGCTCCAACCTCAACACCTTGCGCCAGTACGTCGAAGGCCTGCTGGGCCTGAGCGAGGCCTGCGACGCCGCCCTGGCTGCGCCGGACGATGCTGCCATGATCAGCGCCATGGCGAAGAAGCGCGAGGACATTGAAATCGACTTCCTGCGCGAAGACTTGCCCATGCTGCTGGACGAATGCGCCGACGGCTTGGGCCGCGTCAAGAAAATCGTGCAGGACCTCAAGGACTTTTCGCGGGTCGACCATTCCGACTGGGCGCAGGCCGACCTCAACGCGGGCCTGGAGTCCACCCTCAACGTGGTGCGCCACGAAGTGAAGTACAAGGCCGAGGTGGTCAAGCAACTCGCGCCGCTGCCGCAGGTCACCTGCCTGGCCGCTCAGCTCAACCAGGTGTTCATGAACCTGATCGTCAACGCGGCGCATGCGATCGCCGACAAAGGCACCATCACCCTGTTGTCCGGCGTGGAGCAGGACTGGGCCTGGGTGCAGGTGGAAGACACGGGCTGTGGCATGACCCCCGAGGTCCAGCGCCGGATCTTCGAGCCCTTCTTCACCACCAAGGACGTGGGCAAAGGCACGGGGCTCGGGATGTCGCTGTCGTTCTCCATCATCCAGAAGCACGGCGGCACCATCCAGGTTCACTCGACCGTGGGCCAAGGGACCGCCATCCGCGTCTGGCTCCCGGTCGACGGGCCGCAGTCCCTGGCGAAAGACGCCAAACCACCGTTGTGGGAGCAGGCACATGCGCACACAGCCTGAACATCCGCTCCCCATGAGCGCAGCGCCGGGCCGTTCCCAAGCCAGCTCGCACCGCAGCCCGCAGGGCGAAGGTACTCCAGTGAGCCCCACCCATGACCGGCCGGCCACGCCACCGCACCGGCGCACGCTGCTGCTGGTGGACGACGAAGCGTCGATCCTGTCGGCGCTCAAGCGCCTGTTCCGCCGCGATGGCTACCACATTCTCACCGCCACCAGCGGCGCAGAAGGACTGGCGCTGCTCGCTAAGCAACCTGTGAACGTGATCCTGTCCGACCAGCGCATGCCCGGCATGACCGGCATCGAATTCATGCGCGAGGCACGGCGCTTGTACCCCCACACCGTGCGCATCACCCTGTCGGGTTACACCGACCTGGAGTCGATCATCGAGGCGGTGAACGAGGGTGCCGTGTACAAGTTCCTGACCAAGCCATGGGACGACGATCTCTTGCGCCACCACGTGTCGCAGGCCTTCGAACAAAGCGAACTCGCCGCAGAAAACCGCCGCCTCAGCGAAGCGGTCCACCGGGCCAACCGCGAGCTCGCCATCGCCAATCAGCGGCTCGAACGCGTGGTGCGCGACGAAAGCGAGCTCAGGCAGGCCATGCAGAACGCCGCCGGCGCCTCCAGGGATGCACTGGATGTCTTGCCCATGGCGGTGTTCGGCATCGGAGACGACGGCATGCTGGCGTACGTCAATCGCTTGGCCGTGCGCCAATGGCCCCACTGGGCGTCAGCGTTGGGGGGCGATCCCGAGCCATCGATGCAGCAGGTACTGACCGTGCTCGAATCGGCCGCGAAACGCGACGGCCACGAGGGGCTGCACACCAACATCGGGGGGCACGACGCCAAGGTCTGGATACGCCCGATGGTCGGCCAGGGGCGCCCCCTGGGCCAACTGATACTCGTGCAACTGGAATCAGACACCCTGGTGGTGCCGTCGGGGGACTTCGCATGAACAACGCTGTACTGGAAGCCCCGCTGACGCAGCTGGAACCCGCCGCCTGGGCGCGGTGCATCGTGCAGTTGCCTTCGCTGCCCAGCGCCTTCATCGCGGCGGTCAAGGTGCTGAGTGAGGACAACGTGCCTGCGTCGGCCTGCATCGAGGCCATCGAACGCGATCAGGCCCTGACGGTCCGTGTCCTGCGCCTGGCCAATTCCGCTTTCTACGGGGTGCCAGGCAAGGTCTCGCGCATCGGCGACGCGGTCCAGATGCTGGGTGTGCGCACGGTCGCGAGCACACTGGCCGCGGTGTCCCTGCGGTCGACCCTGGGGTCGTTGCGCTGCGAGGGCTTCTGCTTCGACACCTACTGGCGTCACACCTTGTGCACGGCACTCACGGCCCGGGAGCTGGCCAAGCTCACGTCGCTCGATGCCGGCGAGGCCTTTCTGCTCGGCCTGCTGCACGACGTGGGCCAGCTGGTGTTGGCCATGACCAGCCCGGAACTGCAGGCGCACGCGCTGCGGCTCTGCCGCTCGCAAGGTGTGCCCATGCACGAAGCGGAGCGCCGCGTGTTTGGCGTGGCGCACCCCGAGGTGGGTGCGGCTGTGGCCCGGCAATGGAACTTTCCGGCCCACATTTCCGAGGCGATCGCCGGTCACCACGCACCTGCACCCATCACCGCAGGACAGCGGCTGGCGTTCTCCGACCTGGGGCACCTGGCCAACCACATGGCCCACGGTCTGGACACATCCCCCATCGACATCGAGACCCTGCTGGCGGACCCGCTGTGGTCCGTGCTGGGCACCAGCGAACAACGTCTTCGCCATCTGGCGGAGCGTGTCTGCGCCGAGCTGCAGCTCATGGCCTGCGCCTGAAAAACCTGATTGGAGCGACCCCATGAACCATCCTCTTCAAGGCAGCATCCTTCTCGTCGATGACGAGGAGTCCATCGTCCGCGCCTTGCACCGAACCTTGCGCGGCCCCCTGGGAAACCAGGTGAAGATCGTGACCTGCAACAGCGGTGCGGACGCCATCGGCGAACTGATGGCCCAACGTGTTGACGTCATCGTCAGCGACTTGCGCATGCCCAACATGGGTGGCATGGAACTGCTGGCCTTGGCGGCGGACTTGCAGCCCGGGTGCGTGCGGATGATCTTGACCGGAACGGCGGACTTTTCGACAGCGCAAGAGGCCGTGAACAAGTTCGGCCTGTACCGCTACCTGACCAAGCCCTGGGAGACCGAAGAGCTGGTTCGCCACATGTCGTCCGCCATGGCCTTCAGCATGGAGCAACGTGCACGGCACGACCAGGCCACGCAGTGGGTCGCCAGCCAATCCAAGCTCAGCCCCGAAGAGCTGGAGCGGCGCAGGCTCGAAGCCATGGAACCCGGCATCACCCAGGTGGAGTGGGACGCCGACGGGTGCGTGATCATGCGGTAGAGGTAGGAGCACCCCCTGCCGCGCTGCGCGCGACCCCCCTCAAGGGGGGCGGCACTGGCCGTCCGGCGAAGCCGGCCCGGCGGTGCCCCTGGGTGGACCATTCCATGCTGTCGGTGTGACACACCTCCAGCATGACAAACGTTTCAGAACAGATCGCTCTGCCCTTGCAGCGCTGCGGGCCGGAACTGCGTGGCGTCCAGCGGTTCGCGCCCTCGGTTGAAGCCGAGCCGGTCGCAGGTTTTCACGAAGCGCTGGCGCAGCAGCTCGGACCAGATGCCCTGGCCTTTCATGCGGGTGGCGAAGTCGGCGTCATAGTCTTTGCCGCCACGCATGTCCTGGATGCGCGCCATCACGCGCGCGGCGCGGTCGGGGTAGTGCAGCGCCAGCCACTGCCGGAACATGTCGCTCAGCTCCCAGGGCAGGCGCAGCACCTGGTAGAACGCGCGCCTTGCGCCCGCCTCGTAGGCCGCTTCGAGCACGCGCTCCATGTCGTCGTTGATGAAGGGAATCTGTGGCGACACGCTCACACCCGTGGGCACACCCGCCTCGGACAGCGTGCGGATGGTGCGCAGCCGCCGGTGCGGCGCGGCGGCGCGCGGCTCCAGGATGCGCGCAAGTTTTGAATCGAGCGTGGTGATGGTCACGTAGACCGCGGCCAGCCCCTGCGCGCCCATGGGCGCGAGCAGGTCGAGGTCACGCTCCACGCCGCTGCCCTTGGTCACCATCGCCAGCGGGTGGCGGGCGGTGTGCAGCACCTCCAGCACCTGACGGGTCAAGCGCAGCTCGCGCTCGATGGGCTGGTAGGCATCGGTCACGGTCCCGATGGCCAGCAGATCGGGCGTGTAGGCGGGGCGCAGCAGCTCGCTGCGCAGCACCTCGGCGATGTTGCGCTTGGCCACCAGCCGGGTTTCGAAGTCGAGCCCCGGCGAGAGGTTGAGGTAGCTGTGCGTGGGCCGCGCGTAGCAGTAGATACAGCCGTGCTCGCAGCCCCGGTAGGGGTTGAGGCCGAGGGTGAAGCCGATGTCGGGCGAGTCGTTGCGGGTGATGGCGCTCTTTGCGTCTTCAAACGTCACCTGCGTGGCCGGCGCGGCGGCTTCATCGCCCGCGGCCTGGCCTTCGTCGAGCGTGCCCCAGCCGTCGTCGAACGCGTCGCGGGTGTCGCGCTCGAAACGGTGCGGCTGGCGGTGTGCCACGCCGCGCCCTTTGAGGGCGTGCAGGGGAATGTGGATGTCGGGCATGGGCAGCGGTCGGTGAAGACTGGGTACTGTACAAAACATCAGTACCCATGCCAAGCCCGAACCGCTGGGCGGTCAGGTGTCCGCGGTCACCTCATCCCCCGGCGCGGGTGCCCGCACCGCTTCATGGGGTGACGGTCTGACCGCTGTCCCGCGCGGCGTCCCGTTTCGCCAGGTTCCCGAGGATCAGCGCGCGACCGGCGAACAGGCCGCCGGCCACCTCCAGATCGAAGCGCTCTGCGTCGCGGCGGCGCACGCGCTCCATGAGCTCATCGGCCTCCTCTTCACTCGCGCCGGTGGCGAGCACCGCCTGGCGGCCCATCACCATGGCCGACTCGAAGGTCTCGCGCACGAAGCAGTCGGCCCCGGCCTTGGCCAGCGCCACCGCGTGCTCGCGATCGAAGGCGCGCACCAGCACGCGCGCCTGCGGGCAGACCTCCTTGGCGATCTCGGCGATGCGCGTCGCCGCCGCCTTGTCATCGAGGCACACCAGGATCGCGCTCGCGGTGTGGGCACCGGCCGCATGCAGCACGTCTTCGCGGCTGCCGTCGCCGTAATAGACCTTGAAACCGTAGGCCTGCGCGTCGCGGATCATCTGTGTGTCGTTGTCGATGATGGTCAGCGTGGCGCCCCGCGCCAGCACACCCTGGCTGGCGATCTGACCGACGCGGCCGAAGCCGATGATCAGCACGCTGGCGGTGTGTTCGCTCACCGCCTCCACGCCCTCCATCGAGACCTCGGCGCGCGATGCAAAGCGCTGGTGCAGCAACACGGTGAGCGGCGTCAATGCCATCGACATCACCACGATGGCCGTCATGTTGGCGTTGACCACCGGGTCGATCACACCCGCGGCCAGCGCCGCGGCGAACAGCACGAAGGCGAACTCGCCGCCCTGGGCCATGAGCACGGCGCGGTCCAGCGCGTCGGCGTGCGAACTCTTCGCCAGCCGAGCCACGCCGTAGATGCACAGCGCCTTGACCGCCATCAGCGACAGCACGCCGGCCACGATGAGCGGCCCGTTGCGTGCGACCACGGCCAGGTCCAGCGACATGCCCACCCCGAGGAAAAACAGGCCGAGCAAGAGGCCACGGAAGGGCTCGACATCGGCCTCCAGCTGGTGCCGGAAGGTGGACTCCGAGAGCAGCACGCCCGCGAGGAAGGCGCCCAAGGCCATGGACAGCCCGCCCAACTGCATCAGCAGCGCCGCGCCCAGCACCACCAGCAGCGCGGCCGCCGTCATCACCTCGCGCGCCTTGGCGTTGGCCAGCACCCGGAACAGCGGATTGAGCAGCCACAGGCCCACCACCACCAGCACCGCAACCGCCCCGAGGGCCAGGCCCACCGCGGCCCAGCGCGAGCCGGCGGCCGCCACCTCGCCCGGGAGTTCGCCTGCCACGGGCGGCGCGAGAAAGGCCACCAGCGCCAGCAGCGGCACGATGAGCAGGTCTTCAAACAGCAGCACGGCCACGATCTTCTGCCCGCGCGGCGCCGCCACATCGCCGCGCTCGCCGAGCAGCTGCATCACGATGGCGGTGGAGGTGAGCACGAAGCCCATGGCGCTGACGAAGGACACCGTCAAGGAAAAACCGAAGGCCACGCCCACCAGCGTCAGCAGCGTGCCGCAGACCACCGCCTGCAGGCTGCCCAGGCCGAAGATCGCGCGCCGCAGGCTCCACAGGTGAGAGGGCCGCATCTCCAGCCCGATGATGAACAGGAACATCACCACGCCGAGTTCGGCCGTGTGCAGGATGGTCTGCGGGTCGTTGAACCAGCCCAGACCGAACGGCCCGATGGCCAGACCCGCCGCCAGGTAACCCAGCACCGAGCCCAGCCCCAGCCGCTTGAACAAAGGCACCGCCACCACGGCCGCGCCCAGCAACATCACCACCGGCAGCAGATCGCCGCCCCCACCTTCCACCGCCATAGAGCGTCTCCTCGTGTTCCGTGTTGTCCGGGCCTGGCCTGCGCGCGAAGCGGCTGCTACCGCCGCATCCGTGGCCGGTGCAGGGCCTCCACCCCGCAGCGTCCCGCCGCATTGTCGGTGGTGCGGCGCCCGTGCGTGTGGCCGACGCGGGAATAGGCCCACAGTGCCCGAGGCCCCGAAGGCGCACTCAACCCCGGCGCTGCAAGGTCGTTCCACCACCGGTATAAAGTGCAGCTCCCACACACCTGCCGCCATCCGCCTCCATCGGTCGGACCCGCGCGGCAGTCCAACCTCCCAACGTCCCGCACGCCATGACCCCATCTCCTGTCGCGGTCGCCA
This sequence comes from Hydrogenophaga sp. A37, assembly GCF_002001205.1. Lineage (GTDB taxonomy): Bacteria > Pseudomonadota > Gammaproteobacteria > Burkholderiales > Burkholderiaceae_C > Hydrogenophaga. Next base: position 36,446 of record NZ_MUNZ01000104.1, read on the forward strand.
CGGCCGACGCCATCGTCAGCATCCGAGGCGTGAGCAAGACCTACGCCGGCGGCTTCCAGGCGCTGAAGAACGTGAACCTCGATATCCGTCGCGGCGAAATCTTTGCGCTGCTCGGCCCCAACGGCGCCGGCAAGACCACGCTCATCAGCACCGTGTGCGGCATCACCAACGCGACCGAAGGCCAGATCACCGCCGACGGACACGACACCGTGCGTGACTACCGCGCCGCGCGCGCCACCATCGGCCTGGTGCCGCAGGAGCTGCACACCGACGCGTTCGAAACCGTGTGGGCCACGGTGAACTTCAGCCGCGGCCTGTTTGGCCAGGCACCCCACCCGGCCTACATCGAGAAGCTCCTCAAAGACCTCTCGCTCTGGGACAAGAAAGACAACAAGATCATGACGCTCTCGGGCGGCATGAAGCGCCGCGTGCTGATCGCCAAGGCGCTCTCGCACGAGCCCAAGATCCTGTTCCTCGACGAGCCCAGCGCGGGCGTGGACGTGGAGCTGCGGCACGACATGTGGCGCCTGGTGCGCGAGCTGCGCGAGGCCGGCACCACCATCATCCTCACCACGCACTACATCGAAGAGGCCGAAGACATGGCCGACCGCATCGGCGTGATCCGCAAAGGCGAGCTGATCGTGGTGGAAGACAAGGCGGTGCTCATGCGCCAGCTCGGCCAGAAGCAGCTGGCGCTGTCGCTGCAACATCCCCTGACGGCGGTACCACCCACGCTCGCGTCGTGGCCGCTCGCGCTGTCGACCGACGGCCTGACGCTGACCTACAGCTTCGACGCGCAGAAAGACGACACCGGCATCGCCGAGCTGCTGGCCGCGCTGGGCGAGCAAGGCATCGGCTTCAAGGATTTGCGATCCAGCGAGAGCTCGCTCGAAGACATCTTCGTGAGCCTGGTGCATGAACCACAAGACGAACAGAAAGCGAGCGCCTGAACATGAAAGGTTTGAACCTGCACGCCGTGCGCGCCATCTACATGTTCGAGATGAACCGCGCCTTCCGCACCTGGATGCAGAGCATCATCGCGCCGGTGCTCTCTACCTCGCTCTACTTCATCGTCTTCGGCTCGGCCATCGGCTCGCGCATGGGCGACATCGGTGGCGTGAGCTACGGCGCCTACATCATCCCCGGCCTGCTCATGCTCTCGCTGCTGAGCGAGAGCATTTCCAACGCCGCCTTCGGCATCTACATGCCCAAGTGGTCGGGCACCATCTACGAACTGCTGAGCGCACCGGTGAACTGGGTCGAGGTGCTGCTGGGTTATGTGGGCGCGGCGGCCAGCAAGAGCCTGATGCTCGGCGTGCTGATCCTGCTGACCGCGCGCGGGTTCGTGCCCTATGAGATTGCGCACCCGGTGTGGATGGTGGGCTTCCTGCTGCTCACCGCCATCACCTTCTGCCTGTTCGGTTTCATCATCGGCTTATGGGCCGACAGCTTCCAGAAACTGCAGGTGATCCCGCTGCTCGTCATCACGCCGCTGACCTTCCTGGGCGGCGCGTTCTACAGCATCAACATGCTGCCTGAGCCGTGGCAGACGGTGTCGCTGTTCAACCCGGTGGTCTACCTCATCAGCGGCCTGCGCTGGGCCTTCTACGGCGCGGCCGACGTGCACATCGGCATCAGCACCGGCATGACGCTGATCTTCATGTTCGCCTGCCTGGGCGTGGTGTGGTGGGTGTTCAAGACGGGGCACCGCATCCGGCGCTGAGCGCCTCTCCCTGGCTTCCCTTTCAAAGGGCCAGACCTTCCGGGGTCTGGCCCTTTTCTTTGAGGTCTGCAGCAACCTCTCGCGGTCGCAGCGCGGCCCGATCGCCCCATCTCACCCGGGTAAACCCCAGCACGCACAGCCTCTGGCACGGCCTAGACTGCGGTCAATTGGTCTTACCAATTTACCAAATACAGCCATGCCGTTCCAAGCCATCGAGCCACGCCGGCTCTACCGACAGATCGCAGACCAACTGCGCCAACTCATCCAGAGCGGCGAGTTCGCCGTGGGCTCTCGCTTGCCCGCCGAACGCGAACTGGCCTTGAAGATGGGCGTGTCGCGGCCGTCCGTGCGGGAGGCGCTGATCGCGCTCGAAGTCCAGGGGCTGATCGAGGTGCGCGTGGGCTCGGGCATCGTGGTCATCGCCCGCGAGCCGGTGCGGCGGCTGGACAACGCCCACGGTCCACTGGAGATCATCCGGGCGCGCCAGCTGATCGAATGTGAACTGGCCGCCGTGGCCGCGCGCAGCGAAGACAGCACCCTGGTGCCCGACCTGGAAGAGAGCCTGCGCGAGATGGAAAGCGACATCGCCGCACGGACCCTGCCCATCAGCGGCGACCGCAACTTCCATCTGCGCATCGCCCAGGCCAACGACAACAGCCCCTTGCTGGCCGTCGTCACACAACTCTTCGACGAACGCAATGGCCCGCTGTTCTCCCGCCTGGGCAGCCACTTCGAACGCGAAACCACCTGGAAGCAGGCCGTGGCCGAACACCGCGCCGTGGTCAAAGCCATCGAGCGCCACGACCCGCAGGCCGCGCGCAAGGCCATGAGCAGCCACCTGGAGCATTCCCACGAGCGCTTCTCCGCCGGCTGGACCGCACCCACTGAAACCGAAGCTCACAGGAGTCTTGCATGAGCCTCGCCTGCACCCTGCACGGTCCTCTGCAACTGAGCGTCGAGCAGTTGCCCCAGGTCGAACCGGCGGCGGGCCAGGTGCGCCTGCGCCTGGGCGCGGGCGGCATCTGCGGCTCGGACCTGCACTACTACCAGCACGGCCGCGCGGGCGTGTTCGCCATCCGCGCGCCCTTCGTGCCCGGTCATGAGGCTTCGGGCGTGGTGGAAGCCGTCGGGGCCGGTGTCACGCGGGTGCGGCCGGGCCAGAAAGTGGCCGTGAACCCGGCCCACCCTTGCGGCGTGTGCCCCGCCTGCCGTGCGGGCCGCAGCAACCTCTGCGAACAGATGGTGTTCCTGGGCAGCGCGGCGATTTTTCCGCACCTCCCGGGCCTGTTCAGGGAACAGTTCGTGGTGGGTGAATCGCAACTCACGCCGGTGATGGAAGACGTGAGCCTGGGAGAGATCGCCTGCACCGAGCCGCTGTCGGTGGGGCTGCACGCGGTGCGCCGCGCCGGCAACGTGCTGGGCGCCACGGTGCTGGTCACGGGCGCGGGCACCATCGGCTGCATGGCGGTGATCGCCGCGCGGCTGGCCGGCGCCGGCCGCGTGCTCTGCAGCGACCCGAGCGACCGGGCGCGTGACATGGCGATCACCGTGGGCGCCGACGAGGCACAACCCGACACCCGCGCATGGCCAGGCCAGGTCGATGTGGCCATCGAGGCCGCGGGCCACCCCGCCGCGCTGGCCGGCTGCTTGTCGGCCGTGCGCCGCGGTGGCCGCATCGTGCAGGTCGGCACGCTGCCGCCCGAGCTGCCCTTTCCGGCCAACGACATCATGACCCGCGAGCTCGACTACGTGGGTGCGTTCCGCGCCGACATCGAATTCGACTGGGCCGTCCAGGCCATCCGCAGCCGGCGCGCCGACGTGCGCCCGCTCATCAGCGCACAGATCCCGATCAGCGAATCGAAGGCGGCCTTCGATTTGGCTTTGGACCGCAGCCGCAGCACCAAGGTGCAGCTCATCCCTGGCTAGCGCCGGTTGACTCACTTTTTTCCACAACGACAGGAGACACCGAATGAACACCACACGCATCACCCTGGCCGTGGCCGCGAGCCTGATTGCCGCCGCACCCGCCTTCGCTCAGACCAAGCTCAAATGGGCCCACGTGTACGAGACATCCGAGCCCTTCCACACCGCGTCGGTGTGGGCGGCCGAAGAGATCAAGAAGCGCAGCGCCGGCCGCTACCAGATCGACGTGTACCCCGCCTCGCAGTTGGGCAAGGAAAACGACATCAACCAGGGCCTGACCCTGGGCACGGTGGACATCATCATCTCGGGCTCCAGCTTTGCGGCCAAGGCCTTCCCGCGCATCGGCGTCACCTACTACCCCTACACCTTCCGCGACGTGGACCACCTGCTGGCCTACACCAAGAGCGACATCTACAAAGAGCTGACCGCCGGCTATGAGCAGAAGAGTGGCCACGAGATCATCGCCACCACCTACTACGGCACCCGCCACACCACGAGCAACAAGCCCATCACCAAGTGCGCCGACATGAAGGGCCTGAAGATGCGCGTGCCCGACGTGCCGGCCTACCTGGCCATGCCCCGTGCCTGCGGCGCCAACACCTCGCCCATCGCGTTCGCCGAGGTCTACCTCGCGCTGCAGAACGGCACCGTGGAGGCCCAGGAGAATCCGCTGCCCACCATTGAAGCCAAGAAGTTCTACGAGGTGCAGAAACACATCGTGCTGACCGGCCACATCGTGGACCACCTGAACACCGTGGTGGCCGGCGCCCTGTGGAAGAAGCTGTCGGATGCCGACAAGAAGATGTTCGTTGACGTGACCCAGGAGGCCGCGGCCAAGGCATCGAAAGAAGTGGCCGCCCGCGAAAAAGAACTGGCCGCCGTGTTCCGCGGCAAGGGCGTGAGCGTGACCGAGGTGAACACCGGCGAGTTCCGCGACACCGTGCTGAAGAACGTGACCTTCGAGCAGTTCGGCTACCAGAAGGCCGACTGGGACCGCATCCAGGCCGTGAAGTAAGGGAAGCAGCATGTCGATTCAAAGCACGCTGCCCGATGTGGGTGGTGCGGCGGAGTCGCACCCGGTCGAGACCAGCGCGGAAGCGCTGGTCTCCAGCTTCGCCGAGGCCGACCAGCACCAGGTGAATCTCTCGGTCTATGGCATCGAAGACTGGATCTGCCTGGGCTTCTTCTGGATCATGACCGGCCTGGTGTTCCTGCAGTTCTTCAGCCGCTACGTGCTGAACGACTCGTTCGCCTGGACCGAGGAGCTGGCCGTGTACTGCCTGATGCCGGTGGTCTTCATCGGAGCGGCCATGTGCGTGCGGCGGGCGCGGCACATCCAGGTCAACCTGGTGTACCGCTACCTGCCCACCCCGGTGGGCCGGGCCCTGTCCACCGCGGTGGACCTGGCGGCCATCGCCTTCTACGGCTACGCCTGCTGGCTGGTGGCGCGCTACGCGCTGGCGGTGGACAACGAGCCCATGACCACCATCGACTGGAACAAGAGCCATGTGTACTGGCTGGCCTTTGCGGGCTTTGCGCTGATGACCGTGCGCGGCGTGCAGGTGGCCGTGGAGAACGGGCGGCGCGGTTTCTCGCCGCTGCAGAACCCTGGCTTCTTTGACGGCTCTGCCCCCTGAACGGAACCCCACCATGCTGATCCTGATCGTCTCTTTCCTGGGGCTGATGCTCTGCGGCCTGCCGGTGGCCGTGGCCATGGCGGGCGGCTCGCTGATCTACATCCTGGTCTCGGGCAGCGTGCCCGACATCGTGCTGGCCCAGCGCATGATCGCCGGCATCGAGTCCTTCCCGCTGCTGGCCGTGCCCTTCTTCATCCTGGCCGGCAACCTGATGAACATTGCCGGCATCACCGGCCGCATCTACAACTTCGCGGTGGCCCTGGTGGGCTGGATGAAGGGCGGCCTGGGTCAGGTCAACATCATCGGCTCGGTGATCTTCTCGGGCATGTCGGGCACGGCCATCGCCGACGCGGCGGGCCTGGGCTCCATCGAGATCAAGGCCATGAAGGAACACGGCTATTCCACCGAGTTTGCGGTGGGTGTGACCGCTGCCTCTGCCACGCTGGGCCCGATCTTTCCGCCCTCGCTGCCTTTCGTGATCTACGGGATGATGGCCAACGTCTCGATCGGCGCGCTGTTCGTCGCAGGCATCCTTCCCGGCGTGTTCATGACCGTGCTGATGATGATCACCGTGGCCTACTTCGCCCACCGCCATGGCTGGGGCGGCGACGTGGCCTTCCACTGGGGTCGCCTGGGCGGCGCCGCGCTGGAGATCCTGATCGTGCTGGCCTTTCCCATGGCAGTGTGGCTGGCCGTGAAAGCCGGTGTGTCGGTGAACGTGGCGGCCATCACGGCCTTTGTGGTGCTGCTGGCGCTGGACTGGCGGTACAACTTCTCGGCCGTGCTGGCGCTGATGGCGCCGGTGATCCTGATCGGCGGCATGACCATGGGCTGGTTCACGCCCACCGAAGCCGCCGTGGCCGCGGTGATCTGGGCGCTGTTCCTGGGACTGGTGCGCTACCGTTCCATGAACCTGAGAACGCTGGCGCAGGCCACCTTCGACACCATCGAAACCACCGCCTCGGTGCTGTTCATCGTCACCGCCGCGTCCATCTTTGCGTGGCTGCTCACCACCACGCAGGCCGCGCAGGCCCTGGCCGACGGGATCCTCTCCATCACCAGCAACAAGTGGGTGTTCCTGCTGCTGGCCAACCTGCTGATCCTGTTCGTGGGCTGCTTCATCGACACCATCGCGGCCATCACGATCCTGGTGCCCATCCTGCTGCCCATCGTGGTCATGCTCGGCATCGACCCGCTTCAGTTCGGCGTGATCATGACGCTGAACCTGATGATCGGCTTGCTGCATCCGCCACTGGGCATGGTGCTCTTTGTGCTGGCGCGCATTTCCAAGCTCTCGGTGGAACGCACCACCATGGCCATCCTGCCCTGGCTGATTCCGCTGATGCTGGCGCTGATCGCCATCACCTACATCCCGACTCTCACGCTGTGGCTGCCACAGCAAATGGGGTTGATGAAATGAACCCTGTCATCCGCATTCATCCGAACGACGACGTTGTCATCGCCCGCCAGCAGTTGCTGGGTGGCACGCGCATCGAGACCGAAGGCATCACCGTGTCGGGCCTGGTGCCGCCGGGCCACAAGATCGCGGTGCGCGCCATCGCGGCGGGCGAGCCGGTGCGGCGCTACAACCAGATCATCGGCACCGCCACCCAGGCCATTGCGCCCGGGCAGCATGTGCACTCGCACAACCTGGCGTTCAGCCGCTTCGACCGCGGACACAGCGTGGGTGGCGATGTGCGGCCGGTGGCCTATGTGGACACGCCGGCCACCTTCGACGGCATCGTGCGCGCCGACGGCCGGGTGGCCACGCGCAACTACATCGGCGTGCTGACCAGCGTGAACTGCTCGGCCACCGTGGCGCGCGCCATCGCCGACCACTTCCGCCGCGACATCCACCCCGAGGCGCTGGCGCCCTACCCCAATGTGGATGGCATCGTCGCGCTGACCCACGGCGCGGGCTGTGCCACCGACAGCGAAGGCGAGGGTCTGCACGTGCTGCGCCGCACGCTGGCCGGTTACGCGCGGCACGCCAACTTCGCCGCCGTCATCGTGGTGGGCCTGGGCTGCGAGACGAACCAGATCCAGGGCCTTCTGGCGCAGGAAGGCCTGCGAGAAGGCGCCAAGCTCGTGACCTTCAGCATCCAGGACACGGGTGGCACCGCCAAGAGCGTGGCGCGCGGCATCGAGGCCGTGCAAGCCTTGCTGCCCGAGGCCAACGCCGTGCAGCGACAGCCCGTGCCCGCCAGCCACCTGGTGGTGGGTTTGCAGTGCGGCGGGTCCGACGGTTACTCCGGCATCAGCGCCAACCCGGCGCTGGGCGCGGCGGTGGACCTGGTGGTGCGCCACGGCGGCACGGCCGTGCTGTCCGAAACGCCCGAAATCTATGGCGGTGAACACCTGCTGCTGCAACGCGCGGTGTCGCAAGCCGTGGCCGACAAGCTCGAAGCCCGCCTGCGCTGGTGGACCGAGTACTGCAGCCGCCACCACGCCGAGATGGACAACAACCCCTCGGCCGGCAACAAGGCCGGCGGCCTGACCACCATCCTCGAAAAGTCGCTGGGCGCCATCGCCAAAGGCGGCACCACGCCCCTGGTCGATGTGTACGAGTACGCCCAGCCCATCAGCGCCAAGGGCTTTGTCTACATGGACACGCCGGGCTACGACCCGGTGTCGGCCACCGGCCAGGTGGCGGGCGGCGCCAACCTCATCTGCTTCACCACCGGGCGCGGTTCGGCCTATGGCTGCGCGCCCTCGCCCTCGCTCAAGCTGGCCACCAACAGCGCGCTGTGGGCCAAGCAGGAAGAAGACATGGACATCAACTGCGGCACCGTCATCGACGGCAGCGAGAGCGTGGAGCAACTGGGCGAACGCATCTTCCAGGACATGCTGGCCGCTGCGTCGGGCCGCAAGACCAAGAGCGAACAACACGGCTACGGCCAGAACGAGTTCGTGCCCTGGGCGCTGGGCGCCGTCATGTAAACCCTTCAGAGAAAGACCATGAAGATCACCGCCGCCAAAGTCATCGTGTGCGCGCCCAGCCGCAACTTCGTGACCCTGAAAATCGAGACCGATGAAGGCCTGACCGGCATCGGCGACGCCACGCTCAACGGCCGCGAACTCGCCGTGGCCAGCTACCTCACCGACCACGTCATTCCCTGCCTGATCGGGCGCGACCCGCAGCAGATCGAAGACATCTGGCAGTACCTCTACAAAGGTGCCTACTGGCGCCGCGGCCCGGTGACCATGAGCGCCATCGCGGGTGTGGACACGGCGCTGTGGGACATCAAGGCCAAGGCCGCCAACATGCCGCTGTACCAGCTGCTGGGCGGCAAGAGCCGCACCGGCGTGATGGTCTACGGCCACGCCAACGGCAAAGACATCACGCAGACCGTGGAAGAGGTGCTGCGCTACAAGGAGATGGGCTACACGGCGATCCGCGCGCAGAGCGGCGTGCCCGGCCTGGAGAAGGTGTACGGCGTGGGCCGCGGCAGCATGTTCTACGAACCGGCCGACGCCGACCTGCCCAGCGAACACGACTGGTCCACCGAAAAATACCTGCGCCACACGCCCGAGCTGTTCGACAAGGTGCGCGCCGCCGTGGGCCCCGACATCCACCTGCTGCACGACGCGCACCACCGCCTCACACCCATCGAAGCCGCGCGCCTGGGCAAGGACCTGGAGCCCTTTCGCCTGTTCTGGCTGGAAGACACCACGCCGGCCGAAAACCAGGAGTCGTTCCGGCTGATCCGCCAGCACACCACCACGCCGCTGGCCGTGGGCGAAATCTTCAACACCATCTGGGACTGCAAGGACCTGATCCAGAACCAGCTGATCGACTACATCCGCACCACCGTGGTCCACGCCGGCGGCATCACCCACCTGCGCCGCATCGCCGACCTGGCCGCGCTCTACCAGGTGCGCACCGGCTCGCACGGTGCCACCGACCTGTCGCCCGTGTGCATGGGCGCCGCACTCAACTTCGATCTCTGGGTGCCCAATTTCGGCATCCAGGAGTACATGCGCCACACCGACGAGACCGACGCCGTGTTCCCCCACGCCTACAGCTTCAAGGACGGCTACATGCACCCCGGCGAAACGCCCGGCCATGGCGTGACCATCGACGAGGCGCTGGCGGCCAAGTACCCCTACCAACGCGCCTACCTGCCGGTGAACCGCCTGCAGCACGATGGCACGCTGACCAACTGGTGAGGGTGGACATGAATCGATTGAACGACAGCACGGTGGGCGCGTTGCCCGCCGCCGTGACGCGGCCCGACTATGACCGCACAGCCTTGAAAAACGGCATCGTGCACCTGGGCATCGGCGCCTTCATGCGCGCCCACATGGCCGCCGCCACCGAAGCGGCCATGGCCGCGGGCGACCTGCGCTGGGGCATCGTCGGCGTTTCGCTGCGCCAGCCCGACACGCGCGACGCCCTGGCACCGCAGGACGGTCTGTACACCTTGGCGATCCGCGACGCCGACGAGCAGGGCCAACCGCGCCAAAGCCTGCAGGTGATCGGCGCGGTGCGCAGCCTGCTGGTGGCCCCCGAAAACCCGCAAGCGGTGCTCGACGCCATCGCCGCCGCAGACACTCGAATCGTGAGCCTGACGGTGACGGAAAAAGGCTACTGCCACGACCCGGCCACCGGCGCGCTGCGGCTGGACCACCCGGACATCGCCCACGACCTGGCCCACCCCGCCAAACCGCGCTCGGCCATCGGCCTGCTGGTGTTCGGGCTGCAGCTGCGCTTGGCGCGCGGCCACGGGCCGCTCACACTGATGTCGCTGGACAACCTGCCCGCCAATGGCCGCGTGCTGCGCGGCGCCGTGCTGCGTTTTGCGCAAGCGGTGGACCCGGCGCTGGCCCAGCGCATCGCCGCCGAATGCCGCTTTCCCTGCTCCATGGTGGACCGCATCGTGCCCCGCACCACCGACGCCGACCGCGCTTCGGTAAGCCAGGCGCTCGGGTGCGAAGACCGCTGGCCGGTGCTGGGCGAACCCTTCTTCGACTGGGCGGTGGAAGATCATTTCGCCGCCGACCGACCCGACTGGACGCAGGGCGGCGCGCGCTTCGTCGAAGACGCCGAACCCTTTGAGCGGCTCAAGCTGCGCATGGTCAACGGCACGCACTCCAGCATCGCCTACCTGGGTGCCATGGCCGGCTGGCAGACGGTGGACAAAGCCATTGCCCAGGCGCCGCTGCGCGAGCACATCGAAGCGCTGATGCGCGATGAAATCGAACCCACGCTGGCCGAACTGCCCGGCCTGGACCTGCCCGCCTACCGCGCCAACCTGCTGGCCCGCTACGCCAACCCCGCCCTGGCCCACCGCACGCAGCAGATCGCCATGGACGGCTCGCAGAAGCTGCCCCAGCGCCTGCTGGGCACCGTGCGCGACCGGCTGGCCACCGGCCTGCCCGTGCCCCGCATGGCACTGGGCGTGGCGGCGTGGATGCACTACCTGCGCGGCGTTGACGAGCTGGGCCAGCCCTACCCCATCGACGACCCCCACGCCGCCGAACTGACAGAGCTGCACCAGCGCTCGCTGGGCCAGGGAGTCAGCATCGAAGCCGTGCAGACCATGCTGTCCTACGCGCCGGTGTTTGGCGATCTGGCGGGCAACGCAGCGCTGGCTGCCGCGCTGCGCAAAGCCCTGCAATCGCTGCAGACGCACGGCGTGCTGGCCACGCTGGAGGCCGTGAACCTCGGGGAGCTGGCCTCATGAGCGCAGCGCCGGGCCGTTCCCAAGCAAGCTCGCACCGCAGCCCGCAGGGCGAAGGTATTCCAATGCGCGCAGCGCCCGAACAACTCGACGTCTTGTCGCTGGGCGAAACCATGGCGCTGCTGGTGGCGCAGGAGCCCGGGCCGCTGGACCAGGTGCAGAGCTTCAACAAGCGGCTGGCGGGGGCCGACAGCAACGTCGCCATCGGCCTGGCGCGCCTGGGTTTCAAGGTGGGCTGGGTCAGCCGCGTGGGGGCCGACTCGTTTGGCCGCTACGTGCGCCAGACCATTGAAGCCGAAGGCGTGGACACCTCGCAGGTGGAGGTGGACCCGAACCGCTCCACCGGCTTCATGCTCAAGTCGCGCAGCGTGGACGGCAGCGACCCGGCCATCGAGTATTACCGCCGTGGCTCGGCCGCCAGCCAGCTCGGCAAGGCACACCTCAAGCTCGACTACGCACTCAAGGTCCGGCACCTGCACACCACCGGCATCACCCCGGCGCTGTCGCCCGCGGCCCGCGAACTGGTGGCCCACGCCATGATGACCCTGCGCGGCGCCGGCCGCAGCGTCTCGTTCGACCCCAACCTGCGCCCCAGCCTGTGGCCCGACACGGCCACCATGCGCGACACGCTGAATGAGCTCGCCCGCCACGCCGACTGGGTGCTGCCCGGCCATGCCGAAGGCCAGCTGCTGACCGGCCAGAGCAGCCCCGCCGACATCGCCGCCTGGTACATCGACCGGGGTGCGAAAGCCGTGGTGGTGAAGATGGGTGTCGAAGGCGCCTACTTCCGCACCGCCAGCGGCGAACACGGCCAGGTGCCCGGCGTGCCGGTGCCCGTGGTGGTGGACACCGTGGGCGCCGGCGACGCGTTTGCCGTGGGCATCATCAGCGCCCGGCTGGAAGACCTGACCTGGCCCCAGGCCCTGCGGCGCGCCAACTGGATCGCCTCGCGCGCGCTGCAGGTCATCGGCGACATGGAAGGCCTGCCCACCCGGGCCGAGCTGACCGCACAAGACATTGTTTGAACATCCATTGAACCCAAGGAACCCATGCTGACCGTTGTTTGCGAAACCCCCGGCACCCTGCTGGCCCAGGACCGCCCCATGCCCGAACGAGGCGCCCACGAGGTGCTGCTGCGCGTCAAGCGCGTGGGCGTGTGCGGCACCGACCTGCACATCTTCACCGGCAAACAGCCCTACCTGAGCTACCCGCGCGTGATGGGCCATGAGCTCTCGGGCATCGTCGAAGCCGCCCCGGCCGACAGCGCCCTGCGCCCCGGCGACACGGTCTACGTCATGCCCTACCTCTCGTGCGGCACCTGCATCGCCTGCCGCGCGGGCAAGACGAATTGCTGCACGAACATCCAGGTGCTCGGCGTGCACCGCGACGGCGCCTTCACCGAATACCTGACCGTGCCCCAGGCCTTCGTGCACAAGGCCGAGGGCGTGTCGCTCGACCAGGCCGCCATGGTGGAGTTCCTGGCCATCGGCGCCCACGCGGTGCGCCGCTCGGCCCTGCGCCCGGGGCAGCGCGTGCTCGTGGTGGGGGCCGGCCCCATCGGCATGGCCGCGATGATTTTTGCGCAACTGCGCGGCGCCACCGTCACCGCGCTGGACGGGCGGAAAGACCGGGTGGACTTCTGCACCGGCGCGCTGGGCATCCACGCCGGTGTGCCGCTGGGCGAAGGCGACGAAGCGCAACTCGCCCAGCTCACGGACGGCGAGTTCTTCGACGTGGTGTTCGACGCCACCGGCAACCCCCAGGCCATGGAACGCGGCTTCAGGTTCGTGGCGCACGGCGGCAGCTATGTGCTGATCTCGGTGGTCGGCGCGAACCTCACTTTTTCCGACCCCGAATTCCACAAGCGCGAGATGACGCTGCTGGGCAGCCGCAACGCCACCACCGAAGACTTCATCACCGTGCTCGACGCCATGCGCGCGGGCCTGATCCCGTCCGCGTTGAACACCCACCGCCTGGCGCTGGCCGATGTGCCGACGCAGTTCCAGACCCTGCTCGACCCGGCCGCCGGGGTGATCAAGGCCATCGTCGAGTGTTGAGCGGACCCGGCGGCGGGGCAGCGCGGCCCGCCTCAGGTGTCTCACGCCGTTAGCGGCGCTGCAGGTGATGCGCCTGTCGGAAGGCCTCCGGCGTCGTCCCCACGCGCCGCCGAAAGAACTTGACGAAGTTCGTCGGCTCACTGAAGCCCAGCAGCTCACCGATGGCGACCGACGTCGACGTGCTGTGCACGAGCAAGCGCTGAGCCTCCAAAGCCACGCGCCGATCCACGGCCTCCTTGGCCGAATGCCCCAGCACGTCGTTGCAGGTGCGTGTCAAGGTGCTCGTTGAAACGCGCAGCCTCCGGGCGATCAGTGCCACGGACGGGCGGGTGTCGACCAAGCCTTCCAGCTCGCGCCGCAAACGCCGAATCAAAACGGCCTGCACCGTGGGCGCCGTCGCAGGCCCGGTCGCAGAACGGCTGAGGCTGAGCATCTGGCACATGAGCAGCTCGCGCGCCATGGCGGCCGACAGCCCGTCCAGCACCGGTTGATCGAGTTCCCTGCGGAGCATCGCGGCCAAAGCCTTCCAGGCCGCCAGCCCGTCAGCGTCCAGTTTGAAGTGGACCGGCCAATCCTCCAGACGCAGCATGGCCATCGTCCCCGGCTCGGATTTCGCTGCCTTCGGCTGCACGACGGCCGGATCGATCAGCAGCACATCCGCTTCGAGACCCTTCGCCGGCTGCCATTGCTGCACCTGTCCGGGCCTCACAAAAACGACCTGGCCGGTGCGCAGGCCGAAGTGCTCGAAGTCGACCAGGTGTTCTCCACGCCCTTCGGTCGCCACGAGAACCATGAAGAACTCGACGCGCTCCGTCACGACAAACAGCCTCGGGGACACCCGGGCGCGCAGTTCCGACAAGGTCATCAGTTCCACCCCGATAGGGTTCAGTCGGGCACTCTCGAAGCGCGTCTCTCGCAGCGACTTGGTGGGTTGGGTCACGAACCGTCCTTTCGGCACACATGGGCGTGCATGCGCGATTTCTACCATCAATTGCCCGACAGTGACCTGGCAGACGGGGCTCGACGCCGGCAAAGTACGTGCCTCAAACCAACCAACGTTCACCCCGATGCCCTCCTTCCGAACCCTCTCCAAGCAAGTCGTCACATGGGGCCTTCTGGCGGTCGTCGCTGGCTGCGCATCGACCACCTCTTCTCCCAAAGGAACCCCCATGTCCTCTCAGCCCAAACAGCAAGTCGTCGCACTGCTCAAAGCCATCGAAACCGGCGAGTCCGCGCCGGTGGCTGTCGTCAATCCCAACAAGTACATCCAGCACAACCTCGCCGTCGGCGAGGGCCTGGCAGGCTTCGGCGCGGTGCTGCAGGCCCTGCCGAAGGGGTCGGCGAAAGTGAACACGGCGCGCGTCTTCCAGGACGGTGACTTTGTCTTCACGCACACCGACTACAACTTCTTCGGCCCGAAGATCGGCTTCGACATCTTCCGTTTTGAAGACGGCAAGATCGTCGAACACTGGGACAACCTGCAGGAGACGCCGGCCCAACCCAACCCGAGCGGGCGCACGATGATCGACGGACCGACCGTGGCGACAGACCTGGACAAGACCGCTGCCAACAAACAACTGGTCGCGTCGTTCGTCGACGACATCCTGGTGAACGGCCGCATGGACCGCCTGGCGGGCTATTACACCGGCGACAACTACCACCAGCACAACCCGCAGATCGCCGATGGCCTGTCCGGCCTCGGCGCGGCTTTGCAGGCCATGGCCAAAGCCGGCGTGACGATGAAGTACAGCAAGGTGCACAAGGTGCTGGGCGAAGGCAACTTCGTGCTCGTGGCCAGCGAGGGCGAGTTCGCCGGCAAGCCGAGCGCGTTCTTCGACCTCTTCCGGGTCGAGAACGGCAAGATCGCCGAGCACTGGGACACGATCGAAACCATCCCGGCTCGGTCGGAGTGGAAGAACGCCAACGGCAAGTTCTGACGCAGGGAGGCCTGCATGAATCCCTGGAAGTTCTTGCTGAGCAGCGTTCTCTCGGCCACCTTCGCGGTCCAGCCGGCCCTGGCAGCCGGCCAGGGCGGCAACGTCATCGAAATCGTCACGTTCAAGCTCAAGGCGGGTGTGTCGGCAGCGGAGTTCGCTCCGATCGACAAGGCGGTGGAGCGTGAACACGTCGCCCAGCAGCCTGGCTTCGTGTCGCGCGAGAGCGCGCACGGCGCGGACGGCGAGTGGCTGGTGATCGTGCATTGGCGCTCGGCGAAAGACGCCGACGCATCCATGGCGAGCTTCGAGAAAGCTCCTGCCGCCGCGCCGTTCATGTCGAAGCTCGAGGCCTCGACGATGCGCATGACGCGCTACGAGAAGTAGCGTTCGGGCGTCGGCCGGAACGCGCCAGGCGGACACGGCCGCTTCCATGCCGGCCATGGCGCTGAAGGCGGCGGACGCCTGGCCGTCATGACGAGGACCCGGCACCCGCTCCAGTGATCTGTGCCATGGGCTGCCGCAGGGGCCCGTGGCTCATGATCTGCCGCCCCAGCACCACGGCACTGCCAGCGGCCAGCGTGAACCCCAGCGCCCCGTGGCCCGCATTGACATAGAGATTGGCCGGACCCATCTGCCGCGTGATCGGCACGGCGGTGGGGGTCGCCGGGCGCAGGCCCGCCCAGGGCTGGGTTTCTTCAAACCCGCATGCGCCGGGAAACAGCGTGTCCACCGCCTGCACCATCCGCTGGATGCGCGACGGGGGAATGGACAGGTCGTGTCCGACCACCTCGGCCATGGCCGCGACCCGCAGCCGCCCACCCAGCGGCGCAAACACCGTCTTTCGCCCCAGATCGGTCACGCTGACCACGGGCGCCTTCTGCGGTGAGTGGATCGGCAGGGTGATGCTGTAGCCCTTGATCGGATAGATCGGCAGAGACACATTGACCGACGCGGCCAGCCGCGGGGCCGCGGCACCGTTGGCGATCACGAACACGTCCGCTGCGAGTGCGCCGCCGGGCGTCTGCGCCGCCACGATCCGGCCGCCCCGCACAGAAAACCCCGTGACGGCCGTGTCAAAGTGCAGCTGCCCGCCCATGCGCAGCAGGCTCTGCGTCATCTGAACACTCAGCGCATGCGGGTCCCCGACACATTCATCGGCCGTCCAGACCCCACCCGCAAACCGCCCCAGATACCCGCTCAGGGCGGGCTCCTTGTCCACACAGGCCTGCGGGTTCAACACGGCCTGCTGGCACCCCAGATCGGACTGGAACCGCACCTGCGCGACCTGCCGCCGCAGCGTGTCGGCGTCCGGGCACAGCACGAGCTTGCCGTTCTGCTGAAAGGAAAACGCCCAGGCTTCCTGCGCCATCCATTGCTCCAGGGTGGCACGGCTGAGCTGGGCCAGCAGGAGCAGCTCCCGGGTGCCCTGGCGCGATTGCCGGGCGTTGCAGGCGCTCAGGAACTGCAGGCACCACCACCACT
Source organism: Hydrogenophaga sp. A37 (assembly GCF_002001205.1). GTDB lineage: Bacteria > Pseudomonadota > Gammaproteobacteria > Burkholderiales > Burkholderiaceae_C > Hydrogenophaga. Next base: position 52,889 of record NZ_MUNZ01000104.1, read on the forward strand.
GGCGCACGTCGAGCCTCAAGCGAAAGCGCAGCGGCGAGTCGGGCGACAGCAACATCGATGGAAGCCCCAGCAGGGTCGCGGGCGACGCGAGCGGCTCGACATAGCTGTAGCTGAGCTGGGCGCCGTTTGCAAAGCTGGTGCCGCGGCCTGGCCCCTGCTCGCTGTCAACCAGCATCACCTCAAACCCTTGCCGGGCGAGCTGGTAGGCGGTGGCGCAGCCCACGATGCCGGCACCAACGACGCAGACCTTCATGCGCGGACCTCCCGTCTTTCATTCACGCGTTCGGAGGCATGCGAACGCTGGTAGGCCAGGTAGGCGCAAGCGGTGTCCGCAAGCCCCGTTCCCACAGACTTGAACACGGTGATGCACGAGCCCGAGTTCGGCCACGGCGCCAGGCCGCCGTACAGCGCGGGCAGGTCCAGCGTCTTGTCCAGCTTCGTCGCTTGTGACGCGTTCCACAGAACGATGTCGCCCGCCTCCTGCAGGCTCTGGGGCAACCACTCCACGATCACGCGCGAAGCCCGGTCCAGCGTCGTGTCGTCCAGCTCCCGCCCTTTCGGTGAGCTGATGCCGATGGCGGCCACGAACGCCCTCGGTTTGAGCCAATGGCCGAGAAACACCGGCTCCGTCGAACGGGTGGCGGTCACCACGACGTCCGCGCCCCGCACGGCCTCTTCCGCCGAACAGGCATGCACGCTGGCGCCGGTGCGTTGCGCGAGCTGTCGGCACCAGTCCTCATCACACAAGGGATCGACGACTGCGATCTCCTGAAACCGGAACACGCCACAGAGCGCATCGGCTTGCGCACGGCCCTGCAGGCCGGCGCCAAACAAGGCCAGTTTGCTCGCGCCCGCCGGAACCACCTGGCGGGCGATCAGGGCCGTCTGGGCCGCCGTGCGGAAGCGGGTGAGTTCATTGCCCTCCAGCACGGCGAGCGCGGTGTTGGTGTCCAGATCAAACAGATTGACGAGAAAACTGAAGCGACCGGCCATCGTGGGATACACCTTGACCGCCGCCACGCTGCGACCGGTCCAGATGCCGCCCATCGAACTGAGCCGCGCGTCGGCACATTCGCTGCGGGTTCGAGGGTGCACGCTGGCCAGCCCGGCGCCAAAGTCCTGATAGGCCTGGTCGAGTACCTCGACCACGCTGGGGTAGTCGAGGAGCCTGGCGATGTCGGCGTCGCTGATGAAGTGGGGGTTCATGGGTCAACAGAAGTGAGCGGGTTGAAAAGAAGACGGGTCATGGAATGCCGTACTTGTTGGGGAACCGGATGTTTTCTTTCATGTAGATGCTCATGGGGATGCGCAGGCGTTCACTGTCGAACCACTTGCGGTAGATGGACAGCAGCTCCCCCGAATGCATCAGTTCCAGCAAGCTGCGATCCACCACCGCTCTCAGCGCAAGATCGTCCTTGGGCAGCATGAAGGCGTAGGGCTCCACCGTCATGAACGGCCCGGTCACCGCCAGCCCGTCTTTGAGCTTTGAAAGCGCCATCAGTCCGTACAGCAGCACGTCGTCCTGGGCGTAGGCGTCCACCTCGCCGTCCTCCAGCAGCTTCAACCCCTCGGCGTCTGACCCCACCGCGACCACTTGAACGCCCCGTTCCAGCTGCAGGCTCTTGAAGCGGGCTTCTGCCGTGGTGCCGCGCGCGACCGCAATCCGCTTGCGCGCGAGATCGTTGACCCTGTCCACCCGCAGTGTTTTCCTCGCGAGCAGTCGAAGGCCGGTGTTGAAGAAGGTGTGGGAAAAATCCACGTCCTTTTGCCGGGCCAGTGTGTTGGTGTTGCCCCCGCACTCCAGGTCGATCGCTCCAGCCTTGAGCATCGGGATGCGGTCCGATGCCTGGATGGGCAGGAACTCCGGGGTCAGGTCCGGGCGAGCCAGCCGCTGGCGCAGCTTGTCGATCACCCGCCTGCAGATGTCGATCGAATACCCCACGGTTTGACCTTGCGCGTCCTGAAACGCAAACGTGCCGGGCGTGGGGATGTACCCCACCCGGATGCGGCCGCTCTGGGCCATGCGAGACCAGGCCGGGCTCTCGTGGGGCGAAGGCACGGATTCCGTTGCCCCTGCGGCCAGCGATGCGCCCAGCAGCCATGCGATCAACAGGCGTTTGCCTGACAGGTGAAGGATCGGGTTCATGTCGCACCCTGCCTTCAGTCAAGCCCACCGGGGCGCAGGCGGTGCCAGGGCGTGGCCTGCTCGAAGGCATGGCCCAGGCGGAACACCAGCGGCTCGTCCCAAGGGCGTCCGATGAACTGGATGGAGATCGGCATGCCCTCGGGGGAGAGACCGGCGGGCACGGCCAGCGAGCACAGGTTCATGAGGTTGACGAACCGGCCAAATCGAGAGAGCGGTGTGGCGAGTTCGTCCACATCGGCCACCGGAATGGCCGATATCGCATTGGTGGGAAACACACAGGCCTCGATGCCATCCATGGCGGCCAGCATGTCGTGCCGGGCCTGATCGCGCGCCCGGAGCAGCCGCAGGTATTCCCCCGCCGCCACATCGCGCCCCAGCAGGATGCGCCGGCGGACATGGGCGTCGAACTTCAGGTTCGAACGCTCAAACAGCGCCCCCAGGTTGTCGTATCCCTCGGCGCTCATCAGCCGGCCAGCGATGCGCATGGAATCGGCGCAACTCTGGGGAAGCGGCTTCTCCACCAGTTGCATGCCCAGGCCCTGGAGCGTGGCCAGGGCCTCGTCGTATGCCGCCAGCACCGCCGCCTCCACCCCCACCCGTTCCTGCGCGGGCAACACCCAGAGGCGGGCACCGCGCGGCATCACGTTCACACCGTCGATGACCCGCCGGACAGGCGCCTCCTGCGACACCGGATCGCGCGGATCGGCACCGGCCATCACGTCCAGCAGAAGAGCGCAATCCCGCACAGTGCGCGCCAGCGGACCCACCGTGTCGTGGGTGGGGCACAGCTCGATCAGGCCGTGCCGACTGATCAGGCCGTGTGTCGTCTTCAGCCCGACCAGGCCACACAGCCCGGCGGGTATGCGCACCGATCCACCGGTGTCGGTGCCGATGGCGGCGCAGGCCATGCCCGCGGCCACCGCCACCGCAGACCCACTGCTCGACCCCCCGGGGACCCGGTGCGTCTGCATGTCCCAGGGATTCCACGGCGTGCCCATGACCTCGTTGGTCCCCCAGCCCCCAAAGGCGTATTCCACCGTGTGGGTCTTGCCGATCACGATGGCGCCCGCACTGCGCAGGCGCTCCACCACCGTCGCCGTGGTGGTGGAGACACGGGCGGGCAAGGCCCCCGAGCCGCCGGTGATGGGCTTGCCGCCGATGTGAAACAGGTCTTTCACCGCCACGGTGACGCCGTGCAAGGGGCCCAGGCGGACCCCGGCGCGGCGCAAGCCATCCATGGCCAACGCGGACTCCAGTGCTTCCTCGGCATAGACGTCGACAAAGGCGTGCAGCTGATGGTCCAGCCGCTGGATTCGACCGAGTTGCTGTTCCACCAGCGACACGCTGGTGAGTTCGCCCGTATCCAGGGCATGTGTCGCCTCTTCGATGGAGGCAAAAGCGGGATCGAACTGAATAACGCTCATGCAACCCCCAACACACGTCGACCACGGTTCAACCGCCGCTCCAGCAGCCGCGAGAGCATCGACAGCGGAAACGCGATCCCGAAATAGAACAACCCCACCAGCAAGAAAATGTGCAGCGGCAGGAAGGACTCGCTCGAAATGGCGCGGGCCGCGAGCATGAGTTCGTCGGTGGCAATGAGCGCGCACAAGGAACTGTCCTTCAGCAAGGCCACGTAGGTGTTGAGCAAGGGCGGCAGCATGATGCGCAGCGCCTGGGGAAACACCACGTGGACGAACACCTGCAACGGCGAGAGCCCCACCGCCAGCGCGGACTCCCGCTGACCCCGGTGGATGGCCGTCAAGCCGCCCCGAAGGATCTCGGCCACATAGGCCGAACCGTGCAGACCCAGACCGAGCGCGCCGGCCCAGTAGCCCGACAGCGTCAGCCCCAGCGGCGGGAGGGCGAAGTACAGCGCCAGCAGCAGCGCCAGCAAGGGCACGGTGCGCACGAACTGCACATAGGCATTGGCCGCCACCGCCAACACGGCGGCACCGCTGCGTTGCATGGCGACCAGCAAGGCCCCCAGACCCAGGGCCATCACGAAGCCCACCAGCGAGAGACGGGCCGTCACCAGCGCGCCGTCCACCAGCCGTGGCCCCCAGTCGGGCAGGTACGCCAGGTAGGTCAGAAAGAACTCAGTCATCGCGCCTTCTCCATGGTCCGTTCGACCCGTTTGAAACCCCAGGCCACGGGCAACACCATGGCCGCGTACAGCAGCATGGCCGCCAGGTAGATCAGCGTGGTTTCGAAGGTCGATGTCACCAGGTTTCTCGCGTAGAACATGATCTCGGGCGCGGCAATGGCCGAGGCGATCGAGGTGTCCTTGATCAGCGCGGTGGTGTAGTTCGCCAGCGACGGAAACGTCGCGCGAAACATCTGCGGCACGAGCACGTGGCGCAGCGTCTGGCCCGGCGTGAGGCCCACCGCCAGGGCCGCTTCACGCTGCCCCACATGCAGCGACTTCAAGCCCGCGGCAAACACGTCACACAGCACCGCCGCGCCCACCAGGCCCAGCCCGACCACGGCCGCGAGCAGCGGCGACAGGCGCACACCAACCGTGGCCAGGCCGAAATACAGCAGAAACAGATGCGCCAGTGCCGGGACGTTGCGCATCCACTCGATGTAGGCCGCCAGGCCCAGTTGCAGCAGTTGGTTGCGCGAAAAGACGCGCAGCACCGCCAGGCCCAGGCCCAGCAGGCTGGCGATCACGAAAGCGCCCACGGCCACCTGGAGCGCGGTGACCGCACCGGCCGCCAAGGTGCCCAGAATGCTGGCAAAGGTCTCCATGGCCGGCGTCATGTGGCGTGGCCGGCACTGGCGCCGACCTGACCGAGAAAGCTGCGCGTGCGGTCCACGCGTGGCGTGTCAATGACCTCGGCCGCGCTGCCTTGTTCCACGATGTGCCCCTGGTCCATGAAGATGACCCGGTCGGCCACGTCGCGGGCAAACCGGATCTCGTGGGTCACCAGGACCATGGAGCGCCCCTCTTCCGCCAGCTCGCGGATCACCCCCAGCACCTCACCCACCAGCTCCGGGTCCAGCGCCGACGTGGGTTCATCAAACAGGATCAGCTTGGGCCGCTGCGCCAGCGCCCTGGCGATGGCCACGCGCTGCTGCTGACCGCCCGAGAGCCGCTCCGGGTATTCATCGGCCTTGTGGCGCAGGTGCACCTTGTCCAGCATCTCCTCGGCCAACTCGTGGGCCTCGGTTCGCGCCATGCCACCGGCCCGGATGGAGCCGAGCGCGACGTTGTCGCGAACGTTCAAGTGCGGCCACAGGTAGAAGCCTTGAAACACCATGCCGATCTCGGCCCGTTGCGGGGCCAGCTCACGGTCGGACATCAGGCGCAACCCCCCGCGCCCGTCGGGCAACTGCCCGATGCGTTCGTCTTCCAGAAAGATGGCGCCCGCCGTGGGGCGTTCCAGGAAGTTGATGCACCGCAGGCAGGTGGACTTGCCCGACCCGCTCGGCCCGATCAGGGACAGGGTCTCGCCTTTGCGCAGGTCCAGGGAAATGCCCTTCAGGACTTGGAGCGGGCCGTAGCTCTTCTGGAGCCCTTCGACGCGCAGGAGGTGCTGGTTCATGGACGCGGTCTCACTTGCAGCCGGGGAGCGACCAGTTGGCCGGGCGGTCAACGCCAGCGCGGAAGTTCTTGCCGGCCGGCACGTACCAGACGTCCTGCACCAGGCCGTAGCGCTCGCCAATCTTCTTGAGCTCGCACTTCTGCCACAGCTTGGCGATCTCGGCGTTCACCGCAGCGGCCAGCTCGGGGTTGTCCTTGCTCAGGCCAAACACCACCTGGCCCAGCCCGGTCAACAGCGGGAAATCGGGGTTGTTGTCGGTGAACGCGTTGAAGCGCAGGTTCCACTGCGCATTGCGTGAGATGGCGTACTGCACCACCGGCGGATCGCCGATCACGGCGTCGACGCGGCCTGCCAGCAGGTCGCGCACGGCGGCGTCCGAGGTGTCGTACTGGCTCAGCTGCAGGCCGTTGATCTTGCGCAGCTCGGGAATGAAAGAGAAGCCGGTGATGGTGCCGACCTTCTTGCCTTCCAGGTCCTTCAGGGTCGACCAGTTCGTCTTGGACGACTGCATGATCCCGTTCTTGAAGTAGTGGATCGGGTCGGAGAGCGTCATGATCTTCGAGCGCTGCTCGGTCCAGCCCATGGTGCCGGCCATCACGTCCACGCGCTTGGATTGCACCGAGGCGATGGTGCCCGACCACTCCATCAGCGCGGGCTTCACCTTGAGCTTGAGCGAGTCGGCCACCCGCTGCAGGATCTCGCCGTCGTAGCCGATCATGCTGCCGTCCTGGTAGCCGGTGCCGGGCATGTCGCCCGTGAAGGCCACGGTGAACAACCCCTTCTCGACTGTTGGGGGAGACGGCTGGGCGATGGCCAGCGGCATGAAAGCCGCGGCACCAAAAACGGCGCACATGGCGCGCACCAGAAACGAACGTTTCATATCGACTCCAGGGGAAAAGTGGTGGGTGAAAAGTTGAGGAAGAACGCCGGGGAGGCGTGAAATGGATCATCGGTTTGCACCCCGGTTTTGCGGTTGCAGGGGACCGCTGTTAAATTGAACGTATGCGACACGCGGGAAAACCCCTAAGGCACATGGACAGCAAGCCCAGCGACGCCACATCCACCCCCACGGCGCCCGCCACCGGCGCTCGCGGTGAGGAGGACGGTGGGCATCTGATTCACCGCCTGGACGCGGCGACCGGCCGACACGCCCAGGACGGCGCCGTGGAACTGCGCATCGGCATCCTCCTGTGGCCCCGGTTTCCGCTGCTGTCGCTCGCGGGTCTGTGCGATGCGCTCCGGCATGCCGCCGACGTGGGCGACCAGAGCCGGCAGGTGCGTTGCTCGTGGAGCGTGCTGGGCCTCCCCGGCACCAGCATCACCGCGAGCTCGGGGGTGGAGATCCCGGTGCAGGAAGCGCTTCGGCCCGGCGAGAAGTTCGACTACGTCGCCGTCATCGGGGGTTTGCTGCCGTTCATGGGCAGCGTTGACCGCCTGTACCTGGACTACCTGCGCCAGGTCGATGCCGCGGGCACGCCCCTCATCGGCATCTGCACCGGCACCTTTGCGCTGGCCAGCGCCGGACTCATGAAAGGCAAGCTGGCCTGCGTGCACCCCTTCCACGTCGACGACTGGAAACGGATGTTCCCCAAGGAGCGGTACACCACCAACTGCGACCACGTGTTCGACGGCAACCGCATCAGTTGCGCGGGAGGCGTGTCGATCATCGAGCTGGCGGCCGAATTGATCCGCATCCATTGCGGGCCGGACCGTGCCGCCAAGGTCGTGCACCAGATGACCGTGTCACAACGGTCCTCTTCGTCTCACATTGCCCGCCGGCACGCCCTGGGCTATGCCTCCGTGGACAACGAGAAGCTCCGCCAGGCCATCGTCCTGATGGAGAAGAACCTGTCCACCCCGCTCGAAATCGGCGTCATCGCCCGACTGGTGGACTCCAGCAGCCGCCAGCTGGAGCGCGTCTTCCTCGCCGAAACGGGGGCATCGCCTTCGGAGTTCTACCGGAACTCACGGCTGAAATACGGCCGCTGGTTGTTGACCACGACCGATTCGACGGTGAACGACATTGCGTTCGAGTGCGGGTTCTCCGACGCCGCGCACTTCATCCGGCACTTTCAGCAGTGTTATGGCGTCGCACCCGGGCGGCTCAGGAAAGCCCTGGCGAAGCCGAGCTGATACGGCTTTGCATTCAAGCGTAGAACAAGGCGCGAAGCCGCAGACAGTGCGAAAGCACGGCATGGCGTTGCAACGAAGTTAAACGTTTGAAGGCAACGCCGTATGAATCAAACGCCACGCCTTCTACGGCATGCCCACGACCGTGGTGAGGATCAGCAGGCCGGCGGGGTCTTCAGTCAGCTCGCTGCTGACCAGCACCTCGATGGCCTGGCCGTCGGACCGTCGCCAGCTGGCTTCTTGCCAACCGGTGCGTCCCTTGTCAAACAGGCGCCTGCAGTGCGTTTGCCACGACGCATCGTCGGCCCAGAGACCGCTCGCCGGCTGGCCCACGATCTGGTCGCCCGGGTACCCGAAACCACGCTCGAACGCCGGGTTGACCTCCAGCACGGTCTGCGTGCCCGCAAACTGGATCATGAGCGCGGTGGGGTTGAGCCGGAAGATGCGTTGGAACCGGCGCAGTGACTGGTCCCGCTCGTGCTCCAGCCGAAAGCGGTCTTCCATCTGGTTGAGTTGCCGCAGGTAGGCCTCGTCGGTCGCCTTGCGCGTGTGGTGCAGCAACACCCCGATCACGCCCACGATGACGCTGCCCATCAGCCAGAACCGCAGGTCGGGCGCCAGGTCGGATTTCACGAGATACCCACCGGCCTCCGCCCAGGTCAGCGCACCCAGGATGAGCAGGCCAGCGGCGGTGGCGACCCACAACGCGCGCAGGCTCAGGTAAGTGCCCGCCATCACCACCGCGCCCAGCAGGCCCAGGGTCGCCGCGGAGCGGACCGAGCCGTCGTTGTAGATCTCGGCCGCAATGAACAACAGGCCACCGGCCAGCAGCGGCGTCAACCACTGGGGCCGATGCCGGCGCAGCATCAGGTACGACAGCAGCGCGGCGCCCCCCATCGAGAGGGACATGAAAGACCTCGACGCCCCGGGCGGGGCCAACACTTGATCGACCAGCGCCATGCCCAGCATCAACAGCGCAATCACCACCATCACCCAGCGCGCGCTGCGGTGGCTGCTTTGCCGCTGCCCCTGACGGATCTCGTCGGGGTCTTCCAGGGGACGCGAATCATGCATCGGTCCGGCCCTCCAGCGGCGCATAGACCGTGGGCAGCGCACTGGCCATGCTGCCTGGCATTCGCATCGCCGTGATCACCATGCCGTCATTCGGGTCGTCGTCCCGCTCGCAGCTGATCTGCAAGGCCAGCGGCCGCCCGTCGCGGCTCAGCGCCGTGATCGGGTGCCACCCGGTGCGCCGTGTGGCACGGCGGTCGCGGACAAAGCGCTGGTGGTCTTCGTCCTGCAACCACAAGAACCCTTCGCGCCGGTTCAACACGTCCTTGCGCGCATAACCCAGCGTGCGCTCGAAAGCCTGGTTCACGTCCAGGATCACACCCGTGCGCGCCGACTGCACGAAGATCGGCGTGGGGCTGGACTGGAACAGGCGCGCAAACCGGTCCTGCCCGATGTCGCGGTCGAGCTGGGTGTTCAGACGCTGCATCGCTTCGCGAAGGTGCAGTGCCTGCGCCATGCGCATCTGCGTCCGGTTCAGGTACATCATCGCGGCCACACCCAACAGGCTGATGCTCTGCGTCATCCAGGTCCGCCAGCCCACCACAAAACGGGGCTGGCCCGCCAGCATGCCGGCCGCGTCGGCCCAGGTCAGCACCCCGAGCAAGCTGATGGCGGCGACCGTGGTCCAGACCAGGCCACGGCGGCTCAGAAAAATGCCCGAAGCCACCTGCCCCATCAGGATCAGCGCGATGTTGACCGTTCGAACCGACCCGAAAAACCAGGTCGATGCCGCCGCCATGCCAAACAGGAACACCACCAGCAGCCAGGCCACGCTGTTGTAGTGACGGAACTTCAGGAGCACCCAGGACAGCGCGCCCATGACCGCCAGCACCAGCGTCATCATGCTGTCGGCCGTGGCCGGCACGCCCGTGAGCCGATCCACCGAAAACAGGCCCAGCCCCAGCACCGCCGTCATCCACGACAGCCGCATGGCCATCTTCGAGCGCGCGGCCACGATGGACGGTGGCTCGGGCCACGAAGGTGCATGGGAAAAGCGCGAGAGATCGATCAAGGCAACGCGGGGTGAATGTGCATTCCGTCCGGGAATTCCGCCCTGGACTTTCCAGAGGCGTGCAGCATAACCGCGTGGGGCAGACAGCCAGGTCATGAGCGAAGCGGCATGATGTCCCGCCACCCAACACCGTCACCCCGAAAGGAGCGCATGCCATCGCAGCCCTTCAGGCAGTCTGCGCTCATGCGAGCTCGAAGATGCGGTCCATGAACACCCATTTGTCTCCCGGTGGCGTCCACGGCGTGGGGGCCTGGTAGGTCCACATCAGTGCTTCCCAGCGCTCGATAACCGGGTTGGCCAGCGAGGCCTCGGCCATCCCCTGCACGCTGTACACGGCGGGATCCACCTCCAACACCATGAACAGGCGCGTGCCCAGGCGGTAGATCTCCATGCCCAGCACACCCTGCGCATACAGGTGGTCGCGCACCTCGGGCCAGATGCTTTTGTGGGCTTCTTCGTAGTCGGCGATGCGCTGGGCGTCGTCCACCAGATCGAGAGCAAGGGCGTAGCGCATGCGGGGTCTTCAGGACAGGGCGCGGTCCAGGTGGGTATAGCCCCCATCAACGAACACCCATTGCCCGGTGGTGTGGGACGAGGCGTCCGACAGCAGGAACACGCAGGTGCGTGCCATCTCCTCGGAGGTCGTCATGCGTTGGCCGAGCGGAATCTTGCGCGTGATGCTGGCCAACTTTTCTTCGGGGTTCTCGAAGGACTGGATCCAGCGCGCGTACAGCGGGGTCATCACCTCGGCCGGGATCAGTGCATTCACGCGCACGCCGTCGTTCAACAGCGACGCCGCCCACTCACGCGTCAACGAGAGCTGCGCGCCCTTGGACGCGGTGTAGCCGCTGGTGTTGCCCTGGCCGGTGAGCGCGGTTTTGGACGACACGTTGACGATGGCGCCGCGCGTGGCCTTCAGGTGTGGCACGCAGTGGTGCGCCATCACGTAGTAATGGATCAGGTTGCGCTCCAGCGAACCGATGAAGGCGTCGCGTCCGGCGTCCAGGCCCACGCTGTCGTTGACGCCCGCGTTGTTCACCAGGCCGTCGATGCGGCCGAACTCACTCACGGTCTGCGCCACCGCGGCGGCGCAGGCCGCCTCGTCGGTCAGCTCCAGCTGGATGAACCGGTGGCGCGCACCCGTGGCCTGCAGCTGCTGGGTGAACTCCGCCGACATCGGGCTCTTGCCCAGGATCACGGGCACCGCGCCCTCCTGTGCCAGGGTGAGCGAGATGGCAGCGCCGATGCCGCTGGCGCCACCGGTGACGATGACCACTTTGTCTTTCAGATGCAGGTCCATGGATACGGCTCTCTTTGAGGTTTGTCGGGGGCTTGTGGAATGGCGGGCGTCGGCGGTCTCAGCTTTTCAGGCCGTAGCACCGAATGGCATTGCCGCTCCAGAACGCCTCTTGCTCGGCGTCACTCAGGCGCGATCGCGCCCACTGATCGGCCAGGCCGTGCACCACGTCGTAAGGCGAGGAGAGTTGGCACACCGGCCAGTCAGAGCCGAACATCAACCGTTGCGGGCCAAACGCTTCCAGCGCCTGGTCGAAGCAGGCGAGGATGTGGCGGGTGTCTTGCGGCGTCAGGCCGTGGTGGTTCGGCCAGTCGGTTTCGGTCACCGCGCCGGAGAGTTTGCACATCACGTGCGGCATGGCCGCGAGCTCGCGCAGGCTGCTGCTCCAGCGTGATGCGCCCGGCGCGCCGTCGTCGCCCCAGTCGCGCAGCGCGGGTTTGCCCACATGGTCGAGCACCAGCCAGTGTGCGTCGTGCCGGGCGCACAGCGCCACCGCGGCGGGTATCTGGTGTTCGAACACCAGCACGTCGTACACGCGCTGGTGCTGTTGAAGTGCCCGCAGGCCACGCTGGTGGGCGCTGGCCTGCACCCAGGCCGATGCGTCGGCCTCGTCCTGCAGGATGTGGCGCAAACCTTTGAAGGCGGGGTGCGCGCACCAGGCCTGCAGCCGGGGCTCCAGATCGGCGGCGCCCAGGTCGGCCCAGCCCACCACGCCCAGCAGCTCGGGGTGCTGGTCGGTCAGCCCCAGCAGAAAGTCGGTTTCCTCGGCCAGCGTGCGCGCCTGCACGGCCACCACGCCGTCCACACCCGCTGCGCGCATGGCTGCGGCGTTGTCGGCCGGCAGACAGTCGCGCCGCAGGGCCGGCATGGCCTCGCTGATCCAGGGAAACTCCGGCGCGCTGTAGTGCCAGAAGTGCTGGTGGGTGTCGATCTTCATGCGGCCCGGGGCTGGAATTCGTATTGGCTCAGTGACTCAGGCTTCATCTCGATCGAGAAGCCCGGGGCCAACGGTGGCATGTAGGCCGCGCCACGGATGACGCAAGGGTCTTTGAAGTGCTCGTGCAGGTGGTCAACAAATTCGATCACTCGCCCCTCGCGCGTGCCGGCAATGCACAGGTAGTCGATCATGGAGAGGTGCTGCACGTACTCGCACAGGCCCACGCCGCCCGCGTGCGGGCACACCGGCAAGTTGTACTTGGCCGCCATCAGCATCACGGCCAGGATCTCGTTCACGCCGCCCAGGCGGCAGGCGTCGATCTGCACCACGTCGATGGCGCCGCGCATGATGAGCTGCTTGAAGATGATGCGGTTCTGGCACATCTCGCCCGTGGCCACCTTGACCGGCGCCACGCCTTCGCGAATCACGCGGTGGCCCTCGATGTCGTCAGGGCTGGTGGGCTCTTCGATGAACCAGGGCTTGGCAAAAGCCAGTTCGCGCACCCAGTCCACCGCCTGGTTCACGTCCCACACCTGGTTGGCGTCGATCATCAGGTGGCGGTCCGGTCCCAGCACCTCGCGCGCGATGCGCAGACGGCGGATGTCGTCGGCCTTGTCGCGGCCCACCTTGAGCTTGATGTGGTTGAAGCCGGCGTCGATGGCGGCCTGGCACAGGCGGCGCAGCTTGTCGTCGTCGTAGCCCAGCCAGCCGGCCGAGGTGGTGTAGCAGGGGTAGCCCTCGCGCTGCAGCGTGGCCCAGCGCTCTTCTTTGCCCACGGCGCGCTCCTTGAGCAGCGCCAGCGCCTCTTCGGGCGTGATGCAGTCGGTGATGTAGCGGAAGTCGATCAGCTTGACGATCTCTTCCGGGCTCATGCGCGCCACCAGCTCCCACACCGGCACGCCTTCCTGCTTGGCCCAGAGGTCCCACACGGCGTTGACGACCGCGCCCGTGGCCAGGTGGATGGCGCCCTTGTCGGGGCCGATCCAGCGCAGCTGGCTGTCGGAGGTGATGTGGCGCCAGAAGCGCCCCATGTCCTCGGTCACCCAGGCCATGTCCAGGCCCACCACCAGGTGGCGCATGGCTTCGATGGCGGCGCAGCAGATCTGATTGCCGCGCCCGATGGTGAAGGTCAGGCCGTGGCCTTCCAGCCCCGGCTGGTCGGTTTCGAGCACCACATAGGCCGCGGAATAGTCCGGGTCCGGGTTCATGGCGTCCGAGCCATCCAGATGCTGGGACGTGGGGAAGCGCACGTCGATGACGCGCATGGAAACGATGACGCTCATGGGGTACCTGTGTCGGTGGTCTAGGCTTGGACTGTGGTTTGGGTCTGCACGCCCAGGCCGTCGATGCCCAGGCGCATGGTCTGCCCGGCACGCAGGTAGACCGGTGGCTTCTGCCCCAGGCCCACGCCCGGCGGGGTGCCGGTGGAGATCACGTCGCCCGGCTGCAGGCTCATGAATCGGCTGAGGTAGCTGACCAGGAAGGCCACGCCATAGACCATGGTGGCGGTGCTGCCGTCCTGGTAACGCTTGCCGTCCACCTCCAGCCACATCCTGAGCGCCTGCGGGTCGGGCACTTCGTCGGCGGTCACGAGCCAGGGGCCGGTGGGGCCGAAGGTGTCGCAGCCCTTGCCCTTGTCCCAGGTGCCGCTGCGGTCGAGCTGGTATTCGCGTTCAGACACATCGTTCACCACGCAGTAGCCCGCCACATGGGACAGCGCGTCGGCTTCCTCGATGTAGCGTCCGCCTTTGCCGATGACCACGCCCAGCTCCACTTCCCAGTCGGTCTTCACCGAGCCACGGGGAATCTCCACCGCGTCGTCGGGTCCGACGATCGCGCTGGTCCATTTGTTGAATACCACCGGCTCGGGCGGCACCGGCATGTTGCTCTCGGCCGCGTGGTCGGAGTAGTTGAGCCCGATGCAGATGAATTTGCCCACCTGGCCCACGCAGGCACCCAGGCGCAGGTCCCGTTGCGGCGTGCCGGCCACCAGCGGCAGGCTGTCGATGTTGAGAGCTTGCAGGCGCGCCAGGCTCTCGGGCAGCAAGGCCGCGCCGGCCACGTCGGCGATCACGCCGGAGAGGTCGCGCACACGACCCTGGGCGTCGAGCACGCCGGGCTTTTCCTGGCCGGTTGGCCCAAAGCGCAAGAGTTTCACAGTAGTTCCTTAGATGTCCCCCCGCGCCGCGCCCGGGGGCGCGTCACCCCCCAGGGGGCAACACGAGCGGCCCGGCGGAGCCGGTTCCGCCGTGTTCTGGCACGGAGCGCGGGGGAGCGTTGGTTGATCAGTCGTACAGAACCGCGGCGACCTTGGGGTCGTTCATGTTCGACTTGTCGTAGTAGTAAAAGCCGGTGTCGATGATCTTGGGCAGTTTCTCGCCCTTGAGCGCCTTGACCGCCGCTTCCACCGTCTTGTAGCCAATGCCCACGGGGTTCTGGGTGATGGAGCCGGCGATGGTGCCGTCGTTGATCATGTCTTTCTGCGCCTTGCCGGAGTCGAAGCCGATGATCACCACGCCCGTCTTCTTGGCTTCCTTGACACCTTTGCCCGCACCGATGGCGCCGGGCTCATTGGTGCCGAAGATGCCCTTGAGCTTGGGGTGGGCCTGCATCAGCGTCTTGGCGATCTCGGCCGACTTCAGCTGGTCACCGCCGTACTGCACGTCCACCACCTTGATCTTGGGGTACTTGGCCTTGATCTGGTTCAGGAAGCCGTCGCGGCGGTCCACGCCGGTGCGGCTGGTCTGGTCGTGGGCGATCACGGCCACTTCACCTTCGCCACCGATCTTCTCGGCCATCTTGTCGGCGGCCAGGGCCGCGGCAGCCACGTTGTTGGTGGTGGCCGTCGTCACCGGAATGTCGCTGTCCACGCCCGAGTCAAACGCGATCACCGGGATCTTGGCCGCTTGCGCCTTCTTCAGCAGCGGAATGGCGGCCTTGCTGTCCAGCGCGGCGAAGCCGATGGCGGCCGGTTTCTTGGCCATGGCGGCCGAGAGCATGTCGATCTGCTTGTCCACCTGCTGCTCGGTTTCGGGGCCTTCGAAGGTGACCTTCACCTTGTAGTCCTTGGCAGCCTGGTCAGCGCCCTGCTTCACGGCCTGCCAGAACTGATGCTGGAAGCCCTTGGACACCAGGGGGATGTAGATCTCCTGGGCCGATGCGAAGCTGGTGAAGCCAGCCAATGCCAGGCCAGCGGTGAGGGCCAGCAGTTTTCTCTTTGTGTTCATGTTTTGTCTCCGGTTGAAAAAGTGCATGTCGAACGAAATCACAGGGAAGAAAGGTGGGGGGCAAGGTGAAGGACTTGGGGCGTGGCGCGCTCTCCTTATGGCTTGTTGCGACGCAGGTTGTCGGTGTAGACGGCCAGGATGATGATCAGCCCGGTGAGCACCATCTGCCACTCTTGCGCCACCGACATGATGCGCAAGCCGTTGATCAGCACGCTCATGATGAAAGCGCCAATGATGGTTCCCAGGATCGTGCCCACGCCACCGCTGAGCGAGGTGCCGCCGATCACCACGGCGGCGATGGCGTCGAGTTCGTAGCCCTGGCCCAGGGCCGGTTGGGCCGAGTTCAGGCGCGAGGCGATCAGCAGACCCGAGATGCCGCAGATACCGCCGGCAAAGGTGTAGATGATGACCTTCCAACGGTCCACGTTCACGCCCGACAGGCGCACCGCTTCCTCGTTGCTGCCCAGGGCAAAGGTGTAGCGGCCCAGGGCCGTCTTGTTCAGCACCAGCGCGCACACCGCGGCCACCAGGAACAGGATGAGCACGCCATTGGGAATGGGCAGCGAGGGGAACACGTCGCCGATCAGCGAGCCCAGCGAGATCTGATCGAAGCCTTCCACGTCGCTGAAGTAGATCGGGCGTGTCTGCGTGATCAGCAGCGACAGGCCCTTGAGCAGCATCATCATGCCCAGCGTGGCAATGAAGGGCGGCACCTTGAGCTTGGTGATGACCAGCCCCGACACACCGCCCGACAGTGCACCCATGGCCAGCGCGCACGCAATGCCCAGTGGCAAGGGGAAGCCCAGGTTCACGATGAAGACACCGGCCATCACGGCGCAGAAGGTCATCAACACGCCCACCGAGAGGTCGATGCCCGAGGTGATGATGACGAAGGTGCTGGCGATGGCGAGCACGCCGATGACCGTGGTGGACTGCAGGATGCCGATGAAGTTGTCCTGCGTCATGAAGGCGTCGGGCTTGAGCACGCTGAACACCACCAGCAGCGCGATCAGGCTGGCGAAGGCCAGCAGCTTTTGTTTGGCCTGCGCCCCGAAAAAGCGGGCCAGCCAGGAGAAGGGGGAAGTTGCTTGGGTCATGGAATGCCTTGTGGGTCTCGGTCTTGGTCTTGGTCAGTCA
The DNA here is from genome assembly GCF_002001205.1 of Hydrogenophaga sp. A37. Taxonomy (GTDB): domain Bacteria; phylum Pseudomonadota; class Gammaproteobacteria; order Burkholderiales; family Burkholderiaceae_C; genus Hydrogenophaga. Next base: position 69,394 of record NZ_MUNZ01000104.1, read on the forward strand.
CGGAGCGTGGCCAGGGCCATCAGGTTTTCTTGCGTCGCCTGGTGGCCCGCCACCTCACCGGTGATGCGGCCTTCGCACATCACCAGCACGCGGTGGCTCAGCTGCAGCACCTCGGGCAGTTCGGAGGAAATCACCACGATGGCGCGGCCCTGCGCGGCCAGGTCGATCAGCAGTTTGTAGATTTCGCTCTTGGCGCCCACGTCGATGCCGCGCGTGGGTTCGTCGAAGAACAGGATGTCGCAGTCCTGCACCAGCCATTTGGCGATCACCACCTTCTGCTGGTTGCCGCCAGAGAGCAGGCGCGCGGTCTGGGTGAGCGAGGGCGTCTTGATGCGCAGCTTCTCCACCATCTGCTGCGACACCTGGTGGATCGCCGCGCGGTTCAGGAACATGCCCCACTTCAACCAGCGCTTGAGGCTGGGCAGGGTGATGTTCGATTCGACGTCCATGCCCGTGGCCAGGCCGAAGTGCTTGCGGTCCTCGGAGAGGTAGCCCATGCCCGCGCGCACCGCGTCCTGCGGCGAGCCGATGCGCATGCGCTGGCCGCGCACATGGATCTCGCCCGAGTCCAGCGGGTCGGCGCCGAACACGGCGCGCGCCACCTCGGTGCGCCCCGCGCCCATGAGACCGGCGAAGCCGACGATCTCACCGCGGCGCACCGAGAAGCTCACGTCGCGGATCGCACGGCCCCGGTTCAGGCCCCGCACCTCCAGCAGCACCTCGTTGGCCGAGGTGTCTGGGATGTGTTTTTCTGTGTGTTCCAGGTAGCGCCCCACCATCATCGCGATCACCTGCGCCATGGGGGTGTCGGCGGGCACGGTGTCGATGGTGGCGCCGTCGCGCATCACGGTGACGCGGTCGGCGATGCGCTGGATCTCGTCCATCTTGTGCGAGATGTAGACGATGCCCACACCCTCGGCCTTCAGCTGGCGGATGATGCGGAACAGCTCCTCGATCTCGGCGTTGTTCAGTGCGGCGGTGGGCTCGTCCATGATGAGCACGCGGGTCTTGAACGACAGCGCCTTGGCGATCTCCACCATCTGCTGGCGCGCCACCGTGAGCTCGCCCACGGGCGTGGTGGGCGCGAGCACCAGGTGCAGGCGGTCAAACAGCGCCTGGGTGTTCCGGTTGAGCTGGTCTTCGTCCAGCAGCAGGCCCGCGACCTTGCGCGGCTCGCGCCCGAGGAAGATGTTCTGTGCCGCCGTGAGGTGGCCCATCAGGTGCAGCTCCTGGTGGATGATGCCGATGGCCAGCGACTGCGCGTGCGCCGGGCTCTCGATTTCCACCGGTTCGCCGTCGAGCCGCACCTCGCCGCTGTCCTTGCGGTAGACCCCCGCCAGGATCTTCATCAGCGTGGACTTGCCCGCGCCGTTTTCTCCCATCAGTGCATGGACTTCGCCGGGGCGCAGGTCGAACCGCACCCCGTCCAGCGCCTTGACGCCGGGGAAGGACTTGCAGAGGTTCTGGACCGAAATCAGGGGTGCCACGACGTGACCTGGGCTGGGCATGCTGTCCATGGGCTCAGATGGTCACGCCGCCGTCGACCAGCAGCGTCTGTCCGGTGACGAAGCGCGATTCGTCGCTGGCCAGGTACACCACCATGGGCGAGATGTCGTCCACCGTGGCCAGGCGGCCCATGGGCTGGCGCGCGATGAAGTCCTTTTCGGCCTGCACCGGGTCGGCCGCGGAAGCGATGCGCCCGCGCAGCGACGGCGTGTCCACCGTGCCCGGGCACAGCGCGTTGGCGCGCAGGCCCTGCTTGACGTAGTCGGCCGCGAGCGACTTGGTCAGCCCGATCACGGCGGCCTTGGTGGCCCCGTAGGCGCAGCGGTTGGCAAAGCCCTTGATGCTCGACGCCATGGACGCCATGTTGATGACCGACACGCTGACATCCTGCGTGCGGGCCTTCTCCAGCATGGCCGGCATGAAGGCGCGCGTCATGCGAAACATGCTCTTCACGTTCAGGTCGAAGCTCAGGTCCCAGTCGGCCTCGGCGCACTCCAGCATGCTGCCGTTGGCCACCATGCCCGCGCAGTTGAACAAGGCATCCAGCGCGGGGGTGCACTGCGCCAGCGCGTGCACGGCGCCACTGTCGCGCACGTCCAGCCACACCACCTCGATGCCCGGGTGCTCCACGGCCAGTTGGTCGAGCAGCAGTTGGTTGATGTCGGTGGCGATCACCCGCGCGCCCTCGGCCGCACAGGCGAGGGCGCTGGCGCGACCAATGCCCTGCGCCGCCGCGGTGATGAGGATGGTTTTGCCTGCCAGACGACCTTCACGCATAAGGGAAACCTCGGTTGAATAAATTCACAGATAAACAAACAATCCACGTATGAACAAATCATAGGTGCGATTCATCCCCAACCGGCTCGGTAGTTTCCCTAGCGACGCCTGCGGTACAAAGCAGCGCGACCCAAGCCACCCATTGCGAGACCAGCATGCAAGACACAGCCCCCAAACCCCGCGGACGCCGCCCCAAGGCAGAAGCCGTGCCCGACACCGCCGCTGCCACCGACGACCGCTATCGCGCGCCCGCACTGGACAAGGGGCTGGACATCCTGGAGTTGCTGGCCACGCAACCGCACGGCCTGACACGCGCAGAAATCGTGAAGGAGATGGACCGCAGCGCCAGCGAGATCTACCGCATGCTCGAGCGCCTGGTGGCGCGCCAGTACGTCATGCGCACTCCCTCGGGCGACCGCTACGCCCTGAGCCTCAAGCTGTTCGCGCTGGCCCACATGCACCCGCCGCTCAGCCGCCTGATCAACCAGGCGCTGCCCATCATGGACGACTTCACCCGCAAGGCCGAGCAGTCGTGCCACATGGGGGTGTACGACCGGGGCAACGTGTTGATCAGCGCACAGATCAACAGCCCCAGCGGCTGGAGCTTTGCCGTGCAGCGGGGCGCCCGAGTGGGCCTGCTGGACACGGCTTCCGGCCACCTGCTGCTGGCCTTTGCCGACGAGGGCAGCTTCAACCGCATGCTGGCCGAACACATTCCGGTCGACGGCGAAGTGCCCACCACCCAGGACGCGCTGCAAGCCACGCTGGCCAGCATCCGCGCGCGCGGCTACCTGGAGCGCGACAGTGCGCAGACCCAGGGCGTGGCAGACATCTCTTTTCCCATCCTCGGCCCCGACAACACCGCCCTGGCCACGCTCACCTGCCCGTACATCCGCCGCATCGACCGCCACGTGGGACCTGACATGGCACAGGTGCGCGAATACCTGCGCGCCGCGGCCAACGCGTTGTCGCTGACCCAGGGCATGAACGCGGCGTGAGCGTCACCCGTCAGCGGGGACGATCAACGGTGGTGGGCCATGCGAGGCATCCGTTGGACGCCTCGCAGCCTACCAAGGGCGGGATTTGCAGGCACGTTTGTTCCAGATGTCCTGCGGTGCCCGAACGCTCGCCTGGGTACAGGGAAGCAGGTGCTGCGGGCGCCCGCCCAGAATACGGGTGCTCAACGAGGCCATTTCGCTGTCGGCGAGCGCCCCACTGTAGATCTCCAGATCCTGCATCTTCCCGTTGAAATAGGGGTCTGTCGGATACTGCGAGCGCCCCAGCCAGTTCTGGTGCGTCGAGCCCAATTGGAAGGGCGCCAGGTCGATCTCCGCGTTGGAGCCCACCGCCGTGCCATTGACATACAGCGTGCCCACTCGGCCTTTCAGCGTCACGGCCACGTGCACCCAGGTTCCCGTGCTCAATGGCGCTGTGTGGGAAATGACTTGCTCACCAAAGTAGGTGGTTCCCGTGACCCGAAAGCTCATAACGCCATTGCCGTCTCGGGGGATGAGACACATGTAGGCGATGTCACCGCTGCCGAAGTCGAAGATGCGGGTGTTGGTCACCGCGGTGTTCCAGTGCACCCAGAGTGCGATGGTGAAGTCGCCCAGATCCTCCACCACCCCTTTGCTCAGCGCGAGATGGCCGGTGCTGCCGTTGAAGGCCACGGCATGGCCAGCCACGTGGCCCGGTGTCCAGCTGGCATTGCCCATCAGACTGCCATGGCGGGCGCCGCCGCTGGTGTCGATGGCGCTGGTGCCCGAAGTCTGGTTCAGCGTCATGTCAAGCCGTAGTTCACCCGCCAGGTGCACCCGGGCCCGGTCGGTGCCCACCAGGGTCTGACCGCCGTGCACCGTGCACACCCTGTAATACCACTGGCCCGCGCCCGGGTTGTCCGTCCAGGTGCGGGTGTCGTCGCTGCCCAGGGTGGCCAAGGTGGTGAAGCTGCCGTTGGCCGATGCACTGCGCTGAACGAGGTACGAGGTGGCCACGGCGCTGCCCCACCAGGACAGCAGGACCTCACCATCGGTGACATAGGCCGTGAGCCCGCTGGGCGCCACGGCCGCGCTGGCGGGCGGGAGTGAGAAGGTCAGCGTGCCAAAACTGGGCATGTCACCACCCCACTCGTTCCGCTCGGGGCGCACCCGCTCCGCCATTCGACGCGCGTACGGCGCCGACAGGCCCTTGCGGTTGGCGTAGTGGTTGTAGATGCATTCCCAGATGGCGCGCAGGTGCGGCCTGCCCGACTCGGACACTTGCGTGAACGTGCCCTGCCGGTTGACATACCGGGAAAAGGGCAGCGTGTAGTAAACGCCGTTGCTGTCGGTCAGCTGCGCCTTGGCCACGTACTCCGCGCCCGCCAGCAGCCGGTTGTTGCGGTGGCTGTACAGGTCATCGCCCTGTTGCCAGGCCATTTCACACAGCAGGCCGCTCAGGCCCACGCTCAGGGTGGCGTGTCCGTTGTCGCGGGCCAGTTCCTGCCACTGCCCCAGATAGCCCGGGTGAATGCAGTAGACGCTGTGGTCCGCCGCGCCGTTGCCGCGGCCATTCAGGTAATAGTCCAGCGCCTTGTTGTAGATGTCACGGCGGTCGCAGAAGATGCCGATCGCCATCTGGCCGCACAGGGCAATCAAGTCCCAGTTGGCCCAGTAATTGGTGATGTTGGAGCCATTGTGGTTGTCCAGAAAATCTGAGCACTTGGACTGAAACTCCGCCAGCAACAACTGCTGCATCGCAGCCAGGCCCGCACTGGACCAGCCGGCGTAGCCTCGCATCATTTCACCGGCCATGGCCCACTGGTAGCCATACAGGCCGGCCGCGAGAAAGCGGTCCGAATTGCCCGTGAGTGTGGTCATGGTGGACGACCAGGCGTCCAGATATGCCACCGCCGCATCGGCGTAGCGCGTGTCGCCCGACACCTTCCAGCACAACGCGAACTGGTAGGCGCGCTGCACGTCTTCCACGATGGCGCGGAAGTTTTCGCCTTCTCCACCGCGGATCACCGTGACCAAGGGCTCCGGAGCCCGCCCCAGTTGCGCACGACCGCTGGAGGTGAGCGCGCTCCAGCCACTGGTCCAGGGCGACACGCCGTTGTCCACCTGGGTTTTCATGCGGGTGAAATCGGCCGCACTGTGTGCGACACCGGGATGGGAAAAACTGCCGGTGGACGCCTTGCTCAACAGATCACCACCACCGGCGCTTTTCAAGGTCAGGTCACCGGCATCGCCCGCACCTGCACCCGCATCGTCGCTGCCACCGCAGCCAGAGAGCACGGGCAACAGCAGACCCGCGCCCAGGCGGTACATCAACGTCCGGCGCGACAGCGGGTCGTGGGCCATCGCTGGGGCGGCAGACGAACGCGGCAGGGAGGGCATTTCGCATCCTGTTGTGAGAACAAAGCGCGGATTCTATGAACCGCGTCCCACAAACCGTTCGGGGCCGGCATGGCCCCGTTCATTGCATCGACGACCGGTGCGAACGGCCGCATCAACGGTATGGCCCTTCGCGATCTGGCCCGTCCTTGCCAAGCAACACCACGGGCTCGATGCGACCGTCATGGTCCAGCTGTGGACATGGAGCGACACACGCCCAAGAAAAAAGGCTTCGAAACCGAAGTTCCGAAGCCTTTTGGCTTGTCTCAGCGCGGGGCTGAGACGTCAGGTGCGCAGGGCTTAGTAACCGCCGCGGCCACCACCGCCACCGCCGTAGCCGCCGCGATCGCCGCCACCGCCGTAACCGCCGCCGCCACCCGAACGGTCACCGCCGCCGCCGTAGCCGCCGGTGCGGGGAGGACGGGCTTCCATCGGACGGGCTTCGTTCACCGTGACGCTGCGGCCACCCAGTGACTGACCATTCATGCCCTTGATGGCGGCTTGCGCTTCGGCATCGCTGCCCATTTCGACGAAGCCGAAACCCTTGGAGCGACCGGTGTCGCGTTCCATCATGACCTTGGCGCTGGTGACCGAGCCGAACTCGCTGAACGACTGTTGCAGGTCTTCGTCACGAACGGTGTACGGCAGGTTGCCGACGTAAAGTTTATTGCCCATAGGGACTCCAAAAAAACAGAAACACAAAAGCGATGGGGTCCCGAAAGCTCAACAAACCCGAGAGTGCCGCCGTAGCGCGCGAAACTGACCGATCACCTTGAAAGTGCGCCGGCCTGTTGGCCTGCGCGGTCTGCATTATGGCCCCCGTGGCCGCGAGTGGGCTGTTTTTTTGTGTAGGGCTGCGATGGGGCGCCCCTGAAAGTGCGTCCATCCGCCCGCCCACGGCCTGTATTTACCCCGCCTCGCCGTCCGCACCACCCAGCGCCGCCTGCTTGCGGCTCACGTGGTAGGCCGTCATCACCTGGGCGGCAATCAGGTCCAGGCTCGGGCGGGCAATGCCCTGTTTGTCGGTCCACACCTTGGGCGTGAGCGCGCCCGAGAGCGTGAGCGCCTCGCCGTCGGCCAGCGCCAACAGCGCAGCGCAAGGCGCCTCGTCAAACGCGATCACGTTGACGATGAATTCTTCGTCCACCTTGTTGCGCGCCAGCACGCGCGCCACGATATAGGTGCGGCCCGCCTTGTCCACGCGGCGGGAGGCGTCGCCCATCAGGCGGCCGGCAATGAGTCCATCGATCATGATCGCGGCTTCTCAAAACCCGAGACCACCCAGGCCTCGGCACTGGCGGCGTTGAGCTTGAAGTTCGGCGGCGCGGACACCAGGGCCAGCGCTTCGTCGTATTCATTCACCGCGCGCAGCGTCGCGGTGGCGCCCTCTTCGTCCGGCACGATGGCCAGCTCCACGCGGATGCGCTGCCCACCCACCGTGATGCTCACGTTCTTGTTCAGGTCGGCAAAACGCTGCTGTTCGGAGCGGCGGATCACCTCCTTGGCCGTTTTCACCAGCGTGTTGAACGCGTTGGTGTCCAGCGGCTTGGGGTCCTTTTTGTTGCGCCCCATGGTCCAGGGGCCCACCAGCGCCGGCTCAACCTGGCCGTCCAGAAACATGGCCACCGCCCAGCCATCGTCGTCTTCGTTCTTGATCACGCGCGCGGTCCAGTGCTCATCGCTCCACACGCGGTCTTCGTGGATCGGTTCTTGGGTGTCTTGGGTCATGGGGGGAGATGGTAAGCGGCGGCGCACAGATCAACCGCCATTGACAGGCCAGAACATCAGCCATTAAACTAAACCATATGGTTAACTATCAAGACAGAGTCCTTGATCTCGTGTTCGCGGCGCTGGCCGACACGACACGGCGTGCCGTGCTCGAACGGTTGGGCGCTGGCCCCGCCTCCATCGGTGAGCTGGCTGAACCCCATGGCATGTCGCTTCCCGGGTTCATGAAACACCTCGCTGTGCTGCAGGCGGCCGGCCTGATCGAGCGCGCCAAGGAAGGGAGGGTGGTGCGCTGCGAGCTGGACGCCCAGCCCATGCAGGCCGCCGCCAGCTGGATCGCTCAACACGAACGTTTCTGGAACCAACAGCTCGATGAACTCGGTCGCTATCTCCATCACCAAGAGGAATTGACACCATGCCAGCCACGCAAAGCCAAGCAGACGAACAGGTCCGCATTGAACGCAACTACCCCGTTGCCATCGAAAAAGTCTGGCAAGCCTGGACCGACCCGCAAGCGCTGAGCCGATGGTTTGGCGCCAGCAACGAAGGCTCCACCACCTCGGCTGAGGTTGACCTGCGCGCGGGTGGGCGATACCGGATCACCACCACCCTGGCCGACGGCAAGACCAACGACGTCTCTGGCGAATACCAGGTGGTTGAGGTGCGCCACCGGCTGGTGTTCAGTTGGGCCTGGCGCAGCACGCCCGATCGCGTCTCGCGCGTGAGCATTCACTTCGTTGCGCGCGAAGACGGCACCACCGATCTGCATTTCGTTCACGACCGCTTTTTCGATGCCCAAGCGCGCCAGAACCACGAGCGTGGCTGGCAGACCCTCTTTGTCCATCTTGATGCCTGCATTCAAAACCCATCAGAGGGCCATTGACATGAGCTACCAAGGAAGTTGCCACTGTGGCCAGATCCGTTTTGAAGTCGACGGCGCGTTCGAATCCGCCGTGTCTTGCAATTGTTCGATGTGCCAGCGAAAAGGCATCCTGATGTGGTTCGTGCCACGCCATGCACTGCACCTGCTGACGCCCGACGACAACGCGAGCACCTACCTCTTCAACAAACACGCGATCAGGCACCGTTTTTGCGCCTCCTGCGGCATCCACCCCTACGGTGAAGGCACGTCGCCCACAGGCGATCCGATGGCGGCCATCAACCTGCGCTGCATCGAAGGCATCGACCTGCAGGCCATCCCCGTCCACCATTTCGACGGCCGCTCAGCGTGATCGCAACCCCTCAACACCAGCCAAGGCATTCCCACACCCCGCTGCTCTACACCTACCGCCGCTGCCCCTACGCCATGCGCGCGCGTCTGGCCCTGCTGCAGGCGGGCGTGGCGTTTGATGCGTTCGAGATCGTGTTGCGCGACAAACCCGCACCGATGCTGGCCCTCTCACACAAGGGCACGGTGCCTGTACTGCTGTTACCGAGCGGCGAAGTGCTGGAGCAGAGCCTGGACATCATGCGCTGGGCCTTTCTGGAAACCGGCGATGCCCAGGGCTGGTGGGCGCGGGCGCAGAGCGAGGCGAACCTGGCATTGCTGGCGGCTTGCGACGGCCCCTTCAAACACCATCTGGACCAGTACAAATACCCCGAACGCTTTGATGAAGGCGCAGACGCCAGGGCACACCACCGCGATCAGGCGGTGACCGTGCTGTTGAAGCCACTGGACACACAGTTGCACAGCACCGGCCAGCTCGGCGGCCACGCCCCCTGCGCCACCGACATCGCCATCTTTCCCTTCGTGCGCCAGTTCGCGGCGGTGGACCTCGGCTGGTTTGATGCACTGCCGATACCGGCGCTCAAGGGCTGGCTGCAGGGTTGGCTGTCCGCCAGCCTGTTCCACACCGCCATGACCAAACTGCCAGCCAACCAGATCACCGCTTTCCCCACAGCGTGAGGCAGAGCGTCAATTCACGGGCCCGAACAGCCCGGTGTGCCACAGCACCTCGCGCTCAGCGTCACTCAATCCCAGCACTTCCTCACCGGGCCGGGCCAGCACCCGGCGCTGACCCACCGGGAGGCTGAGCGCGCGGGCACCTTTGAAGCGCAGGCGCTCGGGCACCGTTGACGCCACCGCTGGTGGCTGCGTTGCGCTGGAAGCGGCCCAGCGGTCGGGCGCGGGCACTGAGGGTCGTTGACAACAGCTCATGATCGTTCTCCCAAAGCCAGTTCGATGGCGCTCGCGCCGCCGGCCAACGCCAGCCACAGCAGCAAGCCCCCTGCCCACCCAGGCGCCAGCAGCGCAGCGGGCAACACCGCCAGCCAGACACCGAGGCAATGCGCGCAGGCCAGGCCGTCGGCCAGCGGCGTGCCGGCCGCAGCCACGTGCAGGCGCGAGACGAGGTCGAAAGGACCCCGCTCGCGCGCCACCAGACGGGCCAGCCGCCACACGCCCAGCACCGAGAGCACCGCTTCAAACCACGGTGGCTCCGGGCCAAAGCCGAGGACCATGCGCGGCCTCAGTCGGCGTTGAACACCGCGAACAGACGGCTCGCGTCCTGGTACACGCGTGTGGCCTCGTATTCGAAGGCTGGTGTCGGTGGCACCATCACCTGGTTGGTGTCAAAGGCGCGCGACACGCTGCGGGCAAAGAACCCGTAGGAGCCCTGGGCGGCGTTGGCCGGCAGCGTGTAGACCGCCTGCATGAGCCCACCCTGGTCGCCCACCGCGGTGTGCCAGTGCTCGAAGCCGAGCGGCCCGTCGCCGCCGCCCAGGCCACTGGTGCGCACCATGCCCACGTTGCCGCAGACCGTCGGGTGGAAGTAGGCGTTGCGGAAATGTTCGCTGTGCACGTCCATCGTGACCCGGAACTCCACCGCCACCGGCGCAGCCCCGCGGCGCACCACCGGGCAGTTGCCGCCGATGGGCTGCCAGGCGGCATCGCCGGCCTTGCGCCACGCGATGTCGAACACGAACCCCGGCGCGTGGTTGTCCACCACCACCGCCACCGGCGCCGCGCTGGACAACACATTGCCCGGCAACGTACCCACCTGCAGCACCAGTTCGTAGGTGCCGTCGGGGTAGGCGCCCCCCGTGGGCCAGTCGAGCAGCAGCTGTTCGCTGGGCAGCCAGTCGTTGGGACCGGCGGGCAGGTTGATCGGGTACCAGCCGTTGGCGTCGCTCGTGGGCGCATGCCACTCGCCCACGCCAGCGCCGTTGAGCCGGTAGAGCCACCAGCTCACGCCCACAAAAGGCGTCTGCGGGCCAAAGGCCGCGCTGCCCGGTGCGCGGTGGCGGTACATCACGCGGTAGTGCGTGGCCGCCGGGTGCGTGCGGTGGCAGCCCAGCAGCGACAGCTTGCCGTAGGCCGGCGAACGCGCGGGCGGGTTGGGCAAGGCATCAACGCTGGTGCCCGAGGGGTGTGGGCGGTTGGTGCGCAGGTTGTAGCCCGTGGTGCCGTCGAAGGTGGTCGGGTCGCCGGTGAGCGGCAGGCGCCCGGCCATGACGATGGCGGGCGCGTTGCCGCAGGGAATCTGCTCGTCAGGGAAACAGTCGGGCGCCACGCGGGCGCTCGGGTCCGCCTCCAGCGTCACGAAGGGCAGGTTGCCGGCGTTCCAGCGCACGTCGAAATGGCTCTCGCCGTAGATCACCTCTTCCACGCCGTCGCCGTCCACGTCCTGCAGCACGCGGAAGGTGATGTCGGGCACATCGATGATGGGCACCCACTCCGGCATGCGCACGTTCACGCAGCGCCGCATCGGGCCGATCCAGCGCCGGGGATCAAAGCCCTCGAATCCTTTTGGGTCCAGCTTCAGCTGCGCGGCCACGGTGTCCAGCGCCACGCGCGAGAGCCCGCCCTTCTTGTCACCGGTATCGGTCAGAAAATCGGCCGGCAGCGGCGGCGCCATGCGCAGCGTGGCCGGTGCGTCCAGCGCCTGGTCGAGCGTCGAGGTGTCTTCGCCAAAGGCGCTGCCCGGCAGGGCTTCGAAGTGGGCCAGCGCCTCGGCCGCCCGCGAATCGGTCATCAAGGCCGTGCGCCGCAGTGCCGCGAAGTCGGGCGCCGGGTCCGGACCGGGGATGGGCCCACGCGGGCCGGGCTCGGCCAGGTCCGGAATGCGCAACCGCAGGTCGTCCAGCAGCTCGCGCCAGTTCGGACGCTCGAAGAGCACCGGGAAGCACAGCCGCAGCGTGCGCCAGCGCAGCACCCAGTCGATGTCGAAGCGCGGAATCCACACGCAGAAGTTTCCACACGCGTCCGTCTTCACGGTGGCAATCACCTCGCGGCGGCAGTTGAACGGAAACAGCCAGCTCCACTGCGAACCCATGGGGTGGTAGGCGAACAACGAACAGTCGGTGTCTTCCACCTGCACGGTGGCCAGCGGCACCGGCATCTGGCGGCCCGTGGTCGCGTCGGTGCGCACCACCTTGCCGCACACCCGCTGCATGAAGAGCCAGCGTGGGTCGAGCACATGGCCCAGCTTGGCCTTCAGCTCGGCCACCGGCTGACCGGCAAGGCGTTTGATCGGCGCGCCGCTCAACGCCGCCAGGCGCGCAGCGCCGAGCTTGCCGATGACCGCCGATTCGGCGGCGTCAAAGTCGGCGGACAGACGCGCCGCGCCAGCGGCGGCGCGATCAGGTGAAGGGGTGGTGGGGGCATTGCTGCCCGCACCTGGGTTGGGTGACTTGGCCATGGCGACTCCTCGGTGATGGGGGTGGGTGATCGGTTCGCATGAAACACGGTGCGTCATGGGAAACGAGCGCCTTCAGTGTGCGAGTCACCGGCGTGGGCGGCATCCCCCACATGGGAGAGCGCCATCCCCTGCATGGGAGAGCCATCGGGGGCTTTCGGCGGGGTTTTACATGCAGATACGCCCAAGCACGCGAGCTGGTTGAGCATGGCAGCGATCGAGATCGGCATCCTCAGTCGTCAATGTCTGGACCGGCGTGGGATGCGGATCAGAAGCTCAGTCGACACCTCGTTCCGAAACGTGCGTGTTGATGTACCAGGTGCAAGGCCTACAACACGTTTTCAAAACCACCGCGACTTCTATGGTGCGACAAGCAGCAACCGGTAGATCAACGCACTCTCCGCGTTCATGCGCGGCAGCGGCAGGCCCACGGCCGCCAGCCAGGCGCCGTGTGCGGTGGGCGGCAGGACCTGCTGGGCGCCGGCGGCCAGGGCGGCGTCGTTCAGCGGGCTGCTGGTCCAGTCGGGCGGCGTGGGGTCCAGTCGTTCGATGGTGTAGAGCGCTGCCGGGCGCAGCATGGGCAGGCGCAGCGGGGGCGTGTTGCGGTGGCTGGTGGGGGTGGTGCGATAGACCAGCAGCAAGAGCTCACTGGCGTTCGCATCGCCGTGCGCCTGCCACAGCACGCCGTCGTCGCCTTCGTCATCTCCGCCCAGCCAGACCTGGCCGGTGTGCAGCCGGTTGCGCAGCTGTTTGTAGAGGCCCACCCAGCGGCCCAGCGCCATGCGCTCCTCATCGCTCATGTGGCGCACATCGGCCTCAATGCCAAGATGGCCGCTCAAAGCGACGCCGGCGCGGAAGTTCAGACTCTGGCTGCGACCCGTGGTGTGCGCGGGTGCGGGGCCTATGTGGGCGCCCAGAATTTCGGGGGGCAAAAACTGCAGCGCACCGCGCTGGATGCTCACGCGCGACAGCGCATCGTTGCAGTCGCTGGTCCACACGCGGTGGGTGTGGGCCAGCACACCCATGTCCAGCCGGGCGCCGCCGGAGGCGCAGCTTTCAATCTCCAGCCGCGGGTGGGCGGTGCGCACGCGGTCCAGCAGCGCATACAGCGCATGCACAAAGCTCCGGTAGGCCGGGCGCCCCAGCGCATCGCCCGCCGTGGTCAGGTCGCGGTTCATGTCCCACTTCAGGTAGGCAATGGACACGTTGCTCAGCAGCGTGTGCAGCTGGGTGAACAGGTGGTCGGCCACCTCGGGGCGGGCCACGTCCAGCACCAGCTGGTTGCGCATGGTGAGCAGCGGGCGGCCTTCGAGCTGCAGCGCCCAGTCGGGGTGGGTGCGGAAGAGCTGGCTGTCCGGGTTGACCATTTCGGGCTCTACCCACAGGCCAAACTCCATGCCCAGTTCGTTCACATAGCTGGCCAGTGGCTGCAGGCCATGTGGGTACTTGGCCGCATCCGGCCACCAGTCGCCCAGCGCGGTCTGGTCGCTGTGGCGGCCCTGGAACCAGCCGTCGTCCAGCACAAAACGTTCTACGCCCACGCTGGCAGCGGCGGCGGCCAGCGCGCGAATGTCGTCAGTGCGGTGGTCAAAGTAGACCGCCTCCCAGGTGTTCAGGTGCACGGGGCGCGGGCGCATGCGGCCACCCGGCCAGGGCAGGCGGCTGCGCACCGTGGCGTGGAAGTTGGCGGCCAAGCCGTTCAGTCCCGTGGTGGCGCAGCTGGCAAACAGCGTGGGCGTCTGCAGCGATTCGCCCGCGCCCAAGCGCACTTCGCCAGGGGCCAGCCATTCGCCCATTTGCCAATGGTACTGCCCGTCGTGCAGCCATTCCATGGCCTGCCGGTGGTTGCCCGACCAGGCCAGGTGCGCGCCATACACGGTGCCCGTGTGCTGGGTGCTGCCGGGCGTGGTGACCACCGCGCCCGGAAAACTGTCGTGCGAGGTGCGGCCGCGCCGGTTCTCGCGTTGCCACAGGCTGCGCGAGAGCGCATCCACCTGCAGCTGAAACTCATGGGCCCACTGGCCGGTGTACGACCGCACGGCCTGCGCATCGCCCGGCAGCGGCACGGTGCCTGCGGCCAGCCACTGCACGTCCAGCACATCTGCGCCGTCGTTGAACAGCTCGCTGCGCAGCTGCAGCACATCGTGTGCATCCAGCGCCATGTGCAGTACCAGGCGCAGCTGGGCCACGCTGTCCGTGAGGTGGATGGCCATGTTTTGCCCCGTCACCAGGGTCTCGATACGGCAGGCGGTGAACTGCTGCGCAAACTGCCGTCCGCTGCGGTGCGCCAGCAGCGCGCTCTGGCCGTACCAGCCCACGCCAAAGGTGGGTGCCACGGTCAGGGGCTGGTCAAACTCCATGCTGCTGGGCGGAATGGCCCGGCCATCGCGCAGCGGTGCCAAGGGTACGCAGTGGTCCGGCAGGCGCGGGCCCCAGTAGCGCCACAGTGGCGCCTCATGCGGGCGCACCTCCAGCACCACGCTGCTGTGGGTGCCGTGCAGAGCGGTGAATGCGGCAGAGGCCTCGGGCGCGTGGGTGGGCATGGGCAAGCTTGGGCTGGGGAACCCCGTTCAGTTGCAGTAAATGCGCGCACCGTTTTTGTCGAACAGCAACGCCTTGGCTGCGTCAAAGCGGGCGTTCAGCACCTGGCCCGGGTGCAGGTTGCGGCCCTGCTTGCTTTCTATCACCACCATCACGCCGCTGGCTGAGCGGGCGTACACAAAGGTCTCGCCGCCCAGATGCTCCAGCATGTCGATCGTGACGGGCAGTGTGGCGCTGCCGTCTTCCTGGAAGTGCTCGGGCCGCACGCCCACCGACACCTCGGTGCCCACGGCGGGCAGGGTGCCATCCAGTGGCAAGGTCACCACCGTGTTGTCAAAACCGCTGAGTCTGACTTGACACTGGTTCACGCCATTGCCATGCAGATGGCTGGTCACCGTGCCGTCAAAGAAGTTCATGCGCGGCGAACCGATGAAGCCCGCGACAAAGGTGTTGGCGGGGTTGTCATACAGCTCCAGCGGCGCACCCACCTGCTCCACCACGCCCGCGCGCAGCACCACGATTTTGTCGGCCAGCGTCATGGCCTCTACCTGGTCGTGCGTCACGTAGATGATGGTGCTGCCCAGCTCGCGGTGCAGGCGCGCAATCTCGATGCGCATGTGCACGCGCAGCTCGGCGTCCAGGTTGGAGAGCGGCTCGTCAAACAAAAACACCTGTGGGTCGCGCACGATGGCGCGGCCGATGGCCACGCGCTGGCGTTGTCCGCCCGACAGGGCCTTGGGCTTGCGCTCCATGAGCGGGTCCAGGCCCAGGATCTTGGCGGCGGCATCCACTTTGGCGGCGACCTCGACCTTGGCCACGCCGGCGTGCTTGAGGGCAAAGCCCATGTTCTCGCGCACGGTCATGTGCGGGTAGAGCGCGTAGCTCTGGAACACCATGGCAATGCCGCGCTTGGACGGGTCCACATGGTTCATCACCTGGTCACCGATGCGCAGCTCGCCGCTGGTGATGTCTTCCAGGCCCGAGATGGCGCGCAAGAGTGTGGACTTGCCGCAGCCCGAGGGGCCCACGAACACCACGAACTCACCGTGTTTGATGTCGAGGTCCACACCCCGGATGATGTCGATCTCGCCGAACGATTTGCGGACCTGAGTGAGTTTGACGTCTGCCATGGGGTTCTCCTCGTTTTATTCTGCGTGCAGTGTCAGGACTTGCTCGCCCATGCGGCGTGTGGACACGCGCACGGTGATGTCGCCCACGGCGCCGGTGGTCTCCACCCAGAAGCCGGTGGTGCCGCCCTTGAGTGGGAGCAACTCCGGGCCCAGCAGCTGGGCTGCCCCGGTCACTTCCACCTGCACCACTTCGTCCAGGAAGGGCAGCAGGCGGCCGACCTGGTCCAGGGTGCGCACGATGACGCGGGTGGCATCTTTTTCGTCGGCGCGCAGCACGGTGTCGTCCACTTGCACCTGCAGCGTGGTGGGCAACGGATTGCCGGAGAGCTTGACGGTGGAGACCGCCTTGCCGTTGATGAAGCCGGTCACCGTGGCATCGCGCCACAGCATGCCCCAGGCGCCCAGGTCACTCATGTTGACATGGCGGCTGTCGAAGATGACTGGGGCGTGTGGCAGGTGTGGGTAACGCTCGCGGTCGGGTTCGGCGCGCTTCGGAAGGAAGTCGCCCACCTTGAGTTCCACATAGTCGCAGTTGGTCAGCACGATGAGGGGCAGCACCTCGCAACGGTCCTTCTCGCCGCGGGCCCAGTAGGTCACGGGTTCCAGCACCACCTGTTCGGCCGGGCTGCACTGGCTGGTGTAGCCCCAGGCGGCGAACTTGGGCTCACGGAAGATGTCCATCACGCCGTGGTGGCAGATGCGGTCACCCGCGCCAAAGTCTTTGTGGGTGTTGTAGTCGTACATGCACCAGCCGATGGCGCCGCTGATCACCGGGTTCTCGTAAGCCTTGTTGAGCACCTGCAAATGACGCGACACATGCTCGGCCTGGCGGTCTTCGGGGTCGATGCGCTTGGTGGGGTACATGTGGCCGTTGAACTCGGTGATGAGGTACGGCACCTCGTGGTCCAGGCCGGTCACCTGGCGGGGCTGGCGCAGCGGCGTGGGGGCAATGCCCTTCATCCATTCGGGGGTGGCCACATGGCAAAAGTCGTTGACGGTGTACACGTCTTCGAGCAGCTCGCTGTTTTCGATGTAGCGCACGCCACCGGTCTGGCGGGTGCTGTCCAGGCTGCGGGCCATGGCGTTGGTGCGGGTGTAGAAGTCGTGGTGGTCTTGCGATTCGTTGATGCGCACGCCCCAGATGATGATGGAGGGGTGGTTCCAGTCGCGCTCCACCATGCGGCGCACGTTTTCCACCGACTCGTCTTGCCACGCCTGGCCGCCGATGTGCTGCCAGCCGGGGATCTCTTCAAACACCAGCAGGCCAATTTCGTCGCAACGGTCCAGAAAGTAGGTGGACTGAGGGTAATGCGAGGTGCGCACCAGGTTGCACTTGAGCACGTCCTTCATCACGTCGGCGTCTTTTTCCTGCGCGCGCTGGCCCATGGCGTAGCCCACATAGGGGTAGCTCTGGTGACGGTTCAGGCCGCGGATTTTGAGGTGTTTGCCGTTGAGGAAAAAACCTTCGGTGGTGAAGTGGGCAGTGCGAAAGCCAAAGCGGGTGCTGAGCTGGTCTTGGCCAGCGCTGGTGTTCAAAGTCACGCGGGCCATGTACAGCACGGGACTGTCGATGTTCCACAGCGAGAGGCCGGCCAGCGCTTCAAACGATGCGCTGAACTCCGCACCAGACACTTCCACGGTTTGCTGGTGCAACACGGTGCCTTCAGCGGTGCACAGTTCCACCAGTGCGCTGCCGGTGTAGGCGGCCTGAGTGGGGTTGGCCAGAAAGCCTTTCACCGTCGCGCTCTTGGTGTCGCTGAGCTCGTTGGCGGTTTCCACCTTGAGGTTGGCAATCGATACGGTGTCGGTCACCTGCAGCCACACGTCACGGTAGATACCGGCGTAGGTCAGGTAGTCGATCTGGCCGCCGAAGGGCGGGATCTCGGGGTTCTCGCTGCCGTCGATCTTGACGGTGATGAGGTTGTCGCCTTCCTTGAGCAGGCCTGTCAGGCGTGCGCTGAACGGGGTGTAGCCGTCCTTGTGCGCGGCCACTTGTTGGCCGTTGACCCAGACCACGCTGTTGGCCATGGCACCGTCAAAACGCAGGCTCACTTCGCGGCCTGCCCATGTGGGTTGCCAAGCCAGGGCGTACTGGTAGCCAAATTCCTTCTGGTAGCTGCGTTCGTCCAGGTAGGTCATTTCCAGGTCCACCGCGTTGTGCGGCAGGCGCACGGCAGTGCCGGGCTCGGCTGTGGCGACCAGGTCAGACGAAAAAGAGGTGTGGAATGTCCAGCCCGAGACGAGCTTGGTGACGGCACGCATGTGAAAACCTTATTTGACGGAGCCCAGCATGCCCTGTACGAACTGCCGTTGCATTGCGAAGAAGACAACCAGGGTGGGCAAGGTGGCCAGCATGGCCGCCAGCATGATCACGCCGAAGTCAGGGAAGTAGGCCGAGCCCAGCGAGGACAGGACCAGGGTGATGGTCTTGAGCTCAGGGGACTGCAGCACGATGAGGGGCCAGAGGAAGTTGTTCCAGGCCGCCATGAACACGATGATGAAGGCTGCCGCATAGGTGGAGCGCATCACCGGCACATACACAAACAGGAAGATCTGCCATTCCTTGAGGCCGTCCAGACGCGCGGCTTCGCGCAGTTCGGGGGGAAAGGCCTTGGTGCTTTGGCGGAAGTAAAACACGATGTAGGCCGAGGCCAGCGCGGGCAGGATGACGCCCAGGTGCGTGTCCAGCAAATCAAACTGCGCCATCAGGATGAACAGCGGAATCATCAGCGCGGCAAACGGCACCATCAGCGTGAGCAGCAGCCCGTTGTAGACACGCTCCCGGGCCTTGGAGCTGAACACTTCAAAGCCATATCCCGCCAGGGATGAAATGACCAATGTGAAGAAGCCGCCCACGATGGCGATTTTTCCGGAGTTCCAGAAGACCTGGGCCACGTCAAAGCTCTTGTTGAGTTTGTCGAAGTTCTCCAGCAGGGAACTGCCCAACGTGAACTTGCCCTTCGTCACGTCCACCGAGGCGTTGGTGGCGCTGATCACCATCCAGGCAAAGGGAAACAGGGAAACAAAGGCCATCGCCCCCAGGAAAAGGTAGACGCCGCCCATGCGGAATTTTTCAGCCCAGTTGGTCATGTCAGTTGCGCTCCCGAGCGGCATAAAACTGGATGGCAGCCAGCGCGGCGACCAGCAGCACGATGACGTAAGACACCGTGGCGGCGTAACCGAAGTTGGGCACGAATTTGAACGACAGGTTGTAGATGTACATGGACAGCGTGAGCGTGTTGTCGGAGAACACGGTGCCCACGGTGGTGATGTTCATGGGTTCATCAAACAACTGCAGCGTGCCGATGGTGGAGGTGACCGTGGTGAACAGGATCACCGGCTTGAGATTGGGAATGGTGATGGAGACAAAGCGGCGGTAGGCCGAAATGCCATCGATGCGGGCGGCCTCGTAGATCGACTTGTCGATGTTTTGCATCGCCGCGAGATAGAAGATCATGTTGTAGCCCGTCCAGCGCCAGGTGATGGCGATGATGATGACCACCTTGGACCAGAACGGATCGTTGAGCCAGGGGATGGGCTCGCTGATGAGGCCCAGCCAGGCCAGGCCATGGTTGACCAGGCCGTCGTACGAAAACATGCTTTTGAACACCACCGAATACGCCACGAGCGACGTCACGCAGGGCAGAAACACCGCCGTGCGCAACAGCCCGCGAAAGCGCAGGTTCGGCATGTTCAGGCAACTGGCCATGACCAACGCCAGCAACAGCATGATGGGCACCTGGATCACCAGAAAGATGCAGGTGTTTTGCAATGCCTTCAGAAAGACCGGATCACTGGCCAGACGCACCACGTTGCCCACGCCTACGAACTCCACCACCGTTCCCTGCCCGGCGTGCAGGGACATCCACAGCGACCGGACGATCGGGTAGGCCATGAAGACCCCGATCAACCCCAGCGCGATGGACACAAAGAGCCAGCCATTGACGTCGTAAAAACGCCGGTAGCTGGTCGCAGGCTTGGCCGCCATGGTGCTCCTTTGGTGCAGTGTTGCCGTGTGCTTACTTGATTTGCGAGGCGAGCTGGTTGTGGATGTTTTCCAGCGCCTTTTCGACGGGAAGACCTTGCGCCAGAGCAGGCAGCTGTGCCGCCACAGCAGCGTCACCTTCGGCGGTGTAGATGCCGTAGTTCACGCTGGGCACCTTGCCCATCCAGTCGCTGAACTGTTGCCACACCTTGGCGCCACCGAAGAAGGGGTCGGCTTCGGAATAGGCTTTGCCGCTGCGCGATGCCAACAGGGAGCCCACGGCACCGCGGGACTGCAGAATGTTTTGGTAGAAGTCCACATCCTTGGCGTACACCTCGTTCAGGAAGTCCGCTGCGGCAGCTTTCTCTTTGCCTGCGGCCAGCACGTACCAGCTGGAGCCACCCAGGTTGGATGCGTTCACGGCGCCCGGCACATTCAGGCGGGGGGTGGCGGCCACGGCCCATTTGCCCGCCTGGCTGGCTTCGGCCTTGACCGAGCCGGTGATCCATACACCGGTGACCACCGACGCCACATCGCCCTTGTTCAAGGCACCGACCCACTCGCCCCAACCCGAGGTGGGTTTGTAGATGCCGGCCTTCATGAACTTGGCCTGGGTTTCCAGGGCGGCCTTAAGGGCGGGGTTGTTCTTGATGTCGAGCTTGCCGTCCTTGTCAAAGTACCAGCGGCCGGCGGACTGCATCATGATGCGGATGCTGGCAATGTCTTGCGGGTCCATGGCAAACATCTTCTTGCCGGTCTTGGCTTCGACCTGCTTGCCGATCTCAATATAGCGGTCCCAGGTGATGTTCTGCATGTCCTTGTCGCTGAAGCCGGCCTGCTTGATCAGGTCGGTGCGGTAGTACATGCCGGTGGTACCGGTGTCAAAGGGCAGGCCGTACACCTTGCCGCCCATGGTCATCAGGTTGACCTTGTAGTTGGCAAAGCCCTTGTGGTCCACCTTGCCGGACAGGGGTTCGAAGGCACCGGGGAAGGAGCGCAGGTACTTGGGTGCGTTGTAGTCTTCCACCAGGACGATGTCGGGCAGGGTCTTGGTGACGCCCGAGGCCAGGGTGGTCTGCAGTTTTTGCTCCAGATCGGCCTTGGCCATGTCGGCGATCTTGAAGGTCACGCCAGGGTGCTTGGCGGTGTAACGCTTGGCCGCCTCTTGCATGATGGCGATGTTGAAGTTCGGGTCCCAGGCCCAGATGCTGACTTCACCCGCGTGGGCGGTGTGGCTGGCCATCAGGCCGGAGGTGCTCAGGGCCAGACCGATCATGGTGCCGAGGGTGCTGCGTTTCGCGAAGTTCATGGCTTGTTTTCCTGTCTCTGTGTCAATGAATGGGTGGCAAGTGGCGGCCGGTAGAACACGGGCACGCTGGGCTTGTTGTCTCCGGTATGCGTGTGATAGACGGTGGTGCGACGGGCATCCTTTCCAAAATTTAAGCGGTTAAATTTTCAGGCCGACTCGGCCCGCGTTTATTGACTGACCAAGAGAGCGACATCCCGGAAGCTCCTCTGTAACACCCTAAAGATTAGAATTTAAGCGGTTAAATTCGGCCATTTTTGGAGTATATCTACGGGTGCAGACAAATAAACCGAGTCCTAGGGTAAGTCCCAGTTTCAAAAAAACGCATCAATTGATGCCAATTCACATGAAGTTGCAGCGCACATGGCCACCCTGAGTGATGTCGCCCGCCTGGCCGGTGTCACCACCGCCACCGTCTCCAACGTGCTGCGCAACACGCAGAAGGTGAAGCCTGCCACCGTGCAAAAGGTGCAGGAAGCCATCGCCGCCACCGGCTACCGGCCCAACCTCATGGCACGTGCGCTGGCCGAGGGCAAGTCGTCCATGGTGGCGCTGGTGTTGCCCGACATCAACAACCCGTTCTACCCCGAGTTCGTGCGCGTGGCCGAGCGCGTGGCGCGGCACCGCAACTACTTCCTCATGGTGTGCAACACCGACGAGCGCCCCGACATTGGCCGCGCCTACCTGCACCAGATCGCCGGCACGCTGGCCGATGGCGTGCTGGTGCTGCACACCGGTATCAGTGCCGACGATATCAACGAGCTGAAAACGCGCCGCTCCCCCATCGTGCTGGCGTCCGAAGAAAAGGTGGACCTGGCCGACCAGATCCCGCATGTGGTGGTGAACTTCCACCGCGCTGGTGAGATTGCCGGCCAGCACCTGCTGACGCTGGGCCACCGGCGCATTGGCGTGATTGTGGGTTGTGGCCTGGAAGGCATGCAGGTCGGGCGGCTCGAAGGTTTTCGCGATGCGCTGCACGCGGCTGGCGTGGCGCTGTCAGACGCGGTCATCCGCAACGTGAGTGACACCGTGGCCGGTGGCCACGACGCGGCGGTGTCGCTGCTGGAGCAGCACCCCGATCTCACCGCCATTTTTTGTACCAACGACTTGATGGCCTATGGCACCTCGCAGGCGCTGGCCGACCGGGGCATCCGCATTCCGCAAGACATCTCGCTCATCGGTGTCACCGACATCCAGCTGGCCAAGGACATGCGCCCCGCGCTCACCACGGTGGCTCTGGGCATTGAGCAGGTGGCCACCATCTCCATCAACCTGCTGCTGGACCTGATCGAAAACCCGACGCACGAGCCCACCATCGTGCAGGTGCCCGACCCGGTGCTGGTGGTGCGCACCTCCACCGGCCCGGTGCGCAGTGGCGGCGCCTGACCGGAGAACCCGGCGCCACGGCCGGGATCAGTCTCTGACTCAGGGTTGCCTGGTCACGACTGCGCCATCCGCGGACCGACGATGCCAAAGGCAGCGCCTTGCGGGTCGAGCGCCTGGAGGCTGTATTCGCCGCCGGGAATCTGGTGCGGGCCGTTGAGCACCTGGCCTCCATTGGTCAGAATCTGCCCCATCGCCGCATCGATGTCACCGACCCCGAAGTAGAAGAGCCAGCGCGGCTCCTGGCCGGCCGGGCTGCGCATCAATGCGCCGATGCGCACGCCGTTGGCGGCCAGCAGGTGGTAGTCGCCCAGCTCGCCCATCGGCATGGTGTCGACCACGGTCCAGCCGAAGCGCTCCTGGTAGAACGCGAGTGATTTTTGGTCGTCCTGCACGGCGATTTCATTCCAGCGCGCATGGCCCGCATCGGCGACGCGAAAGGCCGTGCTGACCGCATCGACCGAGCCGCGCATCACGTACAGCGGCACGCCGTCCGGATCGGCGAGCATCGCCATGCGCCCCACGTTCGGGATGTCCATCATGGGCATCTGCACGCTGCCACCGGCCGCAGTCCAGTCGGCGACCGCGGCGGCCACGTCGGGCACAGCGACATAGCCGAGCCAGACCGGTTTCGCTCCGGGCATCTGATCGTTGATCTGCATCAGGCCGCCCGCCTGGCCGTCGCCGGCGTCGAGGATGCGGTAGTCCATGCCCGGCTGGCCGCTGTCGCTCGCCTTCCAGCCGATCACAGCACCATAAAAGCGCTGTGCGGCGTCGGCGTCGGTGGTCAGCAACTCGTACCAGATGAAATCGCCCTTGGGGTTGCCCATGTCACTTCTCCAGGGTCACGATGCGGTTGAAACCGCCAAAGATCATCCGCTGAGCGTCGAACGGCCAGTCCATACCCTCCGGTGGCTTCATGCGATCGTCTTTGATCATCTTGTCGTGAGCGGCGTCGCAGACTTCGCGCGAGGGCCATTCCATGAACGAGAACACGACCTTCTCGTCCGGCCCGGCCTTCACGGCGCGGCGAAAGTCGGTGACCTTGCCTTCGGGCACATCGTCGCCCCAAGCTTCAACCACCCGCAGCGCACCGTAGTCCTTGAACATCACCCATGCGTCTTCGGCCAGCTTGCGGTAGTCCTCGCGCTTGCCTGCCGGGACCGGTAGGACGAAGCCCTGGACGTAGCTGTCGGTGGCCTCGCTGCCTTGTTCGACGATCGGCTCGAAGCCGCCGTAGATCATCCGCTTGCCGTCGAAGGGCATCGGATGCTTGGCCGGGTCAAAGCGCTCGTCGGTCTTGCCCATGTCGTCCATCTGGCCCATCACCTCATCCCTCGTGGCCTTGTCGGGCCATTCGATCCAGGAGAAAGCGACGGTCTCGCCGTCCTGGGCCGCCACAGCGCCCTGGAAGTCGGTGGTCTTGCCTTTGGGCACATCGGCCCCCCAGCACTCGACCACCCGGGTCGCACCGTGGTCGATGAACGCGCTGTCCACCTGACGGGCGTGGTGAATGAATTGCTGCTGGTTCTTGTTGGGAACGGCGATCACGAAGCCGTCGATATAAGACATGGTGGTTCTCCGGAGGGGTGCGCGGGCAGGGTCTGCCCGCCGCGCGGTTTGAGGGTGGCGAGTCGATCGGCTGCAAGGTCAGTGGGCAGCTTCGGTATGCGCCGGGCATTCGGTGTGCATGACGCACTTCCACCCCTGCCCAGTCTGGATCCAGGTGGAGGTGTCGTTCATTTCTTGAAAGGCCTTGCTGCCTCCGCTGCGCGCGGAGACACCCTGCCTGACGTGGTAGGTGAGGATGGCCGTGGTTTCGTTCGGGAACACCACTTCCATGTCACTGAGCTCGAAGGAGCTCACGATCATCGACCCCTGCTCGGCCATCTTCCGGTAGCCCGCGTGATCGAATTTCATGGCCCCGTGCGCGCTGACCATCAGCGCCGGCTCAGCGAGCATCTCCAGCGAGGTATCCGTGTGCTGATCGACCATGGATTGCCAGAACTTCGTCTCCAGCGCCACCAAAGCCTTGCGGGGTGAAGAGGGCATCGCTGACTCCTTTCCGTCTTGAGCTGTCGCACCCGGTGCTGCAGGCGGCGCAGCCGTCGGCGCACAGGGCATCTGTTCGCCGGCCACGTGCTGCGCACGAAACCAGGAACGCCGGGCCTCGCCCGACGGGCGAACAGCCAGCGCACAGTGTCCCTCTCTGCCGGTTGCTGATCTGTGCGCCAACACACAAAAAGCCCCCGGTCCCGACGGCCTGCGACCTGTTCGCTGGCCTACAGCTCCGAGGGCATCACGGCTTCTGGCGCGCCGCCTTCACAGCCTTGCCCTTGCCCACCGGCGCCTTGAGCTGCCCCTGCGCCTGCTCCAGCCAGAGCAGGGTTTCGGCGTGCGAGAGAAAGCGCCGCAGGTAGTGCGGCGAGAGCTCGCTCATGAGGCCGAGCGTGCGCAGCACGAGCATGTGGGAGTTGAGCGGACCGGCGTTTTCAGGCGCGCGGTGCGTGGCCTTCACGACGGCCTCTTCGGCACCCAGGCGTTCCCAGGTTTCGCGGAAGCGCTGGGCGCTGCGCAGTTCGGGCCACTGGCCTGCGCCGGGGCTTTGTCCGCCCGCTGCGGCCTGGCTGGCTTGGGCGATGTGGGCGTTGAGGGCCACCAGGGGTGAGGGTGTCGCGCGCTGTGTTGGGCTGGCTCCTTCCCCCGCTGGGGGAAGGCTGGGATGGGGGCTGTGCGCCGAGGAGGCAGTCGAACATCCGCCCCCACCCCTGCCCTCCCCCAGCGGGGGAGGGAGTGGATGCGCCGCCGGGCCGGTGGGCGGGGTGCTCATGGCTTGGCGCTTGGTGCGGCCACGGGCACCGCCGTGCTCGGCGCGGGCGTGGCGCGGGGCACGGGGGCCATTTCCACGCGGCGGTTGAGCGCGCGGCCGGCCTCGTCAGCGTTGCTCGCCACGGGTTGTTCGGCACCGAAGGCGGCGCTGAACACACGCTGACGCGGCATGCCTTCTTTGACGAGCGTGCGCGTCACAGTGAGCGCGCGCTGGGCCGAGAGTTCCAGGTTGTCTTCGTAGCGCTGGTTCGGACCTTTGACGATGGTCTTGTCGTCGGTGAAGCCGCTCACCATGAGCATCTCGTCGCGCTCACCGAGGTACACCTCCAGCGGTAGCACCAGGCTCTTGAGCAGCTGCTGGCCTTCGGGGCGCAGCTGATCGGAGTTGAAGTCGAACAGCACGCTGCCGCTGATGCCGATGCGGCCGTTGTTGAGCGTGACGCGACCGCTTTGCAGCGGAATGGCGAGCGCTTTTTCCAGCGCCATGCGGCGGGCTTCTTCCTGCTGGCGTTTGGCGATCTCGGACTGCAGGCTGCTCACCAGGTCCATCTGCACCAGCAGCACGCCGATGAGGATGAGCACGAATGCGCCGACCACGCCGGACATGAGGTCGCCGAACACAGCCCAGACGGGTGCGGTTTCGCCCAGGCCGTCGTCGATGGCGGTGTCGTCCACGCTACTGCTCATGTCGCGGCCCCCAGCGCAGGCGCAGTGGCTTTGCTGGCGGCGGGCTTGGCCGTGCGCAGGCTGCGCATGTCTTCCACGATGCCTTGCTGCGCGCTGATGCTGAGGTCGATCACCTCGCGCGCCTGCGCCACGTAGTAGGCGAGCTGTTCGTCGCTGCGCGCCATGGACTGCCCGATGGCGCCTTCGACGCGTTGCAGGCCTTCAACCAGCTTTTCATTGGTGCTGCTGAACAGCGCCACGCCTTGCTGGAAGGCCTGGCCGAGGGCGGCGAGTTCGGCGGCGCTGGTGGCCATTTGCGCGGTCTGCTCGTCGGCCCGACCGGCCTGGGCACCCAGGGTCTGCGCGAACTGCGCGCCGGTCTGGTTGAGCACGGTGGTGGCCGACGCGACCAGCGATTCGATGGCGGCGCGCTGCTCGCCCGTGGTCTGCTGCACGTTCTGCAGCAGGCTGCTGATGTGCGCCACCAGCTCGGTGCGCTCTTGCAGAGCCAGGTTGTCGCGCTCGGTGAGGCGGCTCATTTCGCCGCGCAGCTGGCCAATGACTTCGGCCGCGGCCTTGGGCGCCTCGGATGCCGTCTCCAACAAGCGCGACATGGGCGCTTCGAGCGAGGTGCCGAGCGTGGCGAGGTGTTCGGTGACAGCGGCCTGCAGCTCGCCCAGGCGCTGCACCGCAGCCTGGCCGCGCGCGGCTTCTTCGCTGCGCAGGGTTTGCAGGTGGGTGGTTTCTTCGGCGCGCAGCGCTTGCAGCTGGGTGCTGATCGCAGTGTGGAGCGCAGCGGCCTGCTCGGCGGTAGCTTGCTGGCGGCTGACTTCGTCGGCGCGCAGGGTTTGCAGTTGAGCGGCCAGCTCGGTTTGCAGGCTGGCGAGGCGCTCCACGGCGGCTTGGCCGCGCGCGGCTTCTTCGCTGCGCAGGGTTTGCAGGTGGGTGGTCTCTTCGGTGCGCAGGGCGCTGAGTTCGCTGCGCCAGAGCGCGGCGAGTTGATCCATGCGCTGGCCGTGTTGCTCGGTCCATAACGCTTCCGACTCGGTGCGGGCCAGCACCAGCGCTTCGCTCTGCGCCAGCAGGCGGGCCACGCTCTCCACACTGCGGATGGATTGCTCGCTGGCGCTGTGCTGGATGGCGCTGGCGGTGTGCTCCAGCGTCTGGCAGACGGCCTGCTGCTGCGCGAGGTGTTGCGCGCCCACCTGCTGCCATTCGGTCTGCAGGCCGTTGGCCATGCCTTGCAGCGCGGTGGTCCACGCCGCCAGCTTCTGCGCTTCGGACTGGGCCTGCTCGCTGTGCTGTTGCGCCGTGGCCTGCTGCACGTTGGCCAGCAGCTGGGCGGCGCGGGCTTCGAAGCTGGTGTTGAACTGGTCCAAGGCGTTGCCCAGGCCGCTCACCAGCTGCTCGCTGGTGCGCGCGTGGTGCTGCAGCGCGGACTGCCAGCCTTCGGCCACGCTGCCGGTGGTGGTGGCGAACTGGCTGGAGAGGCCGGTCAGCTGCGTCTGCACCGCCGCGCTCACGCGCTCGTGCAGGCGGGCGCTTTCTTGAGCGATGGCGGCCATGGCGTTTTCCACCACGGGCTTGATGCTGTCGCTGGCCACGCGGGCGCTGGACGACAGGCTGTCATTGAGCGTCTGCGCCACCGACTGGCCGAGGCCGGTGTAGGCGGCGGCGGCTTCGCGATGGAACTGGTCTTGTCGGGCGGTGAGCTGTTCATCCAGCTGCTGGTGGCGGCGCTCGACCTGCTCCATGAGCGCCTGCAACTGCGTGACGACCTGGGGCAGCGCGTCGGCCTGGCGCTGCAGGGCGGCGAAGGTGTGGTCGCGGTTCTCGGCGGCGATGAAGGCGGCGGTGAAGGGGCGCAGCGCGGCGGCGGTGTGTTGCTCCAGCACGCGGGCCACATCCATGCGCTCGCGGCGGGCGATGGCCGACATGAGGCCCAGCATGGCCGAGCTGGCCACGCCGGCCACCGAGGTGCCGAACGAAATGCCCAGGCCCTTGATGGGCGCGGCCAGCGCGCCGCGGATGGCGCCCAGATCGGCAGAGCCTTCGAGCGCGAACACGGCGCCCTTGAAGGTGACCACCATGCCGAGGAAGGTGCCGAGCATGCCGAGCATGACCAGCAGGCCGATGAGGTAAGGCGTGAGCGACAGGCCGGGCAGTGCGCCGCGCCCGCTCTCGACGCGCTGGCGCACGGCGTTCTGCAGCGGCGCGGGCACGCGGGCCAGCCAGTCGGCCAGGCTGCCCAGCGGCTGCGGGATGTGGGCGAGCGCCTGGGCCAGGCCATGGCTGGCGCTGCGGAAGCGGCGGATTTCTTGCGCACCCAGCAGGTAGGCGGCGGCGATGGCCACGGTCATGCCCAGGGCGAGCCAGCTGTGGGTGCCGACGAAGCCGAAGCCCACCCAGGCGATGGCAAACAGACCGAGCAGGAAGGCGCCGATGAGCAGGGCCCGGCTGGAGAAGGAGGAAGACGACATGGTTTGTGTTTTCAAAGGCTCAGATTCGGTGTGGGGCGTTGGCCTGGCGCTGGGGGCGGGGGCGGCCCCTCACCCCAGCCC